>JANYFY010000021.1 GCA_025359565.1 Gammaproteobacteria bacterium | reverse complement strand
AGCGCGATCCTTGATGCAACAGGGTTCTTGATAGCCAGTTAGGGCCTCTAGCGCAGTGTTCGGCGCCCTTCCGATCCTCGCATTCTCACTCGCTTGTCGTCAGTCGCTCCTTCTGCCTTGCTTTCTATCCGGCCGGGCCAGCCGTTCCCGACCGAGCTCTTCGGCTTGTCTTTTCCCGGTCCATCGGCGCCAGCGGCCGATTCACTCAAATAGGTCCGCACTGTTTCCCGGCGGGTAGGGTCGGGAACGTCAGGCCAAGTGGGTTCTGGTACTTCGGGCCAAGCTGTGGGAAAAACTTCCAAGATGACCACTGCCGGCTGAAATTGAGCGAACGCGGCCTTTACCGCCCTCATCGTAGGGCTGTGGGGTTGGAAGGCATGATGCGCGCCCACAAATACAAGGACTTGAGCCCCCTTGCGTTAACTGGCGACAAACGGAACTCCCACCGCACAATCACCGGGGCACCAAGGCTCAACTCTTCGCTCCAGTTTGATCGAAGAGGGCGGAATGAGATCCTCGCTAGGCAACGTGACGGGTGCCACAGCGTTGACCGAAGTTCCTATCATCGTCCCTACGAGCAGGCCATACACAAGGGTCGCATTTTTCATCAATCGCTCCCTGGCGTTCCTCCTAAGGTGAGGCACTCGTCCCAATACTCCAACCACTCGATCAGATTATCTACAACACAATTCCGGATCATTTTCGGGAATGATCTTCGCGAAAGATAGCTGCAGTAACGGTCGGCAACCGCGTCCTTAGGCTGCCGCCGTTTCTGAGAGGGGAGTCGTCTCATAAGTGCCCGTCGCGAGATCCACGCGCACGCTCTTGGCAATAGCCTCCGGGCGGATTTCACGTCCCTCGCGTACGAGCCGAATCAGACGATGTTTTGCGAGCAGTTGCAGCGAGCGGGAGATGTTCGACTGAGCCCGACCGGTGAGCGTCACCAATTCGGTCACGTTCGCCGGGTGCTCGCGCAACAAGACGCCTAAGAGATCTAGCGCTTCTCGCGATAAAGCGGCGAGCAGGGGCGCCGCCGGCAGCGGGGAAGCCCGCCGTTCGCCTCGTGCTACCGCACGCATTTCCTCTTTCAACTCAGTCATGGACTTGCGCATCATCGTCCTCCTCAGTCTCCAACTCGATCTCGTCGGCCTCGAACTCAAAAGCACAACTTTCTTCGGCGCAGGCCCGTTCGATAGCTGTGAAGAAATCGCAGAGCAACTCATCGGCACCCCGAAACTCGTACGCCACCAGCTCCCTGGTGCGCCGAAAGCGATGCCGGTGGTCATACTCCTGCGCACGCGGCACACCGTGTGCGTTGTCGTATCCCAGCAAGCGGGTTCCATCCACGTCATGCAACGTGAACGAGTACTTGATGCCATGCGGCCGCGCCTCGCTGACCTCGATTTCCGCGATTCGAAAACGGACACTCCAACCGTTGATGAGCCAGTAATGTCGATGGTCGTAATCCAGAAGGCGGCCCATTGGCTCATCAAGCATGCAACAATATATCATCAATAGATATATCGCAACTGATGATTTCCGAGGTTCAGAAAATCGACAGCAGGAAGGTGCGGGTTATCTTAATCCTTCCCATTAAGTTGCCGGCACAATGGGTCGACGCAACCTCATCTACTGTAATCGATATTTTCGAAGGTGGTGTTATGAGACGTTATGGACCTCCGGGTTTGAGCGCGGCTGAACGAGTCGATAGGGGGTCTCGGTGGCGAGCCGGCTATCACGTGAGGGCAATCGCCCGAGCCTTCGGTCGCGATCATGGATCAATGCGGGGATTGTTGGCACGGCGCGGAGGCATTGCGCCAAGCGCTCGCATTCGTGGGATTTTGACCCTGACGCTGAGGGAGCGCGAGGACATTTCGCGTGGGGTCGCCGCCGGTGAGTCAGGCCGTTCGGATGAGTTTCCCGACGACGAGAGCATGCGCGTGTGCCACGAGACCATTTATCGCAGCCTATTTATTCAAGCGCGCGGTGTGCTAAAAAAAGAACGTGCGCGCGCCAAGAATGCGCTGCGTGGGAGGCGATCAATCCGAAATTGGCGACGTATCGACGTCGTCTACTTGAATCCCGATGAAATCGATATTAAAGGAGAAACTGACACCGAAATCACCCTGCAAAGGGCTGCTTAAGTAACATGATTTATGCGACAACTACCTTGACAACGTCCGCCGGAGGCCCACGACGCGGGTCTCGAGTGCCTGACGCTGCATATCGGCTGGGGACTGGAAGATGACTCAGAGGCGTTCCGATTGATCGAGGCGGTGCTAGAGGCATCTCTGCAAGTGGGGATTCCGATGTTCGCGGAAACTCATCCGGCCACGATTTTTCAAGACCCCTGGAGATCGGTGCAATTCGCCAAGCGTTTCCCGGAGCTGCGTTTCAATGGCGATTTTTCCAACTGGTACACGGGTTGCGAATTCGTGTACGGCGGATTCGAAAGCAAGATGAAATTCATCGCGCCGATTCTGCATAAAACGCGATTTCTACATGGGAGAATAGAAAATCCCGGCTGCATCCAAGTCGATGTGGGCGACGGCGATGTCGATCGGCATCCATACGTGGCGCATTATCGCTCGATGTGGACCGAGGCGTTCGCCGGATTCCTCAGCGACCCAGATGCGCACGACGTCATTTGGTTTGCACCCGAACTATTGGCGGCGGATATTTACTTCGCCAGAACATTCGCGGGGCTTGAGGAATCGGATCGCTGGGAACAATCGCTGGTGCTATGCCGCATCGCGAAGGAATGTTTCGCGCAGGCAATGACGCGCGTAGGCGAGGACCAGCGCCTGGCCGGCCGCCAAACCCCCGAGCGGCCCTAGCGTATTTCGATCAATACCAGGCCCTGAGCCGGTATCTCTAGGCTCAGTCGACCATCGTTGATCCGCAAATTCTCCGGCGATGGCAATTGTGCAGCTTTCTTGAGCTGCGGTAATTGCGCCGGAGTGGGATGGACGGGTCGATCGAGCGCATCATAGGCTTTCATGACGTTGCCGTGGTCAGCGTCCAGGCGCCACACCCGTGCGCGAGCAGCGGGCGCTGGACGCTTCAACGGCTCCGGCCGCTTCAGGAGGCCTGTTTGCTTCAATTGGAGCAAAAAAGTCTTTGGCCGCCGCGACGAACCGGCGGGGGTGTACTTCGCACCGGTACCATCCGGCGGTGCGTAATTCCACAGCGCCACTACGAGCGTGCCATCGCGCCGTTGGGTTATAAGCGCCGCATCTGAATCCACCGAAAGACGTCGGTCGCCCAAGCGGTGCAACAACGCAAAGGCATTGAAGGCGGGCTTTGGAATGTTGTCCTCCGCCAATAGGCCAAATCCGCCATAGAAGGTGGATTTGACGACACCGTTCTCTTCGAACACATCGGAGAAAGTCCAGTAACTCATGGCCTCCGTCAGCCCGTCACATTGACTGATGGTGGCCGCCAGCCAAGGACCCATGTACACCGTGTCGGTCACGTTGGGTTCATTCGCGTAGCTGGCGTTGTACTCGGACCAGATCAGCGGCACCGCAGGAAGTGGTGACCGCTGAATTTCGTCGTGCACCTTTCGAACTGCCCGGCACACCATTTGGTCGCGAGGCACGGGAATGGTGTTTCCAAACACATCCTGCGGGTCATCGTTGGCATAGACATGCGAGGAGACAAAATCCACCGGCACATGATGCTCGTGGCAGTGTTGAATGAAGTCTTGCACCCACGCCGCTTGGGCCGTGGATGGGCCTCCAACGCGCAGGCGCCGGCTGATGGCTTTCAGCGCCCGTGCGCTATGATCGTAGAGTTCGAAGTACGTGGGTTGGTAAGGTTTTCCACCCCAAAAACCCCCATTGGGCTCATTCCATACTTCGAAATACCATTGAGCCACTTCCTCGATGCCATAGCGCTCGATCAGATGCTGCGCGAACGCCTGCAGCATGGCGTCCCATTGCGCATAGTCTTTCGGTTCGGAGATGTACGGCTGATACCAAAAGCCAAATATATTGTTGGGATCGCGTGCCAATTTCTTGGGCATAAAGCTCAGCTCGACGAAGGGCCGCACACCCAGCGCCAGCAGCCCGTCGTAAATCTGATCAATATAGGAAAAGTTATAGACGGCCTTGCCGGCGGCGTCTACGTCGTAGAGTCCGATCTCGTCATGGAAAATTGCATGAAAGCGTACGTACTTAAAGTCCACCACCGACTTGACCAGGCGGACATCCTGACGGTAGCTGTCGCGCAGCGCCAAGGCAGCGCGGCCAGAGCCGAACATTTGCTCCCAATAATGCGGGAACGGCGTGCTGGGTTTGCGCGTGTCGACCACGACGGCGATGGGTGCTTGATGCACCCCCTCGGGCGACTCGTTGGACGCGTCCGCGGCTAAGGCAACGTGGACACTCAGCAAAATGATTGCTAGTACCCTCCAAGCGAGTGTCATTGGCATCGAATAAAGCGGCTATGAGGCATGCCACGAGCGGCATGCTAGTGTAATCTGAATGGCGGCGCTCGCGCATGACGGTTGAGCGAATCCAATGGCCTTTTTTGGAGAATGCCTATGCCCATGCCAACCTCGAATTCCCGTCGCTCGTTCCTAAGGTCGGCTTCGCTGGCTTCTCTCGGTGCATTGGCCGCTCGAACGCAGGTCTCCCTTGCGCTTGGCGCCGATCGACTCAGAGCGCCGCTCGATGAGTTCCGATATGACGCGGTTAGTTTGGCGGATGGGCTGCAGGAGCAACAGCTGCGTGCAACCACCGCCGTACTGATGGGGCTTGACGAGGACAGCATGCTGAAGCCGTTTCGGCAAATGGCGGATCAGCCTGCACCGGGCATCGACCTGGGTGGTTGGTATCACTACGATCCCAACTTTGACTATCACAACATCGACACGGGATTTGCGCCGGCGGCCACGTTCGGTCAGTGGGTATCCGCGTTGGCACGTGCCTACGCGATTACCGGCACGCCGGCCATCAAGGAGAAAGTACTACGCTTGAATCGATTGTACGCACAGACCATCTCCGGTAAGTTTTACGAGCGGAATCGATTCCCTGCTTATTGTCATGACAAGCTGGTATGCGGTCTCATGGATTCGCACTACTGGGCGGGGGATCCGGACGCGTTTGCCATTCTCGATCGCACCACCGAGGCGGCAATCCCCTTTCTGCCGGGCAAGTCGGTGGACCGCTTCATCGCTTGGCGACCTTACGGCGATGAATCGTATACCTGGGATGAATCGTATACGAATGCGGAAAATCTGTTTCTGGCCTATCAGCGCGGCGCGGGCGAGCGCTATCGCGCCATGGGCGTCGCGTACTTGGACAATGACTACTTCAATGCTCTGGCCGCGGGCAAACCGGCTCTGGCCGGCAAGCACGCCTATAGCTATGTCAACGCGCTATCGTCGGCCATGCAGGGCTATTTGACCTTGGGCAGCGAAGTTTACCTGCGAGCGGCAAAAAACGGGTTCGACATGTTGGCCGCACAATCATTTGCCACCGGCGGATGGGGACCGGGCGAAACCTTGTTCGAGCCGAATTCACCGGAGGTTGCCAACAGCATCCAAGCTACGCACGAGGGAACGCACAACAGTTTCGAGACGCCCTGCGGATCCTATGCGCACTTCAAGCTAACGCGTTACCTTTTACGGGTAACCGGTGATGCACGCTACGGCGACAGCATGGAACGCGTCATGTACAACACCATCTTGGGCGCCAAACCAATGATGGCCGACGGCAGCACGTTCTATTACTCCGATTGCAACAATCACGGACGAAAAATTTATTCCGATCATCGATGGCCGTGCTGCTCCGGAACCATGCCACAGGTGGCGGCAGACTATCGAATCAACAGTTACTTCCGCGCCCCCGGGGCGGTGTACGTCAATTTATACATCCCATCGACAGTGAAATGGAGTCAGGGCGCCGCTCACGTGTCACTGACGCAGACCGGTCAATATCCCTGGTCGAGCGCAGTGCAATTGAAAATTGACGCATCGATGCCGGCCGATTTCACACTTCATTTGCGCATTCCGCAGTGGGCGAGCGGCGCGACGGTTGCCATCAATGGCAAGCGCGCTACTCGCGTGCCCGTCGCGGGGCAATTTTTGGCGCTCAGGAGGCGTTGGCTGCCCGGCGATCGAATCGATTTGGACCTGCCGCTGACTTTACGGCTCGAACCCCTTGACGGCCAACACCCGAATATTGTGGCGCTGCTGTGCGGTCCGTTGGTACTCATGCCTATTGTCGGCGAATTACCCACGGTCACCCGCGCTCAATTGCTAGCGGCCAATCGAATCGATGCCCAGACCTGGGAAGTGCGACATGCCGCAGGTTCCATGCGGCTGCAGCCGTTCACGGCTATCGCGGATCAGCAATATGCGACCTATCTGGTGGTCAGTTAGAGTAGCCGCATATCGTGTGCCGCTTTAGTCCTACGTGGCAGCCAGCGCTTAGGCGCGACGGTGCACGCCACTCTTGAAATTCTTGAGTATGTAGTCGCCGGTACGCATCGCGAAGGCGATGATGGGCATGGTCGTCGTCTTGTCGGTGGGGCTCGGAAAAATACTCGCATCGCAAATATAGAGGTTGGGCACATCGTGCGTCTGCGCCCAGTGGTTGGTTACCGAAGTTTTTGGATCTGACCCAAAGCGACAAACACCGGTCTCGTGCAAGCTGGTCCCGGGTCGATTCGGCGTCGTGTCCGCGCCCCACATTTCCCCACCCGCGGTCCGAAATAAATCGACCATCACTTGCTTTGCATGTTCCCACATCAACAGTTCGTTGGTTCCCCACTGAAAATGAAATCGCAGCTGCGGAATGCCAAAAATATCTTTCTTCTCAGGATCGAGATCGACATAGTTGGTCGGACTCGGCAATGACGGCGCCTGAATCAAACCGCCGATGGTCGCTGGGTAATAGCGTTTGATTTCGCGTTTATAGCCGGCGCCGAACCCCTCTAGTTGGCGATAGTGCCAGGGGTATTCGTCGCATCCACCGCCAATATACATGCCATATCCACGTATAAATTTTTCTTCGCGCGGAGTTTTAAGATTCTGCCAGCGCGGCATCCACGCCACGGTGGAATTGGCAATGTTGTCCGGTGCCGGTGGTTGGCCGACCAGTTGTGGCAAGTATCCATATCCGGGACTGCCGTACAGTTGATCGCACAAATTTCGGCCCAATTCGCCGCTTGAGTTTGCGATACCGGTGGGCCAATGGCCGGAACGCGAATTCAACATGATGTGTGCGGTCTCTACGCAAGATGCGGCCAGTACCACCACCTTGGCGAATACCTCAACCTCGCGACGAGTCTCCCGATCGACGTAGGCCACGCCTTTGGCATGACCGGACTCATCGACCAAGACCTCCCGCACTAAGGCATCCGTGATCAGGGTGAGATTCTTGGTTTTTTCCGCGTCCGGTAGGGTGTACCAAGTGGGCGAATAAAATGATCCGGCATCGCATCCCTGACTGCAATTGCCACAGTAATGGCAGGCCGGATGGCCATTGTGAGCAATCGTGAGCTGCGCGCAACGGTCCGGGAGATACGGGATACCGATTTTTGCCGCCGCCGCCTGCACGATGTAGTCGTAACAACGCCAGGTCATCGGCGGTAAGTAGTCCCCATCTGGATTGCTCGGCCGATTCTGAATGGTGCTGGCCACTCCCATATAGCGCTCGGCCTTGGTGAACCACGGTGCCATAGTCGCGTAATCCACTGGCCAATCCGTGCCGAAACCGTCCAGGCTTGCGGCCTTGAAATCGATGTCGCCGTAGCGACAAGACGAGCGACCCCAGAAATTCGTCTTCCCACCGGTGCCCTTGCAGCGTTTCCAGTACCAGTTGGTGCCGGCGCCGTTGGAATACGCCACATCGTGCTCCCACAGACGTGGCCCTTCGTTGCATTCGGATTCTTCGACCGAGTAGCGTTCCTGATGCGCGCGGCCGGCCAATATTTGCGGGTCGCCGAAACCGCGGTACTTCAAGTCGTAAGCTTGACGGTGGTTGCGATAATCTCTATCCGGCTCGATGCGCGGCCCGGAATTGAGCGCCAGCACTTTAAGCCCCGCCTCACACAGCGCTTTGATTGCCGTGCCTCCACCGGCACCGGTACCGACGACGATGGCATCGTAGGTCCTCATGAGGCGCGCAGCCTCAAATGCTCGGGATCATCCAAGTGCGGGCATCCGGGTGGCTTGGGCCACGACATGCGCAGGCCGGGAAAACCCAGACTCTCCATGCCGATTCGCGAGGTGTAGTATCCGGCAACCGTGTAGTCGCGTAGCAATTGAAAGAACTCTCGACCGGCTGCAGTTGCCCGGTTGAACTGCGCTTTATAGGCCAGCGCCGACAGCAACGCGTTTTGTTGAATCTCGCTGCAGCCTGAAAAGGCATGGCCGAATTCCGCTTGGCAGTGTGCGTCCATCCAGGTCAGTCCCTCCAACCACTGTCGCTGCAGTTCCGATCCCATGCTGGTTGCGGAATCGCCGGGCGCGTCGATGTGGCCGGCACCACTGATCGGCACGCGATTGGCCACCATGAAGTCGATAAATTCGGCCACCCCGGCCTGGCGAGCACCGGGCGTCTCGTCCGCGGGAATGATCATCTCGGAGACTCGATCGATCAACTCAAAGTGCGCGCCCGAGAAAAACAGCGGGCGGTAGGGTGCAGTTACCGCCTCGGAAGCCGACGCGTCCAGCGCGGTTCCGCTACCGGCAAAAGTCCATCGACTGAATCCCGGAAAAGTCGCAGCGACCGAAGCGATGCCCAGCAGTCGAATGGCTTCGCGGCGCGCCATCGTTTGTCCGCCCATGATTGCACCCTAAGTCGTCGACGTTGTTATTTGCAGTGGACATTCTTTGTAGCACTGCGGCACTGCCAGTGTCAAACTACACCGGTAACGCTTTGGGCGCGTCGCAAAGGGCCCAGGCACCATTGATTACTACGGTCGGAGAATCGGCTGATGCGCTCGCTTTCCAGCAACTTCGCACTCCATTGGCGTTGGCGTGCACCGCTTGCCGCCAGCGCCGCCTTAATCGCCACGATTATAGGTAACGCCGAATCGCTACATGCTGCTTCATCCGGCACAACTCCAGCCGACGCCATCGTCTCGGCCAGCGCCTCGGCGCCGCGCACGGACGTGCGCTACTTATTCAATGGCAAGGATTTGCAGGGCTGGCAACAGGTAGGGCCTGGCTCGTTTGTGGTCGAACATGGGTTGCTGAAAACCATAGGCGGTATGGGAATGCTGAGCTACATTGGCGAGAAATTCTCCAATGTAACCCTTCGAGTGGTGTTCAAGCTGACCGGTCATGAGCCGGACTCTGGTGTATTTATTCGTATCCCCGAGATCCCCACGGATCCGTGGCAGGCCATCAACACCGGATACGAAGTCGAGATCGGCGAGTGGCCCGATGAGTATGGCCGCACTGGCGCGATCTATTCGTTCTCCCCGGTGCTGGTGCATGCCGCGAAACCCCAAGGTCAATGGAACACCATGGAAATTTTCATCCAAGGGCCACGCACTGTGGTGCGCCTCAATGGTGTCAAGGTCAACGACTACCGAGAGGGCCAAAACGTACCTTTTCGGGCGCTGGACAGCGGCAAACCCGCCGCTGGGCACCGCCAGGATTCCGGATACATCGGCTTGCAGAACCATACCGGCGGCGCCGTTTATTTCAAAGAAGTATCGGTGCGCCCCACACAAGTAGCGGTGCAACCCCGGGTGCGGTGAACGGCTCGGTCGGGTGGGTCAGGTTGGCCTCGCCTGGCAACCGTCTTAGGCAATCATTGATCCGCCGCCGGCCGTGTATGATCGTGCAGCGCTGATTTACCGTGTAACTTACCGTGCCCCGACCCTTGCAGGTTGGCAGAGCGTTGCCTTGACCCTTGCCATGTCGATCGTACTTGCACGGGCCGGCGCAAGCGTCGCGATTGTTGGGCTGCTGCCAACAGCTCAATGAGATGGATGTCGTGCCCGAGATCCGCGATCGGTGCGCGATTTTCGCGCAGTGAGCGAACAAGATCGGCGAGGCCGTCGGTCCAGTGCCAGGTGGGTTCGATGGGTGCGTAGCATTCCCAGCGCTCGAGCCGTTCTCTAAAGACATCGACGCCGCGCGGGTCCCAATCGTCGCCGCGTAAATTTATGGTGCCGGCAGAGCCATAGAATTCGAGGGCAGGGCGCTCGTACCGCACAATGGCGTGACTTGAGACGATTAACGATGTTGCGCCGCTGCGATGGGTGAACAACGTGTGCGCCGTGTCCGGGTCGGTCTGTGCGACCCTGCGACCACCAATGCGTCTAGTGCGCCCCGAGTGCGCCTCCTGGTGAAAAATAGTGTGCACGGGACCTAAGAGGGCGGTTAGGGTTTTCATGTTGTAAATACCCAAATCGGCCAGCGGGCCACCCCCGCCACGATGGTACCAATCAGCCCAGTGCGAGCCGCTGTTTCCGTACAATCCGCGAGCGGTATGAACTCGGCCAATTTGGCGTTGCTTGATTTGCTGCGCCAAAAAACCGAAGGTCGGCGATAGGTGCACAAAAGGGGCGCAAACTAACCACCGGCGCAGGCGCGAGGCGAGCCCCATTAGCTTGCGCGCTTCAATTGCGGTAGCGGCCAAAGGCTTTTCCACCAGCACATGTTTACCGGATCGCAGCGCGATTTGGGCGAGAGTGCCATGGGAATCGGGCGGCGTTATAACAACGATCACATCGATGTCGGCAGCCCACAGCTCATCGAGGTCGTTGAATAGCCGCGTACCCGGCCGGCGCATGGCGATTTCGGCGCGACGACGCGGATTGCGTGCGTAAATGCCGCCGAGCACTGCCTCACCGGTCGGAATCAGACGCTCCACCGTCTGCAGGTAGGCCCACAATACGTTGCCAGCACCAATGAATGCCACCGACACGGGCCGCTCGATGCGCGAACAGGACCTCACCGTAGCATGCCTGGACATCGTCAGCCGTTACCTGGGGGCGCGCGTTCGAAGGATAACAAGGCGCCGCCAAGAATGGCCAGCACAATGCCTGCCCACTGGCGTGGCGAAGTGGCCTCGTGCAGAAAACCCACTGCCAGGGCGACCGTCATGAGTGGATACAACGCCGTCAGCGGAATAGCGAGCGAAGCCGGTGCGCCGCGGTCCAGCGCTTTGAACAAACACCAGGAACCCACTGCATTGGTTAGGCCACACGCCAACCCCAGGATGAGAATGGAGGCGCTCATGGTCGGGCGGACCGCGGGCAACCACGCAAGCAGCGCCACCGAGCCCAACAAAAGCCCGACGATCACCCACAGCAGCAGCACCGAGGGATGCAACAAGGTCGCCGATATCTTTTGCAAAAAGCCGACAGCACCCCAAGCCATGATGGCGATGCCGGCAAGTGCTAGCCACGACACGGCAAGACTCATTGTTTACCTGTCGAAAATTCTGTCACGACAGCAGCGCCAGTCCGGCTACGGCACACACGGCGCCCAGCCCCTGGATCACGGTAATCCGCTCGTGCAGAAACAGCATGGCCAGTGCCACGGTTCCCAAGGGGTACACTGCGATCATAGGACTGACGATGGATGCCGGACCGAGCGCCAGCGCCTTGAAAAAGCACAGCGTGCCGGCCGCGGTCAACAGGCCGTTTAGGAGTCCATAAGTCACGCCTCGCCGACTGCTGGCGAGCCCGCGCCACTTCACGCTCGCGCCGGCAACCAGCGCAGCGGGCGCCATACCAAGTGTGAACAGGATTTGTGCTTCCACTGCGCCGATGGCATCGGCCAGCAACTTCGACAAGAAACCCCAAATTCCCCAAAGCACCAGACACAGACAACACATCAACCACCAGCCGGCGCGTCCCGAGGCCGCCGGCTTCAATAGCGCTGCGTCCCGCCTCACGGCAAATACCCGGGCGCCGTGCCGAGCAGCGCGTTGGCCGGACCGGCGAAATTCAGTATTTCGTAGGACGATCCCTGCGGCAGGAAGACCGCATCACGCGGACCCATTTCGACCGTGTTGGATTCATTCTGCCACGTAGTGCGGATCATGAGTTCGCCGTCCAGTGCAAAGATCAATGCGTCGCCAGCATGTCGGGTCACGCCGCCCTCAGCGCCCGCTGGCACAGCGATATGCGCCACCGTCAGGTGTTCCGTGCTCGCGATGATCCCCACCACCAACTCACCCTCCATTCGCAGTGTATAGGCATCACGAGTCACCCGGTGCAGCGTGGTGGCCGGTGGCGATTTGAGCCCGCCCAGCAGATCGTCGCGCGTGTATCGCGTGGTGTCGAGATAAGGCCGCTGGGCCGCGTACGCGCCGCTCGTGCCCGTGGCAGGCGGCGGAGCGAAGAACTCCAGAACGCGCAGCGGTTCGCTGCCTTGTGCGTACACATGATGCCAGGTATCGCGCCGGAAAAAGAGCGAATCGCCACTCTCGCAGCTCAACACTTCGCCCGTTTGCGGATTCGAGGCCAACATGGAGCCACCGAGCACGAACAGAACTTCATCGGCGCCAAAAACGGTTCGATACGCTGGCGAATGCTTGAACCATTTTCCGGCCGCCAGCCCAAATAGCAGGACGTGCAATTTATCGGTTGAGGCATACAGCCAGTCGGCGACCCGGCGCGATTCGACATCGCCCCAGATATGGCGACGCACCGTCGCATGACGGATCAGGGTCGGCGCGTCATAGGTTGGTCGAGGGGAGGGGGCGTATTGGGACGATGAAGTTGGTTGCATAGTGTTACTTCGAGTTGATTAAAATGTTCTATGACGGTGAGCGCACCGGCGCTTGCCAATTCGTGCGCGGAAATGATGCTGCGCGTTGAACGGTAGCCGATGACGGTCATTCCGGTCGCGGCCGCGGCGCGCACACCCGCGGGCGAATCCTCGACGGCGACGCAAGATTCGGGTACGGCCATGCACAGCTCAGCGGCCAGACGGTAGAGGTCCGGAGCCGGCTTGGGGTGTTCCACGAGATCGCGCGTTGCAAGTCGCTTACCAAAATACTCCGTCAGGTGCGCGCGTAGCAGCATGACCTCAACCAGGCGATGGCGCGAGTTGGATGCCACGGCCAAGCCAATTCCGCGAGTCCGCAATTCATCGAGCAGCGCCAGCGCTCCGGGCATCGCGAAAGGGCTCCCCTTCAACGGATCCTCCGGCAAAGGAATTTTGGCGTCGGACAATAGCGTATGACTGGCCTCCTCGATGCGCACTTCGATGTCGGCTGGCCAGCTGATGCCGTGCTGCTTGCCGACGCGCCGCAGGAGCGTGCCGTTGTCGCAGCCGGTATAGCGCTGCAAGATGAGCTCAGCCGATATTTCAACACCGCATTCGACTAAAATTTGAGCTATGGCGGCAGCGTGAATGGGCTCGCTATCGACCAGCGTGCCATCGCAATCGAAGATCATCGCCGATATGGGTTCTGGCAGGCGCATCTATCGCATCAACTCGCGTGCAAAGGCAGGTCCGCAGGCTTGGCGCCGAGCAGCGCATTGCTGACCAGCGGACGTGCCCAGAACCCAATGCTGAGAATGCATCCAAAGGTGACGTATAGCACCAACATGCCAGTGCGCAATCCCCACCGATCGCCAAGCTGTCCAATGATGAGTGGCACGATGGCGCCGCCCATGATGCCGGTGCACAGAATTCCGGCGAATGCCCCATGATGACGCGGTACGGAGTTCAGGCCGAGCGAGGCGATCACTGGCCACATGATCGAGGCGAACAATCCCACGCAGGGAAATGCGTAGACGGCCATACGCGCGGAACCAAACAGAGCTACGGTCAGGGCCGCGAGCGCGCCCAAGGAAAAGCCGATAAGCACCCGCCGACTATCGACAAACTTGAGCAATAGCATCCCGGCCAGGCATCCTGCGGTCAGCAGGCCCCAAAAATAGGCCACGGCAGCAGCACCATCCACGTGCGGATCGAGGTGATGGTATCTGGCAAGAAACTCGGATATCCAGTCTGCCGTGCCTTGTTCCGACCCGACGTAGACGAAGATGGCCATGAAGTACAACCAGGCCGTGCGGCTCTTGAGCAGCGTTAGGTACATGGCAAGGCTTCCGGCCGCTTCTTCTGCGGTTCGCTCCACCACCGGCAGTCGCACCATCAGCATGACGAGCGCAAGAAGCGCCGTCGAGGCGGCGAATAACCAATAGATCGATACCCACGGCAACTGCGACGGCGTCAATTGCGTCAGCAAGGCGAGCAGCGAGCTATCCCCGGGATTCGTGTGGCCAACATGGCTTACCAGGTAGGCATACACTAAGGGGCTCACGAACGAGGCGGAACCAAAAATCAATTGGGCAAAGGCGGAGTTGAACGCAAAATGCTCGGGCCCTCCCGCCACCCTCAGCAGCGGGTTGATGGCCACTTGCAAGGCGGCCATTCCAGCACCGATGGCAAATAAGGACACGGTTGCCACTTGATAAGTCGGAAAAATCGCGAAACCGAGGGCGCCCATCGTGCCCACCAAAAAGGCGATGATCATCAGTCGCTTTTCACCCCACAATTCGACCAAGAATCCTGACGGGACCGACATGACGCCGTAGGCGATAAAAAAGCAGAACGGCAGGATGGCCGCAGTGGCCAGGGACACATGAAAATCATGGATGATATCGGGGATGAGAGGACCTAAGATATTGGTCAGAAATGAAATGCAGAAGAAAACGGCGAAGATCAGCGCAACGATGAGTCGGCTGCTGAGCACGGCAGAGGCGGGGCGGTTAGCACTTAACATGGGCATCCGTCGTATGGGCGATGTTACGGGCAGGCATTGAACCACAAGTCGATAGGCTTGCTGGCTTTCGATTTGAAAGGCAACGATACCTTACGACCGGTGCGCGCCGACTCATAATCGTCTCCCTTCATCGTCCAGATTGAATCACGATCCAACCGCCTCAGCGGCCGCAAGGGCCGCGCCGATGAGGCCCGCATGCGACCCCAGTGCCGCGCGGCGAATGGGAATTCGGCCGGCGTTGGGGCCCCATAGGTGACGGCGCATGGCCGCGCGAAACGTCGTCCAGTAGCGCCCGGGCGAAGATCCCAGCCCGCCGCCCATGACGATCAGCGCCGGATCGGTGGCATTAGCGACAATTGCGACGTGCACGGCGAGTTCGGTGGCAGCGGCATCCACCACCTCGCGCTCGACGCCTTCCTCCTGGCCTGCACGGCGGCAGACGGCGAGGCTATCGGCCTGAGTGCTGCCGGCAGCGCGCGCACGCTGCAGAAGTCCGGGCCCGGCGACCTGTGTTTCTAATGGCGCGTAGGCCACGCGTCCCTGCGCATCGTTTATGCGAAGTGTCGAGCCGCTCGCAAATGAAATGGCGTGACCATGCGCCCCCGCGTAGGGCTTGCCATCCAACACCAAGGTGCAGCTGATACCGGTGCCGACGCTCAAGTACAGAAACACAGAAAAGCCACGCCCAGCGCCCAAGCGGGCTTCCGCTAGTGCCGCGGCCCGCACGTCGGATTCGATGGTCACGCGACCCTGTCGTTGTAGCGTTTCGCGAACATCCTTGGAATTCCACTGAAGAGCGCAATGGCTCTCGATCTCACCGCGGCATCCGACCAGCTCTGGAATTCCCACGCCCACGTGCGCTGCGGCAAGCCCGCGGTCTTTGCCGGCAGATGCGACCTGGCCGGCCAGCAGCGCTAGACGTCGCAACGAAGAAAGTTTTCCTGCAGTGGCTTCGGTCTGGGTGGCCTGCGCACAGTGAATTTCCCCGCTGCGCACTTCGACCAGGCCGGCGCGAATATTGGTGGCGCCTACGTCAATCCCGAGCACCCAGCGCTGTTGCAAGCGGCGCCTACGAGCCGCAGCGCTTACTCCGCCGGTCGCAATGGGGGTCATGGAACACCGCTTGAGTTGCCGAGACGTTATCGCCGAGACTAGTGCAGTATTAGACCAATAGCAACCAAAAAAAACCAAAAAAGAACCGAAAACACCAGGGAGGGCGCAGTCGTTTTGCGGCTCCAGAAACACGCCGGATCGCTACCACCGGCGCGGTCCCGGGTCGGTGCTCCGGGGATGCCACTCCGCCGCTGTTGCTTAAAGTTTCATGGTCGCTTCGTCGCGCGCGACCTGCGGGGTGTAGCGGAACTTATCTAGCGCGACCCCGCAAAGCTCCGCCAAACGTAGCGAGGCCGTTTGCAGCGGCACTACCTCGAACAAAGGAGCCAACGTGTCCGAGCAAGTTGGTGTTGGAATCCAGGCAATGCCGGCCTGGTCGGTGGCTGGCGGTCCGATGATGCGCACGCTGCCGCCGAAGCGGGCGATATCGGCGGCCAGCCCGATATTCAATGCCTGCGTAGCCCCGATCGGCGCCAAAACCAGCGCTTTGAACTGCGCATCGACCACTTCGATGGGTCCGTGGCGGAACGAGGCAACCGCCATGCCCACGGCAGGCACCTTGGCCACTTCGCCGAACAATAGAGCGCCCTGTAACGCCGACCCCAGCGAAGGGCCCCGTCCAAGCACATAGAGCGGCCCAGGCGGTATTAGGAACGAATCCCAGTTCTCTTGGCCCTGGGATGCGACCAGATGCGCGAAGGCCGGTAGCAGCGCTTCGACCTCGCGCAGTGCGTTATCCAGGCGATTGAATGCTGCCATTGCCAAGAGATTCAGGCTAACTAGGGTGGCGACGTATGATTGTATCGCTACCGAGCCGTCGGGGGGGCTGTGTAGATCGAGGGTCACCGTCGCGGCGCGAGCGAGCGTGCTGTGCGGGACATTGGTAACCCCGATGACGGGCATGCGCCCGGCGTTGGCGGCCAACCAGCGCTCGATCTCTACCGACTCGCCCGAACGTGAAACCACCACGAAGGTCGCGTCTTGGTACAGTCCGCGCCGATAGTGCAGCAGCTCTCCCGCCTCGACTGCCAGCGCGTCTTTGCCATGGGTACAAAGCGCATTTTCCAAGGCAGCTATGGAAGCGTTGAGCGATGCCCCCATACCGACGATGACAATGCGCGGCGCCGCACGGATCAGCCGCGCGGCTTCTTGGAGCGCAAGGCGTCCGGGGCCGCTATGGTATGCCAGGGTGCGCGCCACCGCCGCCGGCTGGTTAACAATATCCAGCGCTAACCGCGACGAACTCGTCGTCACGACGATCTCCTGGCTGACTTTAAGTTGTTGGGCGAGCAATTCACGAGCGACTGCCGTAAAATAAGTTTTCGACTGCGCGCCGACCCAGTGTGTTTCAATGACAACCATAGTAGACCATAGTGAACCAGATGGGTAGCCGGCCTGCGCAGACGGCGCGGCAGCTGCCTCATCGTCGATCCACCGAGTCGCCGCTAGCCCGACTCAGCACCCGTTCGCTATATGAAACGTGTGCCGATGCGTTGCTGCGCGAAATTGCCCAAGGCACATTGCTGCCGGGACAACGTATTCCCTCGGAGCGATCATTGGCAGAAGCGCTCGGATTCGCTCGGCTCACGGTGCGGCGCGCGCTGCAAGCGCTGGCAAAAAACGGCGTATTGGAGCCCGATGAACGACGCGGCTGGCAGGTCCGGGGCGGCCCGGTCAGTGAACCGCTCAACACGTTGATAGGATTTACCCAGATGGCGCGGCAACGTGGGCTCACTGCCTCCTCGCGCATCCTAACGTTGGATAAACGCGAAGCGACCATCGATGAGGCAGAATCGCTGCGCGTTGCGGCCGGATCGCCGCTCCTGGATCTTTCCCGATTGCGCATGCTCGATGATCGTCCGACCGCCATTGAACGTCTACGTATGCCGCTCAGTCGAGTGCAGTGGCCTGCGAACTTCGATTTTACGGGGTCGATCTACGCGGCGCTGGAGTCGAAAGGGGTCATACCGACTCGCGCTGAAGCCTTTGTCGAGGTAGTCGATGCCAGCCCGGACGATGCCACACTGCTCGGAGTCAAAATCGGGCGCGGCTTGTTGCGCATGAACTGCGTCACAACCGCGCAGGACGGCCTACCGATCAGCCTCGAGACCTCGCGCTATCATCCGGATCGATATCGGTTTCGGGCGACCCTCGAGCGACGTACCGGCTGAGGCCTGTTGACTTGGCTATCCAGGCCTTCATCGGAAGTAACTACGGAATTACCCCGGCGCGACTGTGCGTAGGGTTTGCGCTGGCCGGTGCCCTGGCCGTTGCACACTACAGCTCGTCACACAAGTCGCCGGCGCCGTTGGTGGATTTTAACCGCGATATCCGCCCCATCCTGAATCAGACTTGTGTGTCCTGCCATGGCGGTGTGCGACAGAAAAATAACGTCTCCTTCATTTACCGCGATGAGGCATTGGGCAAAGGCACCTCCGGTCGACCCACCATTGTTCCGGGTCACCCGGAAGCCTCCGAGCTCATTGCTCGAATTACTTCGAACGAGCCGGACGTGCGCATGCCTTACCACGCGCCGCCACTTAGCCCACCACAAATCGCGCTGTTCAAGCAGTGGATCAAGGAGGGTGCCCACTGGGACGAGCATTGGGCTTTTGTCGCACCCAAACCGCAGGCGTTGCCCGTGGTGAAACAGGGTCAATGGCCCATCCGACCACTGGATGATTTTATCCTTGCCCGGCTGGAACGAGAGGGCCTCGAACCTTCGCCCGAGGCAACCAAAGAAACCCTGCTGCGTCGCGCGTCCTTCGACTTGACGGGGTTACCGCCCACGCCGGAAGTACTAGCCGAATTCCTGGCCGACAAGGCGGCGGATGCCTATGAAAAGCAAGTCGATCGCTTGCTGGCCTCGCCGCGTTACGGCGAGCGATGGGCCTCGCTGTGGTTGGACTTGGCCCGGTACGCCGACAGCCGGGGATATGAAAAAGACGCTGACCGCCCGGCATGGCCCTATCGGGATTGGGTGATCGATGCCTTCAACCAAAATCTTCCTTACGACCGTTTTGTCATCACGCAGCTAGCCGGGGATTTGTTTCCTCATCCAAGCTTTGCCGATCGGATCGCGACGGCATTTCAGCGTCTCACGCCGGTCAACGATGAGGGCGGTACGGATGATGAAGAATTTCGTCTGGTGGCGGTGATGGATCGGGTGGCGACAACCTGGTCGGTGCTGAATGGCCTGACCATGAATTGCGTGCAATGCCACTCACATCCATACGATCCCATCAGACATGCCGAGTATTACAAGTTTCTCGCCTACTTTAATACTTCGCAAGATGCGGATCTGGAGTCGGACGCGCCCATTCTACGAGTGCCCAAGCAAGCCGCTCACCTGAACGAAGTAGTGCAGCTCACTGATCGACAATCGCAATTGCTTCATGACATCGTCGATGAAACGCGCGCGCGGAAGGCGAATTCGACATGGCACGCGCTGCCCATCGCTAGGGGTATGGTGAACGAGATTCCAGCCCTGGAACGGGAGTTATCACAACTCGAGCGCGCGCAGCGCAGAGGCAGGAACCCGGATCCGGAACACCTTTCTGCGCAGGGCTTAAAGAAATTCTATGCGGGCGCGATTACCGGGGCCGCCGCAGATCTCAAAAAGGCGCGTCGAGATTCGCAGCTGTTACCGCTTAACGAAGACCACGGTGGCGTCCTCGCGGCGGGCACTATTCCCCTGCGATCCGTATTCGACTTGCGCACGGTGCCGATTGGCGAACGGGTAACGGCCTTGTGTATCGAAGCCCCTACCGAAAATTCGTCGACTGCGCGTCACTCACCGGAAAATGGCTTTCTGGTCGATCGAATTGATGTTTGGGTGGTAGCGCCCGGCGGGCACGAGGAAAAAGTCGTATTCCGGTATCTTTTGCCCGATTCCGCGCCCAATTTGCAGCGCGCCGTTGAACCGCCGGATGTCTTTCGGGAGAGCAATGATATTCCGCTCGGCGGCCACAGCGGATTTGCCGCGAATTCGAAGCTATTCCAGACGCGCTGGATCATCGCGGTTCCGCAAAGCCCCTTGCAGCTACCTCCGGGAAGTCGCCTCAAGGTACAGCTCCTTAACAATCAGGATATCGATGCTCGACCAGCCTCGCCGAAGCGCGTTCGTCTTTACATGAGCGCTGATGACCGGTGGGCCGATCCGGCAGAGCAACATGCCCTGATGTCGCGGCTCGCGGAACTGACCCACATCGAAGCGAAAATGCAAAAAATACCCAGCGTCTCTTTGCCCGTCATGGTGGAACAAGCCCACTATGAGCAGCGCCAGACGTTGGAATTTGAACGCGGCAATTTGCTCACCAAGGTTGGTTTACCGCTGCAACCGGATGTTCCCGGAATCTTTCCCAAGTTGCCGCCTAATGCGCCGCGCAATCGGCTGGCTATGTCGAATTGGTTCTTTGCGCCGGATCAACCGCTCACGGCCCGAGTCGCCGTAAACCGCTACTGGGAGCAATTATTCGGCACCGGACTGGTTGAGACGCTGGAGGATTTTGGTAGCGCGGGATTGCCGCCGAGCCACCCCGAATTGCTGGATTGGTTGGCGCGGCATTTTCAACTCGATCTCCACTGGAACATGAAGGCGCTATTGCGCGAACTGGTGACCAGCGCAACCTACAAACAGTCCGCTAAAGTTACGCCCTCTATGTTGGCGCGGGATCCGCGTAATCGCCTGCTGGCACGTGGCCCCATGCAGCGACTCAGCGCGGAAATGGTGCGCGATCAGGCCATGCTCGCAAGTGGCTTGCTCAATACCACCCTCGGCGGTCCACCCGTGATGCCTCCACAACCAAAGGGACTGTGGATGACCGTTTACAACGAGGATCAATGGAAAGACGCCAAGGGTCCCAACCGCTACCGCCGCTCGATATACACCTATCTTAAGCGCAGCGCTCTGTATCCTAGTCTGGCGACATTCGATGCGGCCGACCATGTGGTAAGCCTTCCGCGACGCATTCCAACCAACACGCCTTTACAAGCGCTAGTGACCCTCAATGACCCCGTCTATCAAGAGGCCAGTCGCGCCTTGGCGCAGTGCATGCTGCGGGCGGCGTCGAAGTCCGCTGCGACGATGCATCGAGGCGACGATCGCGCGATGCGCGCGGCACGCTTCAACGAGGGCGGGCGACGCGTATTGTCTCGGGATCTTGCGTCCGATGAACTGGCCGTTCTGGAGCGGTTCTATGCGAAACTGCGCGAGGGAAGGCAAAAATATTCGCTGGACGAACGGGCAGCGTGGACCGCCACGGCCGGTGTCTTGTTGAATCTTGACGCTGCGCTGACCAGGTAATACTCATGACGCCATTCGACCTCTCAGTTGACCTCAATGACGAACTGCAGCGGCGGCTGATCCAGGCGCAGACCCGCCGTGAGTTCCTAGGCAGCTGTGTGAGTGGCTTGGGCGCGATGTTTCTAGGCACGATGGCGCAAAGAACCTTGTGCGCTGCGCCGGCCGCGACGCTGACCGCCGGCACCGATATGCGACTGGACTTCGCTCGACCGGCGGCGCAGCCACTGGCCATGCTGCCGCCGCAATTTGCCGCCAAGGCGCGGCGCGTGATCTTTCTGCATATGGCGGGGGCGCCCAGCCAGCTTGAGCTGTTCGAACACAAGCCGCTACTGAATGAGCTGGACGGCCAGGACTGTCCCGCCTCCTTTCTCGCCGGTCGGCGATTTGCGTTCATCAGCGGAGTGCCGAAATTGCTCGGCGCCCAATATCCATTTCATCAGGTAGGGGACAGCGGAGCATGGATCTCGGATCGGTTGCCGCATTTGGAAAAGCACATCGACGACCTATGCTTTATTCGCTCGATGCGCACCGATCAATTCAATCACGGACCGGGGCAGCTGCTGGCGCAAACCGGCAATGCGCGCTTGGGCTATGCCTCATTCGGATCATGGGTGACCTACGGGCTTGGCACGGAGAACCAAAATCTGCCGGGCTTCGTCGTGCTCACCTCCGGCGGCAAGTCGCCGGACGGCGGAAAACAATTGTGGGGCGCGGGCTTTCTGCCCAGTGTCTACCAAGGAGTACAGTGTCGATCGCGCGGGGAGCCGGTGTTGTACCTGCGCAATCCTGCCGGAGTCAGTCGAGGACTGAGACGCCAGATGCTCGATGCGATCGATGAGCTGGATCAAAAAGCCTACGCGGAATTTGGCAATCCTGAAACGATGACGCGCATTGCCCAATACGAAATGGCGTATCGCATGCAGCTCGATGCCAGCGATGCCCTGGATGTGCACCGCGAGTCACCTACTGTGCAGGCTCGCTATGGCGTGACGCCGGGGAAGACCAGTTTCGCCAACAATTGCCTCGTGGCGCGGCGTCTGGCGGAGCGCGGCGTGCGATTCATTCAGCTCTATCACTGGGGATGGGACTCCCATGGATCACAGCCAAGCGAAGCGCTCAACATCGGATTCATCGAACGCTGCAAGGAGGTCGACCAGCCGATCGCTGCACTGCTGGAAGATCTCAAACTAAGAGGTATGTTGGACGACACACTGGTGGTTTGGGGCGCCGAATTTGGACGGACTCCCATGCGAGAAAATCGCAATGGCCAGCAAATGGAGTACGTGGGGCGCGATCATAACCCGGGCGCTTTTACTGTTTGGATGGCGGGCGGCGGTGCGAAGGCGGGCGCCAGTTACGGTGAAACCGATGACATGGGATACGACGTCGTTAAGAACCCGGTGGAATTCCGCGATTTGCACGCAACCATGCTGTACCTTTTAGGTTTCGATCATCGGCAGCTCAACTATGCCTACCAAGGATTGGATCAAAAACTGACCGGCGTCAAACCGGCGCGAATCATTGGCGAAGTATTGGCTTGATCAATGTAGCAATGAAGAAAAGGATCGATGCCGCCGTCGCACAGCGGCGGCAGTCAACGTGATGGCTACGCTCCGACCGGGGCGGCTGTCAGCCGGACGTTACTTCCTGTACGTGGCGATGCTGACCGTGATGGGAATTGCGACTCTGTCGCTGGTCCTGCCTAACTGGGCGCACGCAGTCAAATCATTGTTGGGATTGGAACGGCCGCCTACCGTAGCGCCAAGTTCATTCTATGTACAACGCATTGCGCCGTTGTTTGAGGAGCACTGTAGCAGTTGCCACGGTGCACGACGGCAGAAGGCCAACTTACGGCTCGACAACTTGGCATATATCGTGCGCGGCGGTAAGCACGGAGAAGTGATCAAGGCCGGCAACCTTAGGGACAGTGAGCTTTTCTCGCGAATCAGGTTGCCCGCCTCGAACGACCAGGTCATGCCACCAAAAAGCAAGGCACCGCTGTCGGGCGATGAAATTACGGTGGTCAGGTTGTGGATTGCGGCGGGAGCCTCCGGCGTACAACCCTCCGCGGCATTTAGCGAAGCGCCCAAGGCCCCGGTGCGCGTGGCCATTCCCGATATCGACGCGACGGCCGTGACCCATAATCGTGCAAGCCATGTGAACGCAGTGCGCGCATTGCAAAGGCGGCTTCTCGATGTCATTCAATATCAGTCACGCGCATCGGCCGATCTGGAGGTGCACGCGACATCAATGGGGCGATCATTCGGCGATGTGGAACTCGCGCTGCTGGTCGAAATCGGCGCCCACATCGTGTGGGCGGATTTTTCCGATACCGCTATCACCGATGCCTCGGCCGGCGCCATCAAGACGATGCAACGCCTGCGGGTGTTGCGCCTGGCGAATACGAGGATTTCAGGATCGATGGTGCCGGCGCTTGTCTCGTTGAACCAGCTGCAATCCGTGACCGTAGTCGGCACAGCCATTACGGAGGCATCGCTACGTCCCCTTAAGGATAGGCACGTCATGATTCATGGCAACGACGAAATGGCGAATACACTCAATGCCAGACCCTGAGCGTCTCGGCGCAGTACCGGAAATCTCGGCTCCAGTGAAGGTCTGGGATGCTCAGATCCGGCTTTTCCATTGGTTGGTGGTCGCGTTGCTCGGCGTGTCATTTTTTACCGCGGATCGGGGCTTGATGAAATGGCACCGAGCCTCTGGACTGGGGTTACTTACGCTTGTTATTTTTCGGATTGGCTGGGGATTTTTGGGATCGACGACGGCACGCTTCAGTGAATTTGTCCGTGGACCGCGCCAGGTGGTCAACTATTTTATAGGCATGAAAAACGGCCACGGGCGTGCATACACCGGCCACAATCCTGCCGGTGGGTGGATGGTCGTCGTGTTGCTCGTGGCGTTGCTGGCGCAGGCATCGACCGGGCTTTTCGCCAATGACGGAGTTCACTTCGAAGGGCCGCTCGCGTACCTCATCACTGCGGAGCTTTCAGACCGGGTGACGAAACTGCATGGAATACTCTTCGATCTGATATTGGTGCTCGCCTGGGTGCACGTGGTGGCAGTGCTCTTTTATTTTTTCGTGAAGGGCGACAATCTCATCGTCCCGATGCTCAGCGGAATGAAAAACCGTGCCAATGTGCCAATCGACGCACGGGTTCAATTTACTCGACCTTGGGTTGCCTGGTTGCTGATGGCCGGGGTCGCCGGATGCGTGTGGTGGATCGTTCACTAGCGGTTGCGGCACCTAGGAGTGTACGGGGACCAGTTTGATCGGGTAGGTATTGTTGCAATCCCACTGCGGCACGTAAATGCTGCCGCTGGCATCAACGTGCACATCGTGCGGATGATAGAGCGCGTTGTTGAATACACGCACGGGCTTGAGCGCTCCGTTCTCATACACCGGCGGCATGCCTCCTACCGCACTGACCAGCCGATCTTGTGCATCGAGTACCAGAACCATTGCGTTCAAGCTCGCGACCACCAAGTGATTTCCATGAAGCGACACATTGCTGGGTTGAGTGCCGGGTAAGGACAATACGGACTCCAACTTCCCGTCCCGGCTAAAGCCCTTGAGGCAGGCATTGCCGCGGTCGCATACCAGCAACGGCGGTTTACCCGGCCGAGGGTCGTGCCAGATGGCGTGCGGGGTATTGAGCTGCTCGGGCTTGGTTCCGCTGCCGCCAAATGTACCGATATATTTCCAATCGGGGTCCAAGTGATGGATAAAGTTCGATCCGTAGCCGTCGGTCACATAGAAATCGCCATCCGGCATCACTGCCACGTTGGTAGGGTGATAATCACCTAGGTTGGGATAGGGTTTTGAAACCGTCTGCGCGTCCAGCCGGCGCAGCTCGCGACCGTCGAGCGTGCATTTCGACACCACTTGTCGATCATGATCGGTGATCCACAGCCGCTCCTCGCCGTTCTCGACCGTGATTTCCAATCCATGCGCTGCGGGAAACCCATGCTCCCACGCCGATGCGAATACTCCCGATTTGGCGTAGGCGAGCAAATTGTTTTGGGTGTGATTGGTGAGGACGATGATTCGACCGCTCCGATCTTCCACCACGCCATGGCCGTCATTGATCGGATATTGAAGCGGATCTAGCGTCCCCCAGGAGCGCTCCACTCGGTAGCGATGCGCGCCCTGGCCAAGAACCAGATTCTCGCCGGCTGTGCACGGCCGCGGCACGGCCGCATCCGACTTCGCCATGCCTGGGGCCAATCCCGCGAGTCCCATTAGGGAGGAACTCAGAGTTAGTAAATCTCGCCGATTCATCGTTCTGGTCTCCTGATTCTTCGACTATTGAGTGGCAATATTCACCGCATCCGGCGCAAGATTTCCGCTTCGCGCCGACACCGCAATTGAACCCGCTTGGCCCGCACGGGAACGTATGACTAGCAGCGCCAGACCATTGAATGCTCGCCGATAGTCGGCATGAAACGGTTCGACGCTGGCGGCATTGCCGTTATCCACGGCTTCAATGCCTCCGGTACCTTGTGCCTTGAATTCGATGAGATCATTAGCCGTGGGAACGAGGTGGCCGGCGGCATCTTCGATTCTGGCCGTGATGAACGATAAGTCATCGCCATCCGCCGAAATGTGGTCTCGGTCGGGAATGAGCCGAACCCTAGCGGGGCTGTCTGCGGTATACCGCGCGTCGCGGGCGACCTCTTGCCCTTGCCGCCGCGCGATGGCGAGCAGCACCCCGGGGGCATAGGGCACATTCCACAGCAACCGGTACTTGCTTTTGAAAATCCCGCTCTCGCTGACATTGGGACCGACCGGAATTGGAATACGCTCGGATAAGGCATGCTGGATACCGAGGGACTGGCCGTTAAGAAACAACTCAACTTCATCGGCATTGGTATACACCATCACGGGAATTGGCTGGCCGAGGTGATCCGGCCAATTCCAATGCGGCAGCAGGTGCACCATCGGGGACTTGGTCCAGACACTTTGATAAAGAAAGTACCGGTCCTTGGGAAATCCCGCGAGGTCGATCATGCCGAAATAGGAACTTCGCGCCGGCCAATCGGTGGCGCTGTCGGTTGCCGATGCAAAGTACGGCGTGGGTTCTCCCAGATAGTCGAAACCGGTCCAGACGAACTCGCCCAAAACGGCCGGCGAACGTTCCTGGGCGTCGAATTCCACATCCGGGCAATACGCCCAGGCGGGCGCGATGATGTCGTAGCCGCTCAATTGAAGCGACTCGTGTTTCTGGTACTTTTGCAGTGGAAAATGATAGGTCCCGCGAGAGCTAACACAGGAAGCGGTCTCGGACCCATAGATGATCCAGGTCGGATGATTGCGCAGAATCTGCGGGTATTGCGTCGGCGAGTAGTTGAATCCCGGAATGTCCACCTCAGCGGCGAGCTTGTTGCGTATGGCGCCCTGCCAATCGCTGAACGCCGAAGTGGTCGGACGAGATCGGTCCTCAGAATGAACGATGCGCGTGAGGCGGCGTGCCTCGCGCCACCCGGTGGGACTGCTCTGCTCGGGAATCTCGTTGCCGATGCTCCACATGAAAATGCTGGGATGATTGCGGTCGCGCCGGACCATGTCGCGCAAGTCTTTCTCGGACCACGCATCGAAATACTTGCTGTAATCATTGGCGGATTTCGGAATTCGCCACATGTCAAAGGCTTCGTCGAGCACCAGAAAGCCCATCCGATCGGCGAGATCCAGCAATTCGGGCGCCGGCGGATTGTGGCTGGTGCGGATGGCATTCACCCCGGCCGCCTGTAGGATTTGCAGCTGTCGTTCGATGGCGCGGCGGTTCACCGCGCTACCCAATGCACCCAGGTCATGATGTAGGCACACACCGTGCAGCCGCACCGTACGGCCGTTGAGCACAAGGCCTCGCTCCCGGTCGAAATCGATGCGACGAATACCCAGCGGCGTCGCATAGCGATCAACGACCCCGGTCGACTCGATGACTTCCGAGATCGCCGTATAGAGATACGGGTGCTCGATATCCCAATGCTTCGGACTCGGCACGCTTACGATGGCGGGAATCGTGCGCATGCTGCGCGCCGCAAGGCGCGCGTGCAATCGTGTCGTGGCAACGTTAACGCCCTTCGCATCGACGATTGAGGTGTTCAGTTCAACATCGACTGGGGTAGCGCGCTCATTGCGCAGCGTGGTCCGCAGCGCCACGCTGGCCACGGTGGACGACAACTTCGTCACATTCACTTGCGTGCCCCAGTGCGCGATGTGTGTGGGGCCGGTGATGTCCAGCCATACGTTGCGATAAATTCCAGCGCCGGGGTACCAGCGAGACGCATTGGTCTCGGGGCTCAATCGTACGGCTAGGAGGTTTTCGGCACCGCCAAATCGCAGATAAGGCGTCAGGTCGAAGTATAAGCCGATGTATCCATTGGGCCGGCCGCCCAATTCCTTTCCGTTAAGCCACACGCGCGAATTCGCCATGGCAGCATCGAATTCCACACTCACGACCTGGCCGCGCACCGCTGTCGGCAGGGTGAACGCCTTGCGGTACCAACCAATGCCGGATACGGGCAGTGCGCCTGTCTGTGGATTCAGACTTGCATCAAAGGGTCCATCGATGGCCCAGTCATGCGGCAGATTTAGGGCGCTCCAGGTCGAGTCGTCAAATGGCTGGCGCTGCGCTCCGCTCACTTCACCACGATGAAACCGCCAGTTATCGTTGAATCGCTGGTGTCGGCCCGCGTGCCACGGCGAAACCTCTTGAGCAAAGCCGGCCCCGGCTAGGCAGAGGAGCAGCCCAACGCTGCCTAGGCTACCAGCCAGGTGAATCCAAGGGTTTTTGGTTCGGCACGACATTCGAGTCATGTTACGTAGGTCGAGCCACGGATGCTAGGATCATGGGCAGGTCATTAAACTAACCCCAGGGGCTTGCTGTGCCACTTACTCGCCGCGATTGCGTTGTCCAGGGCGTTGCAGCCATCGCGATGGTGCGTACGGCATTGGCCGGCAGTGCGGTGCTGACCATCGAGCAGCAGCCAGACTTGAAAAATCCGGCCATCCCAGTGACGCTGCGGGTCAAAGGGGATACCTACGTCTGGTCCTGGGCGGCCAAAGATGATCGGTTTCGCCTCGAAGATGCCCAGGGGCGGGAGATCACTGCGGGGGATTTGCAACCCCTGCTGGTATTGAAGGTGGCAGGTCATGTTCGGAATCGACCGGGTGTCTTGCAAGCCGTGACCGTCGGATCTGAACGAGTCGATTTTATCTATGCGCTCGAATCCCTGCTCGGCACAGTGACGGTATCGCTAACCTTTGCGGCAGATCGATTTTGGCTGGAACCCGTGCAATACCGCAATGACGCGCCGGCCGACGTGGTCGAGTTGCGCTGGTTCGGCGCGCTCGAGGATGCTGCGATGGTACCGCGTTTGTCCGCGCATTATCTAATCGTACCGGGGCTTAGCATGAGCGATGGCATTAGTCCCATCGTGACGGCCGAAGAAAATCTGGATGCCACCGTTTGGTTGGGACGCGGGGCTCAACCGGCCGAGGATCTTTTCCAGCAATGGGGCCTTCCCAGCCATTATTTCGCGGGGTTTGGCCGCGACGGCGCGGATGGTGAGCGAGCCTCGGTCGCCGGAAAATTGTCCGCCGCATTTTGTTGCGGCCTAGCATCGGTGCCCAACGCTGACATGTTGTTGCGGACCAAGGCGGGTCAACACAGCGTAATCTTTCGCTACCACAGCGATTTGTGGGGCCATGCTCGCACGCCGGGTCACTTGTCGCTGGGAGGCCGTTTGCTGTGGACTTTCGGCAGCCACTGGCGCGAGGCGATCCGCGCCTATTATCAAGCCGTGCGCGCTAGCGTGATGCGCAGCGACTCACCGAGCGCTGCCAAGCGCGCGGCCATGACCGGTACCGTTTTCAGCATGTGGGGCGCACAGGTCGCCAGTGGGAAGATTGGCGGGAAAGTCGACCAAGCGGAACTTCAGGATATTTACGCCAGTTTGCGCAACAGCAGACTCACCATGGACACCTTCGTGATCGAAGACCGATGGGAGTCCTTCCCGGGCAGCCTGACGCACGACGAGGCGCGATTCCCGCAATTTGAGCCCTTTCTCGACCGGCTGCGCGCCGAGGGCATAAGGCCGGCGCTGTGGGTCACGCCGCTGCGCTGCCATTCGACCGAGCTCATTGGGTTGGAGCCGCGGCATCTGTTGCGCCAGGCCTCAGGGGCTGCGAGCCAAAACGCAACAGCGAATTCCTACTCAATTTTGGATGTGAGCCAATCGGAGGTTGTCGACAATGTCACCGGCCGATTGCAAGCCATGATGCGGCGCTACCGGCCGGGTTTCATCAAATTCGATTTCGGCTATGAAATGCCACCGCTCGCACTGGGCGCACCGGCCGACATGAGCTACGCGGGGGAACAGTTATTGCTGAAAGCGGCGCAGTTGCTGTCCAGCACGGTTCGCGCGGTCGATCCGGATGTGGTCATTTTGTATTATGGATTGTCGCCCTTCATGGTGCCGTACACCGACCTCACCAGCCCTGACGATACGTTTGCATCAGGCGGCGACTACGACCTGGAAATCAATCGTCGCATTTATTTTTCGAGCCTGCTTGGCGAGCTTGGCATGCCGACCTACGGATCGGGCGGCTATGATTGGCAATCCATGCCCAGTATTTGGTTCGACACGGTGCTGTCCGGACCACTCGGAGCAATCGCGGACCCGCGCGGTGACGAACGAGGCCAAGGACCCACGCCGGCCATGGTGGCCCTATTCAACGGCCTGCGAGCTGTCGCACGGCGCAGTACGAACTTCAGCATCGAGGCGTTTTCACTCGATCCCGTGAGCCCGGTCAAAGGTGCGCGCTCCGCATCATGGATTCGGCGCGAACACGGCGAAATCGTCGGCATCAGCATGCGCCACGAGCCGTGGATGGGCTCCCCGGGCGCCGGCAAAATTGCGGGCATTCTCGAGGCTACGATGAACGTCGTGGCAACCTCGATGACCGCGGATTCGCTGACGCGTGCAACGGCCATTGCGATCGTACCGCTGGCCGATGGTCAGTTTCGAATGCGGCGCGATCGGGGATTCGGTGCGCGGCGGTCCGGAAGCGGTAATTTCCCGCTACTCACTGAACATTTCGCGGACGGATCCACTGCGGTTCGACGCGGACACATGGACAATGGGTGGTGCACAGTTGATCTTAGAACCAAGTCATCCACGAGATCGCCGCTGCAATGGTGCGAACTTAAGTTTCGTGGCTAAGCTCCCAACGCAGTGGTGCTCGGGCGTCACCCGTACCCGTAAACCGGATGGCCCTCGCCGCACCCAGCAAAGGCTTAAGGGTACCGTTGATCTTAAGATACCGCAGTGTCTTGCGCTCATGTGTCGATAATTTCAGTTCGATGTCCCAGGTTCCCCTCTCCGCGGGTGCGTACCACCCTGCGTAGCCGCTCGCGGATTTCTTAAAGCCCAACAACGGAGAGGCGAACTCATACTCGGCCATGGGCAATGTCGACTGAAACCTCAGCCCTGACGCGTCAAATTCCAACCCCAACAGCTTGACGGCGCTGCAAAGCTGCCACGCATGGGGATGCATATTCATGACGGGAAAATCAGTCCAGTTCAAGTTCCAGTCCGATTGCTCGTTCGGTGCCTCCGATGCGGGGTCCGCGAAGAGCGTCTGCCCAGGAAATTGTGAGTACACCGAGTTGTAGGTATCGGGACCGCTCCAGATGCCGTACCAAAGATGGGGGTAGGCCTCGGCATGGACGGCGAGGGCATTTTTCTTCCATTCATCCCACGCGAGGCGTCCATTGTGCAAGGCCAAAGCCCAGGTGAGAGTCCCGTTGATCGATGGCCAAATACCACCATTCGCCGCAGTGCCGAAGGATGGATTCGTCTCCTTTGGATGCTTGTTCTTGATGAGAGCGCCGATAGGCGAAGGCTGACGAAGCCATTGGTTCAGCGCAGCGACCAATCGCTTGCCTTGCTGTGACGTCGCGGCACCGCCGATGATGGCCCAGAGCTGCGGTTCCAACCAGAGTTGATCATCGCCGAGCCAACCCCGTTTTTGGTCAAGCCACGCTCGGCGAAACCACGAACCCGCCCATTGTTTTTGCACGGCCAGGCGCTGCTGTTCCGCCTTGGCATGCGCATCGTCCGCGGCCGCGCTGTCCCCGAGATAACGGAGCATGTCGCCGTAATAGCGAAGCACGTACGATGCCATCGCCGCGTTCAATACGCTTTCGCCGTGCTGGCGCACCGCATCGCTCTGATCGTCCGCAACGTGGCCCACCACCACTTCGTCGTTCCAATCCCCATTGGATATGCGCATCAAACCATGACTCCCTGTGCCGATGTCGTGCACGATGCGAACGAAAGCTCGCTGGAGCAGGTGCCCGATCGTAGGGTCGTGACCGTCGGGAGTCTGTCTCGGGTAGCGCGGAATCGCTTCCTGAAGAAAACCCCTATCGCGAGTCGCAAGCACGTATTCACTGGCCAACCAAAGCAGCCACAGTTCCTGGTCGCTCGGACGGAAGACGGTCGGCATCGGCACGCCGCACCCCACCATGGCATAGGGGAGAGATCCGTCCGGCTGAATCTCTTTGAGCGTGTAGCGAATCACTTCGCGAACCACGTTTGGATTACTGAACACCAGTGGCAGCGCGTGCTGCAAGGGATCGCGCGCCGCTCCCTGAAAACCCAGCAGGTATTGGTAAACGTGACCCTGCGAGAGTATATGTTCGCGAAAAAAGCTGTCGTACGTGAGATTGCTGCGCAAATAATAATGATGCCAAGACGTTTCCCGCTCTACCCAGGGATCGGTAGGGGTGCGAAATCGAATGCCATCGCTTTTCCATTGGTCACTCGACCGAGACCATATCGAGGAGGGGTTAGTTTGGTATTTTTCGATCAGCGCATCGACTGCAAATCCCTGCGGCAAATAGCCGTACAAGAAAACCAGGGTCCGCGACTCGCCCGGCTGCAGATCAAAGCGCCGTTCGAGCAATAGTGCGCTGTCGGGTCCTGTGCAGCTGAGATCGTTGTTAAGCCGACCATTGAGGCCCGCGGGATTAGCGACGCTGCCGCTGCCGAAAAAATTTGCCGCATGGGTTGCGAATCCGTCCATCGGCGCGTCGAGAGATATCAAGAATGTGGCGGGCGGGGCCAAATCTTCCATGGCGGTACCCGCTGCGGGTTCTGGCAACGGGCCGCCGTAAAATCCGCCGGGATTCGCCGCAAGAAACGCCCGCACCGCCTCCCAGGATTGTTCATCCTGGAATGTTCGGCCCAGAAATTCTTGCGATTCGATGAGACCGCGCCCTTGGGACAGCACCTGAAATCGATGCGCAAAGCGGGCGGCCAACTGGCGTCGGATTTGCGTCGACGAATCACTTCCTCCCCCCATCGCCGCTTGCATGCCCGCACGATATGAAAATTGATAGTTCTGGCAGCCCCAATATTCAATCCAGCGAAGATTCGCTCGAACGCTGCCCTGGTTGGTCACCTTTACCTGCGAAATGAGGACGGGGTCATCGCCAAACGGAGCAATAATCGCTTGATCCACTTCATAGCCGTGACTGCGAACGGTCTTGCGAAAATATCCTTGCCCCAGGGTACGGTCGAACCGCTCGGCCTTGCCGCAATAGAACGTGCTGAGAACTGCGGTTCCATCGGTCAGAAATCCAATGCCGGCACCATAGCGGCCCTGATCGGGAAAATAGTCGTTCAAGAATTTCGGCGACCCCTCATCCTGACGCACTTGCACGTAACCGTAATTGGATACGGCGGCGATGAGACGGTCGTTTCCCACTTGGTGCGTGTGATCCGTCGCCCCACGCCAACGCTCGTGAACCGGCGAGCGGGCCATCGGATCGCGTATTTGGTCGCAGGTATAGCGATAGGCTGGAAGGCCAAACTCATCGGTCACCCACTCACCAAAATAGCCCGATCCGTAAGCTTTGGACGGTTTCGCGCTTAGGTCCGCGGGAAGAACCCATCCTGCTTGGGGCATGGCTACTCTTTTTGACCAACCTCGTGCGCTAGATGCCGCAACTGCTGCGAAAGTCAGCCATTGGCGCCGGTTCACCATAGGTTTTAGGCCACGGCCATTGGTTTGAGTCCATCGCTTGAAAAGTAGTTACTATACGACTAATTAGTCTTTCTCGGTCAGGACGCCTGTGACGGAATCCAATGTAATTGATGCAGTTGCACCCGGCATGGGATCTCGCCACCGCCCCTACGCGCGGTATGTCGAAATCGCCATTTTTGTGGGCACCTTTGCGTACCTTTTTTACGGCAATGCCTCGGGCTTTGCTCAATATTTCTGGGCGACCATCACTGGCAAGGGTTTTTTGGAGGATTTTCGTGTCCCATTCGCAGCTGGGGAATACTACAAGAGTGTGTTGGCGGTCATCTGGCTACTCGTGTCGTTTTTCACGCTATGGGAAATATTTGTGCTCTGTGCGCGGCTCGTTCGACACCCTAGTGAGGCCCGAGACCTTGGCGCGAACGCTCCGCGAAGCGCGGCGTGGAGTGCCGCCAGGGTAAAATATGTGTTCGGACAGTTTGCGCAGCGCTATCAGCCGACGTTCCTGGCCGGCCTGTTGCTCGATTTTGTACCGCGGTTTATCGTGATCGACATATTTTGGATTCTCTGGCCGCACGTCAAGTATTTCGCGCTGTTCACGACCAATTTCCAGTGGTATAGCTGGATATATGCACTGCTAGCTTGGGATTTGTCGACTTGGCTGTGGCACTTTGGTGCGCATCGCATTCGACTGCTGTGGTGCCTGCATGCGCCGCATCATACTCCCCAGGAATTGAATATGACCGCGGCGTGGGTGCATTTCTTCGCGGAAGGTTATTACACGGCAGTCATTCAGGTAACTTTTTTGATGTTGCTGGGTGTGCGTCCGGAGATGCTGCTGGTCATCATGTCATTCGAAGTAAGTTGGGGCACCTTCATCCATGCCGGTGAGCGATCGTTCAAGAATGGGCGGCTGGGAATCCTACGGTATTTGATTATTACCCCATCGCATCATCGCGCGCACCATGCCAAGAACCCGTTGTACATGGATACCAATTTTTGTACCTTGCTGCCGTTCTGGGACTGGGTATTCGGTACTCTGCAGCCATTGCGAGACGAAGTGAAGCCAGTTTATGGCATTACGCGACCGGTGGATGTTACCCGATTCGTGGAATTCTATTTTGGTGAATGCCTATGTTTGATCCGTGATGTTAGGCGAACGCCCGGGTTCAAGAACAAGATGCGACTCATGATAAAACCGCCGGGATGGACGCCGGAATCGGACACAGCGACAGCACGGGTCATGCGGCAGGCGTTCCTGAACGAGCACACCACATTAGGATTGCTCAGTCCTCGCGCGATATTTCTGCGGTCAAGCGCGTGAGGGCACCAGGACTGAGCGCGAATCGTAGGCGCCTGCATTTGCTATGATCGGTGTAGACATGACCGATAATCGCATTGGCAACATAGTCATCGTCGGCGGCGGCACGGCCGGTTGGATGAGCGCGGCGGCGCTGTGCCGGATACTGCACCGCGATTGCAAGATCCATCTGATCGAGTCGGACGAAATTGGAACGGTCGGAGTGGGCGAGGCGACGGTGCCTCATATTGCAAGCTTCAACAAACTGCTGGAAATCAACGAACCTGAATTCGTTAGACAAACTCAGGGCACATTTAAATTGGGCATCCAGTTCAACGACTGGGGCCGGGTGGGTGATTCCTACGTTCATGGCTTTGGATCGCTGGGCCACGATTTGTCGGGTATCGCCTTCCATCATTATTGGCACAGAGCTTACGCCGCTGGGGCGGCCAAGGACCTCGGCGCCTATTCGCTGAATACCCTAGCCGCGCCCCAAGGACGGTTCATGGTGTCTGCTGCGGATGCGCGCAAGGACTCACCGCTGGCGCAAATTGCTTATGCATACCACTTCGATGCGGGACTGTATGCGCAGTATCTACGTCGTTACGCAGAGGCCCGTGGAGTTAAGCGAACGGAGGGAAAAATTCAGCAAGTTCTATTGCGTCCGAACGATGGCTTCGTCGATGCGGTGGTGCTTGAAAGCGGCGAGAGGATTTCCGGTGAGCTATTTATCGATTGCTCTGGGTTCCGTGGATTACTGATAGAGGATGCTTTGCATACTGGCTATGAAGACTGGACGCATTGGCTGCCCTGCGATCGTGCCTGGGCCGTGCCCTGCACCAAAGTCGGACCGCCGACGCCGTATACGCGATCTACCGCACGTGGCGCCGGCTGGCAGTGGCGCATCCCATTGCAGCATCGAACCGGCAATGGCTATGTATATTCTAGCCGGCATATCAGCGACGACGAAGCTGCCTCGGTATTGCTCAGTCATCTTGACGGGGAAGCGCTGGGGGCCCCACGACCGCTCAAGTTCACTACGGGTCGGCGCAAGAAATTCTGGAACAAGAACGTGGTCGCCATTGGCCTCGCCGGTGGCTTCATGGAGCCGCTCGAGTCCACGAGTATTCATCTAATTCAATCGGCCTTGTCGCGGCTGGGGTTGCTGTTCCCGACGCGGGAGTTCAGCCCGGTGCTAACGGATCAGTTCAATGAGCAATCCATATTCGAACACGAGCGAATTCGCGATTTTTTGATCCTGCATTATTACGCCACTGAGCGTCGGGACACCGCGTTTTGGGCTTATTGCGCCAGCATGGACATTCCCGACACGCTTAAGAATAAATTGGCGTTGTTTAAGGACAGCGGGCGCTTTTTCCGCGAGGGCGAGGAAATGTTCACTGTGGTGAGCTGGGTCCAAGTCATGATCGGCCAACGCATCGAGCTGGCCGCACACCACCCCATGGCAGACAATCTAAGCGGACCGGAGCTTCGAGAATTCGTCGAGCACGTGGAGAAGGTCATCGCCAGTTGTGTGCAAGCGATGCCTCCCCATCAAGCATTCATTGACCGACACTGCAGGGCCGACTACACCCAAATCCCTTAAAATTTTGCGTTGAACGTGAGCTTTATTGTGCGCGACACGCCGACGATGGGGCCATATTTATAGCGGTAAGCCGGTTTGGGCCATGGGTCGACGACGCCGCCGCCGAATGCCCCCTGCGGTTGAATATTGGCAAAGTTAAACACATTAAGTGCGTCCAATCGAAATTCGAGTACTACACCACGTGGCAGTTCAAATTTCTTGGTCGCCTGTAAATCGATGTCGCGGTAACCGTAAATAGGCCCGCCAAACAAAAATGTCTTTCCTTTGATGTACTGGGTTGTGTAGAAGAACTGGCTATCGAAGGGCGGCGGATTCTGGCAGCTACCATCCGGCGGAGGCGTATGAACGTAGGCCGGCGGATTGGCCGGGCAATAGAATCCGTCGCCCGCAAAATAGGGCGTAACGGTCTCCAGCGTCAGTTTTGCCCCTAAGACAATTCCCCATGGACCGTCCGCAGCTCCCGAGATGACCAGTCGGTGCTTTGGTACAGCAGGCGATGCATGAAAGTGAATGTCGGAATTTTGAGGGTAGTCGAATTGATAAATTTCCGAGTAGTACACATTTTCAGTGGCGTGCTGGAAGGTGTAAGCCGCCGACATGCCCCATCCGGATTCCTTGGTATACGGCTTTTCAGCCGACAGCAGGAGTTCGGTGTCACGAGTTTCCCGTCCGTTGTCCCACAGCACGAGACTTCCCAGGCCGTTTGGCGGGCCGCCCCAATTGCTGCCGTTAAACCAACTGCCGTCGGGATTCCGCTGCCCGGATCTTCCGACCAGACCGTCGTGTCCATTGATTTGGACGATAGTGGCGCTGGTATTCCAATCGCCAAGCTTGTTTCGAATGCCGATGCTGAACTGATCCGAGTAGGGTGCCTTAAGATGGTTGTTTAGCAGGTCAGCCTCACCAATCGAACCCGAAAAATTCCCTTGGAGGCCTGCCGCGTTAAGATATTTTGGATCCCAGTTAAGGCAAGTCAACGTTATCGCCGTACCAGGCCTGCACGATAAATAGGGTTGCGGGCCGTACGGCGTTTGAAATTGAAGTGTAACGGGCGATAGCGCTGCAACAGTGGTCTCTTTCTGCATACTGTCAAAAACGTTTCGATCATAGGCGCGTCCATAGCCGCCGAACACCACATGGCGCTGATCGTCGTTAATATCGAAGGAGAACCCTAGACGTGGTTGAATCTCGTTTCCGGGATTCTTGCGATTGCGTCCATTGCTAAGGTAGTTGCTGATGTTGATGGGTTCTGGACCCATGGCAATAGACTGCGCATAGGTTTGCCCGACCGGTGCGGCGTTCGGGTCTTGCCGGTTGAGCGCTGCGATTACGTCAGCCGGCGTCACGTACCCCGTATAGGTCGGCGTCTTTTCGTAGTCGTAACGCACACCAAGGTTTAGAGTCAGTTGATGATTTACCGCCCAGTCGTCTTGGAAATAAACGCCAAATTGCTGATTCTTTGATTCTGCTGTGGCGCTGCCGTCGCCGGTTAATTCGCGGTATTGAACTTGGAAGGGATTGGGGTCAATTCCCGTCGGCGAACCCGGCTGATAAGGTGTTGGGACCACGTAATATGAGTAAAGTGCGGCAGTGCTGGCGTCCCTCGCGCTTAAAGTCACACCTTTGTACTTAAATCCCGTCTTCAGCGTATGCTCGCCCGCCCATTGAATATCACTGAATGTTAAGTCGTCCTGGAAACCAACTCCTCTCTGTCGTTCATCGTAGTAGGCATTGGGTCCCTGGCCGCCGACTTGAATCAATGGGTGAAAGCCGTTCTGCGGCGGCAAGTCCTGATAGACATATTGAACTCCCACGCCGGTACTTGAACCGAGCGGTGATGGCGCATCCTTGGAATTTTCGTACGTGACTAGGGCGTCGTTCAGCCAATGTTCCCCGCTATGCTGCCAATGCAATTGAGCGCGGTAATCGTTGTTAAGGTAATTGTAGGCCGCCGACGCGGCAGTTTGCAGACCAGCTCCATTGATTTCGCTTTCTTCCCGTATTTTAGTACTAAACTCAAGGCGATCGCGATCGGAAAATTCCCAATCGATTTTGCCGAAATACAAATTTTCATTGAAGTTATTGGCTACCGTGCCATATTGCGAAAGCAAATTGGCGGGCAACAGACTTACTGGATTGGGCGATAGGGGGTTCCCGCTGGCGTCGAACAGTTGCGGCGGGGTGACCACATTGGGGGTGGTAAATCGCTTGCCTTCATAGGTCACAAAAAAATGCAGTTTGTCTTCGATGATCGGGCCGCCAAACGCCACGCCATATTCTTTGCTTGGTCCACTGACTTTTTGTCCACCCAGAGATAACTCTTGTGGCACTGCGGCGCGCATCCCGGCATTTGTAAAGTCACCAAATATTTCACCATGAAAATTATTGGTACCGGATTTAGTCTCCGCCGTAATTGCCGCCCCGGAAATTTGGTCATACTCGGCCTTATAATTAGACGTGATCACCTTGTATTCGCCGATTGCTAATTGCGGAAAGGGATTACCCGCATCGCCGATGGTTCGTGAATCGCCCTTATTCGAGCCGGCCTGGCCGCTGATACCTCCCTGCCTTACGTAGTTCTTCTGGCCTACCCCGTCGATGTATACATTGATCGAACTGGTATCCTGGGTACCGCTGTGCAAGGAATTCTTGCCATTGCTGTCGACCTGGAACGACATGCCCGGTACCGTATCGGCAAATTCGAGGAAGTTGCGCGATATTTGCGGAATGGTCTCAATCTGATGCAGGGAAATGCTTTCGCCGACTTCGGATGTCTTTACTTCCACGGGACGGCTTCCGCGGACGGTGATCTCCTCAAGCCCGACTTCGGGAACGGCGGTGGCCACCAAATCCAACGTTGCGATCGATGCAACCGTCAAGGTCACCGTCCTCTTCGTGCCATCGCTGGTTTCCACCAAGTAGGTACCAGGAGGTAAGCCAATTACCGAATAGCTCCCGTCGGCACCCACTTTGACATGCCGCACCAATCCGGTCGCCGTGTTCTTGGCGGTTATTTCGGTATTAGCAGTCGCCCGGCCACGCAACGCCGCGTCGGCGCTTTGTGAAAAGGCGCTCTGGGCAAGAATACCGGATATAGCAGTGGCGAGTGTCGATGCGACGAGTTTGTGCTGCAACGAGCGCGATTTTTTCATTTATCCCCCGAGACGTTAGTTATTATTGCCCAGTAATATCCGGGCGATCCAACCAAATCCGACCATTTCCGACCAAACTTGAGATTAATTGATTTTCACCATTTAGGCAAACCTTAGCTTCTTGGCGTTTCGCGCTAAAATTTGCAAGGGCTACGACCTCGGCGAATTTAAAGCCATATGTTAACGTACGCCGCTGCCATGAAACGGGGGGAGTGCTACGCGCAAGTTGGGCAACTTTGCGGTGACGGTTTTGGGGGTATTTGCCAGCGCCGCGACATTTGCGCAATCCGGCTATTTCAACCATGTCATTTTCGACAATAATCAGCGGCCAGGTTACTACTGGGACAGCAGCGCTTCGGCCACGGCTCCCAGTACACTGGAAAATAAGGATTACCGGCTACCGGTCGAGACCAACCATTTTCTCTCGCCTCCGAATGCGCTTCGTCTGAATTGGGTTTCCAAAAAAGGCGGCGGATGGGACGCAAAGATCCATGTATCGACGCACTACATGGGCCTCAACCGGGCGCCCATCGTGGCGATGATCGAAAATTATCGCAGCGGATTGCTGTGGAAGAAATTCATGGCGAATCCCGAGATCGCCGTGATGCAAAAGAAATTGGACGCGGTTCGCTAATTTCCCCCAATATTGTGCGGACTGTTATCGAGCGCGGGGTTATCACCCGTGGGCCTAACATGGTGGCGCCAGCGAGCGTAGGGGTCGGTGCCGCGACAGATAATCGGCTCTACACCGCGCGCCCATTGGTCATTTGTAAACGTTACTTCCGGTGGGCAGTAGCGCAGAGTGAGTCCGCAGCGCCGGCGTGCCGATGAATTTGGCAACGAACCGTGCACCAGCATATCGGCGTGCAACGAAATTTCGCCGGCCTTGAGACAATCGTACACCGGCGCTCCAAGGCCATCGGCGTGCTCGGTTTCGAGATCGAGCACCACATTGCCCTGAGCCTTGCGCATGGCGAGACGCCCCCGGCGATGCGTTCCCGCAATGAATCGCATGGCGGAATTCCCCTCATTGGCATCATCAATAGCCAGCCAGGCCGTTACCGTTCGCGCCGGCGATAAATGCCAATAAGCGGCGTCTTGATGCCATGGCACGGTTTTGGCGTCGTGCGGCAATTTGCAAAAAAAATGCGAGGCCCAGCAGATGATGTTGGGTCCGATCAAGTCCTCGACATAGTCGAGAATTCTAGGCGTCATACAAAGATCCCAAATACCCGCGCAGCGCGCCTGATAACAGTTGATCGAATAGGCGCCGGTGGTCGGCACTTGTTGCAATAAAAAATCGAAATAGGCTCGATTGGCGGTGACGGCGGCCCCCGAGAATACGGGCAGGGGTCTTATGAATCCGTTGTCGTTGAATGTTTCGATTTGCTCGCGCGACAGGGTTGCCGGCGATGGATTTTTGACAGGAACGAACAAAAGATCTTTGTCAGGCATGGTCTTAAGATAACCAGAAGCGAGCGCTGTTGACTAGCTCAATGCTCGTTTGGTCGACCTACTTGGTTTAGACTTGCCGAATTTATGGCTGGCCACGCGCGTTCGGCGCTTGGCCGCACTTTTAAAGGGCGAGCTACATGCATAAGGCGCGACTGAACTATCGAAGGCTTGGGCTCATCCTAACCACAGCCCTCATCGCGGGTGTTACCACCGCGCAAGCCATAGCGGCAAATCATGCAGCATCGAAGGCCAAGGACGCGTCCATTGATCGGGTCTTGCGCGAAATCGCCAAGAACATGGTCGCCATGCCAGCAGGCAGCTTCCTCATGGGCGATCCAAAGGCGGATGGCCAAGAGTGGGAAAAGCCGGCGCATATCGTGAAATTTAAAGGCTTCCGATTGTCCAAATATGACGTCACCTATGACCAATATGATGCCTTTACGCGCGCTACTCGTGCGGCGGAAAAGCCGGACCTAGCCTGGGGTCGTGGACGTCGCCCGGTGATAACCGTGACCTGGCAAGATGCGCGGAATTTCATCCATTGGGTCAATGCCGCTACCGGCAAGCACTATCGACTACCCAGCGATGCTGAATTCGAATATGCGGCACGTGCCGGCACAGCGACCGTCTATCCCTGGGGAGATCGCGACGATCCTGCGCGGCGCAACGGGGCGGGGGTCTTAGGCAAGTCGAGTCCTGTAGGGGTCTATCCACCTAACGCGTGGGGGCTGTACGACATGATTGGCAATGTGTGGCAATGGACGCAGGATTGCTGGAACGAAAATTATGTCGGGGCGCCGGTCGATGGCAGCGCTTGGATGAGTGGGCATTGCGAACGCGGGCATGTCTATCGCGGAGGATGTTGGGACAATGATCCTACGTGGTTGCGCTCTTCCGGTCGCGGCAGCGGCACAGACGACGAAGCGCCTTACGATGGCCTGGGGTTTCGTTTGGCCGAAGATCTGTAAGCGCAAAATCCTACATGATTTTCGCCCCCCAGCCGCAGGTGCAATTGCTGCGCTTCGGTGCCGACAGTTTTTGCTGCGTGGTCGACAATATCCTCCACTCCCCGGATCGATTAGTGCAATACGCCGTCGAGCGCCGGTCGGAATTTGTCGCAGCCCCCAGCGGTAGCTACCCCGGCACCTTGCTTGCAGTCGATAGCAGTGTCGGGCAAGCCATGTGGGAATTTTTTAACTTTCATTTGCGGCGCTACTTCGATGCGCGGCGCATGGTTCAGCTGCTAGGCCGTTACTCCCTGGTGACTCTTGCACCGGCGCAATTGAGCCCGCTGCAATCAATTTGCCATCAAGACCCGCCAACCATCGATAACAGCCTTTCGCGTCAGGCCTGTGTGCTGTACTTGTTCCACGACAGTGCACTTGGAGGCACTGATTTTTATGAACCCACGCGCTCCCATGAGGACACCTCGCTGTTGTTCGAGGATGGTGGCCGTCTTACAAGTGTGCAATTCGCTGAACGCTATGCCATTGACCCGGCGTATATGTGCGACAGCAACGACTATTTTAAGCGCGTAGTTTCTGTGCCGGCGCGCTGGAACCGCGCGGTTTTTTATTCAGGGGCACTTCTGCACAGTGGACACATTTCGTCGCCCGAACTCATGACCGCGGATCCGGCCACGGGACGACTGACGCTCAATTTCTTCTTTAATTGTCGTCGACGCGTGAAAAACATTTGAAATGAGAATCTCTATTCGCGATTAACAATCGCCCGTAGCGCATCGCGCCATTCGCTTCTTGCAAACGAACGACTGGCGCAAGAGCATGTTCAAATCGATCGGCCGCCGCATCGTCCTTCGCCTTCGATCGCAAGTTACGTAGTTCTTCCTCGAACGCGTACTCCGAAGAAACCAATTTGCAGTCGCCGGCAACGGCCAATGCTAATAGATCATGGACGTGACTCGAAGCTGAGTAGCCCGCGAGATATAAAATATAGGCACCAACGATATATTTTTCTTCCGGGCCACTAGTGCAAGGTCAGCCTGTGACTGTGGGCGTCCATGGGACGCGAATGCCGGGAGACTACAGCAGCATATATGTCATGTTGGCAAATGGGATCTTCCTTTGCTATGCGTTTCCGAGCACAATTTCCGCCGCCCCGTATTGGGCTTGCCCTGGACCGGTTAAAATCCCGGTGGACGGTTTGGTGACTTTTTCCGCGAATTCGGGCTCAAATTATAAACTGCCACCAGTGCCCTCGCAGGTGATCGAGGTTGCATCGACGGGTTACATAATGCCTAAGTATCAAGTGGCAGGTGTGTATTACGCCGCGCCCGGGAATAAGAATGGTAGTCGTAGTGGTGTTCAGTACGGTTCGTCGTTCAATAACGGTATAAGCACCAGCAATACCAAAACATGGAATACCACTGAAACGGTAACCTTGACCCTTGATGGGGGGTTGTTCGGGTTAATCGGCACCGGTAACACTAAAGCAGTTGGTTGGACACAAACCAATGACTCGACAACTTCGGTTGCGATCACAAGCAGCCAGCAGCTTACAACAAGTATACAGGGACCGACAGCTACTGATGGACTGAATCACGACTATGACGTGATCTGGGTTTGGCTCAACCCCGTCGTTGGTGTGGCAGCGTCGTCCACTTTCTTATCTACGAGTAATTTTGGCTATAACTCGCTCGACAGCTTAGGCATGGACGTTATGCCACTTACGGTCGGTGAGCTGAAGCAACTTGCGGCCGGAATTTCCCCATCTGCAATACCGTCTCTTGTGGGTTCGGCAGGCCGACTGGCGCGTACTTGGAATACTGGGACAGGTGCGCTGCAGCCGTCCAACTATTCTGCCATATTGAAATCTGATCCGTTCGCACAAAACTCGGCTTTTAATCCTGCTGCGTCTAGTGGTCGATATGACGCTGTTGGAGTAACCGTTAACTATGTACCGGCTCCTCAGGGCGGATCGCAGATCTGCCAGACATATAGTGTGTCATCGACCAGCACCTCAACAGTCGGCCAAACTGCAACCGATAGCAATTCGGTATCTACCGAGGTGTCTGGCAACTTAAATCTTGCTAAATTGGTCACTGGGAAATACGCCGTAAAAGGTACATACACTTATAGCAATAAGTGGGGTCAAACCGCTAATACTGGATCTGGACAGACAGCTTCGGAAACGATTTGCGGACCTGCGTATCAAGATGCCTATGCCGGGAATTCAGCTTTTACGGTTTGGAAGGACAACGTATACGGTACTTTCGCTCTGTACTAGGACTCTGTCCGAAAAGTTTTCCGGATAGTTCAGTGGGCGTTGCCCATGATATTGCGTGCCTTGGTCTTGGTGAATAGCCACAGGATGATTTGCCTCCGTTTGTTGGCCGATTTATTCCAGGCAGCGGTCTTCTTCTTCAGATCGCCAATCTCGCCCACGCGACCATCCCCCAAGCACTGTCGTGAGTACATGCCAATCGCGATCTCGGCCCGATTCAACCAACTCGTATGTACCGGGGTATAGTGAATCTCAAAGCGATCCGATATCTTCTTGGCGAGGTCTTCGCCCATATGCTGCTGCAAAATCTCGCCGCTATGAGTTGATAAGTTATCTATAACCAACGCAATTTTCGTTGCGGCCAGATAATAGCCGTAAGCACGCCGTTAACCACGTCGTGCCGGCGCGAGGGTGAAATGATCCGATGATGTCGAGTCAGGTGCGATGCGGGGCGTTGAGGTCAGGCGGGTCCAGCGGTCGAAGATCGCCTACATTTTCGCGGTGTTCCAGGCCATGACTATGTTGGCGAGCAGGCTCAGGGCATCGGCGACGGCCTGCATTACATCCTCGATCTTGGCCCATTGGGAGCGAAGCTACAATTTGAGGCCATTTAGGCGCATCAGTGCCTCGGATTCATCTCAAGACGATCTTCGGCGAGATCCAAGTAGTCCGGGTTCTCACGGCAGACCCACTCGAGCACGGGCCCAGGCGGACGGTTGCCGACCTTTTCAACGGCCAGCGGTACGTGCGCGTCGCCACGACAACGACTTTCACGCAGGACTACTCGCGATTCGTGCACGGACGGATCATGTATGTGGGCGTCGTATATGCGTTGGGCTCGTCGAAGAAGCTCAAGCCCGCTAATTTTGAATACGACCAATGAGCTCTTTGTTGGGTTGGAGTAGCGGATGATGACGTGAAAATTCTGGCTATCGAGGACAAAGCTTGCATTCCCGAACAGTTCCAGTCGACGCTCTAGCGAGTAGAGTACGGTCAACAGGCGCAATGTCATTACGAACGTGACGGCACGGCTGACTTTTCCGGGAATAAGCCAGGCATCCAACGTGGCGCCAGCGCGGCGGGGAAGGCGAGCCGCAATGGCGCGCGCGCGCTTTCCGATGTCAGCACACCCTTTCCGATCAAGGCAGCAACTATTCGCCGCGCCTGCCGCTCCCCCGTAGCCACCAGCTGCGCGGCATCACCGCGCGGTAATTCACCGCGATAAAGCACGGCCTCCAAGATATTGCCCGATTTTGGCGGCAGCAGGTCGAGGCGAATTTCTTCTTCGGTCCACAGAAGGATACGGGCGCGCAGCCGGTCCGGCTGCACGAGTTCCTCCATGAAGCGTATCTGATCGATGCAGGTTTCCAGGAAAAAGCGCGTGAACGCCACCAAGGTTTCCTGGCTGAGGTTACCGCGGCCATCGAGATCGTTGCGGCGCGGCAGATCGCAATTGGCGAGATGGCCTTTGTAGGCCGCGACATTGCGCGCTAAACCGCGTGCCGCCGACCAGATGCCGCCGGTGTCGAGGGCTTCCAACAGGCTCGCATGCGACATCAGCCGTGCGACGCGGCCATTGCCGTCGAGGAACGGATGAATCCAGAGCAGTCGATGATGTGCGGCGGCGGCGCTCAGAATAGCGTCTGTTTTGCCCAGGTTACTGAAGGACCGTTCAAACTGCCCAAGAAATCGTGGCACCGCGCCCGGACTGATCGAAACATGGTGGCCGACCTTCACGTCGCGCCCGCGCAATTCGCCCGGAACAACTTTAAGCCGCTCCTTCGTATCCGGGTTCTCGACCCACAGCAGGGCTTCCGGCAGTAGGTCGCAAAAGCGGCGATGGATTTCTTGGATGCTGTCCATTGCCATGGTGCGGCCGGTCAAGCCGCCGCCATCGATCCATTGCTGAACCGCGATGTGCGCTTGCGCCTCGTGCTGCAAATCGCGCTGGCGCGGGTCTTTGCTGTAATCCTTCTTCAACGCCCGCTCGATATCGATCGGATGCGTGTCATGACCTTCGATCAAATTGCTGTAATAGCAATTCATGGCGCGCACGAGGTCAGCCAGCGCCCCGCGCACGCCGTCGGGTAAACTGCGCCGGAATCCGGCCGCGCGCGCGGCGAGATCGACGGCCAGATCGGTCAATTCACCGCGTTCCTTCGCGGTTTCACCGATAAGCATGGGCTCCATTGCGGACACGTTTTCGCCGCGATCAGTGACCGCTGCTATGTCCGCTTTAATGTCCGCACGTCGTTTCGTCATAAAATCATGTATATCATGAAGTTATGAATATTTACAGGAATGGCGTGACCTAATGGAAGTCCGCTTGTAAGTCCTTGGAGAGACTGGGATTTGGGCTCTTATGGTAGGAGCACGCCGGCCATACCAGCTCTCAACCTGTGTACGACACCCTTCACCTCGCCCCAGCCCCATTTGGGCATAGGCGAGTCTTCTTCCGCCTTAACGCCGGGCTGGGAATTGATGACGGCGAGCCGCGAGCCCCACTCCAAATATCCGACCAGCGCCGACCTGAATTCCGGGTCATCCGGAAGGCGGAGCTCATCCGCAGTCTCCAACAGCAGGGTACCCAACGCTGTCGCTGATCCTGTGTTAGATGGCGATTAAGATGCTGCCTGATCATGTGGGGGTGGCCGCCATGATGTTCTGAATACCCCGTCGGTCCGCCTAAAACTTCAGCAAGAAATGCGGCCACGTGGCCAGGGTGCTCGGGGCTCATATGGGCGAAAATGGGCGCGAGCAGCATATCGGCTTTGACGTGTTCATAAAAACGTATCGTCAATCTGTTCAACGGCTCAATGCCGCCAAGCCAGTCGTATAGCGTTGGAATTGTTCTCTCGGTCCCAGAGGTCTCGCTCATTGCTTCACATCCTTCATGCGTTGGCGCGCGGGCACTTGCTTAGCTACGCGCGCTTCACGGTGCATGAGAAGCATCCACGATTGGCGTTGTGCAAGTGAATATAGGCGACGTCATCAGTGCTGAACATTTTTAAAATCGCGGTCGCTGTTTCACTGCCTGCACACACCATAGCGTCAGTCATTAGATGCGCCTTGTCGTACGCGCGTACGGACATTAAACGACTACCGACATAGTCTGGAATCCCGCCGGGGTCGATCTTGGCCTGCACCGCTGCCCTACGTACGAAGATTGGACCTGACGCCTTGTACGGCGAACTTGCAGGTTGATGCTCGAAGGGAAGCAGTAGAAGTTCGTCACCAATTTTCGCATCGGTGAGACTAACACGGCACGGATAGCCGGGGTTTTCGGTGGCGACAACGCGACGCATATTGATCTTCGAAAGCGCTGAGTCAGAAAGATCAAACAGTGGCGCAAACGGTTCAAAAGAAAGGCCGACTATTTGGAAAGAACTCATCACCCACCCAATATGAAATTCGACGCCCTCATTATCACCCGATTCAAGCCCTGAATCGCGCCGTTTTCGGACGTTGAATTCCCCGGATGTGACATCAATTGACACAGCCCCGTCATTTTTCTGCAATTAATTCCCGGTAGCTTGTTCAACTGTATAGCCGATTAACCAATCGAATCTGCAGGGCGCAAGCCATGATGAAGCATAGGTCATGAATCAGAGCTGTTTGAAATATTTCATGTTTTCTATTGGGCTGTGCGCTGCCTTGCTTTTGCCATTTCATGCTGCCCGAGCGGCTTGCGCGGCACCCGGCGTCGCTAATATCAAGTTTCAAGAATTTTTTAAAATGCCGGTGGGACCTCGTGGTCTTGAGCCTACCGACAAGCTGATTGCGCTCAATGGTAAAAAGATCTGCCTCGTCGGCTTCATGGTACGCCAGCATATTCCGACCCCGGGGGTGTTCGTATTTGCCGCGATGCCGCTGCAGCTAGGAGACGAGGACGAGAGCTTATCCGACGACCTAGCCCCCGGTGCAGTATTTGTGCATATATTAAAGCCCGCTACCGCAGATGTTCCCTATATCCCCGCTTTAATCAAATTAGTGGGTACGCTGCAATTGGGCGCACAAAATGAGAGCGATGGTCATGTGTCGTTTGTCCGATTGATTCTGGACCCAGCCCCCGCTCGCGCTATCGCAGCCTTAAAGCTTGCGACGAATTCCAAGAAATCACCGCAGCTCATTCCCCTATCTTTACTTGCACAACCTAGGAGCTAAACATGTCAATTCAAATTCTTAATCGCAAGCGGCTGCGTGCGGTTATGACGCTAGTTCTTGTAGGGTCAGCATTAACCGCAACGGCGACCCCTACCATTTCACGTCTTACGCCACCGAGCGAATTATTCTCCCTTAATGTACAGGCTCCGGGAACCCCGATAACTTCTCGTTTCATAGCGGGCCAGCGTTTCGATATTCAAGCCACTGTACAGCCTTCCACCAACAATCAAATATCCAATGTTGAATTTTTAGTCGACGGGAGATTTCTCGGTGTGATCACCGCGGCAACGGGCGCTAACACCAGCGTTGTGACCAGCGGTCTTGTTGCAGGACTTGCACCTAACAGCGCGGTAGTTTCGCTGCGGGGTTATTCAAACCCATCGCCGGGCGTACATATTTTAACGGCGGTGGCTACCGAGTCGGATATTGCCACCGGCGCGCTGACCTCTGCCACCTCCAGCCAAGGCAATTTTGAAGTGGTTAGATTGGATGCCGAGGGTCGCCCCGTCAAGAACATCATTATCATGCTGGGCGATGGTATGGGCATAGCCCATCGCACGGCGGGGCGCATCATGGCGAAAGGGTATGCTCAGGGTAAGGCGCAAGGAAAACTGGCGATGGATACTTTTCCCTACACCGGTTTAGTAATGACTGCGTCACTTGACACTATCATCACGGATTCCGCGCCGGGCATGGCCAACTATGTTAACGGTAACAAAGCGAACAGCGGGCAGGAGGGTGTATGGCCGGACGATACCACCAATGCCTTTGACAATCCGCGTATCGAATATTTGTCTGAATACATGCACCGCACCAAAGGTACTTCACTGGGCTTGGTTACTACGGCTGATGTCTTTGATGCAACGCCCGCTGCTAACGCGGTACACACCGGCAATCGTGGTGAGGGCAGCGGGATCGTCGACCAGTATCTGGACGAGTCGGCTACCACAGCGGGACTTACGGTTCTCATGGGCGGCGGGCGCAAGTGGTTCTTGCCGAATGCGAGCAACGTTATCCAGCCATCGGCGAGTGTATATAACATCACCAATGGTTCGCAGCGGCGTACTTCGACCGATTATGTATTGCCGAACGACATCGTGAACGGTTGGGGTTTACCGGCCAGTGCAGTAGGCGCATTGGACAACAATCGTGACCTCATTGCGGATTTTGCTAGTGCCGGGTTCACTTACGTTCCCGATAAAACTACCCTCATGGCGAGTGGACCGGCTGCATCAAAATTGCTGGGGCTATTCTCGTTCTCTAATATGAATGTAGCATACGACAAGATTGGCGGCCGCCGTGGCACCTCTTCGGTGGTCAGCGACTACGGTTTCCCTGACCAGCCGATGCTTGATGAAATGACCGATGTGGCGCTCAATGTTCTGTCTAAGAATCCTAATGGCTTTATCTTGATGGCTGAGGGTGCATCAATCGATAAGCAAGCCCATTTGATGGACAGTGATCGTTGGATGCTTGAGGTATTGGAATTCGACCGCGCGGTGCAAAAAGCCAAAGATTTTGCTGCGGCTCACCCGGATACATTAGTTATCGTTACCGCAGATCACGAGTGCTCAGGGGCTTCCATCATTGGTGCCTCAACTAAATCGCCTGCTCAACTACTAGCGCTCGCCCAAGGACCAGATCACACCACTACGGCCCAGCGCGATGCGGTGGTGGGTAATTATCAGGCGGCAGGTTTCCCTAAGTACACTATCGGTTCAGATGGCTACCCGGGTGTAATTTCAGGAGCTGTCGCCACTGATATCACGGGTAAGGTTCTGATTGGTTACGGTGCGAATGCGGATCGCTATGAAACTTGGCTCACCAATCCTCAGCCAACCCAAGACGTACAGCAGCCATTCGCTGCGTTAGGATCGGGGAACCCACATAGTAGCTTGTCTGGATACCCCGGCAATCCGGGCAGTCGCAACAGTAGCGCCACGAATACGCTGGGTTCTAATGCATCGGGCGTCTCGGGCTATGTGGGTGTTTTCATTGCAGGCCAGACATCGTTGACCAGCGGTGGCAATCAAGCCACCCACACCGCATCGGATGTGCCACTGTCGGCCTACGGGCGAGGTGCGTATCAATTCACCGGGGTGTACGACAATACCGAAGTGTTCTTTAAGCTCGCGCGAGCACTCAAGGGCATCGACCGGCCCAAAGAGTAGTCGCTCGGGTGTCAGGCAATTCTGAGTGGGCACCGGCAGATCTTGATGCTACTGGTGCCCGAATTATCGCCATCGATCCATCCGGTTGAACTGATGCTCCGGAAAGTGATGGTCTGAACAACTCCGGCCTGCGCCATCAATTTTTTTATCCCAGACAACTGTTCACGGCTTGTTCGTCAAAGAAACCCACTCAACATATAGTTGATGTGGCCCAATCCGCAAATTTATAGTTTCCCGGCGCTCGCTAATATTGCTTCCACTTTTTCAAAGTCAACCGGCTTCACAAGGTGGTGATCAAAACCGGCTTCCTTAGAACGCTGACGGGCAAGCGCTTCTCCATATCCGGTCATCGCAACCAGTAGAGGGTTCGCGAACGCAGGTTCCTGGCGAAGCCGCTTGGCCACCTCAAATCCGTTCATTCCCGGCAGGCCGATGTCCAGCAACACGACATTGGGTAAAAATTCTATTGCAGCGCCTATTGCGGCTAAGCCGTCGTGAGCAGTTCGAACCTCGTGCCCGGACAGTTGCAACAACATAGCTAAAGTTTCGGCCGCGTCTACACTATCGTCTACTACTAGGATACGCAAATTGGGAGTGAGGGTCGGCTCAGTTTGAATCGATTCACTCACCAATACTAGGGAGCCTTGCGCCACAGGGATACGAACCACGAATTCGCTGCCTTACCCAAAGTGCTATATGCCGTCACGCTACCTTTATGCATTTCGACCAGCCGCTTTACAAGAGACAGGCCAATACCCAGCCCGCCTTGCGAGCGATCCATTGATCGGTCGGCCTGCGTAAAAAGATCGAATACCTGTGGCAGTAATTCGGCAGAGATACCGACGCCGGTATCGCGTACGCGCACGACGGCATCGTTGCCTTCTTGTTGAGCAGAGAGCCATATGTGTCCACCTGGCTCCGTATATTTAGCCGCATTGGCGAGTAGATTCACCACTACTTGCTCTAGACGACCGGCGTCGGCGTTTAAAAAAATAGGCGCTGCCGCGACCGATATTTCGAGTGTAAGTCGTTGTTTGTTAATTAACGGGCGAGCCGTCTCGATTGCATTTTCCGCGATGGCGTTGATTGTCACGTGCTTAGCGCGTAAATGGATGCGTCCCGTAGTAATACGCGACACCTCCATCAGATCGTCAATAAGGTGAGTCAGTTGACCGTCCTGGCGCTCGATAATAAGGCGCGCCCGTTGTTGCACGGGATCCTCATTTTCCTGCAGTCGCAGCAGTTGCACTGCATTGGAGATCGGTGCAAGCGGATTGCGCAGCTCGTGACTCAGCATCGCGAGAAATTCGTCTTTACGCCGGCTGAGGTCGGCTAAGGCATTTGCTTGCTCCAGGGTTTTCTTTTCAAGCAGACTGCGCTCGGTAATATCATAAAAACAATTCAATGCGCCAGTGATTTCACCCGCCTCGTTTTTTAGTGGGACAGTATTGGCGATGACCGTTACGCGCGAACCATCCGGTCGCTCAATGACCAGTTCCGTGTCAGCGACACTGGGTATTTTGCCAGCAAGTACCTGTGTCATCGGCGATTCGGCGTAGACGACAGGCGTTCCGTCGGGTCGATAGAGTTTGAACACACTGCGAAAGCGTACATCGGTATCGTCGCTCTTGGGTTCTCGTCCCCATAAAGTCACCGCGACGCGATTAAATTCCAGCGTCTTACCCGATGCGTCACACGAATACATCGCAATCGGACCGTGATCAAAAAGGGCGCGGAAGCGCCCTTCGCTTTGGCGCAGCGCCTCAGCCGTTCGGGTGCGGTCGGTAATGTCGGTAAATAGGACGCCCACTTTTCGGCTTCCCGGATCTCCGAGCGGAAAAGCATTGATATCGAAGCATCGATCGTTCAATCCCTGAACCGTATTCGTGTAGTGAACCGGTATCCTCGTCGTAACGACCTTGCCGTACAGGTCAATCCAATTGGATTCAATATTTGGCACTAATTCACGTACCCGTTTGCCCATGGCGTTATGCATGCCAGTATGTTTCGGAAAGGCGGGATTCACCTCCAAGTATCGGAAATCGACCGGCTTATCATGTTCGTCAAAAATGAGTTCGATGACGCAAAGACCTTCATCCATCGAATTAAATAAACTGCGGTATTGCTCTTCGCTTATCCGTAACGCATTCTCCGCGCGCAAGCGCTCAATACGTGTCCAAATGCGCGCGGTCAACTCACGTGTAAGCTCGATTTCATCCTCGCGCCATTCATGTGGTAGCGAATGATACAGGCACAACGCAAAGCGCCATTGGCGATCGCGGATGAGCGGCATGCAGATAAACGACGCGATTTTAAGAGTCGAAAACTTCCCATCAGTTGTACGTAGGTCGGTTGCGGTATCGCCCACCACGATCGCTTCACCCGTGCTCGCGACACGAATGAATTCAACCCCCGCAAACTCACCGAGAGGATAAGTACCCGCCAGCCCCGGGACGTCGTCACGATGCCACTCATGCTTGATGACCGCCTGTTCCGCTTTTTCGTCGATCTCGACAAAGGCGCAGATCGACAGGTCGAAATATGTGGCAATTTTTGCACCGACTGTATGCATCATTTCGTCGACATTCGTCCAAAGTACCAGATCGAGGCTAATAGCAGCGAGAAAAGCTAGGTTCATTTTCGCGCGTTGGGGCTGCGTGACATCGCGCGACACGGCGAGGAGTCGCTCGGTTTTGCCATTTGCGCCGAGAATAGGCGAAATTGACACGTCCCACCATTTGAACTCACCTCGCAAAGTGCGAAAAAAACCAATGAAGTTAGCCGTCGCACCTGTCGCCGCTGCATCAACCGCCGTCTGCGCCGCCGTACGATCTTCGTCGTGCCAAAAATCGACCCATGATTTGTTCACAAACGGGCGAATGTCTTCGATCCCAAGCAGTGCTTGTCCGCTTAACATGGAGAGCAGCTTGCCATCGAGGTCGAGCACTTTAATACAGTCTGGGCTGCTATTAATAATACTACGGTTGAACTCCTCGCTCGCTCGCAAGGTGTTTTCGGCCAGTCTTCGTTCGGTGCAGTTGTCGTGCACGATAACGATCCTGACAGGTCCCGGACTCTGAAAACGACTCACTCGCATGACGAACCAGCGCCGTAACACCGGTGAGTGACAAGGATACTCCATCTCGAATCGCGTCTTCCGTCCTCTGATGACGTCATTGATTCCGTTAATACAAATTTGAACATCACTCGTTTGGCCAATGATCTGACCGCAATTCTCCAGATAATTGGAACCGACGCCATAGTCAGCGCCGGCGAACCCATTCTGATCAGCGAACTGGCGCCATGCTTCATTGACTTCCAGAATCATCCCCGATTCGTCTAAGTTCGCCATATGCCCCGCCAGCGCATCGAGCGAAGATCTCAAGTAGCGCTGCGATTCCCACAAGGCATTCTCGCGAGTGCGCGTTCTTAAGTTGCGTTCTTCGGGTGTATCTGTGCTCTGTGCTTGATACGCGGCGGACGCAAATTTACCCAGATTTTCAAGCTGCCGTAAATCTTCCCCGTCGAACTTGCGATGAGCATCGTGCGCGATCGCCCAAATAGTGCCGATCGATTTTCCGTTGACAAAAAAAGGTACTACCAGAGATTCTTCGACGCGATGCGCGTCGTCGATATGATGGTGCCATTCATCGCTGATCGCAGGCGCGATGAAATGCTTTTCGTGGTCTAGCAGTAAAGTGACACCCGCCGAGCCGACTTTAAGTATTTCAAGTGTTTTCTCAGCTAGTTGTTGCAAAATAGTGCGTGGTGAATCGGCGAGCGCCTGCGCTAGCGCAACCAACGTATGACTGTCTGTTGCATAGTCCGGTGCTCGCGTTGGACGACGCTTCAATTCCTCCCTAAAAAGAATTGACTCCAGCAAGGCAGGGTCGCGGTTTACGCCAGACACTTAGACGCAAGGCGCGTGAGGACGCAGATTTTGCGCTTTTACCGACTTGCGCAAAGAGTTGGCGGCATCGCTTTCTTGAAATTTCATCGGTCGTGGAGGGGATCGTGAGCCATTGCCATGTTCCGAATTAAATTAATCGATTTGTAGAAATACTACAGCCCGGACCCTTGTGTCAAATATAGAAAGAAAAGCCTCCATTTGAAGGTTGAGTCAGTAATATATATACGGTGAAAGACTACAGACTTATTCTTTGGTTCATGTTTGTGTTTCTTATACTGCGCGTACTGCACTACGTGTTGGGGGCGCGTATTTACCTTACTTCTGCTATTCAACGGGTCACGGTAATCCCCTGTGCGGACGATCAGGTTCCGGAGGAGCAAAGCATACTGCTGAAAACTTTGGATTGGACGTTAGAAGGGCTCGGTATGCGACCTATTGGGTATGTCATGCACGGACCTTTTTTGACCTACTACGACAAGTCTGACCATAGTCGCGTTTTTTTACATGCCAGCGAACCGATTGAGGCGCATGTTTCAAAGCGTGCGGCTCCTGAGTACGGAGCGTCAGTCAATATTCAGTGGGTCACGCGATTAAAAGATGGACGTATGCTTGTCACGGGCGATATGGGAAGTTCAGTCTATGAGGCACTGCCACTCGTATTGTCGGAATGTCGCACGGCTAGCGCAGTGGATTTGTTCAAACGCCACCAACAGCGGGTGCAATCGGTAACTGGCGCGATAGCGGCGTTTCCGCCCACTTTAAGCCAAATCGCTGTGATGCTGACGTTGACTTACTCTGTACTTCGTCTGTACTACCGAGGCAGACACTGGAGCATTGAGTCCAAGGATCCGGCACTCGATCGCATAACCCTTAAAGGCGCTATACGGTTAGTTGATCAATCCATTAAATCTTTTGGCACCAAAGGCGTTTTGCTCGCCCCGCTCGGTGAGGTGACCGAAGTCAACCGGCGCCAGCGAGTTGAAGCAGATTATCAAGCTGTACAGTGTATTGCGCGCGTCCCTCGATCAGCACCGGGAATTCCTTGGCCATTACTGATACTGATGACAACGACAGCCGTTATGTCCGTATTCGGTATGACGTTATTGTGGGATGTCAAAGTAGCGCTAATTATTTTCACGGTGATTTTATTTCACGAGGGTGGCCATGCGGTGGCCATGCGAATAGTCGGTCACGCCGCTGTACACATTTTCTTTGTACCGCTGCTGGGCGCGCTGACCATTGGTAAGGCGATGAATCCCAGCATTCGTGAGCGCATCGTCATCCTACTCGCAGGCCCCGTGCCGGGGCTAGTCATCGGCCTGTTGTTATTGTTGTTATACAAGCATGATAAAAGTCCCTTGGTTTACGGCGCAGCCCTGGGTTTTTTGGTCATCAACGCTTTGAACATAATTCCTGTTATTCCTTTGGATGGCGGCCGGGTGTTCGAAACCTTAATGCGCCCGGAAGGGATGGCTAGGTTCATGATGCAAATCAGCAGTGTGATGGGTTTGATCGCCTTAGCGCTCTATTGGCGCGATCCTGTTTTTGGGGCTTTCGCATTGTTGTCCGTCCTTATCATTCCCCGTCAGTGGTTGGTATATAAATTTCGCGCTTCGCTGGCCCGTAAAATCACTGATCGTTATGATCGGTTGGATGTACTCAAAGCGGCGCTAGTGGTGATGACGGAGGCGTCCTATGCTAAGTGGCGCAGTCCCGCGCGGCAGACTCTCGCTATTGCTACCGCGGATCAATTTTCAGCCTCTATAGCGACCAAAGCGGATTGGATCTTTGGGATTGCGGTCTATCTCGTGGGCGCCGCGATTTTGGGCGTCGTCGTGCTAGTCTGGTTGCGCGTCAAGGCTTAAACGTGCGACTTCAACGCATCCTAAATCACAAACATAGCAATTACCGTAACAGCCATCACGCCAGTCGCAGCCCACCCCAGAGCGCGTAACTTGGGTCGTATCACAAACTTACCCATGATGTCTTCGCGCGAGGCAAGCAACATCATTATGGCCATAATGGGTATAGCGATGACACCGTTTATTTCCGCGCTCCAGAGGAGCGCTCGCATAGGATCGAGGTGTGTGAAGTTAAGGACTACGCCGCCTAGAGTGGCGATGGCAATGATGCCGTAGAACTCGATGGCTTCATGGAGTTTCATGTCAAGTCCCGAGCGCCATTCAAAACTTTCCGCTACCGCGTATGCGGCGGATCCGGCGAGTACCGGTACAGCCAGCATTCCGGTCCCAATAATCCCTAGGCTAAAAAGCAAAAAAGTGGCCTGGCCTCCTAAAGGTCTTAGTGCTTCCGCTGCCTGGCCCGAAGTTTGAATATTGACAACTCCGGCGACATGCAAGGTCGCGGCGGTGCTTAGGATAATAAAGAACGCGATCAAATTGGAAAATCCCATGCCGAGATAGGTATCCCTGCGAATTCGCCGCAGATGTTGACGTGCAACCCCCTCGGCATGCGGCAGTAATTGTCCTGGGTTGTTGTTAGCGTAAGCCCGTAAGTCTTCCATTTCCTGGGCCGCCTGCCAGAAGAAAAGATAGGGGCTGATCGTAGTGCCGAATACCGCCACAATTATTGTAATAGTGTCGTGATTAAGGTTGAATTTTGGTAAGACAGTTTCACGGACAACGTCGCCCCAGGGCACATGGATGGTAAATACCACCGCTACGTAAGAGAGTAGAGCAAGCGTTAGCCACTTCAGATAACGAACGTAAGAATCGTAGCGTAACAACACTTGCAAAGTAAGACAGGCAACCCCAAACCCTACCGAGTAGAGATGGGCTGAGCCTCCCATCAGTAGTCGGAGTGCTTCCCCCATAGCAGCAATGTCCGCAGCAATATTAATGGTGTTGGCAACTAGCAATGATCCTACGATGCCGTACAAAACGGAGCGAGGGAAGGCGGATTTTATATTCGCAGCAAGTCCGCGCCCTGTGATGCAGCCCAAGCGGGCACTTATCATTTGAATTCCAACCATCAGTGGATAAGTGAAAAGCACCGTCCACAGCATATTGAAGCCGAATTGGGCGCCGGCTTGTGAATAAGTTGCGATCCCGCTGGGATCGTCATCCGCAGCACCCGTGATCAGTCCCGGGCCTAATTGTTTGACCCGCAGATGTCCCGCAATATTCTTGAGTAAATTAACCATCGGCGATTTTTAGTCTTAAGCGAGCATCCTAGTCGCAACTGATGCGCTAGCGTCTCGTAGATCGTCTGCCGCAGTCGGCAGGAGCGCGCTCTAGGCGTGCCTGAAGCGTAATCGAGCTTTAGCGGAGGCCGCGCGTCACGCAGCTATACTGACTACTCAAACAACTGCCCACAGGGACGTCCTTTATGACCGATGACAATGGAAGATAGTCTGGCGAAGATCGGCTGTAAAGCGTTAAATTGAGAAATATGGCATCCGATCAGAAATTTGTGAACTATGTCTGTGATCAGACAAGCGATGCAGGCCGGGTTTTCTCGCGCAAAATGTTTGGTGAGTATGCGATTTACTGTGACGAAAAAGTGGTGGGATTAATTTGCGACAATCAGTTTTTTGTAAAACCCACGCAGGCGGGGAAAGCGTTATTAGCTACAGTTTTGGAGGCGCCGCCCTATAAGGGAGCCAAGCCGTTTTTTTTAATCGATGAGGGATTGGAAGATAAAGAGTGGGTGTCGCGCTTGATTGCGACCACGGCGCGCGAGTTGCCTTCGCCCAAGCCCAAGCCCAAGCCCAAGCCCAAGCCCAAGCCCAAGCCTAAGCCTAAGCCTAAGCCCAAGCTAAAAAAATAGACCCTGGAGTGCGAAGGTCTGCGTGCCGCTAAAAGCTCGGCGCAGTGCGAAAGCTCAATAGGCTCAATGACTTAACTCATTGAAAATACAGAAATTATTGCTTTTTATCTGCTCTCTTCGAGCCAACCTCTGATAGAATTTGGCGATGACACTCACCCCCTACCAACAGTTGGAACAAGAATTCAGGCGTCTACACGCTTTTCGCGGTGCGCTGTCCTTACTGCGGTGGGATGCGGCGGTGATGATGCCGAGAGGAAGTGCCGACGTGCGCGGCGAACAATTGGCAGCACTTGAAACCGAACATCATGCGCTGCTAACTACGCCAAAGGTCGCACGACTCCTCGAACGGGCCGAGGCTGCTTCGTCGCAACTAGACGATTGGCCACTTGCCAATTTACGTGAAATGCGCCGGCAACGCGACCACGCCATTGCGACACCGCCTTCTTTGATCGCTCGACTCGCCAAAGCCACAGCGCGTGCCGAAGTGTTTTGGGTAGAAGCGAAGAAGGCCAACGACTTCAAAATATTGGCGCCGCACCTCGCGGAAGTGGTGAACCTGGTGCGCGATAAAGCTGCGCTTTTGGGTCAGGCCCGTGGACTGGCGCCTTACGATGCATTAGTAGATGGTTTCACACCTGGCATCTCTACTGAAGATATCGAAACAATTTTTAAGGCGTTGGCGCGCAAACTGCCTGGACTCGTTAACCAGGCCATTGCGGTGCAAGCAGAAAGACCCGCTGTGCCTTTAGTGGGGAAATTCTCAGCGTCGCGCCAACGGGCCTTGTGTACTGAAGTCCTTAAAACTTTAGGTTTTCCCTTTGACCGTGGCCGCTTGGACGAAAGTGAACACCCGTTCACCGAAGGTGTGCCGGGGGATATCCGGGTGACTACCCGTTTTGATACTAGCGATCCGTTCTCGGGGCTTCTAGGTGCGGTGCATGAGACTGGTCACGCCATGTATGACTTGGGGCTCCCGGTCGAGTGGCGAGATCAGCCGGTGGGCCGCGATCGTGGTATGGCATTGGAAGAAAGCCAATCTCTTTTATTTGAAATGAACTTATGCCGCAGTCGTTCGTTCGTTAAATATCTGCGCCCGTTGCTCGAGAAAATCTTAAACGTCAATGGTGTCGAATGGACTGAAGAGAATTTATATCGACATTTAACCCGGGTGCGGCGTAGTTTAATTCGTATGGATGCTGATGAATTGACCTATCCGGCTCATGTCATGTTGCGCTATGAGCTGGAGAAAAAAATTCTCGACGGTGCGCTACCGATAGCGGATATCCCCGAGGCATGGAACGCAAATTTAGAACAGCGATTAGGCTTAAGGCCTAGTAGTGATGTCGACGGTTGTTTGCAGGATATTCACTGGGCGGTGGGCTATTTTGGCTACTTCCCCTCGTATGCATTGGGTGCTGTAGTTGCAGGTCAACTCAACGAGGCGCTGCGCGCTGCAAGGCCTGCGTTGGATGAGGAAATTGCGGCCGGGCATTTTGAGGGGGTGTTGGATTGGTTGCGTGAAAATGTACATGGTGTTGGTGCACGTTTACCTGTTAAGGAGTTGATTAAGCATGCCACCGGCAAGCCGTTAACGGCCGCGGCCTACTTGCGCTATCTTGAAGCCAAATATCTTGAAGTCACCTAGTATCTCGACAAAAGCTAGCATCGATATGCTTGATCCGACACTTAAACCGAATTCAAATAATTTTAATAAGTTGCAAGCCCAACTACGCGGCGCGGTAGGTAAGGCAATTGATCATTATCGTATGATCGCGAACGGCGATCGGGTGATGGTATGTCTCTCGGGTGGTAAGGACTCCTATACTTTGCTCGATATACTCTTGAGTCTGCAACGCAGCGCTCCGATCCATTTCGAAATTTTAGCCGTGAATCTAGATCAGAAACAACCAGGCTTTCCAGTTGAGATATTGCCGCAATATTTGACCGACCTTAAGGTGCCGTTTCGAATTATCGAACAGAATACTTACTCGGTGGTAAAGCGTGTGATCCCGGAAGGTAAGACTATGTGCGGGTTATGTTCGCGCCTCAGGCGCGGCGCGTTGTATCGATTTGCTGGTGAGAATGGCATCACTAAGATTGCGCTCGGTCATCATCGAGACGACATGATCGAAACACTTTTCTTGAATATGTTCTTCGGTGGAAAACTCAAAAGTATGCCGCCAAAATTACTCAGTGAAGACCGTCGCCATATTGTTATTCGGCCCCTTGCTTATGTCCCGGAAAGTCTGATTTCCCGTTACGCAACGGCGTGTTCTTTTCCCATTATTCCTTGTACGTTGTGCGGCTCACAAGACAACATGCAGCGCGTTGCGGTGAAGAACATGCTGCGTGACTGGGAGCTTAAATTCCCGGGTCGCATGGAGTCGATATTTACGAGTATTTGCAACGTGGCCGGATCGCAATTAGCCGACGCTAGTCTATTTGATTTTGCGGGTCTTGAGGCCATGCAGGTGATGCCGCACCCAGTGGAGATTTGCATCTGAAGGGCAGTGATTTTTCCCCTGCGCCATTGGCCAACAGCTTTTGGATAGAGCCGGGGCGATTGCTGGCTGGTGAATATCCGGGAGCCGTAACCAATACGCCAGATTCGGCCCAGACACAAGTACGCCTCGCGCAGCTGATCAACGCCGGTATTAGTTATTTTATTGATTTAACTCAAGCGGGTGAGCTTGCGCCATACGACCACCTACTTCCCCAAGTTCGCGATGATGGGCGGTACCTAATTTATGTGCGCAAATCCATACGCGATCATGGCACACCCTCGCCTGATCAGATGCTGGAAATACTTGATTATATCGCGCGAGCGCTGGAAGTAGGCCACCAGGTGTATGTTCACTGTCGCGCCGGTATCGGTCGCACTAATACGGTAACGGGTTGTTGGTTACGCCGTCGAGGTCTGGCAGGACCTGAGGCGATCGAGCACTTAAATACCTTGTGGAAGTCGAATGCCCGTGCAACAACGTGGCCGCATGTCCCGGAAACTTATCAGCAGGAAGAATATGTGCTCGATTGGAAACAGCCGAGTGAAAATCTTTCACTGTCCGATTTAGAGGGCGAATTCAAAGTGTTGGCTGGCTTGCGTGACCGCTATCGTGGGGCGTTGCTGGGCTTGGCAATCGGTGACGCGATGGGCGCGATCACCCAATATGGTCTGCCGGGACAATTTACTGCGGTTGCCGATATGCAAAGCGGCGGTCATTGGCAGTTAGCACGCGGTGCCTGGACCGACGATACCGCCATTACTTTGTGTGTAGCGGATAGCCTTTTAACTCTGGATCGCTGTGATATCGGTGATCAGCTGGAGCGCTATCGTCGCTGGCAAACAGAGGGGTATCTATCGAGCGACGGACAGTGTGTTGGCATTACTGCAGCAGTCACCGAGGCACTGCATGCGCAGGATTTCTCCGAGCAACATAGTAAGTCCGCGCGGCCATGCACTCAGGCATTGGTGCGGGTCGGCGCGGTCGTCCTTTACAGCACATTCTTACCGGAACAAGTGCTGACGTGGGTGGAGCAAGTTGTGAACGTGACCCATCGGACATCCGATGTGCTCGCGGCGGCGCAGTATTATGCCTGCTTGTTGCTGGCTGCAATGCAAGGATCATCGCGAACTACCCTATTAGGCGACGCGCATGCGCTCTTGCCCAAAACGGCGATTAGGCCTTGGTCAGAAATGCAGTCCTACCCAATTATGAGAGCCGCTGCGTTAAAGGGCACTGTGGTTGACGAGTTACTCTTAGTGTTATCGGTATTGGGGAGCACATTGAGCTACCGTGAAGGCCTGCTTAAATTGACCAACATGGGTGGCGATTCAGACATTAGGGGAGCCCTGTATGGCCAATTGGCGGGAGCGCTGTACGGAATTCAAAATATCCCTAAGGGCTGGAGCGGGGCCTTGTTAAGGCGCGTATTTCTCGAGGATATGGCGGAGCGATTACTCATCGCCGCCCTCGTCCCCAACTACGGCGTTGCTATATTATAATTCCCCTCATCAATGCCCAAGCTCGCCATCCAATCTTCTCTATCTTGTCGCCCGCGCATCGATGCGTAGGTTACGTTATACATGGGAAACACTGACTGACGATCAGTTGCTGAGCTTGCGCTTTTGTGACCTAAAACTCGCTATTGAAGGCACTGAACTTGAGTCGGCGATTGAGCGGCTGCATCAGGAGTTAGCGCTGCGCGGTATTCGATTTCGCCCCCATTGCTGGTTGGCTCAGGAGTGGTTTTCACCCGATAGTATACCGGGGATCGCAATTCCATTTTATCTCGCGCATCCACGCCTTATGAGTATTGAGCGACGCTTTATGCGGCAAGTGGAAGGCGGAAACCGAAATTGGCTGATGCGAATTTTGCGGCATGAAGCTGGCCATGCCATCGATACGGCGTATCGGTTGCGTCGTAAGCGCCGTTGGCGCGAGGTATTCGGTCCCGCCTCACTTCCCTATCCTGATACGTATCGGCCCAGGCCGGGTAGCCGGCGATTCGTGCAACATTTGGGCGATTGGTATGCCCAGGCGCACCCGACTGAAGATTTTGCTGAAACATTTGCTGTGTGGCTCAAGCCTAGATCTGGCTGGCGACGGGACTACCGCGGATGGCCAGCGTATACAAAATTGGAATTCATCGACACGCTGATGATGGAAATCAGCGGAACCAAAGCGGTGGTGAACGCTCGAGAGACTATTGAGAATTTGCGTGACGAGACGCAAAGTTTACGCGCCCACTACAATCAAAAATTTGCCCGCTACCGTATGCCACGGCGGTCCGGTGCGGATGAATTATTATTAAAAATATTCTCGAGTGCTCCGCGCATGCGCAATTCTATTAAGGCGGCAAGTTTAGTGCGCGAAATGCGTCATCCACTGCGCCAAGAAATGCTACGCTCCGGTATGTTTAGCGAATACTTGGTGCATCAGGTGCTGCGCTTAATAATTGGGCGATGCGAGACACTAGGTTTGTATGTGCGCGGACCGCGTCGAGAACTTAAAACGCATTTATTGTGGATCATAGGACGGCTATCGGAGTCTTTTGAAGAACGACAGCTACCGCGAGTCGCGCTTTGATACGGCCATGCTAAAAAAATTACGCATACTAGTGCTGGTCCATGCAACTTTGGTGCCGCCCGATTCCTTGGACGACTCCAGCGAGAAAGAAATTGCAGAGTGGCGCACCGAATACGATGTAATTTCGCACTTGAAGTCTGCGGGCCATGAAATAAAGACATTAGGCTTAAGCGATAATTTATCAGAACTTAGGCGCGCAATAATAGATTGGAGCCCTGATATTGTTTTTAATTTGCTGGAAGAATTCGATGGAATTGTAACTTACGATCAGCACGTAGTCGCTTTTTTGGAGTTAATGCATCAACCCTACACGGGCTGTAATCCACGTGGCATGATGTTGTCGCGCGATAAAGTTCTTTCCAAACAATTGCTTTCATATCATCGTATTCCGACGCCTCAATTCACTGTATTCCCGCGCGGAAAAAAATTACGTATTTCGAAGAAGTTACAATTTCCCTTATTTGTAAAGTCTTCGACTGAAGATGCGTCACTGGGTATCGCTCACGCCTCAGTAGTGACAGATGAAAAGCAATTGACCGAGCGAATTTCTTTTATTCACGAGCAAATCTTATCGGATGCTTTGGTGGAGGAATATATCGAGGGTCGTGAACTGTACGTAGGAGTGATTGGCAACAATCGCTTGAAAGTGCTGCCTGTGTGGGAAATGACTTTTGGATCATTACCAGAGAATTTGCCGGCTATTGCGACGCGCAAAGTTAAGTGGGATCGTACTTACCAACAAAAATATGGCATTACCACGGCGGTCGCTGAAAATTTGCCTGACGGAACGATGGCACGACTAGAGCAATTATCTAAACGCATATTTCGCGCCTTACATCTGACCGGCTATGCCCGCATGGATTTTCGTCTACGCAACGATGGCGCGCTCTATGTGCTGGAGGCGAATGCAAATCCGAATCTTTCGGCCGCCGAAGATTTTGCGCAATCTGCACATTCTGACGGCATGAATTATGCCGGCGTATTGCACCGGATCTTAAAGTTGGGACAAAATTATCCTGCTGCTTGGCGTGCCCTCGATGCGTAAGGCGGGTTTGCTGGGATACTACGGCTTTTTAATAGGCGCGTGATGCTTCCACCTAAAGTGCTAAGTTTCGATTTAGACGACACGCTGTGGCCGGTGGCTCCGGTGATAGCGCTCGCCGAGATTAAACTACTCGACTGGCTTAAGAAACATTATCCGCGATCGGTACTGGACCATGATATTCATAGCATGAGGATCAAGCGAGCCGCAATGGTCGAGCAGTTTCCAGCGATGAGTCACGATTTTACATTTCTACGTAGACAATCTTTGGTGCAGCAATTGGCTGAGGCCGGATACGCGGAAACGATTGCGGATGACGCTATGGAAGTTTTTTTCTCAGCCCGTAATCAAGTAACATTTTATCCTGACGTAGCATCGGCGTTGCGTCGATTACACACCCGCTATCGATTATTTGCAATCAGCAATGGTAATGCTGACCTGCGACGTTGTGGGATTGCTAACTTTTTTGAAGGCGCCATCAGCGCGCGGGACGCCGGGGTAGCGAAACCCGATGTACGAATATTTGCGCAGTTACTGCAGTTATCTGGCGTCGCAGCACACGAAGTGCTGCATATCGGTGATGATCCTCTATCCGATGTGGTCGGCGCCACTCGAGCTGGAATGCAGGCGGTATGGTTAAATCGTGACGGGCGCGATTGGCCGCAAGCCTATGACGCCCCTATGCGCACGGTAACCAGCCTTGACCCTATCGTCTAAAGGGCCGCTGTTGACAGCGAAAGTGATAGAACAGTTACATAACGCCGCAACTGCGGGACTGTCCGAGCTGCACTGCTCTATTGACTTACAACGCTCAGTAGCCAAGATACAAATGGATGTCGCCGGCTGGACCTACAATGGTCGGCGCTTCGGATTGCCACAGAAGTGGAAAGAACGAACTATCTATTACTGTACCGAGCAAGGCTTTGCGCCGGTTTCGAAGTACGGTGACTCATTAATTAAACTGGTGCCAACCGATTGGGGTCCGCCCACTTTTGAGATCGATGGCATCAAAATGTTGCCCAGTGCAAAAATATCACCCTATTTGGATGCCGCAGCCAAGGTGAGTTACATTCAGCCGCAAGGAAAAATGATACTGGATACCTGTGGAGGTCTCGGATACTTTGCCGATTGGTGCGTGCAAGGACTTGCGAATCAAGTCCATTCGTTTGAGAAAAATAAAGACGTCTTTTGGTTGCGTAGCCTAAATCCGTGGTCGCCGGAAGAAGCGGCGCCACTAGTGCTTCAGTGCGCTGACATCACGGTCGCGATTGTCGAAAAATCCGATCGGTTTTATGATGCCATATTGCATGATCCTCCTAGATTCGGTATCGCCGGCGAACTGTATTCGCAAGTTTTTTATGATCAGCTTGCGCGCGTGCTTAAACCCCGGGGTAAATTGTTTCACTACACCGGGTCGCCTAATAAACTAACCAGTCAGCGCGACGTGCAAAACGAAGTAGCAGGGCGGCTGCGTCGGGCGGGATTTAAGGTTCAGTCAAAGGGCGATGGCTTACTTGCTGAGAAAACTACTCGCTAAGAGATTTAATCGATAACATTGCGCGGCCAAGTGGCGAAAAAACGCGCTCCGCCTAAGGGAGATTCGGAGACGCTGACCGAGCCGTGGTGTAACTCAAAAATGCGTCTAACAATCGCAAGACCTAGTCCAAATCCCGTTTTCTGCTGGGTACTTTGGTCTAATCGTACAAAAGACTCGAATACTCTTATGCGATCTTCAGCCGGAATGCCCGGGCCGTCGTCATCGATAGTTAGATTATTATTGCCACTTTCCGAGACAAAGGTTACTTGGATTTTACGTCGTGCATAACGAATCGCGTTATACAAAATATTTTTTATTGCAGTTTCTAATAAATGCGCGTCACAGATAATTCCATTCGCGTCGTTTTGTATGTGGGTTTCGATATTAAGATCCGGCCGTGCATCGCGTCTGACGTGTTCGGCGATGTTTGGGATCAGTGCTGTCAAATCGTGCGCTTGGGTTTGAATAGCTGTATCGGCGCGTTCCAAGATGGCATAGTTCAAGGTGGCAGTCGCTAAATTATTTATAGCGCCAATATCATTCTTTATATGTTGCAAAATAATGCGGATATCGGAGGAACTATCTGTCTCTTGTGCAAGTTCAATTTCGAATTGCATACGTGACAGAGGGGTTCGAATTTCATGAGAGAGTGCGTTGGACATCTCTTTGTGCGACGAGATTAGCCCGTCGATCCGTGCGGCCATTTTTCGAAAAGTCTGTGCTAGCGGATAAATTTGTGAATTAGCTTTGATATCGGGCTTAAATGCCCAGTTTCGATTTCCGAATTGACCGGCCGAAAGCTCTAGTTTGCGAAGGTCGCGCCTGAGCGGCCACAACCAAATCATAATAACGAGCGCGATGGTCGAATAAAATAGTACGGTAAGCGCCCAATCCAAAGCGCCTCGTTCGGTGTCAGGATCCGCTGTTTTGATCGCAAGCACATTGTTTTTGTCTATCGACTTAAGAAACCAAATCTGCCCGGCAGCTCGCATGTGAGCTACGCCACCGTTTTTGAGCATTATCAATATTTCGTTGCCAGCAATATCCGTAGTCGCGAGAAGATCCATGTCCGCCCCAGAGGTTTTAGCAAGCTGGGCGATGGTACGTTTCCACTGATCCACGGGATGGCGCTGCAATTCGAGATTGACGGCCGTCGCAGCCAAGATTAGTGGCCTATCTTCAAGTGTGAAGGCTGGGCTGTAGAGCTGCCACAACTTATCCTGAACGTAACTTACTCCGGCGAGCGTGGCGAATATCAGCAAGTAAAGGCCCAGGAAATGACGCGCCATTAATCACCAAGCGGTGGGAACAAACAAATATCCCTGACCCCAAATAGTTTTGATGCGGTGCGGTCTACTCGCATCATCGCCTAATTTGCGGCGTAAATGCGATACGCGCACATCGAGAAGCCGGTCCGTACCCTCGTAATCGCGTCCGCACAGGCTGGAAAATAGCACTTCACGCGATTGAGTTACGCCCGCATGTGTAGCCAGATGCAAGAGCAAATCAAATTCATGGCTAGAGAGGTCAACCGCTTGATCGCCCAACGTTACCGAGCGTGCTGGTAGGTCGATATGCAATTGACCAAAACTCAAGGCACGGGGTTCGTCGGCGCGGGTAGAGTTACTGCGTCGAAGCAGTGCATTGATTCTAACCAGCAGTACTCTAGGTTCAATTGGTTTGATAACGTAGTCATCGGCACCTAGTTCGAAGCCCCTTATTTGATCGCTATCATTGTCACGCGCGGTCAATATGAGAATGGGGATGGCGTAAGTGGGCCGTAATTGCTGGCATATCGAGAAACCGTCCAGGCCGGGTAAACCGAGATCAAGGACAATGAGGTCTGGTAGGTCGGTGTGAACCTGCTGGAGAACTTTATCACCGTGATTGACGACGGAAACTTGAAGCCCATGCGTGCTTAAGTATTGACATACTAGCTCAGCCAATCGAAGGTCATCTTCAATTAAGAGAATTTTCGGTTTTGACGAAAGTTGATGGCTAGTTAAAAACATTCCAGGGATCTCGGCGTCGATGGCGCAAGCGCACGGCTTCTTTAATAACACGAACCGCTGCAGTGGCAAGCACATGCTCCAAGGGTAGATCGCGGAGTTGAAAAATCTGGTCTTCATCAAAAATCAGGTCAATGCTGTAAGTCCCTTCCGCATAGTGTTCCCAGCAGTGTTTGATTTCTGGACGACCTACGATAACCAAACATAATGATTCAGGAGTGGGTGAGCTCCATTGTGCATGTACGGATGTCGCACATTGCTTATCACCACTCGTCAAGGTGCAGACCCTGGGGCTAACAGAGAGCTCAACGCCGGCGTCGTTAGCTGCGTAGGAGTAATGGTATCCGAGGGTGCTAGTTAAACTTAAGAGTCCCCAAAATATAAGGTTATGTCTATTCATGGCTAGTGGTTGTAAACAAACCCTGCAAAAAAAGTCAGCACCTGCGCTCTTGCAATGTACGGACTTTTTGCAATCGCCGAACCTAAATATTCGTAATGCGCGAACGCCGTGAAGCTCCATTTTCCCGATAGAGGCCGTTGGTATCCGATTTTAAGGAATGGATTCAATGCGGATCCGGGTCGATAGAGTGGACCTCCACCATAATAATAGTTAACCAGAGCGGCGCTTTTCCAGGTTACACCCATTCCTGCGTTTAAATTGTAAGTCGATTTTATCAATGGAATTTGAAGCGCAGATCGAATCTCCTCACCGTGAAAATTGCCGGTAAATTCGTGCAATATATCGACCTGACCGGTAAGGTTGGCGATAGTAAATGACCATTCCGGACCGGCTAAGTAGCTGATGCGCGGTCGCGGTAGGGGTAAGGCTGTTGAGCCTGAAGTGAAACCATGTTGCAAGCTATCGCGCGGATTGTGCGCTATAGAAAAAGCATTCGAACCACTAGGAACAAAGAAATTCTGTAAATCACTGCGAACGAAATAAACTCGGTCATAGCTGGGACTCGCAACAAAGTTAAGGGTACTAGCGTCATTTTCAAACAACGTAACACCCGCATCGAGATTGTCGATAAAGAATCGCTTGCCGTAGTAACTGAATTGTGGAATCACAATCAGTGGAATATTTTTACCATCGTCAATAGGATTAATGCGCAGGCCCGCGCCTAAGGAAAGACTAAAATTCCATTTGCCCGGCACCACACAATCTTGCCGTGCGTCGGTACAGCTCGGGTTCGCACTAGCATAGGGCGCTAAGAGAATCGTTAAAAGAACCGTGCCTAAATAAGCAAGAGTTCGTTTTGCATGAGTAGTGGGCATTTCAGAACAAACTATAGCAGTAGGACCGAGGTAGCATCTGATTGCCTTGATTTACAAAAAATTACACTTAAGTACTCAGTGACAGACGGTAATCGGAACGCCGAATTATTCTTCTTCTCGTTTCTGTTTTGCCTTTTTCTGCTCGGCTAGCCATTGCCCGAGCCTCCTTAAATCCTTGGGTTTTGACGTCGCTTTCCGGTCAAGCTTACCGCTCGCGTAGGGGTCGTATCCTTTGGTCATTCCGAGTGGATTTGCTACAATTGTTTTAGGCACTTTCGGCACTACTTTCGGAAAGCTAGGTGCACTGTCTTTGCGCCTAATGGGTGGCAATTCACGCCTTGGTGGAGCTGCGCCGGCTTCGACGCTATTGGGTTGGCGCGGACTGGCCCATTCCCAAACAGCATTGCCGAGATCATCGAAAGTCACCCGTCCGGACGGCAAACCCTTAAAGTCCAGTCCTTCAGCAATAACAGGCGATTTTTTCTTGTCTTTTTCGTTCACGCTAAAGACTTAACCTCATTTGACATGGTGTTGAGCACGCATTAACCCGACGACGGTTTTACCGTCGCTCCATTCGCCGGACATTACTTTATCAATCGCTTGAACTAATGGTATCCATTGTAACTCAAGGTCCTCGTCGGCATCGGGATGGGCGGTACCGATTTGCAAATCTTGCGCTAAGTACAGATGGATTATTTCGGTGAAAATACCAGGAGCCGGTATGAAGATCCCTAGAGAGGACCAATTCTTAGCCGCCACGCCGGTCTCTTCCGCAAGTTCCCGAATGGCACAAATTTGCGGGGCTTCGCGGGCATCTAGCTTGCCAGCCGGTATTTCCCATAGAAAATCGGTCACACCAGGCCGATATTGCTTTACCAGGCATACGCGTAGATCCCGGTCCACAGCGACCACTGCGGCTCCACCCGGATGCCGCACGAGATCTAATTCGTATTCACGGCCGCTGGGGTACCGTATTTTTTCTGTACACACCTCAACAATACGACCGCGATGTACGCAAGTGCTAGCAATAGTAGTGGGTTTCAACGGAGGTCCCTAATGCAAATGGGTCCAGTATGCCGGAAAAGTAACGATGGCAGCGGTGATCTGGCTCCTCGCACAAGATTGGCTTGCACGTTAATCTGGATATACGTACAGTGGAATTTTTGATACCCACTTATGATGAAGTCAAAGCCCAATTCCTTCGATTCACTCAATTCGGCTCAACGGCGAGCGGCCACTTTCGGCGTTGTTACCGAGGGTACGGGGGTAAAATCGGGACCCTTGCTTATCATTGCTGGAGCAGGCACTGGCAAAACCAATGCTTTGGCGCATCGAGCGGCGCATCTGGTGTTAAACGGCACCGACCCCGCGCGGATATTGATGCTCACCTTTACGCGGCGCGCCGCGCAAGAAATGATTCGGCGTGCCCAAGGTATTGTCGCTGACGCGCTGGCAGAGCGGGGTAAACTCGGTGATCGCAGTGTTCAGTCGCGGCTCTTGTGGTCGGGAACTTTTCATTCAGTGGGCAATCGCATTTTGCGATCATTTGCCAAGCAGCTTGGGCTTGATCCTACTTATACGGTGCTTGATCGCACGGATGCTGCCGACCTTCTCGATGTTATTCGTCACGATCTGGGATATTCGACGAAGGACAAACGATTTCCGCGCAAGGATCTGTGCCTTGCCATTTATACTTATAGGGTAAACACCCGCTTATCCTTGAAACAGACTCTGGATGAGCAATACCCTTGGTGTCGCGAATGGGAACAAGATTTGAATCTCCTTTATCGCCAATATGTGGTGGTTAAGCAAAAAAATAATGTATTAGATTTTGATGACTTATTGCTTTACTGGCATGCCATGATGAAAAATTCAGCACTGGCCCAGAGTTTGGCTAAGAATTTTGATCATGTGCTAGTTGACGAATATCAAGATACCAGCGCCTTACAGGGTGAAGTGATTCAGGCGCTAAAGCCCGACGGTCAGGGCGTCACGGTGGTAGGTGACGATGCCCAGGCTATATATTCATTCCGCGCGGCTGCGGTTGAGAATATTTTAGGTTTTGCCGAGCGTTACACGCCGAAAGCTGATGTCATCGTGTTGGCGCAGAACTATCGCTCGACTCAACCCATTTTGGATGCAGCCAATGCTTTGATGGCAGAGGGCTCGCGCCAATATCGTAAAACTCTTCTCACGACTCGTCAGTCAAGCCACAAACCGCTGTACGTGAGCGTTGACGACGCAGTTTCGCAGGCCGAGTACATAGTTACAAAAATATTGGCCACCCGTGAAATTGGTGGCTCGCTGCGGCGTCACGCGATTCTATTTCGTAGTTCACACCACAGCGATGTGCTTGAAGTTGAGCTTTCGAAGCGCGATATTCCCTTTGTTAAATATGGCGGATTAAAATTTTTGGAAGCTGCGCATGTGAAAGATTTGTTGGCGGTATTGCGTTGGGCGGACAATCCCCGCAATTCCATAGCCGGATTTCGAGTGCTAAAACTGATTCTTGGAATTGGACCTGCAAATGCCAAGCAAGCGCTCGACTTTCTTGAGGCGCAAGGGTCTAGCGTTAAGAGCTTAGCGAAGTTTGACGCGCCCCAATCCGCAAAAATGGATTGGAAGCGTTTTTGTGATTTATTCGAGAAACTAAGTGATACACAGACTCCTTGGCCGGGTCAAGTTCGTTTGGTGCGCGACTGGTATAAGCCACAGTTGGAGCGAATATATGATGCCGCCTGGACGCGTGCGGGCGATCTGGAACAACTTGAAGCATTGGCGGGATCGCATCCTAGTCGCGAGCGATTTCTGACAGAGCTTACGTTGGATCCTCCTTCGGCGACCGGTGATCAGAGCGATACCGCATCAAAGGATGAAGACTATGTGATTTTGTCAACCATTCACTCGGCGAAAGGCCAGGAGTGGGATTTCGTGTATGTGTTGAATGTTGCTGATGGAAATTTTCCATCAGAATTTTCGACAGGCAAGCCTGAAATGGTTGAAGAGGAGCGTCGGTTACTCTATGTGGCCATGACGCGGGCTCGCAATGAATTGCATTTGTGTGCGCCGTTGAAATATCAAATCACTCAGCAGCCCAAAGAGGGCGATGCTCATGTATATGGCGCAAAGAGCCGTTTCATGACCGACAAAGTGCTCGAATGTTTTGAACGCAGCAATTACCGGAGCGCCCGCAGTATTGACAGTCTACGCGCCACCGAAATGGCGGCGGTCGACGTGGCACAAACGCTGAAGGACATGTGGTAGCCAGCAAGGCGGTGCATCACCCGCGCGAGCCGCCAGTGCCACTGCCGCTGCGGTCCCCGCCACTGGGGCGCGTCCTAGGCGCACGTTCTTGAGCTTCGTTAACTTTGATGGGTCGTCCGCCCATTTGATAGCCATTCGCCTGCTGAATAGCATTTTGTGCATCTCCGGCCGCCATATCAGCGAATGCAAACCCGCGCGGACGTCCGGTTGCCCGATCAGTGACCAATGTTACGGAGTCGACTTTACCGAAACGTTGCAAAAGGCTACGAACTTCGTCTTCGGTAGCGGTGAACGGTAGATTTCCCACATAGATTGTCGTCATTTAATGCCTCACTTCAGAATTTCACGATGACTCAAGATAGGCGTAACCATTCAGTTCGTTCTCATAAAATCGCTTTACCGCTTGGGCTTCGGTTAATGACATCCGACCTTCGCGTACTGCCCGTTCGCAGTCGCGCGCCAGGCTCGGATACAACTCGTCGGTGTCGTACTCCATGTACTCCAGCACTTTATTGGCAGTATCGCCTTTGACTATCTCTTCGATCCACCAACCGCCTTCATCGTGCAGTCGAATGTGCACCACATGAGTATCGCCAAAAAGATTGTGTAGGTCGCCTAACGTTTCTTGGTACGCGCCTACCAAAAAGGCTGCTAAATAGTACGGTTCGCCCGCGCGCAGATCATGCACTTCGAGGGTGCGTTTAGTGACGCGTGGATGGACGAAGCGGTCAATCTTGCCATCCGAATCACAGGTAATATCGGCCAGTACCGCATTCCGTTCGGGGCGTTCATCTAAACGCTGAATGGGCATGATCGGAAATAGTTGCCCAATAGCCCAGCTATCGGGGAGCGACTGAAACACCGAGAAATTGCAGAAATAAATATCGCTCAAAGTGCACTCTAAGTTTTCGAGTTCTTCGGGAAGCTTGTCTAATTTTCGACAATAGTCGCGAATTTTGGTGCAGGTAGCCCAGTATAAACGTTCCGCTAAGCCGCGAAATTCCAGGCTAAGGAGCCCGAGATTAAACATCTGAAGCGCTTGCTCACGCGCTTGTAGGGCGTCGTGGTAACACTCCACGACGCGACGCTCATTAACTGAGCGAAAACTATCGAATAAATCGCGCACTGGTTGAGGCACGGCATCGTCGCCGTGATAATCCTCCTCGATGCGGCCCGCCACCTTAAATTGGTCTAATTTAGAGGAGCCAAGAATATCAAACACTAGCAGGCTGTGATGAGCAGCGATTGCGCGTCCCGATTCGCTCACGATCATAGGGTGCGGCACATTGCGCGCATCGCAAACACTTTTAATACGATACACCACATCGCTCGCATACTCATTTAACGTGTAGTTCATGGATGATTCGAAGTTCGTGCCGCTACCGTCGTAATCGACGCCTAAACCGCCGCCGATATCGATATATTGCAGTCCGGCACCCATGAGCTTTAACTCCGAGTACACATGCGCGAGCTCATTGATAGCGTCTTTCACCCGTCGAATATCGTGTAATTGGCTTCCAGGGTGGCAGTGCACCAACTGTAGGCAGTCGAGCATATCGTGCTCTTTTAAAAGGGCGTGTAGATCGAGGATTTCGCTGATGAAAAGCCCGAATTTAGATTTTTCGCCAGCGGATTCGCGCCAGCGACCGGCGCCTTCACTCGCTAACTTTACGCGAACCCCGATTTTTGGACGTACCGCGTAGTTCTTGGCATGTTTTAAAATTAAATGGATTTCTTCAAAATTTTCTACCACCGGTATGATGGTGCGACCCAGTTTTGTGGCGAGTATAACCGCTTCGATGTAACTATCGTCTTTGAAGCCATTACACACCACGATCCGGTCCGGTGCATCTTCGGTAATAGACATGACCGCGAGTAGTTCTGGTTTGGAACCGACCTCAAGTCCGAAACCAAATTCCTTGCCGTAACGGTAAACTTCCTCGACCACTAGACGTTGCTGGTTGACCTTAATAGGGAATACCGCGGCGTAGCGATTTTTGTAATCGTTTTCGGCGATGGCCGTGCTAAATGCGTCCGCCAAATGGCGCAATCGATGCGCTAAAATGTCGGAAAAACGAATTACCACGGGCGTATGGAGATCCCGAGCCCGTAAGCCTTGCACCACATCGTAAAGATCGATTTCTCGGGCGGCGTCTATGCCCGGTCTTACGACTACATGACCTTTGTTATTTATCGCAAAGTAGCCCTTTCCCCAGGCGGCCACTTGGTACAAGTCTAGCGATTCCGTGATCTTCCAGGCAGTGGTATTCATGTGAGACGCACGATAGCAAATTCATACGGCATGTAAATGGTGATGCCAACATCCGTTACAATCGCAACTTATGGCAATTACACTATATTGGGCCGGCGGGAGTCCGTTTGCGTGGCGCGTACACCTAGCGCTCGAACATAAGCAGTTGACCTATGAGTCGCAACTGTTGCACTTCGACAAGCAGGAACATCAATCACCGCAAATGCTAAAACTCAATCCACGCGGCTTGTTACCGGTGTTAAAAGATGACGATTACGTGGTGTTTGAGTCGCTGGCGGTGCTGTATTACTTGGACCGAAAATATCCGGAGTATCCGATTTTCGGGTCCAGCCCAGAGGAGGCGGGTGTCATTATGCGGGTAATCTGCGAATTTCAAGCCTATGCTGAACCCGCTATCCAGAAAATTACCCGCGGCGTATTTGCCGATAAAGTGGCCGGAAACGTCGATGATCTCACCGACGCAATGCATGTGGTGGGCCGCGAGGCGCGCACTATTGAGGGCCGCTTGAGCAAGGCACAATGGATTGTTGGGACGCAATATTCTGCTGTGGATATGGTTATATTTCCGTGGATTCAGTTGCTGCGTCGTGCCTTGGGGAAGAATTCGGCGGCGGAGCTGGGCGCGCGGTTTTTACCGATGGAAACGAATTACCCGGCACTTGCGCGCTGGGTTCTACGGATTGAGGCACTTCCGGGTTATGCGCGCACCTATCCGCCTCATTGGCAAATGAATTAATGGGCAATAAATTATGAAAGAAAACAAAGTGTATGTGAATTTTGCGGGCAAGATAGTGATGGTGGGTTTCGGCAGCATTGGCCAGGGAATCTTGCCGCTGATCCTGCGTCATATCGGCACTTCACCTGATCGTATTACGATTGTGACCGCCGAGGACGCTGGCCACATTGAAGCTGAACAATTTGGGGTGAAATTCGTAAAAATTGCACTCACACCAGAAAATTATCGGCCTATTCTTGAGCCTTTGATCGGCGCGGGTGATTTTTTATTAAATTTGTCGGTAGACGTTTCCACCTTGGCATTGATTAAACTCGCTCGCGAGCGCGGTGCATTGTACTTAGATACGTGCATTGAACCCTGGGCGGGCGGATACGTTGACCCTAAGGCGTCGGTTGCTACGCGTAGTAATTATATGATGCGTTTGGGTGCTTTGGCCTTACGTACCCCGGAGCAATCGGCGCCAACCGCAGTACTGACTCATGGCGCGAATCCAGGCTTAGTGTCGCATTTAGTAAAAAAGGCGTTAATCAATATTGCTGCGGATACGGGCGTTCAGGTGGTAGCCCCGCAATCTAGGGAAGGGTGGGCTCAGCTGGCCCAGACCCTCGGCATCAAGGTCATGCATGTTGCCGAACGCGACACTCAAATATCGAATGTGCCGAAAGTCCCGAATGAATTTGTCAACACTTGGTCTGTGGATGGATTTGTAAGCGAGGGCGCGCAGCCGGCCGAGCTGGGTTGGGGTACCCATGAGAAAAATTTCCCGGTGGATGGCGGTCGGCATTCGGTAGGTTCCGGATGTGCAATTTATTTAAATCGCCCCGGGGCGAGTACTCGAGTGCGCACCTGGACACCTAAGTCGGGTCACTTCCATGGATTTTTGATCACACATTCGGAGGCCATATCATTAGCGGATTATTACACCGTAATAAAGGACGGGCGTGTGGTTTATCGGCCCACTGCGCACTATGCGTACCACCCCTGTGATAATGCTGTTATGTCCTTGCATGAGTTTGCGGGCCGGAATTGGACGCTTCAAGATCACAAACGCATTATGCTGAACGAGATTACTCAGGGCATGGACGAATTGGGCGTGTTGCTTGCGGGCCATCAGAAGAATGCTTATTGGTATGGTTCGCAACTTTCAATCGAGGAGGCGAGAAACCTTGCGCCTTATAATAGTGCTACCGGTCTGCAAGTTACTTCGGCGGCATTGGCGGGCATGATTTGGGCGATGGAGAATCCGCAACGCGGCATCGTAGAGCCGGACGAAATGGACCATGAGCGCGTGCTTGAGATCTGCAGTCCGTATCTGGGTACAGTGGTCGGGAGGTATACGGATTGGACACCACTGTATCAGCGCGGTGTGCTGTTCAGCGAAGATCTGGATACTACCGATGCGTGGCAATTCAAGAACGTGCGTGTGACTTAAGTTTCGCAAAAGTCGCGATACTCGATCGCCACGATGCACCAATGACGGGTGCCTCCGGGGAGATCTAACGTAAATTCATGGCCCTTAAGCTTACCGAGCAGTGCGTGCCCCAGCGGTGAGTCCATACTTATATAATTCTTAGCCCGATCGAATTCATCAGGTCCGACAATGCGAAACCAGCTTGCGCCACCGTTGGGTTCTTCGAGCTGTACCCACGCCCCGAAATACACTCGTGCTGGGTGGCGGATTCCTGTCTGCGGAGCGACTACCGTCATGCCTTCAAGCCTTTTGCGTAAAAAACGCACTCGAGCATCAATTTCACGCAATCGTTTCTTGCCATACGTGTATTCGGCATTCTCCGACCGATCGCCCTGAGCGGCCGCTTCTGATACTGCTTGAGTCACTTGGGGACGCTCTTTGAGCCACAATTGATCCAATTCTTGACGTAACCGCGCAGCCCCTTCTGGCGTGATGTATTTCGATCCTTGAATCGTGGGGGGGCGATATCGAGACAATTTGGGCCTCCTTTGGTCTAATTTTGCACAGTTCGTGACGAAATTCCGCTCAAAGGCCAACCGATCGAGAAATTGCTCACAGCGGGGTGCAGGGTTTAGCCTCTAGCATACCAACCTGTTGTTATCGATTCCCCTAGCGGGCTTTATCCCCCTTCATTGAAGTCCGCAACTCTAAGCCCCGAGCACAACTCGGGGCTTTTTTTTGGTGGTAGACTTCCCACCATCGGCCTCAAGTTGCGGGGCGAATAAGGGGTTTTAAAATGAATAAATTAGGTTTGGGCTTAATGTTAGCCGCTGCAGTACTTCTTTCTGGTTGCGGCTACAACGCCCTCCAAGTCCAGGACGAGCAAGTTAAATCCGCTTGGTCCGAAGTTATTAATCAATATCAACGCCGTTCTGATTTGATTCCTAACCTCGTCAATACGGTTAAAGGATACGCGACTCAAGAACAACAAGTGTTACTGGGTGTGACTCAGGCCCGCGCGAAAGTGGGTTCTATCCAGGCGACTCCCGAATTGGTTAATAATCCGGAGGCATTTGCCAAATTCCAAGCGGCTCAAGGAGAGCTGTCCAGCGCTTTATCGCGCCTCTTGGTGGTGACCGAAAACTACCCCCAATTAAAATCGGACCAAAATTTCCGCGACCTCCAAGCGCAGTTAGAGGGTACTGAGAATCGTATCACCGTAGCGCGCAATCGGTATATTCAGGCGGTTCAAGGCTACAACGTAACCGTACGCGAATTTCCGGGCAACCTAACCGCCATGATGTTTGGCTATAAAATCAAGCCCAATTTCACAGTGGAGAACGAGGCCACCATCGCTAAGCCACCCACGGTGGATTTCGGTGGAGCCGCCCCACCACCTGCGAGCAGCGCACCTGCCACGCCGCCCGCGGCCACGACCCCGTCAACGGCTCCTCCTCGTTGACGCCGCGTCGCAGTCTTGCTTAAAGCCTTCCGCGCCGCTAATTTTGTAGGGTTTGCCCTACTGGCGGCGCTGTGCGTGCGCGGGGCACACGCACAGGTCGCGGTACCGCCCCTGACCGCGCGAGTCATGGATATGACGGGCACCCTATCGGGGGAGGCGGTCGCACGTATCGAGGGCCAACTTACTCAATTCGAGACTACTAAGGGCAGCCAAATTGCCGTGCTCGTAGTATCAACCACCCAGCCCGAAGAGATTGAACAGTTCAGTATTCGGGTCGCTGATGCATGGAAAGTCGGGCGCAAGAAGATCGACGACGGGGTGATATTGATTATTGCCAAAGATGATCGACGGGTGCGAATTGAAGTCGGTCGTGGCTTAGAGGGCGCGCTGCCCGATGCGATCGCGAATCGTATCATTCAAGAAACCATTACTCCGCGCTTTAAGCTGGGTGACTACGATGGCGGCGTAAGTGAAGGCGTTACGAAAATACTTTCGGTGGTCAATGGTGAGCCTTTGCCCGAGCCTGACCATAAATGGGAGCGTCGCGGAAGTGGGCTCAGTAATATGCTGCCGCTACTGTTGGTGGTCGTGTTTGTGGCGAGCGGCGTGCTGCGAGCCCTATTCGGTCATTTGTTCGGATCGGTAGCAACCGGCGGCATTACCGGTGTAATCGCGTTTTTCTTGAGCCATTTCTTGCCCATAGGGTTAGGAGTGGGGTTGCTGGCTTTTGTGTTTGCATTGTTGATGGGATCGACACGGGGTTGGTCAAGTAGTGGAGGCGGCTTCGGGGGCTGGGGCGGAAGCGGCTTCGGCGGTGGTGGTGGGGGCGGTGGCTTCGGTGGCGGCGGATTTGGCGGTGGCGGTGGTGGTTTTGGGGGCGGCGGCGCTTCGGGCGGCTGGTAATGGTTATCGGGCGCTTACTCAGGCACGCATCATCCGCTCATTGGCGTACGCGTATGCTATTTCCCAGTGCAACTCTCGATGCAATCGAGACGGCTGTGACCACGGCTGAACGCACTCATTCGGGTGAGATTCGGTTTGCGGTAGAGACCGCTTTAACCCCTTGGCATGTATTGCACAAGATGATGCCGCGCACTCGCGCCCTTGAGGTATTCGCATATCTTAGAGTGTGGGACACTGAGATCAATAACGGTGTGCTTATCTATGTTCAATTGGCGGATCGGCATGTGGAAATCGTGGCGGATCGCGGCTTTCAGGGACGAGTGCTCGCGGCAGAGTGGGAGGCCGTGTGCCGGATTATGGAGGAGCATTTCCGTGCGGGTCGATATCAAAATGGCTCAGTGGCCGGAGTTGAGGCTGTGGGCAAGATTTTGGCGCATCAATTTCCGCTACAGCCGGGTAGCTTGAGGCAGCACAATCAATTGCCTGACCGTCCCGCGCTGTTGTAGGGGTTGCGAATGACGGTTAATTTCGCTCAGTGCTTGCGTACATCCTTGCCTGTGATTGCGGTGATTTTTGCCGTGAGTTTGGGGGCGGCGTTTAGCGGATGTTCGTTATTTAAACCTGCGATCCTGAAGCCACCGGTGGTCGTTCTAACCCCTCCACCTGCACCGGAGTTACCGACGCCGGCGGCTACTCATCATTTTGTGATTGATCCTGCGAATAACGAGGTGGTGGGTTACGTGCAGCGGACGCGAGTGGGCAAGGAAGATACCTTGCCGGATATTGCACGGCGTTTTGATGTGGGTTACGAAGAATTGTTACTGGCGAATCCGGGTGTCGATCCTTGGTTGCCGGGCGTGGGACGCGAAGTCGTAGTGCCGACGCAATTTGTGTTGCCCTCCGCACCGCATGAGGGAGTGGTGGTAAATGTTGCGGCCATGCGCATTTTTTATTACCCGCCGCATAAAAAATCTGAGCCTCAAACGGTATTTACGCATCCTATTGGCATTGGTAAAGTCGGCTGGAAGACGCCCGAAGGCACTACCAAAATTGTCAGTCGACAGAAAGATCCTGTGTGGGTGGTGCCAAAATCAGTGCGTGACGAACATGCGGAGAACGGCGATGTGTTGCCCGCCAAGGTGCCGGCGGGGCCCGATAATCCACTGGGGCAGTATATGTTTAGACTGGGTTGGCCCAGTTATTTGATACATGGCACGAACAAGCCCTATGGCGTTGGAATGCGCTCAAGTCACGGCTGCATGCGCTTATACCCAGAAGACATCGCAATATTTTTTGATTTGATTCCGGTTGGCACTCCGGTGACGGTGGTTAATCAGCCCTATCTATTTGGGTGGAGCGGTGGTGCGTTGTATTTACAGGCTTATGGAGTGCTTGAAGATGATTCGCGCGATTGGAGCCGTAATCGCAAACGGCTACTTGCGCAAATGTTGAATCCAAGACTAGGCAAAAAGATTGCCGTGCATGAAAAGGAAATCGATTGGCAACGAGTCGGCGAAATGGCGCGTGCGCCACGGGCAATTCCCGTGGCCATCACCGGACACGGGGACGCAATTGAAAAAGTGGCTACTTCCGCTCGTCTAGTTTCCAATGCATTGCCGACAGGGTCCAATTGGGATGGTAAGACAGGGTTGTTGGTTGACGAGAAAACTTTTAAGGACTTGCTCGGTGGGCGCACGCCACCGTCGCCACCGTCGCCGCCGTCGCAACCGGAGTCTCCACCTAAGTCTTCACCTTAAAATTTTGCGTGACACAAAACCAGCGGTTTTTTGGTTCTTAGTCCTACTAGGTGCGGCGGCCTCTGCGGATGCGCCTATCGAGGGCCATGATTACCATTCATTTGCCAATCTGGACCAATTTCGAGTAGTGCATTTGGATTTGGCGTTGGATGTGGATTTTAAAGAGCATGTGCTGCGCGGTAGCGCCACCCTCCAAATTAAGCGACTGGATCCACACGCCACTCAACTAGTATTGGACACTCGCGATTTGCACGTCAGTAGCGTGACCCAACAGAGCAGTGACGTCACAGGGGCGACTAGCGCCATTGGCCCCATGGATGCGATTTGGGTGAGTCGGCCGTTTCAAAGCGGTCGGACCGATCCCATTTTGGGGAGTCCGCTGATCATTGAACTGCCACGCTCCGTCCGGGCGATGGAGTTCATTAAAATCGAATACGAAACTTCGCCGGCGGCAACGGCATTGCAATGGCTGTCGCCCCAGCAAACTGCCGGCAAGAAACAGCCCTTTTTGTACACTCAATTTGAGCCGATGGGTACGCGATGCTGGATACCCTTACAAGATACTCCTCAAGTGCGCATGACCTACCGCGCGGTCATTCAAACGCCCGATGAGTTATTGGCAGTCATGAGTGCTCAAAATGACCCTAAGGCTAGGCATACCGGTGAATTTGAGTTTGCCATGGCTAAGCCGGTTCCTTCGTACTTGATTGCGCTGGCCGTCGGGGATTTGAAATTCAAGCCCACCGGGATTCGCACTGGCGTGTATGCGGAGAGCTCGCAGGCGAAAGCGGCGGCGTTGGAATTTGCGGGCACTGAGGCGCTGCTGCAAGTCTCGACCAAACTCTTGGGTCCTTATCGCTGGGAACGGTATGACATTTTAGTGCTTCCCCCCAGTTATCCTGGGAGGGGTATGCAGTATCCGCGCTTATCCTTCATGCCAACGATTCTGACACGCGCTGGAGTGGTACAGGATTTGGCAGACGCAGTAGCGCATTCTTGGTCGGGTAATCTTGTGACCAACGCGACTTGGGGTGAAGTGTGGCTTAACGAAGGCTTTAGTAGTTATCTTGAGAGTCGCATTACTGAGGCGATTGAGGGTGAGCAGGTTTCTTCTATGGAGGCGGTATTGGGTTTAACGTCGTTGCATGAGGAAATGACGACCCCAATAGGGGCTGTTGACGCTACGGACCGTTTATTGACGGTGGATATGCGCGCTCGCGATCCGCGTGCGGCTTATACGGCAGTGCCGTCCGAAAAAGGTCGACTGTTCTTAAAATACTTGGAAGCTAAAGTAGGTAGAGATCGTTTTGATGAATTCCTTCGTGCTTATTTCGACAAGTTTCAGTTTCAAAGTCTTACGACAGAACAATTTTTAGCTTATTTGGAGGACAACTTACTCGCTCAGTTCCCCGCTGCGGTAAATCACAGTCAATTGATGGCGTGGTTCACGGAACCTGGAATACCCGCTGACGCACTGATGCCCGCAAGCGATGCGTTTAGCAGAGTCGATATGATCCGAGCCGCATGGCTTGCAAACGCGACGCCCTTTCCGTTAGACGCCGCTCACTGGGTACCGCCTGAGTGGTTATATTTCTTCAAGTTGCTACCCGTACATTTAAGCACGCTGCAAATGACGCAACTAGATCGGGGTTTGATCGCAAGTCGAAATCGTAGCCCAGCGGTTGAACAAGCATGGCTGATGTTAGTAGTCCAAAATGACTACGCGCCGGGATTTACTCGCCTGAGTGCCTACCTTAAAAGCATGGGTCGCATTGAGTGGGCCAAAGCCCTTTACGTCGCGCTGCTCCAAACTCCCGCGCATAAAGAATTTGCTAAACGCGTGTATTCAGAGGCGCGTCCCGGCTATCATTCGAATACCGTGACGGCAATAGATGCGATAATCAATGACTAGTGAATGGATGAAGGTGATGCTCGAGGAGATTTCGCGCAAAGAAACAGAAAAGAGTCAGGCGCAAATCGAAGAGCGCTTGCGCGCCATGGATGCGGAGGTACCTTCGAGTGATGCTGAGTAGTTTAGGTATTCAGGTCGAGGAAGGACTTGGTCCCGATCAAGTGATTACCCCGCTGCGCACGGCGCTGACCGCCTTCGTGGGGCGCACATTGCGCGGTCCGGTCAATCGGCCTGTCACCGTAACTAATTTCTCACAGTTTCAACAAGTTTTCGGTGGATTGTGGCAGCCCGGTTTATTAGCGTACGCGGTGGAGCAATATTTTGACAACGGGGGCCGTGAAGCGATTGTCGTTCGGGTGGTTAATGGTGCGAGCGCGGCGACTATGACCTTGGTCGCGGGTTCTGAGAAGCTCACACTGCGGGCGGTGCGTCCGGGTACGCGCGAGTTTTTAAGGGCCAGCGTGGACTACGACAATATCCCGCTTGAAAATGCTTTGGACTTTAATCTCTTAGTGCAGCGCGTACGCTTGCAGGGTACCGAGCAAGTTGAAGATCAAGAGAGTTTTCAACAAGTCTCTTTGATGCCGACCGCGGAGCGCTATTTACTCAAAGTTTTGACTGAGTCGGAGTTAGTGCGGGTACACGGCATGTTGCCATCCGTGAGACCCGACCGAACTTTAGATCCGAATAGTGGACTCGCGACGCGTTATGCGTTTTCGAACTCGGATGGAGACGATGGAGCGCCGTTGACGGACTACGATCTGATCGGTTCAGCACTTGATAAGACAGGATTGTTTGCGTTAACACAGGTCGAGCAATTCAATCTACTGTGTATACCACCCCCGACGCGCGACACCGATGTGGGACCTAGCGCGTTGTTAGTGGCTGCGCGTTTTTGCCGCGAGCGCCGGGCAATGTTAATCGTCGATCCCCCTTGTGCTTGGGCAACGGCGGATGATGCGCTGCGTGGCATGCGCCGATGGGATTTTTATGACGAAAATACTCTGATGCATTTTCCGCGCATTTTGGCCTACGACAAGCTACGCGCACGCTTCGAGGCCTTTGCCGCGTGTGGTGCGGTGGCGGGGATGTTAGCGCGTGCTGATGCCAGTGAGTCCGTGTGGTCGCCGGTGAAAATAGAAGAAGTCGCGTTACGTCCCGGGTTCCGTTTAAGCTGTCTGGTAACCGAAGAGGCTCGGGGTAAATTAGCGGCGCGGGGCGTCAATACTCTGCAAGTGGTGCGTGCGGGGGTAAAAAATGGCGTGCCGCCGCGGACCTTGACTCCTAATACAGGATACTCCTCGGAATGGAAATCTTTGGCGGCACGGCGGCTCGCGCTTTATATTGTTAATTGCCTAGAACATGGCACGCGTTGGGTAGTCTTGGCGCCGCAACCTGCCAAAGTTGCCGCTGCGGTTGAACTCCAAGTAAGAGCGTTTTTCGTTGAACTTTACGCAGCGGGTGCATTTGGTAAGCGCCATCTAGAGGACGCTTATTTTGTCAATTGTGACCAGGACAATCATCCCCTTCGTGCCGATCCGCATGAGTTTCAATTGCTAATTGGTTTTACGGCCGAACGCGCCTCCGATGAATTTCACGGTTTTCGTATTACGCATTCGCCCGCGGGCAGTAAGGTGTCGGCGGTGAACGCCAGTCTCTATCGATCATGAGCAACCTCCATGTTGTGTTTTCTCACGGTAAAGAAAGTGGTCCTTGGGGTTCGAAAATTACCGCCATGGCGACTGTGGCTCGGGCGTTGGGTCTGAGTGTTGAATCGGTGGATTACCAGGGTATTGAGAGCCCGCTAGTGCGAGTTCTGAAGCTATTGGAATTCGGCGCGCGCAGCTCGGCTCCTTTGGTATTGGTAGGATCGAGTATGGGTGGATACGTGTCGGCGGCGGCCGCGGCACGGTTAAAGGCGCGCGCGCTTTTTTTGTTAGCGCCCGCTTTTTATATGCCGGATTTTGAATCCTTCACTCCTCAGGACGTTGCCTGCCCGACGGCGATCGTGCATGGGTGGGGTGATGAGGTGGTGCCCGTGCAGCACAGTATTCGATGGGCTCACGAACACTTAGCCACTTTGCATTTGTTGGACTCAGATCATCGATTGCAGGATAAAATCGAACCCATTTGTGAACTATTGAAGGGTTTTTTACAGGTTCACGGCGCACTCTTGGGCACAGGGCCGACTGCTGGCGCTGGCGCCGCAGGCGGGGGTAACATCGCGGCTTGATGTTCGGCGAGCGCAAGTTCGCGCAAACTTTCGCCTAGTTGTTCTCCGCAGCGTTTGCCCATGGCTTCGAATCCCGCTCCCATGGCTTCTATGTTTGCGTTGACATAACTTTTGCCCGCTGTCGATTCTAAGAAAATCAGTGATTTTTTAAGATCCGCATCGCTCAAATCGCGATAGCCGTAGGCCATGTAGCGACGCAAGGGATCGTTCATGTTCTGTTCCATGTCCTGGCGCGTGGCCTCGCTTGATTTGCGCGCGCGGTCGTCGGCGGCAATCGGGTCACGTCCGGAGCCTATAGCGGTCCCGACCGCCACCGCTCGTCCCATATTTAAGAAAATCTTAACCGTCGATTCGGTGGAGCGAGTAGCCTTGGCCAATCTAACCAAAAGCGCATCACGCGATGGTGTTGACGACACGGCCAGTTGTCCATTCATCGCCTTATCGATGCTGGCTTCGGGTAGCTTGGATAGTGCAAGATCTGCTACCACCATGCGCTGGCCGACCTCACTGTTGAGAAAGGCCAATGTTTTCTTGACGCTTCCCGCATCCATATTTGCGGCTAATGCCATGAGTGCCGGTGGTTCAAAATTGTAAATACGAAAACCATGTCCGGCCGCGGTGGATATGGCGCTGAGTTGCGAGTCGGTGAGCATGGTCGCGGAATCAGCAGAAAACATCTGACGAATGCGTTCGGGCATTGATCCTAAGGTGGCGCGGACCTGCTCGCGTATTTCAGCTGCCTGGTAGACCTGAGCCGCAGTATCGATGTCGACGCCGCCCACACCGACCGCATAGGCGGAAGTGGTCAACATCATGAGTAGCATAAAACGATGCATTAAAAATCTCCGAGTGACTTAAGGCTCACCGCAATTGTACACTTAACCTCCCAGCGGGCTGTTCAATGGAAGATCTTGCATGTTTAAAGCCTATTTTTTGTGCGCGGCGATGCCGCTATTAGGGAGCGGCGGCTGTACACCTCAGCCGGCCCCAGAGGGCCCAGCGCACACGGCGCCCCCCGCGCGCCCACAAACAACTGTACTCGATCCGCTCACGCAAGATTTAGATCGAGCGGCCCACGTACAGGTTACGGTGGATCAAAATGCCGAGAGCGCTCGTAAGGCATTGGATGCGCAAGAGCGCGGTGAATCATCTCCTTAAGCTAGTGGCAGGGGTGCTGGCTTGCTAATCCCAACTTCCGCCGCGTCCTTGTTTGGTATTACTGCGACGTTTTTTGGAATCGATCCGGCGCTCTGTGGATGCTAGGGTAGGGCGGGTTTTCTTGCGAATTTTAGGGACTACCATCGCGCTGCGAATTAACCCCTCCAGTCGCTCAAGTGCATCGCGGCGGTTTTGCTCTTGGCTACGTTCGCTGCGCGCGCTGAATAAAATAGTCCCATCGAGCAATAATTTTTGGCCGGCTAAGCGCCGCAAGCGATTTCTAACCGCAACGGGTAGGCTAGTATTTTGGGGTAACAAAAAGCGCATCTGGACAGCGCTAGATACCTTGTTGACATTTTGACCGCCGGGTCCTGAGGAGCGAATGAACTTCCACTCTAACTCGTCGTCCGCCACCACGATGTCAGGCGTCAGCACGAGCGGCAATTAGTCGATCTCCGAAGCAGGGGCTGTGCGCAGCACAATCTCGCGTTGCGCAGCGGGAATAGTGAGTTTGTTTTCTTTGAATAGCCGCCATATGGCGCGATTCACTTCCGACCGCACATTGTTGACCCCTTCTTGCGGGTCAGAGATCCAAAAACGCAGCTCTAACTCGATTCCGCTATCACTGAAATGCATGAGCCGTGAGACCGGTGCGGGGTCTTTCAATACGCGCTTTTGACCCTCGCACGCCGCGAGCAAAGTGCTCAAGGCGAGCTCTGGGTCATCTCGGTAGCTCACCCGAATGGGTAATTTGAGGCGTACTCGTGGATCGGTGTAGCTCCAATTGATCACCGCATTAGAAATTAATTGTTGATTTGGAACCAGCATTTCTACGCCGTCTCGATCTCGCACCACGACGTAGCGACCGCGTAATTCTTGCACCCAACCGAAATTTTCAGTATTGGTACCGCTCTGTCCGGACAAACTAATGACATCGCCGGGTTTGATAGATCGATCCAGCAACAGCACAAAACCACTGACGAAATTTGCTGCGATTGACTGTAGGCCAAAACCCAGTCCAAGACCAATAGCGCCGGTAAGAACTGTCAGTGCGGTGAGATCGACGCCAGCGGCGTTTAACCCCAACAGAATACTCAGGCCGATTAGAAATGCGTTGGCGAATTTGGCAATACCAATGCGAGTGGAGGGTGCCAGGTTATGCAGTTTCTTCAAACGACGGTCGAGCCAACGACTGATCCAGGCCGCCACCAACACAAATAAGGTGAGCGTAAAGAATAATTTCATCACTGACCACAGCGTAATGCGACTCTTGCCGGAGGAGATCCCCAAGCTGTCGAGTGTATTAATAATGGGATCCAGCCAGCCTAAATATTCCGCGGCAATCGCCAACCACAGGAACAGCGTGATGCGACTCTCCCACTGCTGCATCCAAGATTTATTACCCAGACTAGCGGCAAACAGAAACACAATGATCCGCATGACGGCGTACGCACCGATCAGCCGCATGGCAGCGTCTAGTAAGGTCGTATCGAAATGCGCAGCGGCCAGCGCACTGCGGGCTATTGCTACAAATAATAGGGCAGCGAGTGCTGGCGCAGCCACCACGCTCCCTTGTGAGAAAAAATAATTCCATGTCAGCACCAATGGCGCGGCGGTGGTTTGACGGCGTGAACGATTGAGGAGCGCGGCTCCAACAAAACTACCAACCACTAAGCACAATGCGAGCATCGCCAGTTCAGTTAGTACGTCACGCGTCAGCAGGATGTCGATAAAACCTGAGATGCGCTGGACGATTTCGTTCATGCGTTAAGATCCGGTATGCGCAGACTTTCAAGTCGTGCGATTTGATCTTTAAGCAGCAACTTACGTTTTTTTAGACGTTTCATCTGTACCTCGTCCATTTTGAAGTCCATGCTCAGGCGCGTGATGATGTCATCAAGATCACGGTGTTCAATACGCAATTGGCGCAATCGCTCAATGTTCTTGAACAGTTCAGTATTAACCTTATCGGTGTCGTCGCTCACAAGAATTTCTGCCATATCGGCGTTACGCCGATGGGTAGCTTAGCTAAGCGGCCTAAAGGATTCCAAGAAACATGCGGATGGTGAAAATCAGAACCGACCGACCCTGCGAGGCCAAATTGCATGGCAAGCTGCGCACAAGTGTCAATTTGCGCCGCTGCATGCCCCCCAGTGACTACTTCTACTCCTAACCCACCGGCAATTTGGAAATCCGTTATTAATTGTCGACGTGCGCCCGCAGATAGCTTGTAGCGCAGCGGATGAGCGAGTGACGCCACACCTCCCGCCCCCGTAATCCAGCTCACCACCTCGGCCAGGGCAGGCCATTGGTTCGCAAGGGCAGCCGTCTTGCCACGGCCTAGATATTTAACGAATGCCGCTTCGTTGTCCTTGACATGTCCCGCCGCCACCATCGCCGCTGCAAGATGCGCGCGCGTGGGCAGGCCTGGATGGGCTTCGACTGTGGCCAACAGCGTAGCGCCCGGCAAACCCATTTCCGTCAATCTCGCGCACAGGCTGCGCATTCGCACATGGCGGCGTTGTGCCTGAGACTTAAGCTGTGCGTTAAGCTGCGCAGAAGCAGGATCAATCCATAATCCTAAAACATGGATGCCTTGTGAACGCCAAGCAGCCGATATTTCAACCCCTGGGACAATTGTTAGGGTGTGCGGCGCCTGCAAGGCATGCGCCCTGGCGCTGTGGGTGGCGTCCTCGATACCCGCCACGCTGTCGTGGTCTGTGAGCGCCAGGACGTCAATGCCCGCGTGCGCTGCCGCCGTGATAAGTTCGGCGGGCGTCAGCGATCCATCGGAATGATTCGAATGCGTATGCAAGTCGATTTTCACGAAGCCAGCCCCACCGCTTCTAAGGTCAGCCCGCGTAGCACGATAAAGCCTTGCGCCCGCTCGAATCCGTTGTCGGTATAATCAAACGTATAAGTGCGCAATAGGCGGCGCTTGCCTTCATGATCCCGTGTCAGGCGAAAGCCGGCGAATGCCACCGTTTCGTCCAGGAACTGCACTACCGCCTCAGCACAGGTTTGTTTCGCAATCCTATTTGCGGTGGCGCGCGCGTCCAGGGCGTTTTGCCATATTCTGTAAGCGGTTGTCAGCGCACCGGCGAGTGCTACCATGAGCCATAGGTCCTCGTTCATGGGGCGAAGCTTACCGCTACGGGGGCTAGATTTTCGATAAATGCGCCCCACATTGAAGGATATGAGCAAAAACCTGCCAACTGACTTGGAAGTACGCGTCGATCCGGACGAGATGGTGCGCTACGTTCATAGTCTTATGACCGCGCCGCAGAGTAAGGGGGGATCCACGATCGTCTCCTTGGCCGAGCGTCAGTGGGGTGGCGATACCGCGCTCGCGCGAGCCGCGCAGTTGCGATGGAGTGCCCTCAACAGAGCCTTTGGTGATGCACGGGTCAGCAGCTGGACGACGTATCAAAAAAGCAATCAAATTCATGTGCCCGCGGCATTAATCGCCGCTGCGGGCGTGGCGCGACTCACGGTCGCCGCCGATGAAGTGGTGTTTGACATACCGACCTTGTTAGACGCCACTTTGCAGTTGTGCGAGCCCGCCGGTTACGCTTAACAGGGTGCATTTGAGGCAGGGAGCTCGTTAAAAGCCAGAAAGTTGCCGTTTATTAAACTCGTTCGGCAGTTATAGCGCAGTCGATGCCCATCGGTGCGCGTCACCTGACCTCCTGCCGCCTCCAATATCGCCTGTCCCGCAGCGGTGTCCCACTCTGAAGTCGGACCGAAGCGCGGATATAGATCCGCCGCACCCTCGGCGATGAGGCAAAATTTCAACGAACTTCCCAAGCCTTGTATCACATGGTTTCCAAGAGTTTTTAAGTATTCAGCAGTTTCCGCGCTGGCGTGCGAACGACTTCCGACCACGCGCAGCGGATTTTGTGCGGCGGACACTTTAATGCGTTCGTAGGTGTCGGTGCGCACGGCACGATATGCACCGACGCCCAGAGCGCCCCAATACAATTTTTTTAAAAAAGGTGCCGCTACAATTCCTAGTACCGGTTCATGGGCCACGACAAGCGCAATGTTGATCGTAAACTCACCATTGCGTTTGATGAATTCGCGAGTGCCGTCCAAAGGGTCAACTACCCATAATTCATTCCACGCGCGACGTTCGGCCCAAGGCGCTTGTGCCGATTCTTCCGATAAAATGGGAACGGCGGGTGTTATCTTCGCCAAGCCCGCAGCAATAATGCGTTGGGATTCCAAATCCGCTAAGGTCAACGGCGAGGCATCGTCTTTACGCGTCACTGCAAAATCACCCTCATAAATTTGCAAAATAGCCGCCCCGGCTTGTTCCATCACGGGGATTAAGGCTTGAGCAAGAGCGGCAAGATCACGCATAGAGTTGCTATCATACCCAAATGGCCTTCGTGCCGGTGGCACTGCGTTTTTTTTGAATGGCAATTGCGGTAATCCGCATGCGGATCTGCACATGAAGTTGTGGACAAATTTTTTCACGTTCCGATCTCGGCACTTGCCGCTATTCCTGGTGCTAATTCTGCGACTTTGGGTGCCGGTACACGCGCAGCAAGCTACCTACATCGTGCTCGATGGAGCAAGTCCTGGCAGAATATTCGAGGGACTCGGGGCGGTCAGCGCGGGAGCCTCCTCGCGTCTGCTCATTGACTACCCAGAGCCGCAACGCAACGAAATTCTCGATTATTTGTTTAAGCCCGGCTATGGCGCCTCGTTGCAGCGGCTCAAAGTAGAGATCGGAGCGGATGTAAATTCCACCGATGGTTCCGAGCCGAGTCACCAGCGTACGGCCGCCGATCATGATGTCACTAGAGGCTATGAATGGTGGCTCATGGTAGAAGCGCATAAAAGAAATCCGAAAATAATTCTTGAAGCCTTACCGTGGGGCGCTCCGTATTGGTTGGCCAACAAGTCAAAGAATGCAGATTTGTACTCGCAAAAAATGGCGCGTTACGTGGTTGATTTCGTGGAATCCGCGCGGCGCTATTATTCATTAGACATCGCCTATGTCGGTATCTGGAATGAGAGAAAAGCAGACTTAAGTTACGTAAAGTCGTTGCGAGCGCTGCTTGACCAGCATCACTTGGCCACGAAAATTGTATGTTGCGATGACGATTGGGCCATTGCCGATGCGCTGTCCATGGATTCAGCGCTGGCGGCGGCGGTGTACGCCATAGGCGTGCATTACCCGCGCGATAAGGCGGGCAATCTGACCACGACTGTCGCCGCACGTCAGAGCCATAAGCCGCTTTGGTCGAGCGAGGATCAGCCGAATCAGGGTACCGAAACCGTGGTAAGTCGCGACTGGGGCATCGGTGGTCGCATCATGGCGCATCGCTACAACGAAAATTATCTTAAGGGCGGTTTGACCGCCACAGAAATTTGGAGTCCGGTGACCTCCTACTACGACAATCTCGCAGCGCCGAATTCGGGCCTTATGTATGCCAACACTCCGTGGTCAGGTCATTACGACCTGCAATCGACTATCTGGGTCACCGCACACACCACCCAGTTTGCTCAGCCAGGGTGGCGATACCTCGATTCGAGCAGCGGCCCACTGCCACACTCGGGGAGCTACGTGACGCTGCGTTCGCCGCAAAATGACTGGAGCGTCGTATTGGAAACGGTGGACGCAAAAGTGGCGCAGCGTGTGTCCTTCCAAGTGGCGGGAGGATTAGCCAACAGCGTTGTGCATGTGTGGGAAACCAACAGCCTCCACGTTTTTGAATGGGTTGCCGACGTCACCCCGCGCCAAGGGGAATTCAGTTATACCTTTGAGCCCGAGGCACTGTATTCGCTCTCGACTACCACGGGGCAAGGGAAAGGCACGGCACAACCGCCCCGCGACAGTCCATTTCCATTGCCCTATGCCGATGACTTCGAACAGACTCCGCTAGGACATTCACCCAAATATTGTGCCGATCAAGATGGAGCCTTTGAAACTAATACTTGTCAGGGACGATTGGGTCGTTGTCTCACTCAGGTCGTCACTACCCAGCCCATTGCCTGGGGCGCAACACCCGATCCCTACACTTTGTTTGGCGATGCCGAGTGGGTTGACTACAGTATTGGTGTGGACGTGCGAATCCCCTTCAAGGGGGCGGCAATGCTCATGGGCCGAATTGATTCCGCTGACACCTTCGCCAACGAATCGGCAAAGACACCGAGCGGATATCAGTTGCGCCTGCAAGCCGACGGCACCTGGCAGATGCTATCCACCTTCCTAAATCATGCGGAAACAATTTTGGCGCACGGGCAGGGTGAGATGATGAGCAATAGCTGGCACCGGATCGAACTGAAATTTGCCGGGTCCCGTATTGTCGCGACACTTGATCAGCAAATTTTAGCGAACTTGGACGATGGGTCGCACACTCACGGCATGTCGGCGCTAGGCTCATCATGGAGCTCAGTCTCATTCGATAAACTTCAGCTGGCGCCGCCATGATGCCGGGCGCGCGCCAAACGCCTGCCCTTGATTGGTCGATCATCGATATTGCCGCAATCAAGCGCGGCGCGAGCGCCAGAGTGCGGTATCTACCCGGTACGCACGAATTCCTAATGAAACTCGCTGGCAACGGCAAGCGGCGAATCTTAGTTACTAACGCGCATCCCACTGCGCTCGCCATATAGTCTTGCGGTGCTAGCGACCGCGCGCACTTTCGGTATTGCTCACATTCGCGCGATAAGCCGCCCCGATAGCGCGAGTCCGCCGCACGATACTCCGGGCTACAATTCTGTAGAGAGCGTGGTCGAGCTGCTCTAGGGCTATCAGGTTTTTGCGGGTCAGTTGGTTCCTAAGGGACGTTTCGGCGGGAACGTCTGCTCCACAGAGAAGGAAAATCAATTACTTGAGAGAAGACGACGCCTTGGCTTTAAGGGATGAACGGTGCCAGTGCGCTACTCGCCGTGTTGCGACGACGCCTGCGAGGTGTCAGAGCGTTTGAATCGACGCTTGGGTTGAGGGAAACTGGCGTCGCTGGACTTGAGGGCGGGGGAATAACGGGTGTGGGTGTGCTCGTTCGATGACCCGGTCGCTCGTGTTTGCCCTGCTCGTGCGCAACTCTCGGGGTGCCGGTGCGGGTCGAGCGACCGCTGTTAGACCGACTGCTGCTAGAACGAGCGCCGTTAGCAGGTCCGCTGGCCCTTGTGCCGGTTCGACCACCGGTACGGGGAGCGGGTCTACCACCTGAAGATTTGCCTTGAGATTGCCCTTGCCGAGGCGCACGTTCGCGCCATTCGGCGGGCGGGGGTGCTGTCACCTGCGCTAAATCTGCAGGATCTATGCTCGCACGCGGAATTTGATGCCCGATGTATTTTTCAATATCTGGCAAGGAAATGGCGTATTCCTCGCAGCCGAAACTAATGGCATCGCCGTCGGTTCCGGCACGTGCCGTGCGACCGATGCGGTGTACATAGTCCTCGGCATCGTTTGGTAGATCGAAGTTAAAGACGTGGCTTACGTCAGGAATGTGCAATCCGCGTGAGGCCACATCGGTGGCAATCAATACTGCGACCTCGCCGCTATGAAAGTCGCGCATCATTTTGAGTCGTTTGTTTTGCGGCACGTCGCCGGAAAGCGCCTGAGCTACGAAACCATTAGCGGTCAGAGTGCGCTCCAGCACTTCCGCGATACGGCGGGTATTTACGAATACCATGGTGCGAGTAGCGCCGATGCGTCGTAGTAGACCCATCAGAAGCGGGATTTTTTCTTCCGTAGCCGGAAAATATAGTACTTGCCGCACTAAATCAGCGGTCATTTTATCCGGTTCTATGCGAATTAAAGTTGGATTATTCATATGCTCGTAGGCAAGTTCGAGCACGCGATGCGACAAAGTGGCCGAGAACATCATGTTGAGGCGCAAATCGGGATGAGGTAAGCGCCTAAGGATAAAACGGATATCTTTGATAAAGCCTAAATCAAACATGCGATCGGCTTCGTCCATTACAGCTACTTGAATATATCTGAGGTCAAATACCTGTTGTTTGAAATAGTCGATGATCCGTCCGGGGGTGCCGATCAGCACGTCGATACCCTCTTCGAGAATCCGTCGTTGTTTATCGTAGTCCACGCCACCGAATACGATGGCCATTTTAAGGTCGGTATATTTGCCGATGCCGAGTGCATCAGAGTGAATTTGGACAGCGAGTTCGCGCGTCGGAGCGATGATGATCGCTCGTGGCGCTTGACGCGGTTTATTGGCGGGCGGCGGTGCGGTCAATAAACGATTAAACATCGCTATCAAGAAAGCGGCGGTTTTGCCGGTTCCCGTTTGCGCCTGACCTGCGACATCTTGGCCCCCAAGGGCTAGAGGGAGGGTCTGGGCCTGAATGGGAGTACAGCGGGAATAGCCTAATTCAGCGATACCTCGCTTCACGGATTCGGGGATATTTAGGGAAGAGAAGGTAAGCTGGGTAAGGTGGGCTTCGGACATTTTCGCTTTTTTAAGTTACAGATACTTGCAAATTGGTGGGCGACCGGTTAACAATACAACCATTGGGAGCAGGTCTATCCGCTCCAATCAGCCGAATCACCGGTACCCTCTTTAAGGTAATCAAGACTAGTCAACCTTTCGTATTGTGCACTAACCGCTGAGCATCGTCACGTCGTTGCGCTTTGCGCTCAAAATTCCAACCTACAAATCCGCCCTAAACATCCATTCATCTCCAAAAAGGAGTCATATCCGCAGTGACTAATCCAATCATCGTACATACCAGTGACGCCACGTTCGACAAGGACGTGCTCAAGGCCGACAAACCCGTATTGCTCGATTTCTGGGCGGAATGGTGTGGTCCTTGCAAGATGATCGCTCCCATCCTGGATGAGATTGCCGAGACCTACAAAGATAAGGTCAAAATAGCCAAGCTTAATATTGACGAGAACCCAGCGACCCCGCCGAAATTCAACATACGCGGTATTCCAACGCTAATCCTTTTTAAGAACGGCACCGTGGAGGCGCAAAAAGTGGGTGCTGTCACGAAATCCCAGCTAGCCGCTTTTTTGGATAGCAACCTGTGAGAGGCTATTTAGGTAATCAATCCCGCGGTGGCGGGCAGGGACAAGGCGGTCAGGGTCAGGGTGGTCAGGGCAGCCAAGGCGGTCAAGGTGGCCAGGGCGGAGGCGGACGCAATCGTTCGCATCGACCCCGCAATGACAACCGCAGCGGCAATAGCAACGGCAATATGGGTGGCGGCAGGCCCCCGCATGAGGAATACGGTGACTTACCGCCAGGCGGCGATGATCTTGAGATCATAGCGCCATCGGACCTCGCTCGCAGTCGCAGCTCGATGAATCTCACCGAGCTTAAGAAACGCCCGATAAGTGATTTGGTGAAACTTGCCGAGACCATGGGTCTCGAGAATATGGGCCGCGCTCGAAAACAGGACATTATTTTCGGGGTTCTTAAGGCGCATGCGCAAAAAGGCGAAGATATTTACGGCGATGGAGTGCTGGAAATATTACAGGATGGGTTTGGTTTCCTACGCTCTTCGGATTCCAGTTATTTGGCCGGACCGGATGATATTTACGTCTCGCCCAGTCAAGTGCGTCGCTTTAACTTGCGTACGGGAGATTCGGTTTCAGGTTTGATACGACCGCCGAAAGACGGCGAACGGTATTTCGCGCTGCTTAAGGTCGGCGAAATTAATTATGATTCTCCCGAGAGTGCGCGCGGTAAGGTGTTATTTGAGAATCTCACACCACTACACCCCACGGAGCGCTTAAAGCTCGAGCGGGGGAATGGCTCAACGGAAGACCTGACGGCGCGGGCGATTGATTTGGTGGCGCCTATTGGTAAAGGTCAACGCGGTTTGATTGTCTCGCCTCCCAAAGCGGGTAAGACCATGCTGCTGCAAAACATCGCTACAGCGATTACCGCGAATCACCCTGAGGTATATCTCATTGTGCTACTGATTGATGAGCGTCCCGAAGAAGTGACTGAAATGGCCCGTACAGTAAAGGGCGAAGTGGTCTCTTCAACTTTCGATGAGCCTGCAAGTCGGCATGTGCAAGTGGCGGAAATGGTCATCGAGAAAGCGAAGCGTCTGGTCGAGCACAAAAAAGACGTGGTTATTTTGCTGGATTCTATTACTCGTTTGGCGCGTGCCTACAATACAGTAGTGCCGAGTTCGGGTAAGGTGTTGACGGGTGGCGTAGACGCTAACGCGTTGCAGCGTCCTAAGCGATTTTTCGGTGCGGCTCGCAATATCGAGGAAGGCGGAAGCTTGACGATTCTTGCAACCGCGTTGGTCGATACCGGCTCCAAGATGGACGATGTAATTTTCGAGGAATTTAAAGGTACTGGTAATTCAGAAATCCATTTGGATCGCCGTATTGCGGAGAAACGTACATTCCCGTCAATTCACATCAACCGTTCGGGCACGCGAAAAGAAGAACTCATTACCGATCCTGCTGAATTATCTAAGATGTGGATACTGCGTAAGTTGTTGCATCCCATGGACGAGTTGTCCGCCATTGAGTTCTTGTTAGATAAAATGAAAGACACGAAGACTAACGCTGATTTCTTTGACGCGATGAAACGCTAGAGGAGTAGAGCATGCAATGGTGGGCGTGGATTGCGGTGGGGGCCATACTTTTGGGCGCCGAGTTAGCCTTCGTCGACGCCCAATTCTACCTCGTGTTTGTAGGCTTAGCTGCGGTGGTGGTAGGGCTATTGCTAATGACAGGGCTTGCACTTGATCTTTGGTTACAGTGGCTCATATTTGGTTTACTTGCCGCCGCCTCAATGGTGTTTTTCCGACGACAAATTTACAACCGCCTACGCCGGGAATTGCCGGTGATGAAAGATGGGCTTGTTGGTGTCGTGATCAATATGCCGAGCGCCCTGAATCCCGGGGATAGCACGCGGGTGGAAGTTCGCGGTAGTTCTTGGAACGCAATCAACGGGGGGCAATTGATTATCGCTGCCGGCACTCAGGCGCGTGTTACACGGGTTGAGGCGCTTAGTCTTATTGTGCACGCTGTGCAAGATTAATTGCGCGTGCTTCGTGCTTCAATTTAAAGAAGAGGAATTTCCGCATGACTATTAGCTACGCTTTTATTCTGTTCGCATTTTTGGTAGTGATTTTGGTCGCAAAGACTGCCACCGTAGTGCCGCAACAGAGCGCGTTCATTATCGAGTACCTCGGCAAGTATAGCCGCACGCTGCAAGCGGGCTTTCATATTTTAGTGCCGTTTATGGAAAAAATTGCTTACAAGCATAGCTTAAAGGAACTGGCGCTCGATATCGCTGAGCAGGTTTGTATCACTCGCGATAATGTGCAAGTGGGAATTGACGCGGTGCTGTACATGCAAGTGCTCGATCCTCATCTTGCCTCTTACGGCATTACCAACTACGGTTTTGCGATCGCTCAGTTGGCGCAAACCACGCTGCGAAGTGAAATCGGTAAGATTGAATTGGATCGTACCTTTGAGGCGCGTGGCACCATCAATGCCAATGTGGTGAGCGAGTTGGATAAGGCTTCGGCTCCGTGGGGAGTGAAAGTCCTCAGGTATGAGATCAAGAACATTATGCCGCCCAAGGATGTCCTGTCGGCCATGGAAAAACAGATGCGCGCCGAGCGTGAAAAGCGTGCCGTTGTGCTGACTTCCGAGGGCGAACGAGACGCGAAGATCAATGCCGCGGAAGGTGATAAGCAACGCGTCATCAAACAGTCTGAGGCTAACAAGCAACAACAAATCAACGAAGCCGAAGGTCAGGCCCAAGCAATCCTAGCGGTGGCCACTGCGACTGCGGAGGGTTTGAGGCAAGTGGGTATCGCGCTCAGCGATCGCGGGGGCATTGAGGCCATGCAGTTACGCATCGGTGAAGAGTACGTGAAGCAATTTGGTAAACTCGCACAGGCGGGGACTACTTTGGTAGTGCCGGCTAATTTAACGGACCTTGCCTCTATTGTAACTATGGCGACGAGTATTGCCCGCAAACCGGCAGCGGGCGCTAGCGAGGGTAGTGGACGCGGGTAGAGGGCGCCCAGGGAAGAAGGCGGGTAAGTTGGTGGCCACGGAGAACCTGTAGTTACTCTGAGCGCGCGCGAACTTGTTCCTCATGGGGGGCCGGGTGTCGCGAGTATTCGTATTTCGAATAGTTTTGGCCAGTTTTTTCCAGTGACAAACAGTCGGTCGTGTTTAACGTCATAGGCGATGCCGTTCGGTACGCTATCTACGCCTTGATCAAGTTCGGATGGATCTAACAATCCCGCAAGATTGATGAGACTTTTGACTTGACCGCTATGGGGATCGATGCGCACGATCCAATTGGTCTGCCATACATTGGCAAAAATTTCGCCTTTAACCCATTCTAGTTCATTGATATTGCGCAGTGCTTTGCCCTCAAGGGTGACTTGAATGCGATTGGTTTCCTTAAGAGTAATGGGGTTAATAAATCGCAGTTCAGAAGTGCCGTCGCTCATGATAATTTGCTTACCGTCCTGAGTGAGTGCCCAACCTTCGCCAGAGTAGTGAAATTGTTTTTGGAATTTGAAAGTGTTGAGGTCAAAGACGAAACCCGTCTGTGATTTCCAGGTAAGGCTGACAAGTTGGTTGTTCCAATTCACAATGCCTTCGCCGAAGTACTCGGCGGGGATATCGATAGATTTCAGTATTTCCCCCGTTTCAATGCGTACTTTGCGGATGGAGGAGTGTTGTTCTAGGCCGGTACTCTCGTATAAATAACCGTTTAAATAGAAAAGACCTTCGGTAAAAGCCGATGGGTCGTGAGGATAGGTATGCACGACCTGTATTTTGTAGGTAGGAGTGGCGGCCGCAGGCGTGCCGATGCCTGCCGCGGTGCTTACCCGGGTGCCGAGCGCGATGCTCGCTATAGTCCAGTACGCTAATGTCCAGTAGGCCTTCATAGCGATACAGTACCCGAATTCCCAATAGGGCTCGAATCGCGTGCCGCGCCTGATGGCAGCAGAGTCGGCATCGATCGGATCCTCAGGGTATCATGGGTCGATGGGAAGGATTTGCCGACCAAATTTGTTTGCCGTTTGTTTATTATGGGCGATAGTTTATGCGTCCTACAGCGCTTACGGGCAAGCTTCTACCATTCGCATCATAGCGGGAACACCTCTTGCGAAGGCGTTGCAACAGCTCGAACGACCCGAGTTTCGCATAATTTTTAGCACCGGCTTAGTGGATCGGCGAATGCGGGTTAAATCTACCCCGCGCTCGGACCAACCGGCAGCGATGGCAGAGGAAATTCTAAAAGCTTTTGGGCTGACCTTGCGTGAAATAGCGCCCTCACAGTTCGCCGTGGTTCGCGCTGCAAGCGCAGCGGCATCGGCACTCGCAGCAACGTCGCCGGTTTTAGACGAGATCACCGTGACCGCTAGCTATTATCGACTCAGTGGCTTCGCTAATTCGCCTATCGCACTTGAGGGAGCGGAAATACGTACCCAACCACAACTGGTCGACGATGCGCTTCAGTCGGTACAACACATACCGGGGGTTGCGCAAAGTGGATTTCCTGGCCAAACCCATGTTCGCGGGGGTGAAGCCAATGAGACTCGAATCTTGCTGGACGGTTTTCCTATTCGCGAAGTGTTCCATCTGCCCGACTACCAAGGGCCGTTTAGCGCATTGGATTCGTCCGCGGTTAAACGTATCGATGTTTACACCGGTGGTTTTTCGGCGCGCTTTGGCGGACGTATGAGCGGCATACTCGATATTCAATCGAGAGACGCCATGGAAGCGCCTCGGAATATGATCGGTATCAGCACGGTAAATTATAGTGCGCGATTGGCGGGTCCACTGGATTCACGCGGCGAGCTCGACGGTCTATTGATAGGGCGTTTGAGCAATATTCAGAAAATATCACAAGACGTTGCTATAGACGCGCACGCACCCCAATTTTCGGACACGCTAGGCAAGCTGCGCTGGCATATCGCCGATGGCACTACGCTATCCATGCAGAGTCTAATTTTTCAAGATGCCCATGACAACCTTGACAGCGACGTCGGCAAGACGGGGCATACTGATAGCCGTACTCGTTATGCGTGGATTAAGGCCGAACAGACCCTAGGCGACGGGTGGCAATCCGAGGCTTCGCTTGGTAATAGTCTCCTGGTATCTGATCGAAACGGAGTGGTGAAGAATCCCGGTGTGGTCTTTGGGCAAGTGCTCGACAATCGCCGCGCTGACATTTGGGATGCGAGCCTGCGCTTTCACGGCCCCTTAGGGGCTACGCATCATCTTGAGTGGGGTGGTGAATGGACCGCAAGCAGGGCGAACTACGACTATCAGAGTAATGTTAATTTCAGCGCGGAAATTGCCGCTCTATTCGGGCGAACTCAGAATGTGACCAAAAATGCGTTGTTTTCGGTGCGTGGTAATAACAGCGCGGTTTACTTCACAGACCGTTGGCAGGCAAGTGAAAAATTCTTTGCTGAAATCGGTGTTCGCGCGCAGCACAATGCGGGTCTCGGACTTAATACTCACAATTCGCAAGATCCCCGTTTGGCGCTGTCTTTTGTGCCTAACTCCTCGACACAGATCTTTGCAAGCTGGGGAATTTTTCATCAATCCGATGAGGTGCTGGACCTGGATGTGATCAACGGCGTGCAGAAATTTTCAAGCCCGCAATATTCAAAACACTTTATTATCGGTATTCAACATCACATTAGTGATGAGATTTCATATCGAGCGGAAGCGTATCGAAAGATACAGGGAATGCCACGACAGCGGTATGAAAGTCTTCTCGAACCACTGAGTATCCTGCCCGAATTCTCCCCGGACCGAGTGCTGATTGCACCTTCGCATGCCGAGATGCAGGGGGTCGAACTGTCCACCCGTTGGCTTATAGGCCCACTTACTACGCGCCTGTCGTATACTTGGTCGCAGGCGTATGACGATATTAATGGCGTCGAAGTTGCGCGCGCCTGGAATCAGAACAATGCGTTAACTGCGGTGGTTCAGTGGCGTGTAGGGCCGTGGGCAGCCAGCGCCGCATTAGATCTTCACGATGGCTGGCCCAGCACGCCACTATTGACCTTGCCCAATGGCACCAACACATTGGGCGTTAGAAATTCGACTACGGAAACCCGCTATCAATCGCTAGACCTGCATGTGGCCTACACGCAGTCGGTCAGGCGGGGTGCGCTTCAGTTTACGGCGGATGCGGACAACGCCTTCAATCACAATAATCATTGCTGTTTGGAGTTCTTATCGCCTCAAGGCGCAACTGGAGCCTTGCGAGTCAAAGAATCCTTCACGTGGTTGCCGCGAATTATAGTGTTAGGAGTACGTTGGGATTTTTGAAGGCCGCCTACCTCGCGTCGTACCCGATGGGTTGCAATATGTTTAATGCGATTGATTGCGGAGAGCAATAGCGTCCAATGAGCACAAGTTAAGAATTTGGAGCATTAATTATGACGCGACTGAACCAACCGAATTACCGCCGTAGCCTGTGTTTTTTTGGTAATAGCTTTCTATGGGCGGTTTTATTGGTTATTGGCTCTGGGTTAAATGCATGCGGCAGTGGTGGATCGAGCACTTCGTCTCCCATCGTCAAACCGCAGGGCTGTAATAATTGCGGCAAGACCATCGTTAGTCTTACGGACGCTGCGGGCGATTTCGTGAGCTATATCGTTAAAGTGACCTCGTTAAAACTCAACCGTGCTGACGGTACTTTTGTGGAGACCGTGTCGGTACCCACGCAGGTCGATTTCGCGCAATTGACCCACCTCGCTGAAATCGTCAGCGCGTTGAATATTACCGCGGGCAATTACACCTCGGCGAGCATTACTCTGGATTACAGTGGTGCCACTATAATCGTCAGTAATGGTGCGACGGACGTCAGCATTGCACCCAGCCAAATCATCAATGGTGCAACGTCCCTGCCCTTGGCCGCACCCAATACGACTTTAATTACCTTGACGCTTGCTTTGCCCGCGATTGGTCCTTTAACGGTCGTCGTCGATACGGACGCGCATCTGGCGCTTGATTTTAATTTGGCGGCCTCTAATACCGTTACACCAAGTACAACTAATCCCACCACAGTTACAGTCAATCCGGTGCTGACGGCCAGCCTTTCGCCGGATGCGAACCGGGAGGAACACATCCGCGGCACTTTGGTGAAAACGAATACGAGTTTGAATAGTTATCTAGTCAATGTCAGTCCGTTTAATGATTCGGTAGCGACCATCGGTCAACTGACCGTCAATACCACGGCCACCACTGCTTTCGTCATTAACGGGACGAGTTATACAGGGGCGGCGGGCCTTGCACAGCTGGCGACGCTTGTCGCCGGGACCGTTACCGCCGCGTTTGGCGGGGTGAATGCCACAACTTTTAGTTTTACCGCGACCCGTGTGGTGGCAGGTACCAGCGCTGTAGGCACTGGAGTTGCCGGATCTACAATGGGCAATGACGGTCTGGAAGGCATCATAGTTGCGCGTACGGGTAATACGCTGACATTGGCGAATGATCATGTGACGCATTCCGATCACGAAGGCCTTAGTTATATTAGTCAGGTCACCGTCACGGTGGGTAGCGCGACTACCGTCACCGAAGAGGGTCAGGTGGGAACCTTCACCACTGCCAATATTTCGGTGGGCCAAAATGCTTTTTTCACCGGTAAGCTCGCGATCAGTGGCAGCGGCAATGCTACGCTCGATGCGACCGCGGGTGCGGCCCGTATGGAGTTGACGCGGTTGCAAGGCGTTGTCATCTCTGTGAATACTAATTCGGTGACGGTGAATCTGACCAACTTAGGGGATATTCCCGCGGCCAGCTTTGCATTTGCCGGTACGGGCACCTCCTCAGTAATGGACGCGGTGCCAACTGCCTATTCTGTAAGTCTACCCGCTACGCTTTCAACGGCTGGCCTAAGTGTAGGCAGTGCCGTGCAATACTCTGGTTTTGTCGCACCTTTCGGTTTGGCGCCCCCTGATTTTATGGCGATTGAACTGACGGCTACTCATTACAGTGACCCTAGTGCCCTCGCGGAGCTGGAAATCCGTTGGCCAGTCGGCGTGACCGCGCCATTTAGTAATGCGACTAGCGCTACATTGACCCTCAGTCAGGCGACTCTCGTGGGTAGCACCGAACACGAGGTCCATCTGGAGCATCAGCCGGAAACCGACTTGACGACTTTGGCGGGGCCAGTGCAACTCGTGCCGGACTCCTTGGTCAACACGGGTAAGTTCGCCATTAGTCACCGCATCAGCGACACCGTCGATAATTTCAGCACCTTTGCAGCGTTCGAGACGGCGTTAGTGGCGGCCTTGAACGGTACGGTGGGACTTATGCAAGTTGAGGCGCAAGGATCCTACAACGCAACCTCGGGTGTGATGTCGGTGGGCAAGATGGTGGCCGCGCTGAACAATTAATTGAGCTGGGCGATACGGACGTTGCTTTCTGCAGGGTAATCGTTGAGCATCGCAAGCTATGAAATTCTATAGCTTGAATAGACTTGACGCGCTATCGGTTGCCTTGACGGTGGCCTTAGGGTTTTCGTATTTGTTGCCCAGTTTTGCTGACGAGCTACCGGCTGCGAACCTTCCACGCCCAGCGATACATGCGCCTATGGCGCATCTCGTGCCGCATAAATCGGCGATCGCGAGCGCGCATCCATTAGCGAGCAAGGCCGGTCTTGAGATTTTGAGCCAGGGGGGTAATGCCTTTGATGCGGCTGTCGCGGTGTCGGCGGTTTTGGCGGTTGTGGAGCCGAGCAGTTCGGGATTGGGCGGAGGTGGATTTTATTTATTACATCGTGCGATAGATGGTTTTGAAACCATGCTGGATGCGCGGGAGAGTGCTCCGGCGGCGGCGAGGCGCGATATGTATTTAGATAAGGCGGGCAATCCGCTCGATAACGCCTCGATTGTGGGTCCGCTGGCGGCGGGCATTCCGGGAGAGCCTGCGGCGTTTGAGGCGTTGGCCGTAAAGTACGGTAAGTTGCCATTAAAACAATCCTTAGCGTCCGCGATTCGCTTGGCGCGTGAGGGCTTTCCCATGTACGCGCGCTTGCAATCCGGGATTCGTTACAAACGTGAGTTGTTACTGCGTTCACCGGATTCGGCAAGGATATTTTTAACTGCTGCGGGTGCGGTACCCGAGATTGGTGCGCTTATTAAGCAACCTGAGTTGGCTGAGACTTTGGAAGCGCTCGCTCTGCGCGGCGCGAAGGGATTCTACTCCGGCCCCGTTGCTACAAAGCTCGTTAACGGAGTGCGAGCGGGCGGCGGAATTTGGACTTTGCAGGATTTGTCTTCGTACAAAGTGATTGAGCGAGCGCCGGTGGTGGGATATTACCGGGGTGCGCGGATTGTCTCGTCGGCGCCTCCCGCGTCGGGGGGTATTGCGTTGCTGGACACGCTTCATATTCTGGAGGGATTTGATCTTGCTCATCTGGATTCGGCTACGCGTAAGCATTTGGTGATCGAGGCGATGCGTCGCGCGTATCGTGATCGGGCGCTGTATTTAGGCGATCCGGATTTCGTTAAAGTACCGGTGTCGTTGTTGATGAGTCCTGATTACGCGGCGGGGCAGCGGACGAGTATTCGCTTGGATAAGGCGATGCCGAGTGATCTGTTGCCGGGGATTGAGTCTCCGCCCACGGGACCCGAGACCACGCATTTTTCGGTGTTGGATGCCGCAGGTAATCGAGTGGCGGGAACGATTTCGGTGAACCTGTGGTTGGGGGGTGGCTATGTGGTACCGAAGACTGGGGTGCTGCTCAATAATACGATGGATGATTTTTCTATTAAGCCGGGTATCCCGAATCAATATGCGCTGGTGGGTGGGACGGCGAATGAGATTGGACCTCATAAGCGTAGTCTTTCAAGTATGACGCCGTCCTTTATTGAGACGCCGCGGGGCTTAATGATTATTGGATCACCGGGCGGTAGCTATATCATCAGCATGGTGATTTTGGGCACGCTGAATTATTTGGATGGAATGCGTGCGGCTGAAATCGTCAAGAGTCCACGGTACCACATGCAATACCTGCCGGATGAAGTCGACTATGAGAGCGGTGCGTTCACTGAGGGTGAGATCAAGGCTTTGCAGCTTAAGGGTCAGAAACTGAGCGAAGGGAAACGGCCATGGGGCAACATGCAGGTAGTGACCTGGGATTTCGCGAGCGGAAAAGTGGAGGCGGCGTCCGATCCGCGCGGCGAGGGCGAGGGGTTAGTCTACTAAAACCATTTCTTCGCGCTAGGTCGGCGGTGTGGACAACCGGACCAACAACAGGGGCGGCGTTAGATCCTTCCAGGCCGCTTGCGTCGTCGCCTCCGAGTCGAGGGCCTCGCGCATGTCCGTCGGGGTTTTGTTCGATTCATAGGGAACATGGCCCCGATAGATGATTCCGAGCGGGTTATCGGCCGCGGTAACCGGCAGATAAAGCCCGGTGCCGTAGACCTCATTGGCCGCGGGTGGGGAAACCGCCGTTTGGTCCCAGGTGCTCTTAAGATAGCTATAGTACCCTCCTGCTAGCCATTGAAATGCGTCGGCTGTAAACACAGAGGATACTCATAATCGTCCGGTCGGGCTTTAAATCCGTCAAAACGAAGCCGCTCATTTCTGGCAGGTGGGACACCAATAGGTTGAGCGCTGTCCTTGTACAAATTGTTTGATCGGCGTCCGGCAAACTCGGCAGGCTTGGTCGGCACGATCATAGACGAAGAGTTTTTGGCTGAAATAGCCGGGTATTCCCTCGGCATTGACATAGTCGCGTAAAGTCGTCCCCCCAATTTTGATTGCTTCGGCGAGCACTGCTTTGATGGTCGCGGTGAGTATTAGCGCTTGCGCACGAGTAATGCGCTTGGCGATACGTCGAGGTGCGATTTTGGCGCGAAATAAGGATTCACTTGCATAAATATTGCCCACACCGACGACGTGGTGTGAGTTCATGATGAGTTGCTTAATTGTGATATTGCGCTTGCGCGTGGTGCGATGAAGATACTGGGCGTCAAACGCTTGACTTAAGGGCTCGGGGGCGAGCTTGATTAATAATGGATGAGCGTGTGGGTCACCGGTAGTCCATAACGCGCTGCCAAAGCGGCGTGGATCGTGGTAGCGCAATATTTTTTTGGTGTCTAAGCGTAGCTCCCAATGGTCGTGGATTTTGGGTACTGTGTCGGGTGGCAGAATTCTTAGAGAGCCTGACATACCGAGATGCACGATTAAGGTGCCATGGTCAAAGCGCAACAGGAGATACTTAGCTCGTCGAGTGACTTTGCGTACGATTTGATCGCGCAAAGTCGACTCTAAGTGATCAGGAATTGGCCAGCGCAAGCGACGTTCGCGAACAATGAGTTCAACGACGCGGTGGTTCTGCAACACCGGCGCGATACCGCGTCGGGTGGTTTCGACTTCAGGGAGTTCGGGCAGAGAAACCTATTTGATCTTGGATTCTTTGTAAGGAACGTGTTTACGAACCACGGGATCGAATTTGCTGGTCTCCATCTTATCGGGATGCAGACGCTTGTTCTTGGTAGTGGTGTAATAATGACCAGTACCAGCGGAAGACACGAGTTTGATTTTGTCACGCATAGTATTTCTCTTAGATCTTCATGCCTTGAACGCGCATGTCGGCGATGACCGCATCGACACCGCGCTTTTCAATAGTGCGCAATCCTCGGGTAGAGACGCGAAGACTGATAAAACGCCTTTCGGATTCAACCCAAAACTTATGGGTATGTAAATTCGGCAAAAACCGCCGTCGCTTGCGATTATTAGCGTGGGAAACCGTATTTCCCGATATTGGACCCTTACCGGTGACTTGGCAGACTCGCGACATGGATAAACCCTTGAGATTGAACTTTAATAACAGCCGCGCTTTATACCAGGCGGCGCGGCGCGGAGCAATAGACAAGCGTAAATATCTTATAAATCATATACTTAACCGGTAGGATAAACGGGTCGGGCGATTCTGTGAGCGAGCCTCAAACGCAGCCGCGCTCGGCGAGTGATACGCTGTGGCCATCACCTACAATGATGTGGTCGAGCAATCGGATGTCCACCAATGCCAGAGCCTCCTTGATCCGCTGTGTAATCAGTTCATCTGCTTGGCTGGGTTCGGCAATTCCGGAAGGATGATTGTGCGCTACGATGACAGCGGCGGCATTGCGTTGCAACGCTTGCTTGACGATCTCGCGCGGGTGCACACTGGCTCCATCGATAGTGCCGCGAAATAGTTCTTCGAATTGTATCAACCGATGGCGCTTGTCTAAATAAAGGCAACAAAATACCTCGTGTTCTAAATCACGTAATCGTGCCGTGAGGTAGGCATTAGTAGCTTTAGGGCTTGCGAGGAGTGGGCCTGCGCGCATGGATTCGCAGAGCTGGCGGCGAGAGATTTCCACGGCGGCTTGCAATTCGGCAAAGCGCGCGGGACCTAAGCCTTTCCGAGCACAGAATTGGAGTCGATCAGCCGCCAGTAGTTTGCGTAGCGAGCGAAAATCTTTCAGTAATGCGCGGCTCAAATCGAGGGCGGATTGGCCGGGGATGCCGGTCTTCAGTAGAATTGCTAAAAGTTCGGCGTCCGATAAAGCTGCAGCGCCCTTATCAAGTAATTTCTCGCGTGGGCGTTCATCGATGGGCCAATCCTTAATTGCCATTCTCGTGAGCATGAACTGGTTGGCGTGCGAGTCCAAGCCGCATTTTGATGGTAAAGGTCTAGATTTGACCGGAGCTACCGAACCCACCAAGCTTGCGTTTTGTGGCAGTAAAATCTTCGACCACTTCAAACTCCACGTGCACTATCGGAATTATCACCATTTGGGCGATACGATCACCCGGATTAATCGTAAAAGCTACGCTACTTCTGTTCCAACAAGACACCATCAAGGGCCCTTGGTAATCCGAGTCAATTAACCCCACCAAATTTCCGAGCACAATGCCATTCTTATGCCCTAGACCTGAGCGCGGCAGCAATAGGGCCGCTAGGGTAGCATCTTCAATAAACACAGAGAAACCGGTGGCGATGAGTTCGGTGCGACCGGGCTCAAGTACCAGCGGGGCATCGATACACGCGCGTAGATCCATACCGGCAGAACCCGCCGTGGCGTGCTGGGGTAATGGAAATTCCTTACCAATACGTGGATCTAATAGGCGTAGTTTGACTTTAGGTTTCATGGTCGAGGGGGGCGGCGTTTGGTGGCGGCAGGCGGTAACCGTTTTGCAATCAGCGCAATCAGTTCGCGCGCCACTTCAATCTTCGGTCCGCGAGGCACCTCGGCTTTGCCGCCGGCCCATAGCACGGTAAGCGCATTATCGTCACAGTCGAAAGCGATGCCGTCGCCCACGTGGTTGGCCGCAATCATGTCGAGTTTTTTACGTTTAAGTTTGCCACGTGCATTTTCCTCTACATCATTAGTTTCAGCGGCAAAGCCGACGACGAAGGGGCGTGTAGCCTTCTCCGCTACTGATTTGACGATATCGGGCGCGGGCTCAAGGTCGAGTTTAATGGCGATGCCTTGTTTCTTGATTTTGGTGCTGGCAACCGTCACCGGTTGAAAATCAGCCACAGCTGCCGCAGCGATGAACAGGTCGGCAACCGCCACATGTCGATGAACCGCGGCATACATGTCACGTGCGCTTTCGACGTCAATACGAGTGATCGACGCCGGCGTCGGTAATTGAACGGGACCCGCAATTAAAGTCACATGGGCGCCGGCCTCGCGGGCGGCGGCGGCGACTGCGAATCCCATTTTCCCAGAGCTGCGATTGGAGAGATATCGCACTGGATCAATGCGTTCGCGAGTGGGACCCGCTGTGATTAATACCTTAAGGCCTGCGAGCAGGCCGGCATTAGTACTGGATTCCATTATATTCTGCGCTAAATTTGCAGGTTCCCACATGCGGCCTTCTCCCACTTCGCCACAGGCTTGCATCCCCACAGCGGGTCCGAGCACACGCACGCCGCGTTTCACGAGTATGGCAATGTTGGCCTGAGTGGCCGAATTGGCCCACATGAGACGATTCATAGCCGGCGCTAGCGTAATCGGTGCTTCGGTAGCAAGACATAGAGTTGCCAACAGGTCATCGGCTCGACCGCCTGCCATGCGCGCAATAAAATCGGCGCTGGCCGGAGCGATTAAAATTATTTGCGCCCAACGCGCAAGGTCAATGTGACCCATGGCCGCTTCGGCGCTGCTATCCCATAGTTCATAACGAACCGCGCGGCCTGATACTGCTTGCAAGGTCAGCGGCGTGACAAATTTTTGGGCAGCCGCGGTCATTACGACCTGGACTTCAGCACCGTATTCAATTAGCCGCCGCACCAGGTCAGGACTTTTATAGGCGGCAATGCCGCCCGTTACACCCAATAAAACGCGTGTCCGGGGTGTCAATGCGGGGCCTTTAGTTCCTTGAAGCGATCGATATCGCTCTGAAATTGCTTGCGCATAGTGGCATCTTCTTTGAGTTTCTCGCGCTGATTTTGTTCTTGCGTGTGAATATCATTACCCAGATGCACCAAATCGTCCGTCATTTGATCTGACATGGGAGGCGCTTTAGGGTTTGTACTATAAGGCTTGAAGGCCATGCTCGCGACGCGCAGCTTTTTGAGTCGCGTGTTCAGGACTTCGAGAAATTGACCGGTTACTTTAATTTGATCTGCTAATAGCGCCATTCGTTGGTCGCGCAGCCTTTCGATTTCCTGAACGGATGCGTAGGTGTTCAATAAGTTCCGGTCTCGGCTTTGGCGATCGGTCATGGCTTGTTTTTTTTGATCTTCCGTGGCGATCTGCTCTGGAGTTTTTTGTGCTTCGAGGCGATCAACTTCTATACCTTGCGAATTAATGACATGTTGTTCCTGAGATACATACTCGGGTGGGATGTGATCACCGTAATGCGTAAGCCCCTGTGTATCGACCCATTTATAAAATTTACGTCCGTTAGACGAGCTGGGACTCGCCGCAAGCCCTATGGAGGTCATTAGCATGGCACAAACGATCCAAACCGATTTTTTCAACAACCTCGCCCTCCTACTATCTGCCATTTTTAAACACTCCCTTGGTCTTAATCCCACAATTGTGAGGCGTCAGCCCCAGATTTTCTAGGGCGCAATTCTCAGTCTTCCTGTCCGTAACGCTCGCGGTAAGTATGCAGGCGAGCTTGCTGGTCCTTTTGCCCCGATAGGGCAATATGCTGCACGAGATCATTGAAGCTTACGATGGTAATGACGGAAAGGCCAAATTGCTCTCTGACTTCTTGAACCGCCGAGCGTGCGCTGGTGGTACCGCGTTCCTGACGATCCAAGGCTAGCAGTACCCCAACGGGCGTGGCACCTGCGGTTTTGATGAGATCGATAGATTCACGAATGGCCGTTCCTGCCGTTATGACGTCATCCACGATCAGCACTTTGCCGTTCAAAGGACTACCAATAATAGTGCCGCCTTCACCATGAGCCTTAGCTTCCTTGCGATTGAAAGCGAACGGCTTATTAAGATTATGATGCTCGGCAAGGGCGGTAGCGGTGGCGGTCGCGAGTGGTATACCTTTGTAGGCGGGCCCGAAGAGCATGTCAAAAGGTAGCTGAGAGGCCACCAAGGCTGCGGCATAGGCGCGGCCCACGGCCGCGATCCCCTCGCCGGTGTTAAAAAGCCCTGCGTTAAAGAAATACGGACTTTCACGTCCCGATTTCAAAGTGAAATTGCCAAATCGCAGTACACCTAAGCGCATACACAAATCTAGAAAATCATGTTGGTAGTTTTGGGTCATAAAAAGCAATCGATACGCTAGCCGATAGTGGGGCTGGTATTATAATGTGAGATGCCCACCCCGCAGCAGCCCCGCCTGAAGCTACGTCAAGCGCTTGGCGATAAACGTATGACGGCCATATTGCTTCTGGGCTTTTCCTCGGGGCTACCCCTTAATTTGACCGGCTCGACGTTGCAGGCGTGGATGGCACATGCTGGGGTCGATATTAAGACTATCGGCTTATTTGGGTTAGTGGGTGTCCCCTACGTACTGAAGTTCTTATGGGCTCCGCTCTTAGATCGCTACCTTCCGCCCCTATTGGGTCGCCGACGCGGTTGGATCTTACTGTATCAATTGGCGCTTGCCGTGGGCATTGCCGTCATGGGGCTGAATTCGCCGACCAAGGCCCCTTATTTGTTAGGTTTGGCCGCAATAGCGGTCGCCTTTTTGTCCGCCTCACAAGACATTGTGATTGATGCCTATCGTGTGGACGTGATCCCACCCTCTGAGCGAGCTCTCGCAGCGGCAGCTACCGCTTTTGGTTATCGAACTGCGGCGATGTTCGCAGGAACGGTAATCGTATTGATGGCGGCGCACGTTGGTTGGCGATTCGCCTATTTTTTAGTCAGCGCAATCATGGTGGCGATGATCTTCGCCACCTTGCGAGCTCCGGAACCGATGGCTTCGGGTGCGCAGCCGAAAACCCTCACTGATGCAGTACTGCATCCATTGCAAGAGTTATTGAGTCGCAAAGGGGCGTGGGGTTTTTTGTTACTGGTGCTGCTTTATAAGATTGGCGATGCTTTTGCGCTAACTCTTTACAGCGCATTTATGATTAAGGGGATGGGGTTTTCGTTGGATCAACTCAGTATTGCGGGCAAGCTCAACATGACTTTATCCACTATGCTGGGAACCGCTATTGGTGGGCTTTTTTATATGCGTTGGGGCTTATTCCGTTCGTTACTTATTTTTGGGGTTTGCCAGTCATTTTCTAACTTGATGTATATGTGGCTGGCGATTGCCGGTAAACACGTTTGGTTGCTCGTTCTCGCGACCAGTGTTGATACGATGATTGGTGGGATGGGCCAGGCCGCTTTCGTCGCCTTTATTGTGTGTCAGTGTAGTACCAATTTCAGTGCAACTCAGTATGCGCTGTTATCGGCCTTAGCCTCTGTGCCGCGCGTGTTCATGGGGCCGATCGCGGGCCAATTGGTTGCGGTGATTGGATGGGCGCATTTTTTTGTGGTGACATTTTTGTGTGCCATGCCAGGACTCATATTGCTCGTTTTACTACGCAAATCCATTTACGCACTCGAGGCGCGCGATAACGCCCGACTCAGCGAATCGCGCTAAGGTGCGAATGCACCAATGCTCTAGGCGCTAACACAGTAAATAGTACGCTATCTTAAGCGGCGTAACGATCCTTTAGCGGCGCAATGATCGATCGTTTGGACTTGCCCACGCTATTTTTGGATTATCTTCGAACTCTCGATCCAAGTCTTCGGTTTCTACGTCCACTGCTCCGGACCAATCCTCGGGCGCGTCGGCCGTATCGATAAGATCATCGAGTAGGTGTTCGTTCCAAGCGTCAAATTCCATTTCCGCAATGGTACCGTCGAAATACTGTATTTCGATGGTTTCATCTTGCTCGTCGATCGCCACCACTTCAAACAATTCATTGGTAATGCCGCGATACCATTGACCTACAATCGGCTTCAGCACATTCATGGCCGTCTCCGTCTGTTATCCTCACAAGCATTCAACTCCTAAAACCAACACCATGCAATAAATATATATTGCGCGAAGCAACATGATTTATGACAGAACAATTGCTCAAATTTTTTGTGGTCTTTTTCGTCGTGGTAGAGCCGGTATCTCTTATCCCTGTGTTCTCTGGTTTAACCGAGGGAGCTGGCGCGCGCTATCGAAAGAAAATGGCTGGAAAAGCAGCGCTGATCGCCTTAGGGATTTGCGTATTATTTGCCGTGGCGGGGGCTCGTTTTCTTGAGCTGATGGGTATTGCTTTAAGTTCTTTTCGCATTGCGGGCGGCTCGCTGTTATTTTTGATTTCACTTGAAATGGTGTTCGCGCGTACTTCGGGTACTAAATCTACTAGTCCCGAGGAGGAAGAATCGAAGAAGCGCGAGGATATATCGGTTTTTCCTTTAGCGTTTCCTTTCATCGCGGGACCCGGTGCGCTAGCAACTATTTTGTTGATGGCGGGCGAGGTGTGGGGCAAGCCGTTTTTATTTGCTGGTTTTCTCTTGATGGTGACTTTAGTGATGGCTATTTGTTGGATTTTAATGTTGGCGACGCCCCGTCTGATGAAAATACTAGGTGTTACCGGAGCGAATGTGGCGAATCGCCTATCGGGTGTGGTGTTAGCAGCGCTTGCCGTTCAATTTATCGTCGATGGGATTCGCGGCAGCTTTTTAGGATCTTCCTGACGTCTAAGAGTTTCTAACGTAGGCCAGATCCCACACCCCGTGGCCAAGTCGCTCACCACGTTTTTCAAATCGGGTAGAGGGTCGAAATTCAGCGCGCGCGACATATCCTGCGTACGGACTGAGAGTCGTGAGTAAGGCATTTGCGTTGCAGACAGCTAACATCTGTTCGGCATAGGGTTGCCAATCGGTGGCGAGTCGGAGCACGCCCCCAATACGCAATTTTCGCGCGATCAATTCGATAAAAAACGCTTCAATGAGTCGGCGCTTATGATGGCGTTTTTTGTGCCAAGGATCGGGGAAAAAAATTAAAACCTCATCGAAAGACTGATCGGCAATGGTGTCGCGAAGTACCTCAACCGCATCATGGCAAATGATGCGTAGATTGCTGAGCTTTTCTTGTTCAATATGCAACAGTAACCGCCCCACACCCGCACGATGCACTTCGATGCCTAGATAATCGATTTCAGGATGAGCGTGTGCGAGCAATCCGATGACTTCGCCGTTGCCGAACCCAATCTCAAGGCAGCGAGCAGCTTGGCGCTGGTAAACCACATCTAGATCAAAGGGAGCGCTTATTTCAAGGCCGAATTTGGGCCAAAGATCCTGCATGGCTCGTTCCTGAGCGACGGTGACACGACCTGCGCGCAGCACAAAACTTCGAATGCGACGTTGTTGCTTCATGGGCGCGAAGTGTGCCTGATATGATGGCGAAATGCGCAAAACCTGGTTAGCCGGTCTGGTGGGGGCGCTCGCCCTCACTGGGTGTGCAACCCTTCCAAGACATGTTCATAAGACTCGTTCAGAAGCTCTGCCGGACCCTGGTCGTAGTTCATTGGGTCGCCTCGTGGCCGCGCATTCAAAGCCCAATTTATCGGGTGTGCGGCTGCTAGCATCCGGTGATGAGGCCTTAGCCAGCTTGATCGCGCTTGTCGACCACGCTGAGCGTACCTTAGACATTCAGTACTACATTATTCAGCAAGACGATTCGGCGCGATTGCTTTTACAGCATGTGCGAGACGCCGCCAACCGGGGAGTGCGAGTGCGCTTGTTGGTGGACGATTTAAATACAGCCGGCGAGGATCGACGTTTCATGCATTTAGGCCATCTAACTAACGTGGAAGTCAGAATATTTAACCCCTTTCCCGGAGGACGGTCGGCGTTGTGGAGCCGAATTTTGGCGACGGTGTCTGAAATTCCGCGTATTAATCATCGTATGCATAATAAATTATTAGTGGCCGACAATGCGCTGGCTATCACGGGTGGACGAAATATCGGCGATCAATATTTTACGCGTGACAAAGTCAATAATTTTATTGACCTAGATGTTGTTGCCGCCGGTGGCATTGTGGTGCAACTTTCGGCATCCTTCGACGCTTTTTGGAATAGTAAATACGCCTATCCAATTTCAGCTATTGCCGCGCCGGTATCCGATGAGAGCGCGCCGAGAGCGCTTGCTGATCCTGAAGTTCCGCAGGCGGCCTGGTTAGCGCGCGCCCTCGATTCTAATAGTTTACCTTTAGATTGGCTGCCGGCCCGCGTGCTGGCCGATCGACCGGCTAAAATTGCCAGCGATAATGCTGCTGACAGCGAGCAGACTATTGCCAACGACATCGCGGCGTTGATGCGTTCCGCGCAGACAGAACTGATTGTAATATCGCCGTATTTTGTACCGGGTGACGCAGGCGTTGAATTGATGCGTGAATTGCGGGCACGTGGCGTGCATATTCGCATCTTGACGAATTCTTTGGCATCGACTGATTCGGGATTAGTGTACAAGGGCTATTCGCGCTACCGCGCAGCCTTGCTTAAGCTTGGCGTCGATATTGAAGAAGTGCGACCTAAACTGGGTGTGAAGCGACCGCGTTTTCATCCGTTTCGCTCGGCTAATGCGCGATTGCACGCGAAGGCGGTGGTGATCGACAGTAAGACGGTGTTTATAGGTTCGCTTAATATGGACGCACGCTCGGCGCGAACCAATAGCGAGTTAGGGCTGGTGATGCGCAGTACTGAGCTCGCTGGCCAGGTCACTAGTTTGCTGGATGATATTAGCGCGGATGGAAGTTATAAGGTTGAATGGGACGCGCTGGGAGGGCGGATACGCTGGCAAAGCGGTGAACCGGGATCGGTGCAGACCTGGTATACGGAGCCTGAGACTAGTTTCCTACAACGTTTTGCACTGAAGGTGTTTGCGCCGTTTGCGCCCGAGGAATTACTCTAGATGCCGCTTCAGAGAGGTCGCTTCAGAGAGGTCGCTGGAGGTTTTGGCGATAAATGATCGGTATAGCGCTGCATGCCATTTATTATTTCTGCGTGCGCGACGTCGACGCCTGCCCAACCAATGATTTTGACCCACTTACCGTTTTCTAGATCTTTATAGTGCTCAAAGAAATGTTGGATTTGCTTTAAGCGGATATCGGGGACGTCGACAATGGATTTCCAGTAAGCGTATAACGGGCAACTCTTGTCGATCGGTACCGCCAGGAGCTTCGCGTCACCACCCGCTTCGTCATCCATTTGTAAAATTCCCAGCGCACGACACCGTACGACCACACCCGGAATTAAAGGGAAGGGAGTATGGACTAGCACATCGACTGGATCATTGTCATCCGCTATGGTTTGAGGAATGTAGCCATAGTTAGCGGGATAATGCATGGCCGTCATCATGAATCGATCGACAAAGAGCGCTCCAGAGTCCTTGTCAACTTCATACTTGATAGGGTCGGCATTCATGGGTATTTCAATGATGACGTTGAACTCATCCGGTACTCGCTCGCCCGCGGTTACGTTATTAATACTCATAATTAAATTGTAGAATCCTTATCAATCAATAACGAGAGCGCTGGGAGATTTGCCGTCAAGGGCAAATTCAGAACCCACGGGTGTCAATGTAGGGCAGGGATTGCCGGTGGTGCCGGTGTTTAATGAGAATACCGATAAGGAATTTGAACCTTGATTGACTACATACACATTAGATGCGCTGGGGTCACTGACAACACTCACCGGGCTAATTCCTGTCGCTGCAGTAGTTGACGCTGTGAGCACCCCGTTGCCGGCGATGCTGTAGGCGGCAAGTTGGTTGGTTTGCTTGTTCGCTAATAGAAAACATTGACCAGATTGATCTACCGTGATCGAGCTGGGGCTTGATCCTGTTAAAGTTAAGTTGGAAATGGGGTTTAACACGCCTGCTGAGGTAATCGAAAAACCAAAAATAGAGGTTGTGGTCAGTGAGGTAGAATAAAGAAAGGTATCGTTTGGTGCAATTGCGAGAGATGCGGTCGCTATATTGTTTCCGAACGGTGAACCAGCGACGACAATTAAATTTCCACTGGTTGAATCGATCGAGTAGACCGCAACGTTATTATTGGTACCGGCGAGGGTCACAAAGAGATAATTTCCGGCCGCATCGACTTTTAAGGCGTTGGGCTCGCTGCTCACATTGAATGGCGAGGTGCTTAGCTGCGATAGTTGTCCTGACGTTTGAATTGAATAACCCGAAAGGGTTTTCGCCGTAAAGTTAGCGACATACAGATACTTGCCGGAAGGGTGTATCGCAATCGCTACCGGCCCCGTACCGGTCGCAATAGACTTAAGCGTTTGGATGAGCGCTCCTCCGACACTGATGGTAAACACCTCGATCGCACTCGTATTATTGCTGATGGCGTAAAGATAATTACCGTTGGGTTCTATGGCCATTGCGGTGAGTATATTGCCCGAAGGAAAAGGTGATCCAGTGATCCGGGTGAGTATGCCTGTCGAACCAGAGCCGCTAGCGGCCGAAATTCCTACCGCGGAAATATCGCTCGATTGCTGATTAGCGATATAGGCGTAGCGACCCGCTTGTTTACAGGAAACGAGCACTGAGGTGACGTTCACTTTGGCGATGGTGCCAGCGGCATTCTGTAGCGTGCAAGTTTGCGAAGGATTGCTGGGCGGCGTCAATACTGAGACTGAATACGCTTTACCACTGGCAACTTTCGTTGAGAACACAAACGAACCATTGGCATTTACGCTTAAGCTATTGCCAAGGTTGTCCTCGAGGACTAATCCGGTTCCTGTGAGGCCTGTAACGAGTCCGCCCACGCTGTACTTTTGATCAAAAGGACAGCCACTTAGCCCAAACGCTAATGCGGCCATTACCAGGGATCGGGTCAGGCTTATCGATTTCATGTTGACAATCATTCTGCCCCACCGGTCCAGAGCGGATAATCGGTATAACCTGCGGGACCTGGAGTGTAAAGAGTTTTCGGGTCCATGGCGTTTAAGGGACGATTTGCGGAGAAGCGAGCTACTAAATCTGGGTTCGCGATAAAGGGTCTGCCAAACACGACCGCATCCGCGGAACCTGTTGCGAGTACTGCCTGTGAACTTTCGAAATCGTAGGCACCATTGACAAATAACGCACCAGGGAAATTTTGACGTGTGACTTGTGCGAGTGCGTGCTCAGCAGGGTCACGAAAGTCGCTTTGACGTAATTCTAGGAAGGCAATTTGACGTTTTGTCAGTTGGTGGGCCAGATAGCGAACCAGTTCAGTCGCGTTTGAATCTGAGATATCGTTAAAACTCACTAGCGGCGAGATCCGAACGGATATTCTTCCCAGTCCAATTTCGGCGCCCACTGCGTCGACTACTTCCAGCAAGAGGCGCGCGCGATTTTCAATTGAACCGCCATACGCATCAATACGGTCATTGACGCTGTCACGCAGAAACTGATCCAGCAAGTAGCCGTGCGCAGCATGTAATTGGACTCCGTCGAAACCTGCGAAGGACGATCTTGCGGCGGCGGCGCGGAACTGTGCAATGATGCCGGGGATTTCTGAAATATCTAAACGACGAGGTATTTCATAGGGTTTAGCGCCGTCCGGAGTATGTATTGTGTCATTGCGGATTGCGCGGTCGGTGCTTGAGATAGGTTGGACGCCATTATTGAGCAAGGAGTGTGCGGCACGGCCAGGATGCCAAAGCTGCACTAATATTTTTCCACCGCGCTGGTGTACCGCGTCGGTAACAGTGCGCCAGCCTTTTACGCAGGCTTCGTCGAATAACCCGCCTTCGCCGGTGAATGCGCATCCATCGCTTGCGATCATTGTGGCTTCAGTGATAATCAGTCCAGCGCGGGCCCGTGCGGAGTAATATTCGGCCATGAGAACGTTGGGAATATGCGTGCGGCCAGCCCGCGCACGAGTCAGCGCCGCCATAACCACGCGATTATTAAGATTTAAGTCTCCTGCACGCAAAGGTTCGAATAAATTAGTCATGTAATTTTCAGTTCATGTTAACTAGCTAAATTGCCGGTAAAGTCAGATTTGGGGTGTAATCTCATTAATCAACCCCCACTTATAGAAGGGGAAAACACGCCAAATATAGCTCAATTCCGCAGGATTCTCGTTAAAAGTTGCCGGGTAGTGGCTTAGGCGAATACACTGGACCAGATCGCGGGCGTCGTATAATGGTAATACCCTAGCTTCCCAAGCTAGAGCCGTGGGTTCGATTCCCATCGCCCGCTCCAATATTCTGAGGTATTACAAAACTGAACGTTGCGCCGTGCCCTGCTTCCGAGCGAACCTCGATAGTCCCACCGTGTTTCTGCGCGACCACACGCACAAAGGCCAGGCCTAGGCCGACTCCGCCTGGATCTGTTTCTCCGTGGTGAATTGCGCGCTTGAAGCGTTGAAATAAAAGGTTTTGGCGATCGGTAGGGATGCCGGGCCCTTGGTCCTGTACGCTTATGACCCAATGCTGGCTTGGTAATCCCCCCTGCAAAGTAAGGGCCGGAGAAGTAGAATTTTCTCATAGAGGAGTTCTACGGAATGAAGCGATCAAGATTTACGGACAGCCAGATTCTGGCGGTGCTGAAGCAGGTTGAGGCGGGAGAGGCGGTGCCAGCGGTGTGCCGTGAGCACGGGATTTCGTCGGCGACATTTTACAAGTGGCGGTCGAAATTCGGCGGCATGGACGTATCGCTGATGGCGCGGATGAAGGAGCTGGAGGAAGAGAACCGGCGGCTCAAGAAGCTGTATGTGGAAGCGCAGATCAAGGCCGATATCGTTGCGGAGGCACTCGCAAAAAAACTCTAGGGCCATCTCGCCGGCGCGAGGTGGCCCGATGGGCAGTTGAGGAACGCGGGTTAAGCATTCGGCTTGCGTGTGAGGCATTTGGCTTGAGCGAGAGCGGTTATCGATACAAGCCGCTGCGCAACGTGGAGAACGGCAAGATCGCCGAGTGGCTGACCCGACTGACCGACAACAACCGCAATTGGGGCTTTGGTCTTTGCTTCCTGTATTTGCGCAACGTGAAAGGCCATGGATGGAACCACAAGCGGGTCTACCGTATTTATCGGGAATTGGAGCTGAATCTGCGAATCAAGCCAAAAAAGCGGATGATCCGTGTGAAGCCGCAGCCGTTGACCGTGCCGCGGGAGAGGAACCAGGTGTGGTCGATGGACTTCATGCATGATCAGCTCGGCGACGGTCGGACGTTTCGTCTGTTCAACGTGATCGATGACTTCAATCGAGAGGGCTTAGGCATCGAGATCGATTTGTCGCTGCCCTCGGAGCGTGTTATCCGCAGCCTCGAGCAAATCATCTCGTGGCGCGGATGTCCGAGCGTTCTACGCTGCGACAATGGCCCCGAATATATCAGTGCCACGATGCAGAAATGGGCACAAGAACGAGGAATCCGGATCGAATACATACAGCCCGGCAAGCCCCAGCAAAATGCCTACGTCGAGCGCTTCAATCGAACGGTGCGCTACGAGTGGCTCGCGCAATACTTGTTCGACCGCATCAGCGAAGTGCAAAGCTTCGCAACTCAGTGGCTCTGGTCTTACAATCACGAGCGCCCAAACATGGCCTTGGGTGGATTTACACCAAAACAGCGGCTGGCCATGGCTGCTTAGAGCCTACTTCTCAGCCCCACGGTAAATGGGGGGATTACCGTTGGACACACGGCTTTCAATCGCGATACTAATCGAGGTTTCATTGGGCGAAAACTTAACGGCGTTGTTGACTAGGTTTATTATTGCTCGAGTGAGCATTGAGCGATTGCCATAAACACTTGCGGCGCTGAGCAGGCTTTGACTTATAACCTTGACCTGTTTCGCAGCGGCAGCTGCCCAGACTTCGTCAATGGCGTCTTGTAGTACGTCGCGAAGATCCAAATGATCAAATTGATCGCGTTCGATAGTCTGCGCACGTGCGAGCGCTATAAATCCATCGGCCA
>JANYFY010000032.1 GCA_025359565.1 Gammaproteobacteria bacterium | reverse complement strand
GTCGCCAACCGGCGCTGTTTACCCACTGGCAAGCTTCATTGACATCCCGCTACCCCACAATGGGAGCCGTATGACGCGAGAGTGTCACGTACGGTTCTGCGAGAGGCTTGGGGCGAAACTCCCCTGGTCTACTTACCTCTTGCCCTCAGAGAGACACCCTTACCTGCCTCGACGAGCCGCAAGCCGCCCAACGTAGCGCGGCCGTGTGGGATCGGCGAGAAACCAGAGATATAGGTCGTCGTGGCTCATGAACGCTGGGTCGCCCTTTTTAACTTCGCTTGCGCCGTCGCAAGCACGCGCTTCTTACCCAATAATTCGGCTTGGCGTACGTCCAGCTCCAACGCGCCCCGGTCCTCTTTGGGTGTAGCCAGGACCCCGAGCGCCGCATCTCTGCCAATCAGCCAGAGCGCGGTCGCAAGCACACCTAAACTGACGCTGGGTTCCCCGGCTTCAAGGCGCAGTAAGGTGGGAACACTCACCCCCAGGCGCTTTGCCCAGGTTTTGAGTGACTCTTTGCGACGTAGGCGGGCCACAGCGAGGTCCGCTCCGAGATTGGACAAAGCCGCGAGAGTCGATGGCGGCATTTGGGTGAGCGCGAGCGATGCCTTAGTCATAACATATAGTTTACTGAAAGGCGGGTATTCAGTCAATTATATGTGTATTTTAAGATTTAAGGCGCGTCTCTACCGTAGCGGCGATACGCCAAAAATCCGCACATGCGCCCAAGCCAGCGTGAGGGCATAGGCGCCGACCCCCAAAATTACTGCGATAAGGTCGTTCCAGCGTCCGGGTTTCAGCTTCACCGCCAAGGTTACTGACCGGCGTTTCAGCGAGATTCGATCCGCCACCGCCCAGGCCAGAAATCCGCCGAACAACAATACGTCGGCGAGTAATCCATTGGCCAACAAATGAGCTAGCGCCCAGATTTTGACGGCCGCCAACATGGGATGTTTGGTCGCGCGCTGAATGCGCCCGGGCAAATAAGCCGCAAACAAAAGCGGAAATACCGGCAGCATGAGGATTACCGCCACCATGCGTAACCACTCGGGTGGCGAGTACAAGACCGGCGGTTCCAGTCGCGCAGTCCCGAAGCCATAAACGATCGCTATCAAACCCACTAGCGATATCAACCCGTAGACGGCTTTCCAGATGCTAGGTCCCATTAGCGCGATGACTTGGTCGCGCACGCTCGGCGCGAATATGACCACCGAATGCATACCCAGGAATAACACCAATCCGAGAATTAATAGACTCATCGAGAAACCCTCCGCTGATTCTTTGTCCGCGACGGTATTCAGTTCAACGGACTTTATCAGAATTAATTCGATGTTGCGCCGCGGTGCCTAAGAAGCCGTGGCGGGCGGGAACTATATTTTGTAGCGGCGCAGATCCTTCTGAAACGCGTTGCAGCGGGCGGGCGATTCGCGCAACTGCAGTCGTGGCAACGAGTAATCAAATGCGGCCGACCATCGCTGCATGCGGCTCAATGAACTGATCATCGGTTCGGTAACGTTGTTGTGGCTCAACGCTTTCAAAGGTAACAAGTAGTCTTCTCGATAGACCGTCGGAATGATAATTCGGCTCAAGGCTTGCGCGCTCAACATGCAATTCATGGCAAACCGTGCCGTGCGACTATTTCCGTCGATGAACGGATGAAACTCGGTAACCACGAACATAGTCATGATGGCCTGCACTAATCACTTGACGCACCGCACGCGAAACCGATGACGCCCTAGCATCGACGCGCCCAGGCTAGTGCTTGAGTCCCGCTTCAATTGCCGTTCGTACCTCGTCGTTCAACTGTCGCGGTTCTTTGCCGAGGGATACTATTGGCTTGCCAATCACCACACGGATAGTGCCCGCTTGTTTGACGATACCGCGTCGCACCCAAAATTCTCCCGCATTGTGCGATAACGGTACGACAAGGTGGCCGCTGGCGATGGCGAGTAGCGCGCCGCTCACCCCGTACTTGCGGGTCTCACCTGGCATAACACGAGTTCCTTCCGGAAAAATAATGACCCAAAGTCCTGCGGCGAGCTTCGCCTTGCCTTGGTCTATCACTTGACGCACGGCCCGCCCGCCCGCTTTGCGATCAATGGAAATGGGTCGCAGTAGCCACATGCCCCAGCCGACAAAGGGTATCCACAGTAACTCTCGCTTAAGTACCCACACTTGGCGGGGGAACAACGCGAACTGCGCAATGGTCTCCCAAGCCGAGGAGTGATTACTCATTACGATGTGGTTGCCGGCGGGCAGGTTCTCACGGCCTACCACGGTGTAGCCGAGGCCACAAACTTTCTTAAGCACCCATAAGACGCTATGCGCCCACTGAAGTACGATGGCATATTGAGCTTTATAGGGCAGCCAAAAACACAGTGTCATGAACGCACCCACAAAGCAGGCCGAGAACATCATGTACAGATTAAATACGAGTGATCGTAGAAGTTGCATCGCTTAAATTCAGCCTGGCAAGCGTGCAAGGTCAGCCACGCAACCCAATAATAATTGCACATCGCGTAGTAACGCCAAGCGATTATTACGACGAACTAAATGTTCGTCCATCACCATCACATGCTCGAAGAAATCATCAACGCTTGCGCGCAGGCCCATCAGTCGCATCAAGCTCAATGAGTAATGTCCTGCGGCGGCGGCTTCTAGTACCTGGGAACTGATTTGGGCGAGCACTTGATGGAGGCGGATTTCTGCAGGTTCAATAAGACTCGTCGTGTCAACCCGCACCTCATTGCCTATTTGCGCTTTCTTCAGAATATTCGCGATGCGCTTATTCAGTCCGGTCAGCACGCTGGCGTCAGGATGTTGCAAAAACTCTTTAAGAGCTTGCAATCGTGCATCCACTTCCAGTGGCGAATGCGGCCTACCGGTAAGCACCGCATCGATCATTTCCGTTGTGCTGCCGTCATTGCGTTCCAGTAACAGTCCCCGGAAGCGCTCGGCGAGGAAATCATAAACCTCTTCCGCCACCTGAGTCTTTTGGACCGGTTGCGCCATGGCCGAAATCCCGATCAATTCATAAACATCTAAATTAAGTTTCCCCTCCAGCAAAATCCTCAACATGCCCAAAGCTGCCCGCCTAAGTCCAAAGGGATCCTTTGTACCGGTAGGCTTTAAATCAATTGCGAATATTCCCACTAATGTGTCAATTTTGTCAGCAAGCGCCAATGCTTGACCAATTCTGGACGCGGGTAGCGCATCACCTGCAAAGCGAGGTCGATAGTGTTCCTCGATAGCAAGCGCGACCGCGGCGGATTCACCTTGCACTAGCGCGTAGTAACGACCCATAGTGCCTTGCAGTTCGGGAAATTCGCCCACCATCGCGGTCATTAAATCAGCTTTTGCTAGTTCCGCTGCTCGGGAAACCTCTGGGCCGGCACTGATACGAGCACCTATCGTCTCGGCTAATATTTTGACCCGACGGGTTTTCTCCGCATAATTTCCGAGCTTAGTCTGGAATATCACACCCGTAAGCTTGGCGGCGTGCGCCTCTAAATTTATCTTTAAGTCCTGATCCTTAAAAAAAGCCGCATCGCTGAGACGCGGGCGAACCACCCGCTCATTGCCTTCTCGTACCTTGATTGGATCTCGGCTCTCAATATTACTGACTGTGACAAACCAATTCGAAAGTTTTCCGTCGGACCGTTCGACCGGAAAATAACGTTGGTGACCTTGAACTGTGGCTACCACCACTTCACGCGGGAGTGCCAGGAAGCGCTCTTCAAATTGACCTGCAACGGGAACTGGCCACTCGACCAGTGCCGTTACTTCATCAAGCAATTGATCATCGACCAGCGTTTTACCGACGCCGGCTCCAAAACTCAACACGCCGGCGCGAATCCTTTCTCGTCGCTTAGCAAAATCCGCAACCACTTTGGCGCGCGCCAATTGTGCTTCATAACTTTTTGCCGAATGAATGGTAACGGCGCGCTTCGTATGAAAGCGGTGGCCCGCCGTGACGCGACCCGCTTGGATTCCCAAGATTTCTAGCGGCACCACTTCAGCGCCGAACAGGAGCACCACGCCGCGCACGGGCCTCACGAATTCTGCTGCATTAGATCCCCAGCGCATACGCTTCGCGATAGGCAGCGCTGCAATCGCCTGCTTAATAATGTCTCCGAGGAGGCTTAACGTGGTAGCGCCACTCTCCACTGCGCGATACACCAGCCATGCCCCTTTATCGGTATCCAAGCGCTCAAGCTCGCCGACCGCAACGTGACAGCTCTTCGCGAACGCAATTGCTGCTTGCATCGGCGCTCCGTTCGCATCGAACGACGCACTCACGGGTGGTCCGCGTCGTTCAGCGTTGCGATCAGGAGCTCGTAGGGCGCAAGCCCTAACCCACACCGCTAATCGTCGGGGTGTTGCGAAGCTGCGCGACTTGCCGTGAGCAACACATGCTTTGTCGAGCCCGCTTACGATCCCCTGGGTTAGCGCGTTCGATAAACTGAGCAGCGTGCGCGGTGGCAGCTCTTCCGTCAGAAGCTCGAAGAGTAAATCAGCATTCGCAAGGTTCATGTAACCCCCTGTGCCGCCGCCTTATTCAGCAAGGGAAAGCCTAGTGCCTCGCGACTGGCAAGATACCCTTCTGCAACCGCCCGAGCTAAACTGCGAACTCTTAAAATATAGCGCTGCCGCTCGGTAACAGAGACAGAACGCCGAGCGTCAAGCAAATTAAAGGTGTGCGAGGCTTTCACCATTTGCTCATACGCCGGCAGTACTAATTTATCCGCCACAAGTTTTCGACACTCGGCCTCAAACGCATCGAATTGCAGCGACAACATCGATGTATCCGCTTTCTCAAAATTGTAAGTAGACTGTTCAACTTCATTCTGATGAAACACATCGCCATAGGTGATGGTGCCAAAGGGTCCCTCACTCCAGATAATGTCAAAAATACTTTCTTTTCCCTGGATGTACATCGCTAAGCGTTCAAGGCCGTAAGCGATTTCGCCCATTACTGGGCGGCAATCCACACCTCCCACCTGTTGAAAATACGTGAACTGCGTAATTTCCATTCCGTTGAGCCACACCTCCCAACCCAAGCCCCACGCCGCCAAAGTCGGTGATTCCCAATTATCTTCTACAAATCGAATGTCATGCGTCAACAAATCGAATCCCAAATGACGCAACGAGTCCAAGTACAGTTCCTGAATATCATCGGGCGAAGGTTTCAAGCACACCTGAAATTGATAGTAGCGTGCCAATCGAAAGGGATTGTTGCCATAGCGACCGTCGGTGGGTCGCCGTGTAGTTTGCACATAGGCGGCATGCCACGCTTCAGGTCCCACCGCACGCAAAAAAGTATCGGCGTGAAAAGTCCCGGCTCCCATTTCCATATCGTAAGGCTGCAACACTACGCAACCTTGCTTGGCCCAATAAGTCTGCAGCGCGAAAATCAAATCCTGAAAAGTCTGCGGAGCAGGGATCAATTTAGCCATCAATTCCTAAAGGCTCTAAGATAGCCGGTGAGGTAAAAGGCGCGAGTATAGCGACGCAAAGGGATGGGCGGGAGGATCCTCCTTCCGCACTATTTTAGTGCAAAAAAGTTAGCCCGGGGCCCATAATGGGGCGTGGCCACCCGGCAACTTTGCCTAAGTGCTTGATCGGCCGCCTCTCTAAGACTGGCACGTTAAATGCAGTCCTTAAGATTGAACTATAAATCGAAGCCGGAGGATGAACATGTCTGTCGCTGATGTTCTGAAATTGATCAAGGAAAAAGATGCTAAATTCGCCGATCTTCGGTTTACCGATACGATAGGTAAAGAGCAGCACGTAACCATCCCTACCCGCTTGGTCGACGAGGAGTTTTTCAAAGACGGCAAGATGTTTGATGGCTCATCGATTGCTGGCTGGAAAGGAATTAGTGAATCCGACATGATTTTGATGCCGGATCCTACGACGGCGGTGATTGACCCGTTCTACGAAGAAACGACGGTCAACATTCGGTGTGACGTGGTTGAACCCATGACCATGCAGGGCTATGGTCGCGATCCCAGGTCGCTTGCGAAGCGCGCCGAGGCGTATTTAAAGTCTACGGGTGTGGCTGACTCGGCGCTCTTCGGTCCGGAAAATGAATTCTTTATTTTTGACAGTGTCACCATGAGCTCTAGCATGAATGGCTGCTCTTACCAGGTCGATTCTTACGAAGGCGCCTGGAATTCGGGTAAGACCTATGAGGATGGTAACAAGGGACATCGCCCCGGCATCAAGGGGGGCTACTTCCCAGTGCCACCGGTCGACGCGCAACAAGACATTCGCACTGCAATGTCGATGGCTTGCGAAGAGATGGGCTTGAAATTCGAAGTGCACCATCACGAAGTAGCGACCGCGGGTCAGGGCGAGATTAACGTTGCCGCTAATACGTTGACTAAGAAAGCCGACGAAGTACAGATTCTAAAATATGCGTTACAAAATGTGGCACATGGTTACGGCAAAACGCTGACCTTCATGCCAAAGCCCCTCGTGGGTGATAATGGTAGCGGCATGCATGTGCATATGTCCCTCCAAAAAGACGGTAAAGCCTTATTCGCCGGTGACAAGTATGGCGGTCTGTCGGATATTGCCTTGTATTTTATCGGCGGCATTATTAAACATGCCCGCGCTATTAATGCCTTCACTAACGCCAGCACCAATAGTTATAAGCGTTTGGTGCCGGGTTTCGAAGCGCCGGTAAAACTTGCGTACTCCGCCCGCAATCGATCTGCATCTATTCGGATACCCTGGATTTCCAACCCGAAGGGTCGCCGCATCGAAGTGCGTTTCCCGGACGCAACCGCGAATCCATACTTGGCCTTTTCGTCCATGCTGCTGGCGGGACTCGATGGCATTCTAAACAAAATCCACCCCGGCGATCCGGCGGATAAGGATTTATACGATTTAGAGCCGGAGGAAGATCAGAAAATACCGACGGTATGCCATTCTTTGGACATGGCGCTCGAGTGCCTGGATAAAGATCGGGCGTTCCTAAAAGTGGGTGGGGTGTTTACCGACGATCTAATTGACGCCTATATTGACCTCAAAATGAAAGAAGTGACGCGTGTACGTATGACTACACATCCCATTGAGATGGAGATGTACTACAGCCTGTGAGACACGGCCGGTAAGACGCGTGCGAGATTACGTGACAGCGGTCACGCCGCCGTTACGGGCGCTTTGTAGTCAGAGGTCAATCGGACTATGCTTCCTACTTATGTACCTAGGGCGACTTTGGATCTTGTCTTGCCTGCTGGCCGCTTCTGGAGCCGGCGCCGCTGTGGTATACAAGTGGACCGACGCGAATGGCCTTCTACACTATTCCGATCAGCCGGCTCCCGGTGCCGAAAAAATGCTGACCGGCGTTTCATCGGTGCGCAGCGATCCGTTCGCGGCGGCCGCAAGGACCGCTCCGGCGGCGAAAACCGTGGCGGCGTTGAAACCCAAAAAGGACGTGGCGAGCACACGCATCCGCGAAATATCGATTACCTCGCCTACTCCCGAGCAAACTTTTTTTGGTGGCGAAGCGGTTCCTATTCACCTTTCTCTCAATCCCGACCTCAAGGACGGCCAGACGATTACCTGGAGCTTGAACGGCAAGATTCTAGACGATCAGCCCAACGACGCAGTAGCATTTGCGCTCGTCAATCTCGATCGCGGCAGCTATACAGTATTGGCGACAATTACGGATTCCGATACCGGCGAGTCGCAGACTTCCGCTCCGGTCAATTTCAACGTACATCAGTCGAGCACTCTTTCGCCTCTGCACCCGAAGCCGCGCCCCTAACTGCCGATTGTAGGTCGGCGAGGGTAGCGCGGGGGACTGCGGAACCTAGTGGTCGCTGAACCGTACGAGTGGGTTGTGAGAACTCAGAGCACCGAGTTGTTGGATGCCCTGGTCACCAGCGTTTTTCTACTCGATCAAGAGTTACAGGTCGAGTATTTAAATGCATCGGCGCAGACTCTGCTGGGCTTGGGGCCCCGCCAAGCTTATGGGCATAGGCTGACCGATTTAATTCGCTCCGCAACCATCCTACTACCCCTGTTTGAGCGAGCTCGCATTGCCGGCGAGGGGGTACTACAACGTGAATTAGTGTGGCCAAATGCTGCGGGGGTCGACCGTATCCTCAATTGTGCCGTGACTCAAATCAATATCGGCAATAATTCTTCACAACTATTGTTAGAGGTCGAGGATATCACTCACCACCGGCGCCTCACGCGCGAGAATGCGCTACTCGCACAACTCGGGGGAAGTCGACTCATGGTGCGGCAATTGGCACACGAGATTAAAAACCCCTTGGGCGGATTACGCGGCGCGGCGCAGCTATTAGAACGTGAATTGTTAGACCCTCACTTGCGCGAATACACCCGCGTCATCATCAGCGAAGCGGACCGACTGACCCACTTACTCGACTCCATGCTCGGGCCCGCACGCGCGCCTGCCAAGCAAAGCGTCAATCTGCATGAACTGTTGGAACGCGTATATCAACTGCTGCGTGGTGAAGCTTGTGCGCATGTGACCATTGACCGCGACTACGACCCTAGCTTACCGATGTTCAATGCGGATCCTCATCACATCATTCAGGCATTGCTGAATCTTGGCCGTAACGCGCTTCAAGCACTACAGGCTGGTATCCCCGATGCACGACTCATTCTTCGTACGCGGGCGTTGAGCAATTTGACTCTCGGTTCGCAACGACACCGCTTGGTAGCCTCTATTCAGTTCGAAGATAACGGTCCCGGTGTGCCACTGGAAATTCGCGACAGCCTTTTTTACCCGCTGGTGTCCGGACGCTCTGAAGGCTCAGGCTTAGGACTCGGAATCGCCCAAGATCTCGTCAGTCGTCACGCAGGACTCATCGAATACGATAGTGTTCCTGGCAAAACTGTATTCATGATTTTACTGCCCATGGACTCCGTATGAATGAAACCCCTTTGCAAGTTTGGTTAGTCGATGACGATGTCTCGATTCGTTGGGTGCTTGAGAAAGCGCTAAAGGCTGGCGGCATGGTGGCGAAGTCGTTCGAGCGTGCTGAGCAGGTAGCGAGCGCTTTAAAATCTGATACCCCCGATGTGCTGATGACGGATATTCGTATGCCCGGTCGAAGTGGCCTCGATCTTTTAAAAGAAATTCATGTCCTACGTCCCGGACTGCCAGTCATTGTCATGACCGCACATTCGGACCTTGAAGCTGCCGTGGCTGCTTATCAGGGGGGCGCTTTTGAGTATCTAACCAAACCTTTTGATATTGATCGAGCGATAGAGTTGGTACGTCGTGCAGCCTTGCAGCCCACTACTAGCACCGAAGTCGAAAGCGCTCGCCGTATCACGCCGGAGCTTTTAGGGCAGGCAGCCGCCATGCAACAGGTTTTTAGGGCAATTGGTCGATTATCTCGCTCCAGCATGACGGTGTTAATTACCGGCGAATCGGGAACAGGAAAAGAACTTGTGGCGCGCGCGCTGCACCGACATAGTCCTCGCGCCTCGAAAGCTTTTGTTGCCTTGAATACCGCGGCTTTCACGCCAGATTTGCTGGAATCGGAACTATTCGGACACGAAAAAGGTTCCTTTACGGGCGCGGATACTCAGCGTCGAGGTCGTTTTGAACAGGCGGATGGAGGAACACTCTTTTTAGATGAAATTGGTGATATGTCGCCAGCGCTGCAAACGCGGCTACTTCGAGTATTGGCGGAAGGCGAGTTTTATCGGGTGGGCGGACAAACTCCGGTAAAAGTTCAAGTGAGGGTGATTGCGGCTACTCATCAAGATCTCGAGCTGCGCGTTAAGTCAGGAAATTTCCGTGAGGATTTATTGCACCGTCTCAACGTCATACGTATTGAAATCCCGCCCCTGCGCAAACGACGCGAGGATATCCCGGAGCTGCTTGGCAATTATCTTAGCGTCGCAGCCCAAGAATTAGGCACTGAACCCAAAATACTCCTGCAGTCAGCCGAGTCTCTTCTGGTTAATTTCGATTGGCCCGGAAATGTGCGTCAGTTAGTCAACGCCTGTCGGCGACTGACGGTGAGCGCACCCGGGAGTGAGATCCGTGCCGAAGATATTCCCGCGGACCTCGGCGGTGCGCATGCGATGCGCGCCAACGATTCTGACTGGATGGCCAAACTGTCGCAATGGGCTGAAGCGGAATTGGCTACGGGTACCGAGCGACTTTTGGATCAGGCGTTACCCGAGGTCGAGCGCATTCTCATTCGCGTGGCTTTACGCAAAGCGCGGGGGCTCAAGCAGGATGCAGCCAAGATCTTAGGTTGGGGCCGCAATACTTTGACTCGCAAGATGAAAGAATTAGGCATGGAGGATGCGGTTTAGCAGTTTATAATCCTAGGGCTATGCAAGCCCTTAATCTTATTTCCACCACTGAATGGTTAAGCGCAGCCGCGTTTGCTAGCGCTGTGTGGGTCGGCTTGTGGCTGCTACGTCGATTGGCGGGTCGTTACCGGCAATACGAATCTATTAATCATCCAACACCGATCCGTTTGATTGCCTATTTAATTGGCAATACCAAACCATTTCTGTTCATTGGGGTAGCTCTTTTTGCGGCCGAACAGAACTTAAATCTTCCGTCAAAAATACAGCATGTCGTATCCTGCGTGGTGCTAGTACTTATATTCCTGCAAATAGGTTTGTGGGCCGGCCGGACGGTCCGTTTTTATTTAGAAATTAAGGAACGCGAGCGCGGCATTGATCGCACTCTGGCGGGTTCGCTCGGTATCATCAAATTAGTCGCTGGGACTTTGATTTGGTCCGTGCTGATATTAGTCGCCCTAGATAACCTTGGCGTGAACATCACGGCGCTCCTCGCAGGACTAGGGGTTGGTGGCGTGGCGGTAGCTCTAGCTTTACAAAATGTTCTAGGTGATCTTTTTGCGTCCCTCTCGATTGCTTTAGACAAACCCTTTTTTATTGGCGACACGTTGACGATCGACGCCTTTACCGGAGTAGTTGAACACATTGGTATCAAGACCACTCGTCTACGTAGTGATGCCGGCGAACAAATTATTCTTTCTAACGCCGACATTTTAAAAAGTCGCGTCCGTAATTTCGGTCGGGCAATGGAGCTGCGAGCCTTAGCCGTTTTACGCGTCTCCTACACGACAGCGGGAGAAAAACTAAAAACCATTTCTAAACTGGTCGAAGATATTGTGCGCGAACAAGCGCATGTGCGTTTTGAGCGCTGCCATTTAAAAACATTCGGCGAAACCGCTCTGCTTTTCGAACTATCTTACTTCGTACAGCAACCGGGCGAGCACCCCTTACTGGATATCCAGCAAGCCATCAATTTCCGTATCCTCGAAGAATTTCATCGCGCGGGTATAGAATTTGTATATGTTCCACCTCGTATTATTTGAACCTGAAATCCCTCCCAATACGGGTAATTCCATTCGCCTTGCCGCTAACTGCGGCGCGACATTGCATCTGGTGAAACCACTTGGTTTCTCGTTGGACAATAAACATTTACAACGTTCAGGCCTGGATTACCATGATCTTGCGGCGGTGAAGGTTCACGAGAACCTAAACGCCTGCATCATGGAACTTGCCGGCGCACGCTGGTTTGCGGTCGAAACCAGCGGAAATCGGTGTTACAGCCAGGTTGAGTATCGCAGCGGCGATGCATTCTTATTTGGCCCCGAGACTCGCGGCTTATCGGCAGCTGTCATGCGCACCAAAGAAGATTTGCAATCCTTGTACATCCCCATGCAACCTAAGAGTCGGAGCCTTAATCTATCCAATACGGTGGCAATTATGGCTTACGAGGTATGGCGCCAATTGAGCTTTACGGGCCAAGCACCACGCGGCTAGCCGCTATTGCGCGATTAAATCCGCTGTTGCTAATTCCACTTCCGAACGCACTTCTCGACCCATCAAGGCTTGAACTGCATCACGAATAGCTCGGCCTTCATATACGACGCGATAAACTTCTCCGCAAATTGGCATTTCAACTTTTAAGCGAGTCGCCACCCTTTGTACGGCACTGGCGGCGGGAATGCCTTCAACAACTTGGTCGATTGCAGCCTCGGCGATTTCCCGAGAATGACCGATTCCAAGCGCCATGCCAAAGCGTCGGTTACGCGATTGGTCGTCGGTACAGGTCAGCACCAAATCGCCCAATCCCGCCAGCCCCATGAAGGTGTCCCGATGAGCCCCGAGCTTGACGCCGAGCCGCATCATCTCGGCAAGGCCTCGGGTGATTAACGCCACTCGAGTATTGGCGCCGTACTTTAAGCCGTCGGCTATCCCGGCACCGATGGCAACTACGTTTTTAACTGCACCGCCAACTTCTACGCCCATAATGTCAGATTGGGTATAAGCGCGAAAACTAGGACCGGTAAGGCTCTGTGCGAGGTCGTGAGCGAACTTAAGGTCAGTCGATGCGATGCTCATGGCGGTCGGTAAGCCAAGCCCGACTTCGCGGGCGAAGGTCGGGCCTGATAACACCGCAGCGGGACGCAGCCCAAGGATTTCGCCGGCTACCTGGTGGGGCAATAGTCCCGCGGCATCGAAACCCTTGGTGGCCCATGCGACGCGAGTATCGCCTAGGAGAGGTTTAACAAGAGTTAAAGTGCTACGGAAGGCATGCGAGGGAACGACTATCAAGACATCGCGTGCGCCTCTGAGAGCTTCCCCCAAATTTCCTTCAACTTTTAAAAGGGGCGGAAATTTCGCATCCGGCAAATACCGTGTGTTGCACCCAAGTTCCCGCATAGCGTGCAATTGAGTGCTATCGCGCCCCCACAATGAGGTGGGGTGTCCTTCCCGCGCAAGTTGGACCGCAAGTGCAGTCCCCCAGGAGCCCGCACCAATGACCGCCATCGGACTGGTAAGCGGCTTAAGGGCGCGCAATTGCTTGGCCTAGTTAACCAGACCGGGTTGAGGGGCTTCCGCCGCCGCCTGTGCGAACAATGCGTCGAAATTGACCAACGGCAACAGAAAATTCGGAAATCCGCCTTTAACGATCAAGTCCGAAATGACTTCCCGCGCATAGGGAAATAGCACACTCGGACAAAAGCTACCAATCAAACGCTTTAAATCCTCTACCGTTGCGCCGGCAATGGTGAACACCCCGGCTTGTTTTACTTCCACAAGATATAAAGTCGCCTCGCCTTGTTTCGCTTCAAGGGTAATAGTCAGCAACACTTCTCGCACATCCGCGGCTAACTCCTCAGCAGTGGTGTTCATATTGAGCTGAAACTTAGGCTCCCAGGCTTGATTATTAGGCAGTCGCGGTCCATTCGGTGACTCGTAAGAACAGTCTTTCAAATACACACTTTGAAGGCTAACTTGTACACCACCCACAGTGGTTTCTTGTCCTTCCGTTCTAACCTCGTTCATCAAGCCCCCTGATTTAATATTCGATCTAGCTCACCGCTAAGATCGAGTGCGACAAGATTGTCGCAACCACCAATATGACGCCCACCAATAAAAATTTGTGGAACGGTACGCGCATTACTGCGTTTAAACATTTCCTCGCGAAACTTTAAATCATCCTCGACATTAATTTCCTTAACGCCTACATTCTTCGACGCTAATAGACCTAAAGCCCGTTGGCAATAGCCACACCAGCCGTTCATGTAGACAGTGATCTCAGGCGTCGTCATGCGCTGCCCGCTTTACCGCTCGATTTACCAACGCTAGTTTTTACCAGCGGTAAATTGTCTTTGTTCCAGGCTTCAAGCCCGCCGCTTAAATTAAACACCTGTGTGAATCCCAGTTTGGTCAACGCGCGTGCCGCGCCGACCCCGGTGTTACCGCGATCGCAATAAGTAATCACGGGCTTATCACGCCATTTCTTTAAACTATCTGCTTGAGTGGCGAGATCACTTGCCAGGATATTACGGGCCTCGCCAATGTGGCCGGCATCAAACATCTCTTTAGTCCGCAAATCGACTACTAACGCGCCTTGATTCATCAGACGAACCGCTTGTGCGGCGCTCAAAGCAGCGAAGGCTTGGAAGCGCTCCCGGATCTCATAGGCTATTACGAGCAGTGCTGCCACTAACGCACCGGCAGCCAGGTACGGATGATGGGCAATAAACTGAAGAAGTTGTTGCATTGACGACCAAACAATAAAGGTTTTTAGGCCGGTAAGTATAGCAGCGGACCTAAGGGTTGTATGCTGGAGCATATGCATCGAATCGCCCTCACGTTGAGCATAACTACGCTAATTGTCCTAGCCGGCGCACAAATCGGCCAAGCGCAAAAAACCGACTCGCTACAGGCTAAGGCTAAATTAGCGGCGATTCGTCTAAGAATCGCCGATTTGACCCATCATATTGGTGATGAACTCCGCGCGCGAGACGCCGGATATGCACGTCTGCGCGAGATTGAAATGCTTATTGCAAATCAGCGACAGAAGTGGGAAGAGTTGCGCTCCAGTCAGGCAACGACGCAGCGACGGCTGATCGATTTGCAGAATGATCAATTGCATACTCAACACACTCTCGATCAACAATACCGTATTTTAGCGGGTCACTTGCGCGCTGCCTACATGACCGGCCGACAAGAGCCTTTGAAAATCCTACTTAATCAGACTAGTCCGGTGAGCACGGGCCGTGCGCTTACCTACTACGGATATTTGACGCGCGAACGAACTTCTAGAATTGACGCTATTAGGGGCCAAGTCGCGCACCTTAAAGAATTGGCGGTCGCTGTGTTAAAACAAAGCGATGAGCTGCGAATACTGAGCAATCAAGCACGACTGCAATTAGTAGACCTGCAAGCAACCCGAGTTGTACGTACAGAGACGACGCTCACGCTTCAAAAACAGGTTAGTAGTAGTAACGAAGAACTTGCGCGGCTTAAACGTGAAGAATCAACTGTAGAGTCGTTAGTCGCCGATCTTGAGCGAGTGCTGCAAGACTTTCCGATTGACACACAGCAGCCCTTTAATAGTTTGCGCGGCCGACTGCCGTGGCCGGTGACAGGACATTTAAAGGCATCGCCAGCAGGAGCGCTACGTAACGGTGTGCTCATCGAAACTACACGGGCCGCACGGGTACGAGCTCCCTACTTTGGTCGAGTGGTGTACGCCGATTGGTTACAGGGTTTAGGCCTATTGATGATTGTAGGTCACGGTAATGGATACTTAAGTCTCTACGGTCATACCGAAGTACTCTATAAATCCGTGGGGGATTGGGTGGCGCCAGGAGATGTCATTGCCGCGTTCGGCGACACCGCAACGGCTCCACAGCTGTATTTTGAAATACGTGAGGGCCGCAAGCCCGTCGATGCTAAGAGGTGGCTAAAAAATAAGCCTTAGCAGTGTCTGAACTGTAGAGTGCGTCGTGGAATTGTATCTGGTTATGTTGGATCGTGAGGGAATGCGAAGTACCCGGTCCATTGAGATCTTATGTCTAGTTCTGGCAGCACTGGTGTTGGTGTGGTCACGAGCGCTCGTGACTAAAGGATGGCCGGTCCTCGCCCTGGTGGGTACTTTCACCGTGGCGATCGTAGTTTTTCGTGCCCCTATATTCCCGCGGGGATCCCGAATTAAGTTAACCATTGAGTGTTGGTCAATGGTGTTATTTATCACGGGCGTGATGTGGTTTACTGGCAAGAACTCCAGTCCCTTGCTCAACCTGTATTTATTGCCCATCATATTAAGTGCATTGACGCTCGGTCGAGTCACTACCCTGCTGCAAATTGCAGTGATAGGTCTATGTCATCTGTTGCTCGCCGCTGCGACGCCCGATATGGATGTACTGTCCTTAACTTATGCAAGTCGGGCCGTAGGACAATTGGCTCCGTTTCTACTGGTGGCCTACCTTGCGACTACGTTGTCAGCAGATATAACGGAGGCACGGGAACGAATCGAGAATCTTGCACAAACCGACGCACTTACCGAGCTATTTAATCAACGGATGTTTAATGAAGTCTTACAGAGTACTCACTCCGCCTCTGAGGGCGGCAAGGGTGTGTATTCTTTGTTGCTGATTGATATGGATAAACTTGGCGATATTAATGATGCGCATGGTCATGAAGCCGGCAATGGAGCCCTCAAATTAGTGGCTCAAGCACTGCAACGTAGTATCCGTACTAGCGACACTGCTGCGCGCATCGGCGGTGATGAGTTTGCGGTATTGTTGCCCGGAGCCTCGCCCGAAGTTGCCGAAGCAGTCATTAAGCGAGTTCGGCATAATGTCTATAAGACCACGCTTGATGTCCGCTCGCGCATGATTCGCTGCAGCGTCAGTGTCGGCGTCGCAAATTATCCTAAAGATGGTCGGGATATTCGCGATATGCGCAGTTTGGCAGATCGTCAAATGTATCGTGATAAAGAGCTACGTCGCGCGCCCAGTGTCGCAGCGTAACTGGCACTGGTCTGCGAATACCAGTCTGTGTTTTACTAGAAGGTTATAATTAGATGTTAGGTAACGCAATGATTGCAAGTTCTCGAGTAAAGACGGTTACGCTGTGTATTACGGCGCTGCTGATAGCAGGTGTTTCTTTGCCGAGTGTGGCCAAAGTGCCGCTTAATCTGAACTTGAAGTCGGGTTCCGTATTGATTATGGACAAGGCGGATTCGTCAGTTATTTATTCACGGCTGGCGGACGTCGCTATGCCCATCGCGTCAATCACCAAATTAATGACCGCTATCGTGGTACTGGATGCTAAACAGCCGCTGGGCGAGCGTATTCAAATTACCGTTGCGGATCGCGATGTTAAGAAAAGTACATTTTCACGTCTGCGGGTCGGTGCCGTCATGACGCGAGGTGATTTGATGCATTTGGCGTTGATGTCGTCAGAAAATCGCGCCGCGCATACCTTGGGCAACCACTATCCGGGTGGGATGACGGCGCTAGTGTCAGCCATGAATGCCAAAGCGGCAGCACTCGGTATGGTGAATACACGGTTTGTTGATTCAAACGGACTATCGAGTGAAAACGTGGCAAGTCCCGAAGACTTGTCAAAATTAGTAATAGCGGCGTCATACAGTCCAACCATCCGAGCCTATTCCACCGATAGGCGTTACGCGGTTCGCGTGGATCGCCGCACTATTGAATTTCGCAATACCGATAATTTGGTGGCTAATCCTGCCTGGAATATTATTGTGCAAAAAACTGGTTATATTTCTGAGGCAGGCAAATGCCTAGTGATGGAGGCTGTGATTCGCGGCCGTTCGGTAGTGATTGTGTTGCTCGACTCCTTTGGCAAATACACACGCGTGGCAGATGCCAAACGCATCAAGAATTGGATGGAAGCGGGCGGTGACCTACGTCGCTCGCGAGTTTCAATGCGCTAATTCAGTAATGAACGGTGACATGAAGCCCAAAATTGCGCGGATCCCCTAGCTGGGTATAGAGCTTGTTAATAAAGGCAGGCGGCTCATCGGCAAAGTAAAAACCTCGTACGGTGTAATTTTTGTCGAATATGTTTCGACCCCCAATGTAAGCAGAGATTTTTTCCGTTTCCCATCCCAGTTTGACGTTTAACAGTCCGTAGGGACTCGAGCGTGTGAAATTGGGCGGCATGTCGTAGTAAAACGCTCCGCTGCCTGTAATATCTACTCGAGCAAAGAGTCCACGTGGATCACGCCAGGTGAGATGCGCAGCGGCTTGCCAATCCGGAGAAGAGGCGAGTGCCCGGTCCGGCAATAGCGCGCCGTTTTGTATAAAGCCGTGGTAGCGCGATTGCAGCCAACCCAACGAGCTTCCGAGTTCGAGATTAGACGAGAACGCCCAGGTAAGCGTATTCTCAAGACCGTAGATGTAACCGCTTCTAGCGTTGCCCGTGTAATACGTGAAACTATTGGGATCGTTAGTTTGAAGTTGCTCACTGGTCTTTAGTTGCGGCGCACTACGCTGCATATAAAATACCGATGAGTCTATTCGCACACTACCGCCGAGCTGAGCTTTGTACCCGAATTCAACGTTCCACACCGACTCTGGAGTAAAAATCCTCTGATCAGCGTTAATTTTTTGGCTCAAGTTAAAGCCGCCCGCCTTATACCCGCGTGACACTAGCGCATACAGATGTTGTTGTGGTGCTATCGACTGATCCAGCGAGAAATGACCGCCCCATAGATTGTCTGCGGGTCGAAAATCATTGGTAAACCCATCGTCGCTAAGATCAGCATAGCGAGTCGTGCGCCGCTCGGCTCGTAAGCCTGCTGACCAGTGTAAGCGATTAATGGCACCATCGAATTGTCCGAACAGCGCCCCATTGCGTGAACGATATTGGCTACTAAGCGTGCTGTGGGTGTCGATGTTATTCACGCTATTGGTAGGATCGATATACAGGCCATTATTAATATCGTTAAAAGCTTCGTGTAGTTCAAATGCGTAGATACCCGCAACCCAGGCAAACTGAGGTCGTGGCGAGAAACCCGGCGCCAGCGCTTCGCCCAAACGTAGTTCAAGGCTTCGGCTAGAGCGCACGCGAGTTTGCACATCGGTGTACTGATAGGTGTAAGGCGCCCAACGTAACGGATTGCCCCAGTCGCCATCGTAACCGTAGAGAACTTGCGTATCAGCATAGGTACCGATTGCGGTGAGAGTCCAAGAGCCGACGCAAGCACAGACCATGCGCGTCGAGAGACCTGTGGAATATTGACGATCAGCGCTAGGATTATCAGACAGAGTCGTGCGCGTATTATCGATGGACCACGCATCATAGCCATTGTTGATTTCCACGCGTAATAAACTCAAATCCACCCGCATCTGATCGTTGGGTTGATAGCGCCAGCGAGTGCGCAGCGTCAATTCATCGCGCCGATTTGTATCGTGGCGATTCAGATAAGCATTGCGGTAGTACCCATCGCTGGTCGAGCGCTGGGCGGCAAGCCTGAACGTGGAATTTGCGGCGTCAATAGGCCCAGTAACAACAGCCCCTAAGGAGCGAGTGTTATAACCGCCGACGTCGACTTCTGCGCGCGTGCCGAATTTGTCGGAAGGCTCCGCACTTTGTACATAAATCAAACCGGCCAGCGCATTAGCGCCGTACAAAGTCCCTTGGGGTCCGCGCAGTACCTCAATGTGATCTACATCGAACAGCGTCGCCACGCCACCCAGTCCGCTAAAGTCGATATCGTCGATTAAAAACCCCACTGAAGGGTTGGGTGCGCCTTGATATTGTTCTAACTCACCCACACCGCGGATTTGAAAATAACGCGGCCGCGAAGTATCTCCCGCCCAATTAAGGTTAGGTACTAAGGCAAGTACTTCTTCAAAATGCTGCTGGCCTGCATCGCGCAGAGTGGCGGCATCTAGTACCGATACGCTGCTCGATAAATTGATTTGCGGTACCGCTCGCAGGGTAGCGGTCACGATGATTTCATCCAACGCGGGCTCTTCAAAAGAACGGCTTGCAGCCCGCGCGGACAAGGGACTTAACAGTCCCCAAGAGATACTTAACGATAGAACCCAAGACGAATTAATACTCATGCTCCCTCCGCCGGTATTAACCGGATCAGGTTCAATGGGTTCGCCGCGCGCCACGCAGCATCTCAGGCCCTTTAAAGGGTCACCCCAGCGGGTTAAATTAGATCAAATGCCAAATCGCTCCGCCTAATCCCCCCACCACCAATAGCACTACCGGGAGGAAAGTAATCGCGAACCCTGGGCCGCGTTTGGCGGGATCTTTGATATAGGTATAAGCAAAAACTTCACGACCAATTAAATACACTAACCCTAGGGCGGCCGCCCATACGGGATTCCAGTAGCGGCTGAAGAGGTACAGCCCTACCAGCAATCCCACCAGCTGTTCTAAGGTGTTTTGCTGCACCCGAAAATAACGGTCAAAAATCTCATGGCCACTACTGGCTGGCGCTTTAACTCCGTAGCGAACGCGCGCACTCCCGACCTTAAAACCAAAGACAATGAATTGCAAAATTGCGAGCGCCGTCACGATATCAACATAAGCCATAGGATTTCCTCAATGATCGTGAAATTCTAACATGTGGCGATCGATTTATTAGGTAGGCTTGACGATAATGAGTTCAGCACGTAAGTCCACTCGCACGGGCAGCCGAGGTTATGCCCACTTGGTTGAAATCAACGCGCCCGTTGCCAGGGTGTGGCGAGCATTGATTGATCCGGGATTGATTCGTATCTGGTCAGGTGTTGAGGCATCCGTGGACGCTCGTCAGGGGGGCGCCTATAGAGTGGGTAAAGCGGGTCCGGGCGCACGGGAATCACAAATCGACGTATTTGACGTGAACCGGCGCTTGCGACTGATTTATTCGAAAAACCCCAAAATGCCGCCCACCGATACCGCTATCGTCGATGATTTCATTTTTGACGTCCGCAATGGCAAGGGTACGACCTCGCTACGTTTATTGGGCTCTGGATTTCCCGAAGAGTCTGCCTGGGACCGGCAATACGCCCACTATCGAATGAGTTGGGAGCGTTTGCTGTCACGAATCAAAGTTACTTTAGAAAAACCGCCGGCGCCTAAAAAACCAGAACCAGAACCTGATCCAGGTCTGCCAGGGCTTGATTATTGAGCTAAGAACCTCCAAGTAGGCAATATCCTTACAGCGATACTTTAGGGAGGCCTCATGCCAGGATTTCTGCTTCGGGCGGCGCTCGTTGCGCTAGGGTTGTGGTTAGCGACGGTTTGGGTGCAGGGTGTGTCCATTGATACACCGATGACTCTTGTTCTGGCGGGTATCCTATTGGGATTAGTTAATTCCACAATACGCCCCGTCGCCTATTTGCTAACTTTGCCGTTGACTATTGTCACTCTCGGGTTATTTTTGCTGGTGGTTAACGCCGGCATGGTTGCCCTCGTCGCGTTTATCGTGCCAGGCATGCATGTCGCCGGGTTTTCCTCCGCATTGTGGGCCTCGGTGATTGTTAGTGTCGTGAGCATGCTAGGTTCCTGGTTCATCGGCCCACGGGGCAAGATTGAGGTCATTGTCAGACGCCGCTAAGCGCGCGCTGAGGCCGCTTCGCGTGTGCGCATCGCTGAATCTTTAGTATCTGTCGCTGAGTCTTTGTGTCTGTCGGTGAGTCTTTGCGATACCATGTTGACCATGTATCAACTTTTCGCAGGGACGTTATTGCTTGTTGCATCGGCGGCGAACGCTGTAGTGGCTGATCACGTATACCGAAATGCAGTAATTTTTACTGCCGACAGTGCTAAGCCACAAGCCGATGCGTTGGCGATCCGTGAGGGAAAAATCATTTATGTGGGTAACCAGCCGGGGCTTAACGCCTATGTCGATGCCAAAACCCAGGTAGTCGATCTTAAAGGACGTTTTTTAATGCCCGGTATTATCGATGGGCATATGCACCCGTTGGAGGCCGGTACTGATTTACTGAAATGTGACCTCAATTATGAGTCACTGACAGTGCCTGAATTGCAGCGTAAAGTTCAGCTCTGCCTAGACAAGCCTAATCTTAAAGGACCGGAAGCTTGGCTTGAAGTGGTGAATTGGTTTCAAGAAAGTATGATTCCTGCGGGCGTGAAGACCAGCCACGAGGTTCTAGACGTTCTTAAGACTCAACGACCCGTCATTTTAAAATCGTCGTTTGGGCATACCGTGCTCGCCAACACGCGTGCTTTGGTAATTGCCAAAATTTCTGCCGCTACCCCGGATCCGATCGCTGGCAAGATTTGGCGTGATGTGAAGGGTGCACCGACTGGGTTACTGGAAGATGCAGCATTTGATGTGTTCGCAACGCTCATACCTAAACCTACGGCACAACAAAATATCGATGCGGCTGTGATTGCGTTAAAGGCAATGAATAAAGTCGACCGCAATCCGTTGACCGTTCCAGCGGAGGATATTGCGAAAACTCAGGTGTTGCAGACCCTGGTGGGCGGTAAAATTGTATATGACAATGCGCTCGCGCCCCCTTAATAAGGGCTATTGAGTTTAAGTCTGTGAACGCTATCCTCGATCCTTTGCAAGGAAAAACATCGCTCAGCAAGGTGTTCTGGCTGTACGGTATTTTTGGATCGATTCTCGTATCGGTGTTGGGGCTATACCTGGACTCTGGTAACGAATTCAACCGGCGAGCTTTTATAGTTCTCAGTACGCTTTTTAGCATTTACGTGACAGTCGCCACCTATCAATGTGCGGGAAACTGTCGTTCTAAGTTTTTGGCAAATCTTACGCGTGTGTGCGCAGTACTATCACTTTTGTTAATACCTTTGTTTGCTTATCTGGATTTTACCGGGGCATTAAGCTTGGCGTTAGTGGGATTGGAATAAGTGGGATTGGGTAAACGAGGATTTTGGTTATGATACGAAACGAGCGGCTAACGGCCACCCTGGATGGAAAATTTGTGGTTTTCCTCATTGGCATGCGTATCAATAAACCGTTGCAAATTCACAAGTGGCTACCCGTGGCCGCCGCGATGCCAAAAATGCTTTCAGAGCTATACCAACATCGCGAATTAGGTTTTTTACACGCAGAGACGTGGTTTTCCCGAACAATTATAGTAGTGCAATACTGGCGCTCGTTGGAGCAGCTATTAGCGTATGCGACGCAAAAAAACGCACAGCATTTGCCCGCATGGAAAGCCTTCAATCAGCGTATTGGTACGGATGGCGCAGTCGGCATATGGCACGAGACATATGGGGTGTCCCCCGGTAGTTATGAAAACGTTTATGTCAACATGCCGCCGTTCGGTCTGGGGAAGGTTGGAGCACTGCAAACCGCCACCGCTGATCGGCAATCAGCAGCGGATCGATTAGTCAAAAATAGGCCTATTGACGGTGTGAGCTAGCGTATGGCTATTTCGATCTACACAAACGCTTATGGGTGAATTGACCGACCTCTTTCAAGAGGTGGGAACCGGCAATCAAGCGGCATTGAACCGCCTTCTGGAACTCATGTACCAAGATTTGCATCATGCGGCGCATGTGCGATTGAGCAAAACGCAACGCGTTATCGCGCTAGATACGACGGACTTAGTACACGAATCCTATTTGCGGTTCGTAAAGGCGGGCCGTTTGGATGTTTCCAGTCGCGCGCATTTCCGTTCTTACGCGGCACGGGTCATGCGCTCTGTTGTTGTTGATTTGGTGCGACAGCGCCGAGCGGAGCGGCACGGGGGCAACGCAGTTCATGTCACACTTGATACCTCAGTGGATCAGAAGGCGACTTTGTCGGAGGAGGCAATTTTGCGTGTTGACGCGGCACTCACTGATCTTTCGACCTCTGATCCGCGACTGGTGCAAGTGGTCGAATTGCGTTATTTCGCTGGAATGAGTGACGAAGAGGTGGCTTTGTTTTTGGGCGTGGCAGAACGTACGGTACGTCGCGACTGGCAAAAGGCTCGACTCTTATTACGAGCTGCCCTGGAACAATAGTGATATGGCGCTGTCCAAGAGCAAGTTGCAAACGATGTCGGGATTGCTCGATGCCGCAATGGAACTGTCGGAGAGCGAACACGAGGCATGGATCAACAATTTACCTGAGCAGCCGTTCGACCTAAAGGCAAGCCTGCGCGCATTGCTGCTGCAGCCAGCGAGTCCAGCGATGGACGAATTTTTAGATACCCTCCCAAAATTCACGCAAGTCGCGTACCTTGCGACGCAGGCGGCGTCGAATTCGAGCGCTCGCAAGAACGAGATTGTTGGTTCGTATCGCCTCATCCGCAAGATCGGTCAGGGAGGCATGAGCTCCGTGTGGTTAGCTGAAAGGACCGACGCGCAGTTCAAGCGCCAGGTGGCCCTTAAGTTGCCGCATGTCAATATAAGCCACGAACAATTTACGCAACGTTTCGCTCGGGAGCGGGATATTCTCGCAGCGTTGACTCATCCGAATATCGCGCGCCTGTATGACGCTGGTGTAACCGAGGATGGCCAGCCGTTTCTTGCTTTGGAGTATGTAGACGGAATTCCCATCGCTGCCCACTGCGATGAAAAACAATTATCGATCCGCGCACGAATTGATTTATTTTTACAGGTTCTTGAGGCCGTGCAATATGCGCACAGTCATTTGATTATTCATCGGGACTTGAAACCCTCCAATATTTTAGTAACGTCTGGAGGTCAGGTAGCTTTACTGGATTTCGGAATTGCCAAACTCATTCATGAAGGATCGTCTGCCGAAACTCTATTAGGCGGCCAGCCGCTGACCCCAGACTATGCATCGCCTGAACAAATTAGTGGCCAGCCTTTGAGCACTTCCACCGATGTGTATTCGCTCGGTGTCCTGCTCTACGAATTGCTGACGGGAGCTCGCCCTTACCATCTCGAGCGGGCAACGCGCGGTGCACTTGAGAACGCTATTTTAACAACGCAACCGCTGCGACCTAGTCAAACACCTATAAACGCAGTGGCGGCCCAGCATCGGTCAACGACGCCGAAGAAGCTCCGGTCGACCCTAACGGGTGATCTCGATACGATCGTCCTACAGGCAATCAATAAGAATCCCACTGCGCGCTACGCCACTGTAGATTCTTTCCGCCAGGACATCGAGCGATTTGTATCCGGGCACGCGGTGCTGGCAAAGCCAGCCTCACTGTGGTATCGGTTCAGAAAATTTGTGGTTCGCAATCGCGTAGCGGTGAGCTCGGCGGCTTGCGTTGTGGGTGCTCTGTTGATAGGGCTTGCCCTGGCACTCTGGCAGGCAAACGCCGCAAGTAACCAAGCGCGAATCGCAAAAGAACAGACTCAAACGGCGGAGGCAGTACAGGATTTTTTGGAAGATCTTTTCGACGCGAACTCTGCCAATCAAATGAATCCTGAGATGGCGCGACGTACGACGGCGCGTGAGCTCCTGGATCGCGGGAGTAGCAAGATTGGTGCTTCACTGCATAACGCTCCCGCCGCCAAGATGCGCGTGCTGAAAACGCTGGCAAATATGTACCACAACTTGGATTTGGAGAATCGCGCGGCAGACTTGGCGCGGGCGCGAGTGACGATTGCCCGATCTATTTATGCTGTAACGGATCTGCGTTTGGCACGGGCGCTCGTGGATTTAGGAGATGTAGACAATAGCGCTGATCTCAGCGCAGAGGCTGGTAAATCTTTATCGGAGGCTGAGGCGATTATTGATAAATCGCGCGATGTGGATTCTACCCTGCGCGGGCAATTGGCGGTACAGCAGGGCTACCACTATTGGACAAGCGGCGATTCGGACCGAGGGCTGACCTATGCCCAAACCGCTATTCGGCTGCTGCGTGTCGCCGGGCCTTCACACGATTTAGCGTTTGCGCTGTCGATCAAGGCGGGTATTAAAGCCGATCTCGACGAGCCGGCCGCAGCCAAGGACGCGGCCGAGGAGGCCGTATCGATTGCCTTGCATAGGGGGGAAAAGCTCAATAGCTTGCTGCCGGGATTCTATGCCCAATTGGGCAACGCACAGACAAAGTTGACTGATTTTGCTGGTGCAGAAATTAGTTTGCGTCAAAGCGTAGACTCGGCACGCATTGTTTACGGACCCAATACTTTGGATACACTCGAAATGAGTCGTATGTTGGGCGATTTCTACGTGATCACTTCGCGTCTAGAACAGGCGTTGAAAATTTTGTTGCCTGCGCGTGATGTAGCGATGAAGATTGCAGGTCGTGGCGATTCATCCATGATTCCAGCGTTACTGATTGTCAAGGAAGCGCACGGCCAAATAATGTATGGTCGCATCGAGCAGGCCGTTGCAGATCTCGAGTTGATCCAAAGCCTACGGAATAAAACGTCCACTCCTTCTTGGGTAGGCGCTGGGATGCAAGAAGTATTCGCTCGGGCATATATAGAAGTTGGGCAATATGCGGACGCCGCAAAAATGCTCGCCCGGGCAGGGGTCGTTGAAACCCAACTGGGATGGGATAAATCGCTTTCGGTCAACGAAAATATCCGCTTGCGAACGCAACTTGCGTTGGTGCAGGGACGGAACGACGAGGCGGAACGAATATTCGCTGCGTTTCGCACTACCGACGGGAGTTCGCATTCCAGCTATATGGCCGCTTTAGAACAGGCTATAACTCGTGCCGAAATAATGTTGTCCCAAGGGCAAGCGGTTAAGGCAGCGTCTCAAGCTTCGTACACTCGTGCCATGATGTCGGACGGCTTGCAAGAGATTTTTATACGACATTATCTGTCGCGTGCTTTGCTCGTTGAAGGAAAAGCGCTGCTTCTAGAGAAAAGAGCGAAGGATGCACTGCCGTTGTTAAATCGAGCCGTTGAATTGGACGCGCAATTATATGATTCGAAGCTAAGCCCCTTGCTGGCGGATGCGAAGGTAGCTCTTGCCAACGGTTATTTGGATTTAGGGAACCGCAAACGAGCGGTCAGCCTGCTCGCCGACGCTATCGCGATTCACGCGGCTCATAAAGTTCTTGGCGAGCAATATCGCGCCCCGCTGCGCCACTTGGCGTTACGGCTCGGAAAAAAGTAAGACAAAAATCCCCTCAGTAGTCATCTTTCGCCGCGTAAACCGGTGAATTCTAAATCCAATGGCCGGATCGGTAGTCAAATTCCGTATCTATGGATAACGGTAATGCATTCTAGCCGGGCGCCAGACTGATCTGGGTCGCGTTCCGCGCATCGAAGCTACTGCGACTTAACATTAATTTGGGATGGCGAGGAGAAGCATAGTGTTGAAATTTTCACGACCACTCGCGTGGCTGTCAGTCGTCGCTGCGTCATTTTCCACCTTGAGTTTTGCCCAACAGGACCCGGGCGTACGGCAGGGCTCCCCAGGAGCCGGCGGGCCGATAGCAAGTCGGACGGCGCCGCTTACCAAGGAACAGCTGTACCTCTTTACCGAAGGACAACGGCGCTTTAACCAACTTGAGGCCGTGTGTGACAATTGCAGCGATGTAGTCGTGGGCGCTGACACGGGTGAGAGCGCGACGCTAGCAACTAAGACTAACTCCTCTGGCCTGGGCGCACGTTTCAACGGTGATCAATGTGCCGTTTGCCATTCACAACCCGCGGTGGGTGGCTCCGGAGGATTTTTGGTGCCGAATCCGCAGGATGGGCCGAGCCGGTACCGTACGCCTGAGAATCCGATGTTTCGACTAATTCCTCATCGTAAGGGGGCGGACAATCCAATCCCTTCATTTATCAAACAATTTGGGCCGATTCGCGAGGCGCGTTTCGTGCGCAACCCTGACGGAACGCCTGATGGGGGTGTACATCAACTGTTCACCATCGTCGGACGAAGCGATACCCATCTCAGCGGCTGCACGTCCGCGCGCCTACCGTCGATAGATTTTGAGGAAGAACTGCGTAAGGACAATGTTCGATTTCGAATTCCAACTCCATTGTTCGGTTTAGGCTTGATCGAGTCGATACAAGATACCGAAATCTTGAGTCGTCACGCAGCGACGGCTGAGCAACGTTCACGATTAGGAATCTTAGGTATCGCAAATCGAAGCGGCAATGATGGAACCATTACGCGTTTTGGATGGAAAGCGCAAAACAAGTCCTTGACTATATTCGCGATGGAAGCCTACAACGTCGAGATGGGCGTGAGCAATGATGGGTTCGGCCAATCTACCGATGAAACACCCGAATGTAACGGTCCGGAGAAGAACGAATTTAACGATGTTACTCGAACCGATCCAGACGATTCACGCAATCAAAGCTTCTACAACCCGTTGCATATATTGCCCGATTGGCTGGCATTCGCGATATTCATGCGCGAATTAGCGCCGCCAATGCCCGTCGCTTTAACACCCAGCGCTGAGCGTGGTAAGTGGCTGTTCGGAGGTTCTAACGAACATGACTCGGGAATTGGCTGTTCGCTATGCCACACTCCTCAGATGAAATCGGGGCCTGCGATAGAATCGGCGACATTGACCAATCGAAAAGTAAATTTGTTTTCCGATGTTCTACTGCACCACATGGGTAAAAGCTTGGCGGATGGCATTACTCAAGGCGCTGCCAGCGGGGATATGTTCCGTACCGCCCCGCTTTGGGGAGTCGGTCAGCGGCGATTCTTTATGCATGATGGGCGCACCAGCGACTTAGTCTCGGCCATTAGCCAGCATGCGTCTGCATCGGCGGGCGAATGCGAGGGGGACGGAAGCACCTGTTATCCGCCTTCCGAGGCCAACGAGGTGGTTAAAAACTTTAAGGCACTGCCAGTCGCGGATAAACAAGCCATAGTCGATTTTTTGAGATCCTTGTAATGGTAAAGTCGGTGATTGCAGTGCTGCCGCAAGTCCCGTCCCGCAAGCACAACAAGTTCGCGACGGAAAAGGCGAGCTGGTTACTGGCAAAGGTGTGAAAGTTGCGTACCTAGCCGACGGCTTGGATCCCACCATCAAAGGTTTTATCCGTCCTGACGATTCCCATTGTTTATCGACTACCAAGATTTCACCGGTGATCCCGTGGGTACGCCCACGGCGGGTGCGGTAGCACCCGGCGATCTGGGATGGGCACTGTGTTCCACTGATCAGGCGCTCTACCAGAATTGTGGCGATAACACCAAGGCAGGTCGCCCCGCTGCAATGGAGGTATTTGGAGGCACTAGTGAATCATCGCCCCTCACTGCAGGTGAGGCCGCCCTCAGTACTATTGCGCATAATGGGTGGGTATAGACAGTATTGTATCGCGGGTGGCGCAGCAGTAACTTCGCGTTAAACCTTTTTCTAATTCCTGGGTACTCACCTTACGAGTCCACAAAATTAGCACTTCCGGCGATTAACATGAAAACTGTCTCCCCTCCGCATAACGATCGATTTTTTATGGTATTTGCCGCCACCGCCATGGTTACACCAATTTTACTAGTAGCTATTTCCGGCATGTATCCCGAAGGTTTAGCGAGAGGAGAATTGATTGTAAACGGCCACGGGATACTGCTATTTGTTCTGGCAGCGGTGGCGGGTCTTCGAATATCCTATGCTTTGGGCTTAAAAAATGCGTTAAAGCGCTCCAATGCAATTTCGCATCCCTCGCTGCTTCCCTGAATCAATCCTCTTTCAGTTCGTTCCTGAACGCCAGGCTGCGGCTACATCAGCAAGACCCCATCCGTAGCCGGGATCCCACTTGTCGATGCCAAGAGGCACGGCTGTGTCGCGTAGAGCTTTCAACACGCGAGCTCTGTTAAATCCCGCGCTTTCTAGTAACGCTGCCGCTGCCGCAATTGAAGGTGCCGATGCCGAGGTGCCGCAGAACCTCTCGTTCGTCAACGCGATTCCGTTGCTAAAAGGTACGGTAACGCAGTCAGGCGCCACTAAATCGGGTTTCGCCCACTTAATGGGGGTCGCAAGCCGCAGGTAGTCGAAGCCGTCGGGCGAGGATGCATCGGGCGAAGCGGAGAAGTCCGTCCGAAAGGGACCATAATTGGACCACGGCTCCAGAGTACGGGGGCTCAAAGCGTTGGTAGCACCGACCACCAGGACATCGGCTACATCACCGATGGTTCCTCCGGCAAGTCCTGAGGTGAAATAATGCAGTGGCTGGCATTCAATATTGCAGGTGGGACTACCCTCAGTGATCTGCACGACCAAGTCTTTGACCGGTGTACCGCCGTCGATAGCGACCACGAGACGAATAGTTTTATCTTTTGCGGTTGTGTTTACATAGTCGAGGCGCAAGTTGGGGTCGGACCGCGAAGTGGTGTGGCTGAGAGTCAAATCTTGCTCATCGAGCAAGTATGCACTGAGGAGATGATTCGCGGCTCCATGCGGGGGATCGTTCCAATTCAACAGCAATATGAGATGTCCACCCGCCGGCACGGTAACTGAGTTATAGGGATCGCTTATTGTTCCATTCGCAACACCGAAATCCAGTACTGTAGCGATATTACCCGCTAGCAGAACCTGCGTTTGTGCGAACGAACCTTGCCAGTACCCTTTATTTTGCTCATTGCCGGCGAGATGAACAAATACAAGCCGCTCATTAAGCGCTTCAAGTTGCGCAATTAATGCAGCACTTGAATCGGGGTAAAACTGGCCGGAGAAAAGCAGATCGTCGACAATAATATCGGCATGAAAATTCTCCGCTAAATCCTTGATACAGCCATTGAAATCCAAGTCAAATCCATCACAAAAACCCAGCTCCGCATCGGGTGCATGTTGATGAACAATCTCAAGCATCCAACTACCCTCATCCAGCTTGCCGAGATAATTCTGATTGACGTAAAGCGTTTTGGGGAGAGTAGTTGCATTTTGGTAAGACGCAAGGTTGACGACGCCCGTGCTAATCACGCCGACACGAATGCCCCCACCCCGATAGCCGGCCGCTCGCACTTGATCCATATGCAGGATCGCGTCCGCCTCGCTCGTGATACCTGATCCTATGGCGTGATTTGCGGGTGATCCCACGTTTGATCCGCCACCGCATCCCACCAGTCCGTAGAGGGCAACAAACACCCACATCGCCGTTAAATGAGTGGTGTTCATAGTTTGGGTGTATTAACCGGAAATGGCGCACTCAACGCATCGGGCGCTGCTCCAGCGCGCAGCTCCCAGCGGTTGTCTCCGGATACATTGCCATGAGTTTTCGCACCACGCCGTTGGTCCAGCCAAAACCATCTTGCAGCGGATACTCACCGCCCCCGCCGCTTTGGCCAGCGGTAACAACATCATACTTCTCCACCAATTTGCCGCTCTGTTGATACACAGCAATAACCGCGCTCATCCAACGGCACGCAATCGTCGCGGCCAATGAAGGTTGACCGGAGCGACGCAGGCCCTCGATTGCGATCCATTGCAACGGTGCCCAACCGTTGGGAGAATCCCACTGCTGGCCGGTTGTGATCGTTGTCGCCACGATGCCACCCATTTTTAGAAGCTCACCCCTGGTTACTTTCGCCACCGCCGCTGCTTGAACGTCAGTGGCCAACCCCACAAATAATGGGTAGAGCGATGCAGCTGAAATTCCTGGCATCTTCGATGCATGCGTCCAGCGATAGTCTCGGTAAGTACCCTCTTTGGCATCCCATAGGTAATGATCAATCGCAGCGTGTCGCAAGGTGGCGCGACGGGAAAATTCATTGACGCATTGTTGATCACCTTGGCGCTCGCATCCAGCTCGGATCGATTGCTCCATTCCATACAACAAGCTATTAAGATCTACCGGAACTATTTCCGTAGTAATGAGGGTGGCGCGGGTATGTCCGTCGGCAAACCAGCGCGAACTGAAATCCCAACCGCTCTCCGCGGCAGCACGAATGTCGCGGAACAATTTTGAGGTTCGACCTCGCGCGGTGCGCGCGAGGTCGAAGTCCTCTCGATAAGACTCATCTCGCGGGCTAGCATTATCGTCCCAGTAGCGATTAAGGACGGTATTCTTAGACAAGGCCACCACGCGACGATGCGCAGAGCCGCGATGCAATCCGTCCTCACCCTGCATCCAAAATTCGTATTCTCGCCTAAGTTGCGGTAGGTACTGCGCATAGGCACGCGCCGGATCCTTGGCATCCAGCAAACCCACCATGAGAAAGAAAAATGGAGGCTGCGAACGGCTTAAATAATAAGTGCGGGTTCCATTGGGCACATGTCCGTAAGTGTCAATAAGGTAGGCAAAATTGCGTACCATGCTCTCGACTAAATCCTGCCGGCCACTAGTTGCCAGTCCGAGCATCGTGAAATAAGAATCCCAATAGTACAACTCGCGAAAACGGCCGCCCGGCACCACGTACGGTTCCGGCAATGGCAACAACGACGAATACGGCGGCACGCTCAACGTCCGACGAGTCAAGGAGTCCCAAAGAATATCTATGTGCGTAACAAGCGGCGCGGCTGCATTTGCAGTTGCAGTTAGACTTAAAACCGGGGTGGTTTCTTGCGGTACTGTAAAGTGGGCATCAACAAAATGTTTAAGCTCTATTAACGATTTAGGACCTTGCGCGTCGTACAGCGCCATAATCTCGTTGGGTGGAACATTGGGTATAGCATCCGCAAACGTCTTAGAATCGGCAAAAGCCCTTAAGCTTTGTACTTGGCTAAATAAGTCTTTGAACTGAACCTGCGGAGATTGTAAATAGGCCGCAGTGCCTTGCGCATGCGCTCCAGCGATCGAGGATAAAACTACCAGCAGTGTCCCAGAAACGTCACGTAACTTAAACAAGTGTCGCGACATTATCGGACATCTGTGGTGACGCACATTCTTACTCCATCTTTTAATACCCACTGCTAGCTTAAGCGAACCAATCTTTATTTTATAGGTCGGCAGCGCGATGGCACTCATTGGCGGGACGATTTTTAAGGGTGAATGTGGGGTTATGGATGCCTACATCGTTGTAAGCGTTTTCTTTTGCAATTACGTGCAATCGTTTGTGATTATTGTTATAAGTAAGCGATAACTTTTCTCCCGTGTGTGGGTTGTTGTTATTTAGCGACAACGTAAGGCGCGGCGAAGCGAAGCGCGGTGGTCGCCACGTAATCTGAATCATTCAAGGGACGAAGTAAATGAACACAATTCGTAAACAGTCGATTATCGGTCATCGCCAGTTGAGCGCGCGCGCGCCGGCGTCCGTCAACTTAATCGCGGCAGCCATCGCCGGAATCCTTTACGGCGCCAGTGGCGGTGCCTATGCGCAGGCCGTTCAGCCAGTAACGGCACCGGCCGCAACCGCCGCGGATGCCGGGGCGACGCTGGATGAGATCGTGGTCACGGGTACTACGGCGAAGGACCGTACCATTTTGAATTCTTCTTCTGACGTCATCGCAATTAACGAGGTGGCGTTGGATCAAAAAGCTCCACGCAGTACTGACGAGGTGTTGGAGATGATTCCGGGTATGTTCGTCGAAGATACCGCAGGTGCGGTGTCCAACAACTATTCGGTGCGCGGATTGCCTGGCGGCGGCCAACAGTTCGTCAACTGGATGGAAGACGGCCTGATGGTTGCCTACCCAGGCACGGGTAATCCGGATGAGTTGTTTTCTTACGATATCAACGTCCTTAGAGTCGAGAGCGTGCTCGGCGGCATCTCTAACGTTTTGCTGCCTAACGCCGCAGGTGCCAGCATCAACTGGATTACGCGCAAACCGAACTTCGATAAAGAAGAGGTCATTGTTAAAGCGTCGGCGACGACCTATGCGGACCGCCGCGTAGATTTGTATTACTCCGCCCCGCTGAACTCCGATCTTGCCTTCAATATCGGCGGCTACTTGGAAAGCAATCGCGGCACTCGCGACGCCGGTTTCTCCTACGAATCCTGGCACTTAAAGGCTGCTCTGGCGAAGAAATTCGACAACGGAGCGACCGTTACCTTAAGCGCCAAGGTCGGCGACCAACATGATCCGTACTACGCCGACATGCCGTTTACGTTGAACAACGGTAACGTGGGTAACGTGCAGGGTCTAAATGGATTGAAAGACAATATTGCGGGACCGGCGTTCGGCACCATTGGCATTCCGGACTCCTGCCTCATTACCTGTTATCGCACGTTTAGTCTTTCCAAGGGCATCGCCGCCACCACCCACCAGATCCGCCTGGATCTCGACCTGCCGCTCAGCGGCGGCTGGAACTTATTCGCTAAGGCGCACTACCTGAACTACGACTGGGACTTCAATGGCGTGTTTCCGGGTTCCGGCTCCGGCAATGCGGGTCTGGATACCGCTAATAATTATCTAAACGCCGGCGGAGCTTCACCGATTAGCGGACTGTTCAATGCCGCGAGTAATAACGGCCTGTATCCGGGAGCCACTTTTGGATTGAAGGATTTGACGACGGGCGCGATTTTCGGTGCCAATAATACTGCAGCGCTGAATGCGCTGAACGGCAACGGATTGCTGCAACAAACCTGGCTCAATCACCAGAATCTTAGCGGGCACGATTTTGCCAGCAACTTTGGCGCGCGCTGGGACACCAGCAGCGATAGCTTTAAGAACTCCTTAACCCTAGGGGGTATGTACTATCACGAAGCGCGCTACAACGACCAGAGCTCCACAGCGCATGTCATTAACGGGGTCACCTCGAAATCGCATATCTATGATGTGGTCGCGCTCAATAGCGCAGGAAGCGTCGTGGGATCGCTCACCGACCACGGACTCGTCTCGTATGGAGACTGGGGTACCGGCATTACCAACGATGATATTTCCTCGCTGTCGGGGTATTTCAACGACGAGTTGACGCTCAATGACAAATTGCATATCGACTTCGGTGTGCGCGTCGAGCAATACAAGGACACTCAGTCGTCCGGACAATCCGTCGGCGGCGGCTGCCAGGCTGGCACATTCACCTGCAACGGCGTGACCACGGGTGACTTTTACGGCGTGAACGCCTTGCCTAACCCTACCTCTCAGACCCCTACCATCAGTGGCCTGCCGTGGAACAATCTATTCAACGGCACTTACAGCGTGAAGAGCGCCAAGCACAGCAAGGCGGCGGAGAGTCTCGGGGTCAACTACACGGTGGCCAAGAACCTCGCCATCTATGGCCAGTTCGAATACGGATTTCAGGAGAACGGGGGTGCAGATCCGATCGGCTCGGAGCCGACGGGTGTGACCTTATATGAGGCAGGACTGCGCTACGGTAGCGGCCTGTTTACCGGCTCAGTGGGTGTGTTCCGTACTCAATTGAAGGACCAGAACAATGGCTGTTTCGATCCGGCCAATCCAAACTTCAACTGCAGTCTTACCTACAACGTGGTGAGTACCGGCGTTGAGTATGACTTCAAAGCGGTGCCGCTCTATGCCTTAGGCATCAACGCCTGGGAGATGACTTTTCAGGGTGCTTTCCAGAAACCGACGGTCTCCTCGGCGAAGGTCTCAGAGAGATTTAACGATAAACTGCAGAGCCTAACGAGTTACCCCGATTTCAACGGCAATGTTGATCCGCGCACACCGAAGACTTTATTCACCACGGACCAAGCGTATGTGCTGCCCTCGAACCTGGGCAGGGTCTACGTGCGTTATCGCTATCAAGGTGCGTTCTACGATGATATCGGCAATGGTGTGAAGATCCCGGGTTACGGGACCTTGGCCGCGGGTGCGGTGTGGAATGCAACCAGCAGAATGACCCTCAACGCTTCCGTGCAAAATATCACTAATAAGCTGGGTCTGACAGAGGGCAACCCTCGCCAGGGCCTGACGCAGCAAGTGGTCAACGGCACTTTCTACGGACGCGCCATTCCAGGGCGTAATTGGTTGCTGAGCGTAACCTTTTCGCTCTAGGACGCCGACGCGCGTCACTTAGTTAACGGCGGTCCAGCGCTCTGCGGGACCGCCGTAGTTAATGCGGCGCCCGCTCGACGGCACCGTCGCAGTAACGCGTCGTGATCCCGTAGCTCGCGGCGTGACGGTTTTGCGGCCCTTGAAGCAATGGGGTTTGAACGTGTCCATGCAATCAGTAATTCGTCGGGTTCTCGGAATCAGCGGTGCATTTCTGCTGGCTGCGGCACCGTTCGGGGCGCGTGCCGTCGACGCTCCCGAGGTCTTGTCTTTCAACGTGGCGGAAGGACTCAATCTTAATAGTTTTTTGCGCTCAGGTTCCGTGGCGGCGCACCTCGTTTTGCGGTCAGGCCCAGATCCCCGCATTCTGATTGCCTTTCCCGCGGGCAACAGCGGTGCCGGTCTTTGGTTCGCGCATGATGCTCAGTCGGCAATTTGGACGTTGCAAGGAGAACCTAAGCCGGTATCCGCTGCTGACAGCCGCGGACGTCCGATGTATGGCATGGCCGTACTCGCCTCCGTCCAGTCACCCAAGTTATCAATAAAACAGGTCCTGCTATCCAATGTTAGAGTGCTGCGGGACTATCAGGCCCTAGGCACATTCCCGGCACAAGTCGACACTAAGGCGGTGATTCGCGGAACTACGATTGCCTGGACGCGTGACCGGCTGGACGGCGCGGCGGGCTACGCATTGAGTATTGAAGTGACGCACGGCGCGTTGCAGGATGGAGCGATTCGGGCGGGCGACGATGGCCTGATCGGCATGAAGATCATAGCCCTGACGGGCGAGACTCCGCTGACGCCGCTAGCCCGAGAAGGGCTGGTTAACGAGCGCGCAGTCCCCGACCTTCTGGCACAAAATATTCTGGCTTTCCTTAGCTACCAGGAAAAGTTTCTGGCTGGCAGCTGGCGCTTTAACACTTATTTTGGTCGCGATACGCTCATGTCGGTGAGGCTGCTAATGCCGGCACTCATGCCCGATGCGGTGGAGGCTGGCTTGGGTGCAGTGCTCGCGCGCCTTTCCCCGCAAGGTGAGGTGGCTCACGAAGAAGATATCGGTGAATTCGCCATTCTTGATCATTTGCATACCGGTACGAAGTCCGATGCGCCAACCTACAACTACAATATGATCGACGGCAATTACATGCTCGCGCCGGTTGCCAGTAATTGGATGCTCGATGATCCGCGAGGCCGACCGCGAGCAAGGGCGTACCTTGCGCGCATGGACGGCCGATATGGAGGGACGCAACAGACCTTGGGCGCCGACCTAGTCCAAAATCTAAGGTTGGTCATTCAAAGTGCCACCGCGTTCTCCGATGCGCCGCAAGTAAAGCACTTGATCGGGCTTAAGCGTAAGGTGATGGCGGGTCAATGGCGCGATAGCGATGACGGGCTCGGGGGTGGCCGTTATCCGTACGATGTCAACGCCGTTTTCGTACCGGCGGCACTTAAGGCCGCAGGTCGATTCTACGCCAGTGGTTTGCTCGACCCTTATCTGAGTCGAGAGGATCGAACACAGTTTGCGCGTGCGGCAACGATGGCAGGGGTGTGGCGCGCTAAAGCGGCCCCGCTGTTCGACATTGAGGTGGTCAACGAGGTCGCCCGCCGTCATATCGAAGCCTATGCCAAGGTGTTGGGGTTGCCAGATGACGCGGCGCTGCGCTCTGTGGGTCAAGAATCGGTGCACTTTCACGCGCTAGCGCTGGGAGCGGACTTCGGCACAGTACCGATCTTGCATACCGACGAAGGATTTGAATTGCTGTTTGGTGATCCACACCCGCTAAACCTTGATCGAGCGGTGGCTGCGATCATGAGACCCTTCCCAGCAGGGTTACTCACGGATGTCGGCGTAGTAGTTGCCAATCCAGTATTTTCTGCGCCTGAGGTCCAGGCACGGTTTACCAAAAACGCCTACCACGGAGCAGTCATTTGGTCCTGGCAGCAAGCAGTGCTGGCGGCAGGAATCGACCGCCAGCTGCAGCGTGGAGATCTACCAGAACCGGTCAGAAAACGCATTCGCTCGGCGCAGAATCAATTGTGGCGCGCGATTAATGCGGGTCGAGTGGTGCGAAATTCAGAGCTTTGGTCCTGGGCTTATGCGGACGGGAAATTCCGTGTTGCACCGTTCGGCGCGAGCGGCGCCGATGTCGATGAATCGAACGCGGCGCAACTGTGGAGCACCGTGTACTTGGCGATTGCTCCGCCTGACGTTCAGGAACGGTAGACGACCTCTGATACCCATGAACGACAAACGCATAAAAAAAATAGTGATTGTCGGTGGTGGCACCGCGGGCTGGATGACCGCCGCAGCGCTGGCCAAAGCCATCGACCTGCGGCAATGCAGTGTGGTGCTGGTCGAATCTGACGATATTGGAACCATCGGCGTCGGGGAGGCGACCATCCCCACCATTCACTGGTTCAACGCGATCATCGGACTCAATGAAAAGGAATTCATGCGGGAAACTCGGGCCACCTACAAGCTTGGCATCGAATTTCAAGATTGGGCGCGACCTAATCACAGGTATTTCCATCCCTTCGGCCGCTACGGAGTTCCGGGCGATGGCGTGGCGTTCCAGCATCGCTGGGTCAAGGCGCAGCTTGAGGGGTTTGGCGAAAATTTTGAAGATTATTCACTGAATACGGTGGCGGCACGCACGGGCAAATTTTCCCTTCCTGTTGCCGATCAGCGCTCACTCCTGTCAACGCTCGGCTATGCCTACCATTTTGACGCCAGTCTGTACGCAAAATATTTGCGCACGCGCGTAGAACTTGCGGGCGTGAAGCGCTATGAAGGCACGGTCGCAAAGATCGAGCAGCATCCCGAGACCGGTTTTGTCACTGCGCTGCACACCCATCGCGGCGAAATTCTCAGCGGCGATCTTTTTATTGACTGCACGGGTATTCGCGCGTTACTCATTGAAGGAGTCTTGAAGACTGGATTCGAAGACTGGTCGCACTGGCTGCCCTGCGATCGTGCACAGGCTGTGCCCTGCGAGCGCATGGGACCTCCCGTTCCTTACACCCGTTCCACCGCCCGCGAGGCCGGATGGCAGTGGCGAATTCCCTTGCAACACCGCACCGGTAACGGTTACGTCTATTGTAGCCAGTTTATTAGTGATGATGAAGCTGCTGCGGTTTTGCTACGCAATTTAGATGGACCGGCGCTGGCCGATCCGCGACCGATTCGCTTCAAAGCCGGCCGTCGGCGCCAAGCCTGGAACAAGAACGTCATTGCCATCGGTCTATCGAGTGGGTTCCTGGAGCCGCTGGAATCGACCAGCATCCATCTGATCCAAAGTGGCATCGCCAAGCTACTGTCGCTGTTCCCCGATCGAGATTGTGATCCCTTCGTTGTTGAACAGTACAACCGGGTGATTACGGATGAACTGGCGGGTATCAAAGATTTCCTGGCTCTGCACTATCATTCCACAATGAACCGCACCGACCCGCTGTGGAACTATTGTCGCGCGATGCCGTTGCCCGACACGCTAGTCTACCGAGAGCAGCATTTCGCGCGCGCTGGTCGAATCGTTCTGGCCACGGACGAGCTATTCAAAGAGGCCAGCTGGTTCGCGGTGCTGCTGGGCCAAGGCCATAATCCACAGAACTATAATCCGCTGATTGATTCGATCAAATCAGAGGATAACTTCAGTTACCTGAGGCGCGTCAGAGAAAGCATTCATATGGCCGCGGCGAAAATGCCGGATCATCTCTCATTCCTGGCCTGAAGCCATTCGCAAGCCTGTGCCAGCGCGCCTCTTCAATCCAAACGCGTCGGTCGTGGTCGAGAAATTCGACGACAGTCATTTCTGTCTCGTCATCGACGATGCGCTCTTGGAGCCAGAAAAGCTGGCGCAGTTCGCCATCGATCGGCATGGCAACTTCAGTGCCGTGGATTCCAGTTTCTACCCTGGCGTTTCTCTGCCCTCACCTCGCGAGCTGACCGCAGGTGTCACCGAATTCTTTCAATGGAGGTTGCGTCGGTACTTCGACGCGCGACGCGCCGTGAGTGTGTTGTGTCGCTACTCGATGGTCACGCTGCCGCCCCAGGCACTACGGCCGATCCAGTGGATTTGTCATCGCGACGACAGTAGTCTCGATGCCCGGTTGAGCATGCAAGCCTGTGTGCTTTATCTTTTTCACGACCACAGCTTAGGGGGCACAAATTTTTATGTGCCGGAACGGACCAAGCTTGAGATCGACGCATTATTTATGGACGCTACTCGGGTTGCGGCCGAGATCTTTACTGCAAAATATGGGATCAAGGCCGGATACATGGAAAATAGCAACGCACATTTTAGGCGTATTGGTGAGGTGGCGGCTAAGTGGAACCGCTTGATTTTTTACGACGGGGCTATGCTGCACTCAAGCGCTATCACGATCCCTGATAAGTTGAGCAATGATCCGAACGCTGGCCGACTCACACTCAACGGCTTCTTCACGAGCCGAAGGCATCTTAAGTGACGAACTATCGATCAGGCGGATGGTTGGCAATGCTCTGGGTCGTACTGGTGCTAATGGCGCCGACGGCGCGGGCCGACGAGGGCTTTAGTTTAAGCGCCGGTGCGAAGGACCTCAGCAATTATTTCCCGCCGTATCTCGCCAATGGCTATGTATCCACGTTGGGATCACCGCGGGGTACCGAGGGCAACCTGGCCTACATGGTGGCCTTCATGGACTACGGAGAGAAAGACATCTCGCGGCCGGCGGCAATCCCGGGCTGGACGGAAATCGACTATCGCGCGGATGCATTGTCGAAAGGAGCGTCATGGCTCAATCGTGCACCGCTCGACGCCGCACACTTCACCGACTATCGTCAGACGCTCGACCTGCATTCGGCTACCCTGACAACTGCCTATCGCTACGCCGACGGGTCAAGACATTCTGACATCAAGGTCGTGACCTTCGTAAGCCAGGCCAGCCCGCACTTGAGCGTCACCCAATTGGCAATAACTCCGGACTTTGACGGCCAAGTGCAGCTGTCTTTCGCATTGAATCTCTGGGCACCTCACCAGCCGCGCTTTCCCCTTGGCACTTTAAGCGGACCGGAGATGGAAGAGAATCTCGCTGCCAACGGTCTCAACATGGAACCGGTGGCGCCTGCCACGCCCGATCGCGCCGCTCTCTGGTATCACGGTGACACACACGTGCTGGACGCAACCGGCGACACGCAAAATCTCACAATGTGGCTTGATGGCAAAGCCGAAAAAGGCTTAAAGATGGCGCAAGCTGCGGCCGTTAGCCTGCCCGCCGGGTTAGTCCCGGTGGCGGTGACGCTATATCAGAGCTCTTACCGGCTCAGCCTGATCGTCACGGTGCAGGTGGAGAAGAACAAGACCTATGCGTTTAACAAGTTCGTGGCTCACTCGCGTGCCGGGTGGGGTGGCGACGCGGCCGATGATCTCAAGTTGGTCACCTTGGCGCGCGCACAAGACTTCGAGCGGCTGCTCAGCGAGCACCGCAGCGCCTGGTCCGCGCTGTGGCAGTCCGACATCGTCATCGAGGGCGATGCGCCGGCACAACTTGCCGCACACTCTGAATTATATTATCTCCTCGCAAGTTCGACGACCGACACCGCGTGGCCGATGGGTGCGTGTGCGTTGACGTCCGGATACAGCGGGCATACGTTCTGGGACAGCGACACTTGGATCTTTCCAGCGCTGCTTTTACTACACCCCGAGCGTGCCAAATCGCTGGTCATGTTCCGCAGTCGTACGCTTCCAGCCGCCCAGAAACGGGCGCTTGAACGCGGTCGTGCGGGGGCGATGTATCCTTGGGAATCCGATCCTGAAAATGGTGACGAGCAGACTCCGCACTTTGCAGGCGTACTCGGCGAGCGCGAAATCCATGTCAATGCGGACGTGGCGATCGCGCAATGGCAGTACTATCTTGCAACCCTGGATCGGGAATGGCTAAGGCTGCAGGGCTGGCCGGTCATTCGTAGCGTCGCTGATTTCTGGGTGAGTCGGGCAAGCTACAACGCCCGTTTGCACCGCTACGACATTCTTCACGTGACTTCAGTGGACGAAGACTACAGCGATGTTCCGAACGACACCTTCACGAATGTTGCCGCTGCCAAGGCACTGCGCATTGCTGCCGCCGCCGCGCTTATCGTCGGTGCCAGGCCCGATCCCCGCTGGCGGCAAATTGCCGAGCACTTGCACATTCCGTTTTCAGTGTCGGGCCAACATCACTTAGATTTCGACGAGTCCGTGCCTCACGGCTCCAGTTCCTGGGGCGGTAGTTCAGTGCCGATGCTCTTGTTGCCTTCGGTGGACCTCAAGATGAGTGCGCAGGTTCGTCACAATGACTACCACTACGCTAAGCGGCTGCTAGCGGAATCGCAACGCGACCCGAACAGCATGGGCCTGGCGCCGGCTTCCATTACCGCGGCGGTGGCGGGGGATGCGTCCGCCGCAATCGATTGGTTTCATGGAAACTTCACCGGCGGCACACTGAAGCCACCTTTCAACGTAAGGACCGAAACCGCCCGCAACAACGCCGGCTACTTCGTCACCGCTGCGGGGGGCATGGTCCAGAATCTGGTCTACGGCTTTACGGGCTTGCGCATCACGGAGGCAGGGCTGGTTGACACGTATCCGCCGATCTTGCCACCTGAATGGAAGTCGCTGACGCTGCGCCACCTCGAATTCCGTGGCCAGTATTTCGATGTTCAAGTGGCCCGCGACGCTACGGGTCGGGTGATACGTACGCGTCTACCGCGCTAACCGCAGGCGCGAACGCTAGGCGCTAACCGCAGGCGCTAACGCTAGGCGCGCAAACGCGATGGTTAACTCACGTCACATACAGTGTGAAAGTCACGCTGTGCGCTATGGAACCTGCGGTGGCAGTCACCGTTACGGTGTAGGTGCCGGCGGGAGTTCCGGGTTTGCCCATCGGTTTGCCGGATGGGCTTGACCCCGAGCCACCGCAGCCGTGGAGCAGGGCGAACCCGGTCAGCGCCAAGGCACAGAGCATGAGCCCCCGCATTCGCGCAACACGTCGCACTTGGCGCCCGTGGTGGCCACTGTGCCCTCGGCGCCGCTGCCCTTGAGTGCGGTGCTGAGTTAAACCAATGGGTATTCCTCCTAATCCCAATCCCACTAACAATAGGCTCTCAGGTATAAGTGGATTGAGAGGTTGGGTGGGCAAATTCATTGCCGTCTTGGCCGTTGTGACGATAGTCAGAGTAGAGGTGACCGCGCTTGCCCCTAAGGTCACGGCGGCCGGCGAAAAACTACAGGTCGCTAAGGTGGGTAATCCGGAACAGGACAAGGTAACGTTTTGAGCGAAGCCGTTGCTGCGTGCAAGACTTAGGGTGGTGGTCGCGGAATTTCCAGCCACAATTGTGCCTGACGCGCTGCTGGCTGTTAGCGCAAAATCGGCGCTGCCAGAGCTTGTGGTATTTTGAGCGAGCAGTTCGACGCTGCCCGAAATAATGTCCGGCTTTCCATCGCCGTTTAAATCGAGAGCGACGGTGGCGCCCCCCACCTGCAGAAATATTCCTTGATTTGGCAGTGCGGCAGTGGTCGGACCGCTAGTGCTCAGCGTGCCATCCCCGTTGCCGAAGGAAAGGCCGTTAGCGGCCGGGACAAACGGATCAGTCACTGCTACATCCAGTTTACCGTCGGCGTTGAAATCGGCCACCGCCAGGCCTTCAGAGTTGAGGGCTTGCGCCGCGTAAGTTTTCAGGATGGGTGTTTTAAAGGTGCCATCGCCGAGCCCGAGCGAAACCGCGACTTGCAGATTATAACTGCTGGATGATCCTAGTGCGACAATGTCGGGAATGCCATCGCCGTTCATATCAGCAACGCTAATGGGTGCGTACTCCGTACCGCTCAGTATTTGCCGCATGATATCGGGTCCAGCAACTTTGGAAGTGCGAATGAACCCAGTCACTCCGGAGTAGTAAGGAATGGTTTTAACCGGCTGAAAAGTATTATCGCCGTGGCCAAGCTGTACGGCAGTGCCCACGGTAAATACTTGGCTCTTGTAGTCAGTATCGGTGTATGAATAGATTAAATCTGCTTTGCCGTCATGATTGACGTCGGCGAGATGCAGTGAGGAGATCGTGGGGAAGTATTCGAGTTGGCCAGCGCCTAGAAAACTGGGTACCGCATAGAAAACCGGCGTCGCGAAACCACCATACCCATCGCCCAGTGCGATGAATACTCCCAACGGTCCGTTCACGATGGGCGCAATGTAGACTAAATCCGCCCGGCCATCGCCGTTGATGTCCCCTGACAGAGCGCACTTCATAGGTACTAGTATTGACTCCGAGGGAATACAACACTTTAGCGCTTTTTGTTCGGTCGTAGCCCGACGCTGCATACAAGTTAAGGTTTTGCGGGGAGGTGCCGAGGAATACGGCACGCCGATTACCAATCCCTAAGGTGGCTTCCTTGCACCCCGACGCGAACAGGTTACTCTGCGTCGTTAAACCCGCCGCCTTGTGCAAAGTTTTTTCGATGTTAGGGGTGATGCCGGCAACCTGCAAAGTGACCATGGTAGGCGGCGTCAAACTGAACGTGTAGGTGCCGTTGTACATCGACAGCGAGCAATCGGCCTGGCGCTGCAGCGCCATCGCCACCCCTGATGGCGCGGAGATCGTGGTGAAGTTCCCTGCAAATCCGGCAGTGGCGGCGCTCGCGCTGAGTGCCTGGGGGTGAATCAATCGGCTGACGAACTGGCGCGCTCTTTCCAAGCGCTGCGACCAGGTTAAATCCTGCCATAGGGGATGCATCACATTTTGGTGCGAGCGCAATGTTGCGATAGCTTGTTCAGGTGAAAATTTCGCGGGAGCAATTGCAGTTGCGCGCTCAACGTTTAACTCTTGGGCATGAATTAAAACGCTCGGCAACACCAGAATTCCCAGTGAGCATAACCACAAGGCATAAAAAGTAGAGGTTTTCATAACTTCTATATTGCTCGCATCGACAGACCTGCTAGTACTCCTAAATGGGAGGTGTACGCGCCAGCTTGATAAAAAAGGCCACGGCGACTACTGCTACTGCGGCACACCCAATCATGGCTTGACTTAACGATTCGAGCCAATCAGCGAACGCACCCCCTGCCCACGCGCCTAGTCCAGGACCCAATAGGGTCGTCACCAGAAAATAAACGGCAATGGCGGTACCGCGGTGAACGCGTGGCACGAGTTCCAAACCGAGCGCAGCCGCGACACCCGTCCAGCCACCACTTGCCAGGCAAAATATGCCAAATGCGATGCGAAATGAGGGGTAGCTTGTGGCTTGCGCCGCCACGCCTATTGCAAGCGCTTCTAATATCACCACGATCAACACGGTCCACACGCGCCCCACAGGCGTTCGGCGGCGCCAATGATCCGCGATTAGGCCACCTAGTACCGATCCTATAATACCGCCTACAATCATGAGGCCACCTAGTTCTGCACCGGCTAACCTCGCATCCAACCCGAAACGTCGCTGCGCTAATGGAATTAGCCAGAAGGAAGCTGAGAAGTCCATAAATAGCACTGCGGAAAACCCCAGCAGCAGCCAACGAAATGCGTTGTTACCGAGCGTCGCACGGAATGCATCCGGGTCATGTAGAGACACGCCGCGGGCCCAAATGATCGCTGCGGCACTTGCGATCAACACCGCCGCGGGGACTCCATGCATCGGCGCTAATAGCGTCTGCGCGATTGCCGCTAGCGCAGCCGCGGGTAGCAGAAACCAATGACGGGGTAGGCTCAATAGGTTGCGCGCGATCAATGGTTGTGAGGCCTCGACCATGCGAAACAGGCTTAAGTACAGCACACCGATTAATCCGTAATCCCTGCAAGCACCAAGGCTGCGCGCCAGCCGTGTGCCAGCCGATTCATGGCCGTTTCAGTATCACCCCACTGCGCCAATATCTCGGCTTGCTGGTAGAGCGTGCTGTCGCCCATGCGCGCAATAAAATGCAAAGGCGGATAATAAGTCCGCGTCACCGGCTGCCAAGTGGTGCGCATGATCATACGATACGCCAGCCGCTTCTGCTGCATCATACAAGGCTGGAAAGGCATCCGCGGCAGCATATTGGCCGGCAATATTAACCAATGCACGCGAGCGAGCCGCATGCGCAGATGCATAGTCAGGATCCGCAACAATCGCGTCCTCAAATAACTTTAGTGCTTCGCGATCCGTTTGCTCACCGGAATCTTGGTGGAAAAGAGCACGACCTCGCAGGTATGCTTCGAACGCGAGTACATTGGCAGTACCCCCGGCATTGGGCCGCAATGTTCCCATCTGCGCGGTTAAACTGGTTACCACGGATTCAGCAATTTCAGACTGCACCGCAAATATATCTTTTAGATTACGGTCGAAGGACTGGGACCAGCGATTGAAACCGGTAGATGCGTCAACCAACGACACGACCATGCGCACGACGTCTGCAGCGCGGCGCACACTACCGTCTAGCAGAAATGCGACCCCAAGTTTTTGCGCAATTTTTTGCGTGCTCTCTTGGCGATCGTGAAATATTCCTGTCGAGGTTTGCGCGGCAACCTGTAGTTGATTATCGCGCGACAGACTTAAGCGTAATTCTTCCGCCAATCCATCGGAGAAAAGACTGCGATGCATCACTTGCGATGGACTTGGCGAAAATCGCTCCCCCATTGATGAGCGCATCCCACCACACCGTAAAGCCTGCTGCCTCAAGCGCGGCGACGAGGGCGGCTACCCGCGGGCGGTCGTCGCTTGCATAGCTTAAGAAGACTCTTATGGGTCCCTGGGCTGCCACGGATTCAGGGTCGCGCGTCATGCCGACGAGTTTACGTTACTCCGCAATGAAACAGTGCTATATACTTTCGGATCGTGGTATTCAACTCGTTAACGTTCATCGTTTTTTTCTTATGTGTGCTATGGCTGCACTCGTTGCGCTTAAGCTGGACCACCAAAAAAATCAACTTATTGCTCGCGAGCTACATTTTCTACGCGACATGGAATCCGCCCTTCATCATCCTGTTGTGGGTGTCGACCGTAGTCGACTGGTACGCGGCGCAAGGTCTAGTCAACGCGCAGCGTCCAGCGAGTCGCCATGCGTGGATGCTACTGTCGGTAGTGGCGAACCTCGGATTGTTGGGTTATTTTAAATATGGTCAGTTTTTTCTCGACAACTTTACCCTATTGATGACAGGTCTTGGAGTCACCTATCGACCGCCCCGCTATGACATCGTGCTGCCAGTTGGGATTTCGTTTTATACCTTTGCTACGATGTCGTACACGCTCGATGTGTATCTGCGGCGCGCAGCACCGGCGCGCAATCTCTTAGACTATGCATTGTTCGTGACGTTTTTCCCGCACTTGGTTGCGGGGCCGATCATGCGCCCAACCGAGCTCGTTCCGCAGTTTGCGCAGCCGTGCCGCGCGAGCGCGCAACAGTTACGCTACGGTCTTGCGTTGATGACCCTCGGATTATTCAACAAAGTGGTGCTGGCAGATAGTTTTCTTTCGGGTATCACGGAGCGTATCTACGACAGCGATAAGATACCTGGTGCACTCGATGCGTGGGCTGCAACCCTTGCTTTCAGCGGCCAAATATTTTGCGATTTTGCCGGTTATTCGACCACGGCGATCGGCGCAGCGATGTGCTTAGGGTTTGCGATGCCGGATAATTTTCGGTTTCCTTACGCTGCCGTGGGGTTTTCTGATTTCTGGCGGCGCTGGCACATTACATTGTCGGCGTGGTTGCGTGACTATGTGTACATTCCGCTCGGCGGCAATCGCCATGGCGATCGTCGCACGTATGTCGCTATATTTGCGACGATGCTGCTCGGCGGACTGTGGCATGGCGCTAACTGGACCTTTGTCGCTTGGGGCGGATTGCATGGCCTGTATCTTGCAGTCGAGCGAGCATTGCGGGCGCGACTACCAGAGTATCGCCCCAGTCCGGTGGTGTTTGTGGCGCTCGGTGTACTCACGTTTGCGCTGGTGAATCTTACTTGGGTGTTCTTTCGCGCTAAAACCTTCGGCAAAGCTTGGCTTGTTATGCGGGGGATGCTAGGCCAGAACGGCCACGCTCAACCGATACTGGCGACTCCATCTCTGGTCTTCGTCGCCGCGATCGTTAGCGGCATCGTACTCACGCATTGGCTGATGCGTGCCCGCACACTGGAATCGGTCGTCGCGCGTACCCCAGCGCTCGCTGTCTCGCTAGTCTGGGCGTTGATGGCGTTCGCGATCGTCATTGCACAAGGATCGGGAAATGCCTTCATCTACTTCCAATTCTAAAGTGCGGTTGACAGCCTCAGATCGCCCAGGGGTGGCTCAACCCGTTCCTCATCGCGATATACCGATGCTACCGTGGAACGGCATTGTTATTGGTGCACTAGTGATGTCGCTACTCATGCTAGTCGCTTGGGAATGGCATTGGCGGGCTTTCGGCATGTTGCCAACCATCCGCAGCAGCGACGGGCTGTGGGCCATTCAGCGTCGGAGAATCGATAACGGGGAAGGCGACGCGACGGTCCTCGTTGGAGACTCGCGGATGTACTTCGATCTGCAGCTGCCCGTATGGGAACGACTTGACGGCAAGCGTCCGATCCAACTTTCCTTCGAAGGCACGTCGCCGCTACGGTTCATGGAAGATCTGGCAGCAGATCCGAAGTTTACCGGTCGGCTGCTCGTCGGCGTATCTCCTGTTATGTTCTTCGAAGGATTTGCGCGCCGCGTCGCTGCGATCAAATATTATCGAGACGAATCTCCGTCGCAGCGCATCGGGCAGTGGTTGTCGATGCATTTGATCGAACCGATGTTCGCCTTTGATGATCCGGATTTCGCACTCGCCACGGTGATCGAGCGCCAACCATGGCCCGCTCGACCCGGAAAAGTGCCACTCACGGACGTGCGTAAGATCAGCGTGACTGAGATGGATCGCAATACTCATCTATGGAGTAAGGTGGAAGCCGACGCCGAATACCGCGCGCTGGTGCGGGGGATTTGGATGCCGCGATTTGCTCTCTGGAAGCATGACCCGCCGCCGGCGAAATTAAGGCAGCTCATTAGGGAACAAATCGATCGCTGCGCAAAGGCCGTTATGACATTGCGTGGCCGCGGCGTCAAAGTGCTATTCGTGCGTTTGCCGAGTGCCGGACCCTATCTGGAGTTGGAAAACACCCTATTGCCTCGCGCCGACACCTGGGATGCGTTGTTGGCGGCAACTGGCGTGCCGGGAATTCACTTTGAGGACTATCCAGATCTGCAGGGCTTCGACCTGCCAGAATGGTCGCATGTGTCGCCGGCTGATGCCGATCGGTTAACCGAAAATCTGTACCGCATCGTCGAGCACGATTTCTGGCATCGCGTCCGCGAATAGGTGCGCCAATGGTTACTGAACGCTTACTTAATTGTATTGACGATCTTGCAAGCGCCCGCATGAAAATTATGGTCTGGTACAAGATTGATGCCGTACTTGGTATTCGCTAACTCATTTAGTGTCGGAAAATCCTGTGGCACCTGCAAATTTTGTGCGTGTATTTCCCAAAAGAATTGTTCGATGCCTGCGGGATAGACAAACATTAACTGCACACCTGTTTGCTTCGATATGTTTTTGAAGGTATGAAAGTGCCCTTTTGGCATATACAGAGTCGTGCCGCGGCCAGCTTGCATACACACACCGTCCATCAAAAATTGAAAAGTACCGCTTTTTATTAAAATAGACCTCATCCTCGCGCGAATGAATGTGTGCTGGCGGGCCAGAGTTGCTCGGAATCTGCATCTCTAGTAACGCGGACGCCCCTGCAGTATCGGCCCCGGAGATCAGTACTTTCGTCGCAAAGCCGAGGAAACTGAATGATCTCGCGTCGCTAGCGCGTTGCGGAGATTCCGCCACGCTTAAGCTCGTCAAAGCGAACAATGCCAGCACGCGATCGGCTGAAAGTAGTTTGGCGTACATTGGCGGTCGCCAGCAAGTTGGGGAACTATCATGTTCCAATTTTTGAGTTGCGCCCAGACATCAATTGCTTACTCCGCTAATGCCATATGAATGCCCGTAACCAGATGTTCGCCACTGATGTGATCGTGTCGACCCTTAACTTAATTCAAGTTGTAATATTGTAAAATATGCAGCAATCTTCTGTGCAAAATTATTGGGAGTTCGCTAATGTCTGCCAACTCGCCTTGGGTAACACAGAAATCAGCATGAGCGCGCACAACAATAAAGCTAGGTAGGCAACCACTCACTGGATCCGATTCCGCACGATATTTACGCCCGATCAGCTCGTACTCACCGAGCACCCATCTAAATGTGTGAGCTGGAAGATAGGTCCGGATGGACCAATAGGCCCTGACGGCTATCGATTGCCTAGCAATATCTGGTGTGGCGTTGCCCTGTTTGGTGATCTCTCTGCCGCAGAGGAGGCTTTGGAAACGAAACAACGTTACCTGCCGTTTCTTGGCGATGCGGTCGAAAGCTGGCACGCATTGCTTTTGCCAATCGCTCACCGCGGCGAGCGCAATCACATCGAACGCTCCAACGCCGGGTCGATATTCGATATCGACTCTCGAGATCCAGGCGGCCGACTTTTCGTAATGACGACGGTTGGTTTTAACCCCGGACCACAGCTTGATCTGGCCCGGGTCATTGATTTTCGAGTGCATGTTGATCAGGTCCACGATTGGCTCAAAACAGTCGAGGGGCGGGTCGCCAGTCAGCTGTTTACACCGTATACCGTCGGGGATGATGGTGTAACTATGTCAGTCTGGCGCAGCGACACCGTTATGATCGAATCAATGTACAAGCCCGGCACCCATCGCCCGCAAATTGATCGATACAAGAGTGAGAAGACGGCCGATCGTACGCCTTTCACGCGATTTCGTGTGCTGCGAACATCGGGACGATGGGGCGGATGCGATCCGATGGAATTGGCCGGCGGCAGCGCTAGAGCTGACTACGCGCCTCTAAGGACTTTCACAAACTCTTCCGAGCCCGAAACCCAACCCAATAAAGTTTCGATGGATAAGAGTGATGCTTCGTGATTGCTTCTAGAGAAATAGTGTCTAATTGGCTCGCCCGTGCAGTCCGCGAGCAGCACCGGCAGATAGTCCATGAACATCGCATCTCTAATGGTTGACTCCACACATACGCTCGTGGTGCAGCCGCTTGAAGATTAGGTGTTTAGCCTTGAGTCTTTTTAGCGTTGCATCCAACTCGGTATCGTAGAAACCGCTAAATCGATGCTTGTATACAACGACATCGTCGATCTGCGGTGTCAGCTCCGAGACAATATCGGTGTCCCAGTTGTCACGAATCAGAATGCGGCTCTCCCGGCCATCGGGGGCGCGAATCGTCTGCCCAACCTTGAATCCCTCAAGGTGTCGCACCCGATTTACGGAGTCGGATGCACCGAGATCCGACAGATCAGACTTAAACCCCATTTTTAGGTAGACGATCTGCACGCCCGCACGGCGAGCTGAAGCCAGAGCCTTCGCGGTCGGGCCGACAGCCTGCTGAATCATACTGATGTCGATTCCAGCACGATCAAGCATGCCACCTTTGGTCCCAAAATCATTTGCATGTCGCACACGATAACCACGGTAGTGGTAGTAGTAATGCTGATGGGCACTGTCACGGCTTGCTGACCATTTCGGCTGACCTGCACATCGAATGTGACAAGGCGGCTCCTTGCGTCGGGACCGAGATCGGTTGCTCGCTCGGGCATCGCTCGTTTAGACTCTTTGATCACTGATCCCTGTGCGAGTCCATTTATTGATGTCATGGCAATCGCAGCAGCCAGCAGTTGCCGACGCGATAATTCCGGTGTGTGGTGTTCCATCATTTCCCCAGGCGTTAATGATCACGGCAAGCAGGCTAGCAGGCGAAAGGTAGCCACAATAGTAGAAATGCGACATTCGATGACATGTCCTTAGCGTCGCGGATCACGGTAAGCGATCCATTCTTCCCGACCCGCGCCCGTCCTGCGTAACCTGGTTCGTTAGTACTATCAGGTTGGAATCCACCTGGTCGGTAAGACCGCGATGCAGCCGGTTCCGGCCAGAAGCCCGCAAGCGATCGAGTTCACGTTCGGCGTGCCTTATGAGGTTCGCAAACTTGACGGGGGCGTCATCAGAAAGGCCTATCCCATTGCTCTCATAGGCGGCCAGACTTTTCGAAGAGTTGAATGAGTCCTGCAAGGGAGAGTCGACGCATTCACCATTGTCTTCCAGCCCGGCGGTATCTTTGGATTGTTTTCGGTTCCAGCAGAGGAGTTGACCAATAACGACTTTGACGGGGTGGCTGTGCTCGGCCGGGGATTTGGCGAGTTTGAGCGCCGGCCGTTGCTCAAACCGCATTGCAAGTACTCCTGAGCGGTGGATGTCTTCGAGTATCCGACCTCGCTTATGCAGCAGGGTTGGGAATCCGCCAGTTTGAACGTCGCTTTCGCCACGAAATAGGGATCCCACCCAAGCTGTACACTCGGATCGTCCGCTTCGAGGCTGCCCTCCGACGCAAGGCGGCGGTGCCCAATGTGCAATGGATCGATATTGCCCATGCTCTGGGCTATCACGATCAGATGCACATGGTGCACGATTCCAATTAAATGAAGCCTAAAGAAGTGCTGCCGAAATTCCCAATATTGGGCAGGATTCCAGGTAACTCGCTTGCGCTGACGCCAAACCATTGTGCCAGCGTAGACGAAAATTGATCAACTGAAGTACTGGGCAGTAATCGTCCTTGTCCTACCTGATCATCGCTGTTGACCGAGACATGCGGAGCGGTACCATAAAACTGTCCGCCTTTGACCGCACCTCCTACGATGAAGTGATGGCTACCCCAACCATGGTCTGATCCGTCAGAATTAGCACTTAAAGTTCGTCCGAAATCTGACGCGGTAAAGGTCGTGACATTGTTGGAAACGCCTAAATCAACCGTCGCCTGGTAAAACGCGCTAATCGCCTCATTGACCTGCGCCATCGACAACGCGTGATTTTTCATTAACGCATCATGACTATCAAATCCGTTAAGCGATACAAAAAATACTTGGCGTTTCACTCCCAATGCGCTGCGTGCCCCAATGAGTCGGGCTACGATTTTCAGCTGTGCCGCTAGCTCGTTGGCGGGATTTACCGCTGCAAAAGCAGTATTCGCAGGGCTGCTCATAAGCGCGGTATTAACCAATGCTTCTAAACTGATAGAGCGGCGCGTCACGGCCGCAAACTCATCCTCCAACACCTGCGAACTCGCTTGAGTGATTAACTTCGCCATGGCGTCACGCACACTATCAAGTCCGTAGGGAGAATTTTGCAGCGCGTTTATTTTAATCGCACCGCTAGGACTGATTTGGTATTGCACGGCATTACGACCTGCGACAAACACGGCGTTACCCGCCGCTGAAATACAAGTGAGCGATGCATTGTCGTTATTGGACAGACCTAGATCGCCGATGCGTCCTCCCCAACCCGTTGTGCTTGAACTGCCCAGTGATTGCCAGAAAGATTGCTGGTCATCGTGCGAAAAAAGCTTCGGTGGTAATGGGTAAAGGTTTCGATTGCCACCGTTATATTGAGCTAATGTTACTGGCAGAATGAGCGACCCCACATTGAGCTGCACAGCCAATTTACCCGCATCAAAAAGCAATTTCAGGCCTTTTAGCTCAGGTGCGAGCGCGTACTGCAGCCCATCCGTGAGCATCTGTCCCCCGGGAGTCAGTACGGTTGAGGACAGTTCGTCGCGGCCCAGTGCAATCCCGCCACGCGTGCGACCGGCACCGCCGCCGCGTATGGAGCTATATAAATCATAATTTGTTAAGTCGTAGGGAATGACTGTGTTGGCATAATCGTTACCACCATACAGAAAAACACATACCAAGGCCTTATAGTCGGTTGCACTAAAGGCAGCGGCCTGCGCGACTGCTGCAAGGTTGATGGCCAGCGGCCCGGCAACTCCCATCGCGCACAATTGCGCGGCACGCTGGAGTAGGAGACGCCGAGTCAAAGTATTCATGTTTTGGGTTGTCATAGCTTATTTCTGCACCAAATATTCCGGACAACTTAAAATGATCAAACAAGCAGCGGCTACTAGATCTACCTTGGTGTCGGTTGGACTAGTTGCCGTTACACCAAGGACAGACAGAGCGTTTTGTATTACTGCAAGTGTGTTAACTGACAATTGTCCCGCACTCAACTTTAAATTAAGCCAAGCGAGTAGTTTTGGCACGTCGTGCGCTAATGGCAATAATTCACTGTAAGTAGGTACGACATCTGCGTAACCGCCCCGAATGACGTCTTCCATGAAATTGATATAGCCAGCGGTCGTGGTTTCATTATGTAATTGAAATTCTGGCGCTTGTTTCTTATTCGCAGCAATCGCAGTATTCGGTGGGACGTAGCCCGGCTTAAAAAAATTGAACACTGTCGGTGAACGCAGCGGACTTTGGCCGAGTGCGGTATCGCTGGCGGACAGGTCATCAATTTGGAAGGCGCCGGTCGCAGATCTAATACCTACTGTCCGCGCCCATTGCACAAATCTAAGGATGGGTTCGCGTAATTTGCCGGCAGACGAAGCCCCGCCTGCGGGCGGCGTTAGCGCCTCCTCATCGAGTAGTACGGCTTGCCATACGGCTCTTAAGTTACCACGCACACCCGTGCCATCGTTGTTAAAGGCTCGTGCAACACGCTCTACATACGCGGGCGATGGATTGCTCGTGACTAACCGCTGAATCATCTGACGGCCAAAAAATGGACCCACATTGGGATGATTGAACAAACCGTCAAGCGCAATACCTAGTGCGTCTGCCCCCGCTGTGCCAGCCGATATATTGATTCCTAAAAACGAAACTGCCAACGTGGAGTGATCAGCGGCCGTGAAGGCCATGCGATCGGTTGCAAATTGAGTGCTAGGAATCGGATAGTCCTGCCATGCTACGGTAGTTTCGGTGACCCGAGAATAATCATAATCGTATCCCGTAAATACTCTCGCCAAGTTACTCACGTCGCTTTGCACATAGGTCTCTATAGGTTTACCTGCCGCATCGATTTTTAACGTCCCATCATTGTTCAATTGATACAGACCAATCGTAAATAGTTGCATTACTTCGCGGGCGAAATTCTCATCGGGTTCACGACCCGTCGCAACGTCCTCCTTGAGGTTTCCCCGCGTACTTAAGAACAGACCCATGGCTGCATTGAGTGAAATCGCCTCGATTAGTCCTCGGAAATTGCCGAAAGCATGGGCTGTTAGTAGATCCCAGTACGCTGCAATCATATACGGCGGATAAAAACCGTCGATCGGCGACAGCGACACGACGAAAAATTCGGACAGTGCAAGCGCCATTCGCATGCGCATGGGGTCGGGGCCGACCAGCAGCTGATTCCAAATCATGAAATCGCCAAATTCCTGCGAGAAATACTGCTTCTCAGCAGTAATCGAATTATAACCGCGGGCGGTTAGCCAAGCGACGCCAGTCTGACCCAAGGGCACATCATACTCAGTATTAAGCCAGGCCCTGTAACCCTGGGACTTCAGAGTGGCAATATCGTTGTCTGTTACAGACAGTTGCGCTTGAAGCAGAAATCGAGCTGCCGCTGAATCATTGGCGGGCGCTGCTGATACAGGATTTGTTACGGGCCCCGGCGTCGGCGTCGGTGTGGGAGTCGGCGTAGGAGTCGGCGTCGGTGTCGGTGTGGGTGCTGGAGCAGGTGTAGGCGGCGCGGGCGTAGGTGAAACGGAGACTGCCGCTTCCGGGGAAAACACCGCCGCATTTTTTCCGCAAGCTGCAAGGCCCAGTGCCGCAATAATGGATACCGCCGAAGCCGCAGGACTCGTACCCGATGTCACAACCGATGTCTCGGCCGTTGTCGGTGCCTCGATCTGTATTTCAGTTTTGGATTCGATGTCTTGCACAGCTTCCCCTTCACTGATCGCCTTCTGCACGGTTAGATTCTCAGTGTGGCGAGGTTGCGTCAATTGTTACTCAATGCAGACAGCCGTCGCGAAAAACCGACTACAGTTAACTTTTTGACTGGATTTTGGCAGGCATGTCCGCCACGTAAACACCGACGATTGTCGCGGCGGGTCTGATATCAGGGGTTTGGCTGTAATATATTGGCCTGGACGACGGTCTTGTAGTTATGAAGCGTAAACCTAAATCATTTCCTATCAAGTAAAGGCCATCATGTCGTTCACAAAAAATTTTAACGGTGATCAAAGTCGCGGCAACTCGCTAAGTCGCCGATTATTTATCGTAGGCTTGGGTGCGGTGAGTAGTGCGCTTAGCTATAAAGGATGGGCGGGCGGGCCTGTGCGGATAGAAAAGTTCTCCGCCGCCGGTAAGAGTGAGGGCGTGGTGCCTCTTTCAAAAATAGTGAAGAGCGAGGCTGAGTGGCGCGCGCAGCTTAGTGCGACGGCCTATCACGTGGCGCGACAGTCGGGAACCGAGAATGCGTTTTCGGGCGAGTATGCAGCGAATCACGCGGACGGCCTATACCGCTGTGTCTGCTGTGATACGGCATTGTATGATTCGGCCACTAAATTTGAATCCGGCACCGGTTGGCCTAGCTTTTGGAAACCTATTTCTCGGTTAAATGTCGCACAAAGTGACGATAGCAGCCTAGGAATGCGGCGCGATGCCATCTCGTGCGCTCTTTGTGATGCTCACCTGGGACATGTCTTCGATGACGGACCAAGGCCTACCGGCCTTCGCTATTGCATGAATTCGGTGTCGCTGCATTTTGTAGCTCGAGCTAAATCGTAACAGGAGCAATTATGATATTTCAAAAATTACTGCGACCGCTGCCGCTGATGGTAGCTATGGTGACTGGTTTTATCAGCCTCTCGTTATGGCGTTCGCCTCTTGTGGGGGCGCAGGAGTCGGCGGTCATTATTGCGCCACCCCAGCTCGACAATCCGAAGATCTCCGGGACATCCCAAACAGCAGTTCTTGCCGGAGGTTGTTTTTGGGGAGTGCAGGGCGTATTCGAACACGTTCGCGGCGTTGTTAAGGTATTTGCAGGCTATGCCGGGGGTGATCGCAGCACGGCTGACTACGAGACGGTAAGTTCAGGAACTACCGGGCATGCGGAATCGGTGAAGATCATGTTCGACCCTGCCGTGATTTCATACGGACAAATTTTGCAAATCGCATTTTCCGTTGTCCATGATCCAACACAGCTTAATAGGCAAGGACCAGACGTCGGCACTCAATATCGATCTGCGATTTTCTACTCCGATGATGGTCAGAAGCGTATTGCCGATGCGTACATCGCCCAATTGGACAAGTCTCATGCCTTCCCTCGGCCTATCGTTACGCGAGTCGATCGTTTGAAGAGTTTCTATCAGGCAGAAAATTATCACCAGGATTATCTGATTCACAATCCACGGTCTTCTTACATTGCTACGTTCGATCTACCTAAGGTGGAAAATTTCAAGCAAACTTTTCCAGAACTCTACAGCGGGCGACCCGTGATGGCGCTTAACTAATATTCGCGTACTTAGTATTCGAACTGATACGACAAGCCGATGCTGCTTCCCGGGTCATTTTCCGCACTTGTTCCTTGGGTAAGAGCGGTGCCGTTACCCAGTTTAGTCTGTAGTTTGAGGTGCTTGGTCAGATCAACATCGACCTGGACCTGCGTCGTTCCTGTTGTGGATTGTTTGCCGACGACGTAGACCCGTTTTGAAATGTAGCGGCCGGCCTCGATGCTAGCGCCGGCACTCTCAGCACCTGGTGTGGTCGTTGAACTGCCCGCACCGATCGAAAGCCGATCTAGGCCGAGAGTCTTTTGCAGCTTGAGCAGCGGATTTAAGCCACTACCGCCAACTCCGCTTAGACTCGCGAGCGCCGTGCCGATTTGCGCGGCCTGCAGCGCCGTCAGCTGCGCCGGATTTTCCCCAAACAACAAGAGCGACAGAATCTCGTCCTGCGAACGCGACGGGTTGCTGCTAAATTCGAAGCGTGGCGCGTCGGCAAGCCCTGTAATCCGCAGGTAAGCCGTGATGTCCGCTATGTCGGTTTGTGCCGTAAAATCCAGGGTAGCATCGATCTTCTTCCGAAGTCCTGCGCCGTCGAAACTCACGCGCCCCGCGGTAAAGTCGAGCCTTTTCCCGGCGAAGGCAAAGTCGCCGCGCTGCAAGTCAAAATTACCCGATACCTCAGGAACGGCCGTGGTACCGCTCAGATGAATTTCGCCGCCCATTTCAGCATCCAATCCCCGCCCTTGAACTAAGATCTGCTGCGGCGCGACGATGGCCACATCCAATCCGATGACTAACTGTTTCTCTTGCGCCACTACCACCGTCTGGCCACGCCTTCTCACGTCGAGTACGACCACTTCGGGCGGCAGGCTATTCGGAATACCGATCACCGTTCGATTGCAGTTAACCGTGCCGACAATGTCGAGCCGTGCGCGCGCGGTACCGTGCACGCGCAAATCAGCATCAATGGTCGCCGTAACAATAGTACTGGCGATGGGCTGGGCATCGCGTGCGATGATTCGCAAATCGACCGGGATGTTCGGCTGCAGTACTCCTATGCTACCCGTCATGGAAACGGTGCCGGTGGCCGCATTGGCCTTGAAATTCTTGATTTGTAGCGCGCCATCGGCACCTATCATCTGCGCGCTAATTTGCGACAAATTAATCCCGCGACCGTAGTCACGAATATTACCGGCCTTGAGCGAGAGCATGCCGCCAATTTGTGGGGCAGAAATTGGACCCTTTACGGTTGCATCGACTTCCAGCGAGCCGGCGGCGCGTAGTCCGCGCGCCTCCAGCAATGGATTGATCAACCCCACATCCAGTTTACCGCTGATTTTTAAGTCCCCGTTACCATCCGCGTTCAGCGGTGCCGAACCGATCACGGCCACCGAGGAGGCTGGGCCGGCATTGAACTTCCCATCAACATCCATTTTGTCGCCCAACAAATGTGCCTGTGCTTGTATGTTGATCGCCGGTAACCCGCTGGCATCGTCATTCCCAAATCGAACCCCCGCAGCCTTGATTTGCACGTTGCCCGTCGGCGCAGTCACGAGGCCTTGTAGGCTTGCCGTTACATCGATAGTTCCTTCGGATAACAGATCGGGAATGAACAGATTTACGAGTGATGCCCCGCCCTGGAGCAACGCGGCGTGCAGATCGAGAGTGGGCGAGACGCGACCGTCGAGCTGAAAAACGGTTTTATCCACTCCGATCTTTAACCTATCGACCGACACCTCATGTGCGTACACGAGAGTGCTAGGCCCAAGTAACTGGATGTTTTGATTTCGGTATTGTGCAGTCGCGTTATTCACCCGCAACTGATGCCCATCGAAGTTCAATACTGCCGACGCGGCGGCGCTCGCGGGGGCGCCACGCAGCTCCGGCATTTGAACGCCGAGCGTCAAACCTAAGGCATCCAAAGTGCCGGCGCCGCTGAGTTGCAGATCGCCGGCGAAATGACCCGCTTTAATGTGCGTTCCCGTGAATTGCAGTTGAGCATGCGTGCGTTTTTCGGCGGGCTCAAAATCGATATGCCCCTGCGCAGCACCCGCAAGATTCATGCTCAGCAAGCGGTTGAAATCAGCAAGTTCGCCGACCTGCACACGCAACTGCCCGGCGAGCCGCGTCAGTGGCCCCGGCGTCGCCAACGCGCCTTCCATATGAGCGCTCTTCCATTCGGCATGCCGAATCACGCTACGAATCACACGCTGCTCGTCGCGCTCCATCGACAAATCAACATTGATCGGTGCATCATCCAAGTTTCCATGAGCCTGCAGTGATCCGCTAGGCTGCGACGCTAAGCCGCGGGCGCGTAGCTCACCGACCAATTTGCCCGGTAAAGAACCGCGTACCGACAAAGTCGACATCGCATCGGCATCCGCGGCGAGCGCATTAGGCGGCCCCGTAAGCCGCCCGGCCATTTTCAAGTTGCCCGCCAAATCGGGTGACAACATTGCGAGATCAATAATTGTCAGATCCCACCGCGCCTCTACGCTACGCATCCACCCCTCGGATCCAGATCGAGTACGCAGCACACTACCGTTCATCGTAAAGGTCGACGCACGGGTCGCGACGCGTAATCGGTCGATTGAAAAATTCTCGTCCGAGATCGCGCCGGCGAGTTGCAATTGTACTTTTTTCCCCAGCATGCTCAACCCACTCGCCGTGCCGCCTGATAGCCCTATGCTCCCGTCGATCGTAACGCTAATTTTCCTATCGCCGCGATTGATTTGCGCATTGACGCTCGCATCTCCGCGCACGTCCTGGTCTGCAATCGCGGCAAACGGCGCTAAATTCGGTATGTTCAGGTCGATGCTAACGCTCTGCGGCGACGCCGCTTTGGCGCGAGCCCGTAACGAAAACAATCGATGACTCACCGTCAGTTGCAGTGGCAAGGTCTGATCGTTCATCTGAATGGTTGCCTCTAGGAGCACCGGATCTTGCTCGAACATGCTGGGTTGTGACCCGGGAATCTTCAGTCCACCGGCTCGTGCGCTGATCTTAAGCTCGCCGCGATCTGCTGCGAGCGTAGCGGAGAGACTCGCAAGCTCAGAAGCGGCACCCATGCGTAATTTTTCGACCTTTAATTGTCCGTCAGCCGTCGGAGTGGTCAGTGGACCTCGCCAGTGACCCTGCAGGCTGATTTTTTTCCAGCTTAAGTCCGCGCGCGGGCTCAAGGCTGATGATTCAAGTGAATATTCGGCATCTGCCGAACGCTTGACCCAATCAACCGTTCCATGGGCTCGACCATGCAAATCGCCAACCTCGAGAACTATATCAATGTGCTCTGCGCTGCGCGGCCCCGCGAGCTGAACATTGGCGGTCATTGCGCCTAGTCCTGGCAACTGCAACAAGTGCTCAAGAGGTCCTCCCGCCGGCTCATGCAATTTCAGTGAAGCATCCATGCGCGCCGAATCAAAGGCTACCTGCAGCTCATATTCACCGTCGCCATCGAGACGGCGTGCGATGAATTCCGAGCGAGCATCCTCCAAAGATCGCATGTGGAAGCTGGCGCGCACGGTAAGTGCGGCAGGACTGCCGACCAAGGCTGCGGCCAACTCGACCCGGTCGGCAACGGCGTGTGTCACCTCGATGTGCGGTACCGACACACGTCTCTCTGGATGCGCACTATACGGCGTGCGCTCGACGTGCACTCGAGCCACGTGCAGATCATCCACTCGCACAGTGTTCGTTAACAATGCGTACGGCGCCCACGTCACGTTCACATGCTCGGCTGTCAACCAAATGCCGTGGGCATCAACAAGATCTAATCGATCGAGCATCACATGTGCTGGGAACGTACCTGCTAATCCGGTCAATTTCACATAGCCGCCCGACAACCGGTAGGTCAACCGCTCAATCAGGGAGCGGCCCGCCGTCGTGTTACCGGCGATATACAAGCCGATCCCGAACGTCACTATCAATAGCATTAGTCCACCGAGAATCCGCACTGGCCATTTCAATAAATGCTGCATCAAAATGCCTGGCCTAATCCTATGTAGATCTCGAAGGAATCGGTGTGTTTACTGTAGTGCCGGGTCGGTAGCGCAAGATCGACTCGAATCGGTCCGATGGGCGTGTAATAGCGAATGCCGGCACCTACCCCGACGCGAATCTCATTGGGAACCAGTTTGAGGCTGGCACTTGCCTGACCACCGTCGATGAAAACCGCGGCGCCCCAGCTCCTGCTATAGCGTTGTCTAAACTCCGCGCTCCCCGCGGTGATTGCGGTTCCGCCGGTGGGGTAACCACTGTCCGGAAATGTCGGACCCACGGCCTGGTATCGATATCCGCGGATAGTCTCGCTGCCACCCGCATAAAAGCGTTGATCCGGCGGCAAGCTCAATGCACCCGCACCCTGAGCAACCCCAGCAAAACCCCGCAGCGCCAGAACGCTGCGGCCGGGATTGCTGGACAAAAATTTGCCAATATCGAAGTACGTAGCCGCCTTGATTTGGCTGATGATGAAGGTGGCATTAGGGCGACCGCGTGCTTGCGTCGGCGCCACGCTGAAGGTTGCGCGTGCGCCGTGCAGGGGATCATCGAGTGGCGAACTTAAGTGGGTAGAATCGTAGGTCAAAACCAAGGGAAACCCGAGCAGAGAGTAGTTATGGTTTTTTCCGTCTTGTAAAATTTGCTCGTCCGCCGCCGTCACATTGACACTGGCTGTCCACACGCTGGACAACTTGCGGGTCAGTGTCAGGCTGCCCGTGCGCGCCGTTTGATTGTAGGCTTGCAATGTCTGCTTGATGGCACCCAGCGTCACTTGCAGCGATTGATCGCGGCGCAGGAAGTCTGGCCGAGTGAATTTAGCGCTGGTGTCGTAGCCGACCCCAGTCGTCGCGGTGCCGCCCGCGAAATTGATGGCTCGCGCCGATAGTGCTAACTGCTCGGCATTGCCCAATACATTGCGGTCGGTCCAGGAGACGCCTGCGCTGCCGCCCAGATCGTTCGAATACGCGGCATTGACTGTAACGGCGTGCCTCGGACGTTCACGCACTTGAAAAGTCACAGGCACTCTACCTAACTCGTCTACTTGAGTAGCGAGTTGTACGTTGATCGATCCGATCGGTCCGAGGTTAAGCAAATCCCGCCGGGCCCGTTCGATCGCGCTCGGGCTGAATGTCTGCCCTTTGCGCAGCGCTATCCGCTCCCGCACCACCTTTTCATGCAAACGCTTTAATCCTTCAATGCGAATATCGCTGATGCTTGCGCGAGGGCCAGTCTCCACGTGAAAGCGGAGGTCCAAAATAGGCTCTGTGGGATCTTCGTAAGCGATTGGCGGATCGACTTTCGCGAATGCAAATCCGAGTTCTTGTAGGTGGTTCAGCAGCCGATTGCCGGCCTCCAGGACGTTGGCGGCCACCGCTGGCGCGCCGGAGGTCAGTTGTAACACTCCTTGCGCCGATTGAGGAACGTCACCGTCGATCTCGATTCGCCGAAGCCGATATAAATCATTAAGATCAATCTTGACGGACACCCGCGCTTTGCGTTCCTTCGGGAATGCCGTCAATTCGTCGCCTAAGCCGCCGTCGTTGAGACCCCGATCCTCGATTGAAATCGTTACGCGGGCTTCGTAGTAGCCAAAGCTATCCAGCACGGTTCGTAAGCGGTCAACATCGCCGCGTGCTCGCGCAATTAAACCGAAAGGACTTACAGGCGCCGTTCCACGTAGCGCCTCAAGCTCGGAGGTCGCCTTCAAGGTATCGTCAATGTTGCCATCGCCTGTCGATGCCCAATCCATGCCATAGGGCTGTGGATCTGCAGCGCGGGCGCTGTGTATGCCGATTAAGGTAATGGCTAGCAGAACACCCATTTTGAAGATTTTTGATCGCATTTCATCGTGAATTTTACAGCAGTTGGCAAAAAATTCGCTGCTGTGAGCGGTCGGACATACCCACACCGCGGCCGCCTTATTTCCATCCCGCTGATTTCAGCACAATCAGTGTACCCGCTGGGATTGAGGGATCAGGAACATTTACCGTCACTTTGACCAGATAGCGATGCTCGGTGAACGAATCGAAATACGAACGCGCAGATTCGCGTAAATAGACAAATGCCGCCGTCTCGTGCCGAGGGTTTGACCACGTCCACTCACGAAGAGGCGCGATGACTAACGCCACCATGCTGCCTTGTTCACGTACAACTTCGAGGGACACATCGGCGGGGGAATCGCGATGCCCACTGGCGCTAAGAGCACCCGCGGGTATTTGTAGCCCGACCACGAAATAGTTCCGCGGAAGTCCTGCCATTTTAAAGGTCGCAGACCCTACCCGCGCAAGGTCGACTTTCCCTACTTCAATGACGTAGCGATGATCCGGTGCGGTGACACCATTATCAATCAACCGACCATCACCGGAATAAGAAGATTTCTCGGCGCAGCTTCCTATCAATATTAATCCTGCCATCGACAGGCTGACGGCCACTACCTTCATTGTGAGCGGGGCTCCTCAAGCGCTTTGGGGTCTGCAAAACTGCTGCCGGGCAAGGTCGAAAGGATGACACCGACAATGATTATAAACATCCCCAAGAATTGGAGGGAGGATAGTTGCTCGTGCAAGAACTGCCACCCAACAAAGGCAGCAATAGCTGGATTCACATAACTATAAGTGCCAATGATGGAGGGCGTGGTGTTCACCGTAAGCCATCCATAGGCTGTATAAGCTAGACAAGAACTAAAGAATGTTAAATAAAACAAGGCCACCATACTTGATTCGTCGGGTGACCAATGCGCGAAATCATTGCGAACAACCGCCACGCCCAGCAACATTATGCCGCCCAACAACATTTGTAGCCCAGTGAACATCATCGAGCTGATTTTCGTATCAAGGCCACGGTAATACAGGGTGCCCAAGGACCATCCGAGACAGCCGAGAAGGGCGCCGATTTGCGCGTACAGACTATAGCCTTCGCTTTGGCTTTTCGGCATCAGGATCAGCACCGTGCCCGCAAATCCGATTACTAACCCCAAGCTGGCTCGGCCCGTCAGTGGATGGCCACGCCGCCCGAACACGCCAAGACCTGCGATCCAAAATGCTGCTGTACTATTCAGTAAGGCCGCGACGCTGCTCGGTAGATAGTGTATCGCCCAAGCATTCAACCCGTTGCTAACAAATACCATAAAGAATGCCACGACTAAAACATGACGCCATTCACTTAAATTCGCGGGCCACTTTGCGCCGCGCCAAAATCGCGCGAGTAGCGCCAGTATCGAACCTGCGGCCACAAATCGGATCCCCGAGAATAGGGTCGCGGGCAAACGCATGACTGCAATTTTAGTGAATAAAAAGCTCGACCCCCAAATCAGATAGACCGCCGCCAGACACAGCATGAGCTTGGTTGAGCGTGCCTCTAGCCGCACGTTCGCGCGCCCCTTTGTGGATCTTGGCTCACTCGATTCGGCCCATCAATTTTTTTACCGGACGACTTAAGATAAGCAATATAGTGCCTAAGCCTACGGAGAAATACACAATGCGCAGGTATTGTCCCGGCATTGCCGCGACATGTTCGGCGTCAAATTCTCCGGCGATCAACCCCGCGATCAAGTTACCCATCGATATCGCTAAGAACCACATGCCCATCAATTGACCCACGAAACGCCTGGGAGCCAATTTAGTAAAGTAGCTGAGGCCCACGGGACTTAAACATAGTTCTCCATAGGTATGGAGGAGATACGCCATGATAAGCCAGCTTGGCGAAACCTTAGAACCCGATGCCACGATACTGGCTCCTGCGGCCATTACTAAAAAGCCTGAGCCCATCAAGATCACGCCGATGGCAAACTTGGCCGGCACCGATGGGTTTAAGTGACGTTTGGCTAAAGCAATCCACAACCAAGCAAACAAGGGTGCGAACACCACTATATAAGTCGGATTGAGTGACTGAAACCACTCCGTAGGTAAGGTGAAATGCAGCGTGCTGACGACACGGTCCGTATAACGCTCCGCAAACAGATTCATGGATGATCCGGCTTGTTCGTAGCCGGAAAAAAATAAGGCGCAGCCGACGAATAAAACGACCAGCACGATGCCGTGTCGCGATTCTTCCCGCGTTAATTTTCCGAATAGGAAGAAATAGGCAAAATATAAAACTGCCATTCCTACGATGAGTCCCGCAGTGCTGCGCGCGAGGCTCACGGGGTTAAGCGAGATGAGACCAAAATACATTGCACCCACTAACGAAGCGACAATAGCAACGCACACCCAAAGGCCCAACCACGGCTTGGTAGGAACAGCGCCGCCCGCGACAGCACCCCCCGCGACAGCGTCGCTCGGGCCTAATTCGCCCGCCAACGCCGGTGAATCAGCGGTTGTTTTCCCGGCTTCGCCTAAATATCGACGCGTCAGATAAAACTGGAGCGCACCCAATGCCATGAAAAGCCCCGCCGCGGCGAAGCCTGCACGACTGCCAAACAGCTGCTGGGCCTCTCCCGTGACCAGAGGTCCGAGGACAGCCCCGACGTTGATGCCGATGTAGAACAAATTAAAGCCTGCATCTAAACGTGCCCCACCTTCAGGATATAGCTGGCCGACGATGGCGCTTATATTGGGCTTCAGTAACCCCACACCCAGTATGATCACAAGCAACCCGAAATAAAAAGATCGCGGACTGTTAGACATCACCAACAGAGCATTTCCGAGCGCAATAGCGCAGCCACCGATCAGCACGGCGCGTTGCGCTCCGATAAGGCGATCCGCAATCCACCCACCCGGTAAAGCCGCTAGAAATGTGCCAGCCGTGTAAAGTCCGTAGATGGCAAACGCGGTCTTATCGTCGATACCAAGGCCGCCGTGGGATACAGCGTTCACCAAAAACAGGACCAGCACCGCACGCATTCCGTAATACGTGAAGCGTTCCCACATTTCAGTGAAAAAACAGGTCGCAAGACCCCGTGGATGCCCGAAGAACGTATCGCTCAAATATCCCCCAACCTTAAAACCTTAGACTTGGTTTGCTTCTTCTTTGGCGCGCGCCTCAAGTTTATCTTTCAACAGCAATTTCGCCATGAGAATGCCGATTTCATAAAGGATATACATAGGCACCGCCATAAAGCTTTGCGACACCGCATCGGGCGGCGTTAAAAATGCGGCCACAATGAATATACCCAACAATACAAAGCCACGATTTTTAGTGAGAGTGCTAATTTTCACAAAGCCGGTCCACACTAACAGCACGGTTGCCACAGGCACTTCAAAAGCGACACCAAAAGCCAGTAACAGCACCATCACGAAATCCAAGTAGCTCGACATGTCCGTCATCATCTGCACGCCGGCAGGCGTTGTCGAAACGAAGAAACTCAGCATGACGGGAAATACTAAATAGTAGGCAAATGCTGCACCGAGATAAAAAAGCAATACGCTAGACACTAACAACGGTATTGCGAGTTTTTTTTCATGTCGATATAAACCGGGCGCGACAAACGCCCAGGCCTGGTACAACACGACCGGCATCGCGATGCCTAACGCGGCTAACAAGGCTAATTTAAACGGCACGGTGAAGGGCGCCACCACGCTGGTCGCAATTATGGTCGCACCGGCCGGTAATTTTTTTATGAGTGGTTTGGCGACGAAACTAAAGAGCTGATTCATGTACATCGCGCAGGGCGCAAAACAAATTCCCACCGCAAGCATCGCCTTGAGTAGGCGATCCCGAAGTTCCAACAAATGTGAGACCAGCGTTCCTTCAGCAAGATTACCTGGGCTATTCCCAGTGCTGGGTTCACTCATGAGGCGGGTGCGTTGGAGACAACGTCGGAGACGTCTCGGATGCGGTGCCAATCGGCGCGTGATAGGGCTCATCGTGAAGGACTTGGTGAGCGACTTCGAGCGATACCGGGGGTGGGACTTCGGGCGGCGGCTCAGGCGTGGGTGTTGGCGTCATAGAGGGCGCGTAGGGCGATAATATTTTTGGCGCCGGCTTAGCCGCTTCTTTAAGTAAGGCATCCGCACTGACTTCGCGGTCCAACTGTTCGCCGAGCTGTCGCGTCATCGCACGCGCGCGGCCCATCCAATTGCCCACCTGGCGAGCCACTTTGGGCAGCCGCTCCGGCCCCAACACCACTAATGCGATGACCGAGGTGAGCAATATTTCCGAAAATCCAAAATCCAACATGCGTAAACTTTAGATTAACTTCAAGTAGGCGACTTAGGGGTTACTTTCGCCTCGGCCTCGCGGGCCGTGGTCGTGACGAAATCCGCGTCCTTGTCCTGCTTGAGCTGTTTAACCTGCTCCTCGGACTCGCCATCGCTCATTGCCTGTTTGAAGCCTTTTACAGCTGCGCCTAGGTCCGAGCCAATTCCTCGCAAGCGTTTGGTGCCAAATATCACTAACGCAATGGCGAGAATAACCAACAACATTTTTGAATCAAACATATCAACTTCTCCGATTCCATCAGGAATACTGGGACTACCCAATAATACGCCATTGGTATTCTGGCGTATGCTCAAGGTTCACACGGACATCAGTCTGTTTCGAGCCAAAAAGTTACCGGCCCGTCGTTGGTCAGTGATATCTGCATATTGGCGCCAAAAATCCCACTTTTGACCGATCCCTGTCGCCCCTTTGCTTGAGCCTGAGCCTGTGCCTGTGCCACCAAGAACTCAAATAGCAGGCAGGCTTGCAGAGGCGGCGCAGCCCCCGAAAAGCCCGGTCGTAGACCTTTACGGGTATCGACAGCCAGAGTGAATTGAGGCACCAACAGTAGCTCGCCTTGTGTCTCACTTAAACTGTGATTCATGCGCCCCGCGGAGTCTGAAAATATGCGGTAATGCAACAGACGCGTCAGGAGCGCTATCGCGCTAATTTCTGTGTCCGTCGGACGAATCCCTACCAACACTAATAGGCCCGAACCAATAGCCGCCGTAATTTCGCCCTTTATTTGCACGCGAGCTTCCACAACACGCTGTAAAAGACCGATCATGGCTACTTAATTTCCCACAAAATACTAATTTTATATAAGTGGAAATATTTAGTATTTATTAACGCTATTTTCGCCATAAAGTGGGGGTAAAAAGCACTAAGATGGTGAATACCTCGAGTCTTCCTAGTAACATAGCCGCTGAACACACCCACGTCTGGAAATCATTGAGCACGCCATAAGTGCTGCCAGGACCCACTAATCCAAGTCCGGGACCTGCGTTATTAAGACAAGCGAGAGAGGCTGAAAAAGCAGTAATGAAATCCAAACCGCTGGCAAGCTGGAGAAAGGTCAACGCTACCAAACTCATAAAATACAAAAACACAAAGGCTAAAACCGCAAACACCACGCGATTGGCGATGACATTGCCGCCCACTTTAAGCGGCCGCACCATGTTCGGATGCACCAAAAGATTAAGCTCGCGATTAGCTTGTTTGGTGAGTACCAGTGTACGGATCATTTTGACGCCGCCCCCCGTGGAGCCGGAGCTGGCGACAATACTGCTGAGAAACATCATCCACATGGGCGCAAAAATTGGCCAGTGGGAATAATCCTGGGTGTGTAAACCACTGTCGGTGGCAATGGAGACTACATTAAAGACGCTGTAACGCAAGGCGGTCGGAATGTCGGGGTAGGTGCCTTTGAGTACTAGAAAAAGGGTTATTCCTAAACAACTAACCGCAAGTACGCCCAGTATCGCACGCGCTTCGGCATCGCGAAAATAGGCGAGTACTCCGCGCTGGCTCCACGCCAGAAAGTGGGTCGCGAAATTCATCGCAGCCAAAATTTGAAACACCGTTAAAACTATTTCAATGGGCAAAGATTTAAAATACCCAATACTGTAGTCATGAGTTGAGAAGCCACCCAATGAAAGCGCAGAGAATCCATGACAGACCGCATCAAACCAATTCATCCCCGCCACTTTTAAACACACAATGCATGCAGCCGTCAGACCGGCATATACAGCCCATAGCAGTTTGGCGGTCTGCCCGATACGCGGCGTAAGCTTACTGTCCTTCATCGGTCCCGGCATTTCTGCACGATACATTTGCATTCCGCCGACACCCAACAAAGGTAGGATCGCAACTGCCAGTACGATAATGCCCATGCCGCCGAGCCAACTCAGTAAATGTCGCCACAAGTTGATGGAGCGTGGCAGATGGTCAAGTCCTGAAATGACCGTGCCGCCGGTAGTGGTTAACCCGGACGCTGCTTCGAAGTAGGCACGCGTAAAATTTAAGGGCAGATAATGCCAAAGCGGTAAACCTGCGAGCGCTGGTAATGCGACCCAGGTGAGCGCCACCAATAATAATCCGTCACGAGTTTTAAGTTCACGTTTGAAACGCTTGGTCGTAAGCCAAAGGAACCCACCGATAAGAAAGGTCGCGACTGCAGAAATAACGAAAGACAGCAACGCCGCATCAAGGCTCCAGATAGCCAGGATCAGCGGCGCCAACATAGTCACTGAAAACACCATGATCACCAGGGCGAACACATGGGCAACCGGCAGTAAAATATCTTTCACAGAAACGTGCCAGAGCCTTGGAATAATTTCTCTACCGCCTCGAGGTGACGGCGATCCGTTAAAAACAGGATCAAATGGTCATCAGCTTGTATGGTGGTATCGTGATGCGCAATGATGACATCTTCGCCGCGAACCACAGCGCCCAAAGTGGTGCCCGCTGGGAGGGAAATACCTTCAATGCGCCGGCCTATCACCTTGGAGTTATCCGCCTCGCCATGCACGACCACTTCAAGCGCTTCGGCTGCACCACGACGTAGAGAATGCACTCGTACTACATCGCCACGACGTACATGAGCTAACAATGATCCAATCGTGATGGTCTGCGGCGAAATGGCGACATCTATGGATCCGCTTTCAATAAGCTCTGCATACGAGGGCTTGTTAATTAGCGCCATGACTTTGCGCGCGCCCAGGCGTTTAGCCAGCATCGCCGATAGAATATTCGCTTCCTCGGAATTCGTGAGTGCGGCAAAAACATCCGCGCTATCGATATTTTCTTCCAGTAATAATTCTTCATCAGCCGCGTCACCATGCAAAACCGTTGCGCTTTTTAATCGCTCGGAAATTTTGCGGGCGCGCTTCATATCGCGCTCGATCAGTTTGACTTGATTGTGACCTTCTAACTGGCTCGCCAAACGAAAACCGATATTGCCACCACCCGCAATCACTACGCGGCGCGCCGGTGCTTCCTCGCGACGCATTTCGCGCATCACCATGCGAATGTCTTTGCGGGCCGCTAAAAAAAATACCTCATCACCGTCTTGGATGATAGTCGTACCCTCGGGTTTAATGCTTGCGCCCGCTCGATAAATTGCTGCAACGCGGGCTTCGGTAGTCGGCATATGTTCTCTAAGCGTACTCAATGCCTGACCGACCAGAGGGCCACCGAGACGGGCGCGGATACCTACAAGACGCACTCGCCCGTCCGCAAAATCGAGTACTTGAAGCGCACCCGGATACCGAATCAAACGCGCGATATATTCGGTGACTAATTGTTCCGGGCTAATCCAAACGTCGACCGCGACCTGGTTCTCACCAAATAGCTTATCCCGTTCAGTAAAATCCGACGAGCGCACACGGGCAATTTTCTTAGGCGTGCGATACAGCGTCCACGCGATTTGACAGGCCAACATATTGACCTCATCACTATTGGTCAGTGCCACCAAAATATCGGTACTCGCGATGCCCGCCGCTTCGAGTATTTTGGGGCTTGCGGCATTACCGTTCACGGTGCGAATATCGAGACGGTCTTGTAAATCGCGCAATATATCTTCGTTGGAGTCAATGACCGTGACATCATTCGCCTCTTCACGCGAAAGATGGTAGGCGGCGGTTCGGCCCACTTGTCCAGCACCTAAAATAATGATTTTCACAACAGTTACTCTACACCACCTCGAGGTTAGCGTAGGACAGCATCAACCACTTGGTGCCCTGCCCCTCGAAGTTCACTTGAATACGGGCTTGGGGTCCGTTGCCCTCGAAATTCAAAACCACGCCGTCGCCGAATTTGGCGTGGCGTACCCGCGAACCCATTTTCATTCCCGGCGCGGGGGTTTCGCGCAGGCTGCCGCCTTGCGATATCTTGGCGAATAACGGTCTAGATATTTGCAAACGAGGTCTGATTTCTTCGAGTACGTCGACTGGGAATTCGCCAATGAAGCGCGAAGGCTGCGCATAATTGTCGACGCCATATAAACGGCGTTGTTCAGCGTAGGTGATGTAGAGCTGGCGCATGGCGCGGGTGGTGCCCACATAGCACAGCCGCCGCTCTTCTTCGAGTCCGGCCAAGTCAGCGGCCGAACGCTGGTGCGGAAATAGGCCTTCCTCCATGCCAGCCAAGAACACCACTGGGAACTCTAGGCCCTTAGCCGAATGCAGAGTCATCATTTGTACGCAATCCGCGTAAGGATCGGCTTGACCTTCTCCCGATTCCAATACCGCGTGAGCGAGAAAGGATTCCAAGGGCGCCAACGGCACAGAAATGGCGCGATTAGCGACCACGTCCGTCGCCCGAGTCGCGTCTTCGGGCGAATTCGCGTCGGTGGGCAAGCCCGCGTTATCCGCCCAATTCTGCTCTGGGGTGAATCCGCGCGCCGCGCTCACTAATTCCAATAGGTTTTCGACTCGGGCTTCGCCGCGCTCGCCTTTTTCCTTCTTGAAAGATTCGATCAAGCCACACATTTGAATGACATGATCAACGGCTTCGTATAATTCCAGGTCTTTTATTTCTGCAGCTAATTTTTCGATTAATTGCAGAAAACTCTGTAAGGCCTGCGCGGCGCGTTGGGTTAGGCCACTTTTAATACAGGCTTCGGCTGCCGACCAGAGCGAGGCAGCGTGAGTGCGAGCATAGTCGCGAAGCATGTCCAGAGTTTTAGCGCCGATACCGCGAGTCGGAAAATTCACTACGCGTTCAAAAGAAGTGTCGTCGTTACGGCTGGAAATGATTCTTAAGTAGGCCAGCGCATCTTTGATTTCGGCACGCTCAAAGAAACGTAGCCCCCCATAAACTCGGTAGGGCATACGCGCATTTAGAAAGGCCTCTTCGAAAACTCTCGATTGGGCGTTGGATCGATATAGAACCGCCGCTTCGCGCCGCGCGCCGCCATGCGCCACCCAATCTCGAATCCGATTGACGACGAAATCGGCTTCGTCGCGTTCGTTGAAAGCCGCGTAGAGCTTGATACGTTCGCCAGGTGCACCACTGGTCCACAAAGTTTTTCCGAGGCGTCCTTCATTGTGCGCAATGAGTGCGTTAGCGGCTTGCAAAATAATTCCCGTGGAGCGGTAATTCTGCTCTAGCTTGTACAGGATGGCTTTGGGGAAATCGCGTCGAAACTGTTGCAGATTTTCGACTTTTGCGCCGCGCCAGCGGTAGATGGATTGATCATCGTCACCCACCACGAACGGCAGACCATTAGGGGTGGAGAGTAAAGTTAACCATTTATACTGAATGGTATTAGTATCTTGGAATTCATCCACCAGTACATGCGCAAAGCGATTGCGATAGTGTTCCAGTAGGCCGGGATTATCACGCCAAATCTCATACGCACGCAGCAATAATTCAGCGAAATCGACCACACCGGCGCGCTTACACGCGTCTTCGTAGGCCTGATAAATCTTAATGAGTTGTAGGCGAGTCGGATCATCCGCTTTCAGGTGCTTCGGTCGTAGGCCTTCATCTTTTTGGGCGTTGATGAACCACTGAATTTCCCGCGGCACCCAGCGCGTCTCATCTAACTCCAGACTCTTGAGGACCTTGCGCATTAAGCGTGCCTGATCTTCGGAATCCAAAATCTGAAAATTCTGTGATAGCCCAGCCTCGCGCCAATGCAACCGTAGCAAGCGATGGGCCAGGCCATGGAAAGTACCTACCCACATTGACATGCTATGACCCAGAAGGGTTTCGATTCGTCCGCGCATTTCTGCGGCAGCCTTATTAGTGAAGGTCACCGCTAAAATGGTATTGGGGGATGCGCCTTCGACTTGCACTAACCAGGCAATACGATGCACAAGTACGCGTGTCTTGCCGCTACCGGCTCCCGCTAATATGAGGGCGGCACCCAGAGGTGAGCCGACGGCCTGGCGTTGGTCGTCGTTGAGTCCGTCGAGGAGATGAGATACGTCCATAGGGACGCGGATTGTACTGAAAAAGTGAGCGCTTAAGTGCGCGCTCGCCTCGCTAGTGTGGGGCGCGATGTTCCTCGGCGAATTCAATTAGCGCTAACGTTAAGGAGATGACAATCGGGCCTGCAATAATACCGATGGCGCCGAAGGCAGGTAGCCCGCCGAGAACGCCTATAAACACCGCGAGCGGTGAAATCGGTGCCCTACCGGATATTAACATCGGGCGTAGCACATTATCGACTCCCGTTAGCATAATGCCCCACGCAAGCATGAAGAGCGCGAGGCCCCAGTGCGTGTCGAAGAACAGCCAAATAACGGCTGGCACCCAAAGCAGTGCGGTACCACCCGCGGGCAGCATGGCGAGTAAGGCACCGATAACTGCAAATACCACGGGCGAAGGTAAGCCTGCGATTGCAAATCCTATCCCTAGGACTATGCCTTGCAGCAGAGCAGTCATGCTAGTACCGAAGACTATGGCACGGGTCACGCCACTGAGGCGGGAAAACAGCCGTTCTTTCAGTGCGTCACCCAGGGGAATGAGTTTGCGCAGGCGGCTGACCATGATCTCACCGTCAGAGAGGAAGAAAAATAAAAAGAACAGCATGAGGGTAAATCCGAGGATGGAACTTAAAGCCCCTAAAAAGAACGACCCGCTAAGGCCTGCAACTTGTTGTAGTAATTCACGTGAACCGCTGGTGAGCCACGTGTGAATCTGATCTGCGGAGATGGACGCATTAGCGGATAGCCACAGGTTGGCGCGGGCAATGAGCGGGAAGTGCTGCAGATCGGCGAATGACTTGATGTCTAAATGCGAAATCCCGGTCTGTATTTTTTTGATCAACACTGAAATCTGGGTAACGAACTCCACCGACAACGCACTTAATGGGAGTACTAGTACCAGCGGTGTCAGGAGCGTCAACAGCCCGGCAGCCAAAGAGGAATTTCCGCGCAGTCTACGGCGAAGCCGCAAGTTAAGCGGAAATAACAGAAAAGCAAGGAAAGCTGCCCAGGCCATTGAGCCGATAAAGGGGGTGAATATCCGGATAAGGGCGTAGGTTAAGGTCGCGGCTACTGCCAGGGCGAAAACGCGAGGATAAAAAGTTGATTTTGCGGTCATGTATTAATGCTAGCACTTGGCGAGCAGATTTTTGCGGGAACGTGGGTCGGCTGCGCAACGCTCAAAATGCTCAATTATTTAATCCATAATCGCTTCAAAACTTGATTGGCTGTTTGCTCGACGACGAACTGGGATTGACGATAGCTCCGTGATCACATAAGTTGATCACAATAAAAGTTTGTACTAGCCGGTTCGCTAACTTGAGTTTACGTTAACAAGGATTATAAATGCTAGATTTGGTTAAATTGCACATAGACGGTGCTTGGCGTGATGGCGAGTGCGATCAGCAAATAGACATCGTTAACCCGGCAACGGAGGAGATCATTGGCAAGGTAGCCATGGCCTCGCCGAGCGATATAGAAGATGCTTTGTCAGCAGCGCAACGAGGGTTTTTCGTTTGGCGCGATCTTGCTGTCGCGGAGCGCAGTAAAATGATTGCTCAAATCGGGCAGCTCATGCGTTCGCGGGTCGATTCTATTAGCCGCGATTTGACACTCGAACAGGGTAAGACCCTGGCTCAGGCCAGGGGCGAGGTGCTCGCGCCGGCTGAGGGGTCGGTATCGGTCGGTCGGACGTAACACTAAATCGGTTTCCAGCCGGCGCCTCCAATCCGACGAACTTCACTGAGCATGCAACAGGTTGGAAAGCAATTGCTGGCCTGCGCCCGCTGTCTTGGATCGGTGCGGAGACTGAGTATGTCGATCTAGGCCATCCGGATACGATTTTGGCGCGTCAATCGTCCGTGCCAAATACAGATGTCCATGCTGCAACCAATGCTACCAGCCCGGCTCTCTTTGGTCTTACCTACCTACCGCTGACATTATTTGATGTTTATGGAAAAGTAGGCGTTAGTCGGGCGCGCCGGCGGTGAGGCCTTTGCATTTGGGCTCATTGGCGTTGACACATGCTATTTCGACCCCACGGCCCTCGAGTGCCGATCATTTCATGACAACCGCGCCGCGAATGTTTTCGCTCTAGGGCATACTGGTCTTGCGTTGGGAGCGGGAGTTCAACTCAAGCTCTCGACATTGCGGTTTCGTGCGGAATACGAACGATTCGGGTCCGGCAATTTTCGCCCAAGTCTGGCGTCACTAATTGTGGCTTGGTACTTTTAGAACGCCATCAGAATCAATAAAACTTTTAATATCTTTAAAGACCGGCAGCTTGTTACGCTGCGGAATCGAAAACGCAGCGACTAGATCGGCGTGGCCAGCTCTCTCAAAGTAGCGGGTGTTTACTCGGCCACCTACGGCTTGCATTGCAGCCGCCAAGCTGATGGTATTGCGAGGGCTGACTCTTTGGTCTTTGAGCCCGTGCATGAGCAACAGCGGTGGCGCGTCTTTGCGAACATAGTTGATTGGCTGTGAGCGCGAAAAATTCTCAGGCGGCCCAAATAAATCGTTTAGATACTCTTCGGTGAACGGCAAGAAATCATAGGGTCCGGCGAGACCAACGACCCCGCGTAACCAGTTTGTAGTGCCACCCACCTGCTGCAAATACTCTTGATCTAGCGCCAGCATGACGGCAATATGCGCGCCAGCGGAATGCCCCACTAAGTAAATTTGGTTAGGATCGCCGTCCCACTCGCGCGCATGAGATCGTGTCCACGCGATAGCTTTTGCGGCATCTTGCATAAATGTCGGAAATTTTGCTTGTGGATATAAACTGTAGTTGGGTACGACCGCAATGATTCCCGCATCGGCTAACGCCGCACCCACAAATTTATACGATGCCTTGTCACCGCCATTCCAAGCACTACCATAAAAAAAAATTACTATTGGGTTGTGTTTGCGGTGAACGGGCAAGTACAAGTCAAGTTTCGCCGCGGCTGATGTACCGTAGACGAGATTTGTTTGACGCGTATAGTCGCTGAAATCGGCGGCTACATTCACTGTTACTAGAGCCAGCCGTGCGCAGCCCGCTAGGGCAACTCCGGCAAGGGTGCCACACACCAGTCCCAACCATCGCCGAACATATACCAAACCCGAAATTTTATATTTACTGGATTGTTTCATGAGAGTGATACTAGCCGTTGTTCCCCTGTGTATGCAAAAATAACAGCGTCAAATTATTGACTAAGAAAGGTCGCCACGTGTCGCTCAATATTACGATTTATGCAGCCGAAATGTTGGACTCTGACGCTATCGTTGCATTAGTTAATAGCGCCTATCGAGGGGACAGTAGTCGTGCCGGTTGGACTACTGAAGCGGATCTGCTCGGCGGACAGAGGACTGATCACGCAGGGATTGAAGAGATCATTGCTGATTCTGAAAGCGTGCTTCTGCTGGCGCGAGTGGAGGAACAAATATCCGCATGCGTGCAACTAGAAAAAACAGGCGATGAAGTCTGCTACCTCGGCATGCTGACCGTGCGTCCTGATTTGCAAGCCGGCGGTATCGGGAGGCTTTTACTCGCCGCCGCTGAGCGTCACGCACAAGTTCATTGGCACTCGCGGGTAGCGGAAATGACAGTGATCGATGTACGCTCAGAATTAATCGCATGGTATGAGCGTCGCGGCTACCGATCGACTGGTGAGATCAGGCCATTCCCCTACGGTGATAGCCGATTTGGATTGCCGCGATCCGACGCGCTACGTTTTATTGTGATGCGAAAGCAGCTGGATTAGCGTTAAGGCGCTGTCCAACCGATTGTATTGTGGTTAGCAATGTTTTGCTGCTTAAGCCATACGTATAAAGGTTGGAAATATTCCAACATGGGCGCGGCGTCGAGATGATCGACACCGGTCATGCTCTTTAAGGTTTGCTGCCAGGGCTGCGAGGCGCCGACTTTAAGCATGGCATTAAGCTTTGCGCCAGCGGCCTTTGATCCAAAAAAACTACAACGATTGAGTGGCCCTTTGAATCCCGCCGCTGTGCACATCGCTTTATAAAATTGGAATTGGTAAATTCTGGCTAAATAATAGCGCGCGTACGGTACATTCGCTGGGATGTGATTCTTAGCACCCGCATCAAAGTCTGATTCGGTGCGCGGCACTGGGGGCGCTACGCCTTGATAGTGTTCGCGTAAATCCCACCAGGCCTGATTGTAGTGGGCGGGGTCCACTTTGCCGGAAAATACTTGCCAGCGCCATTTGTCGATCAATAGCCCGAAAGGTAGGAATGCGACTTTATCGAGCGCTGTGCGTAACAATAGGGGAATGTCGGCACTCGCAGGGGGAATAGTGCTAATGAGGCCTAGTTGTTTTAAGTAATCCGGCGTAATGGCAAGCGCTATCGAGTCGCCGATGGCTTCGTGAAAGCCGTCATTGGCACCGCCACGAAACAGATAGGGTTGCTCTCGATAGGCTCGCTGGTATTCGTTATGGCCTTCCTCGTGATGAATAGTCGTGAAATTATCGGCATCAATATGGATGCACATTTTGATCCGTAGATCCTGGTTAGCGTCCAAATTCCAGGCGCTGGCATGACAGTCGACGTCGCGATCGAGGGGCCGGACAAATTGTGATCGTTCATAAAAAGTAGTCGGTAAGGCTTCAAAGCCCAGTGATTGATAGAAGACATCGCCATAGTGAGCGAGTGCTTTGGCTACCCCCAGCTGTAGTGCGCGATCTTCACTCTCCGCATTCGGAATCTGTTTTTTGAGAGCCGCGCCAATATCGTAGGTCGGCGGAGCAGCAACAGGAGCGACAAGATCGTATATATTTCCCCATTCTTGAGCCCACATATTGCCAAGTAAATGAGCCGGAATCATCCCGTCGTCACGTTGCGCTACTGCGCCGTATTTCTGTATGAGCTTGGCGCGCACATAGGCATGAAGTTCGTCGTACAAGGGTCGTAGCTGTTTCCAGGTGCGTTCGAGTTCCTGCGAAAATTGCGCGTCCGGCATGTCATAGCGGGAACGCCAAAGCGCACCCGTATCCGCAACCCCCAGTTCTTGCGCACCTTGATTGGAGAGTTCAATGAAACGCGCGTACTTGGGACGCATCGGCTTGGAAATCGCGTGCCAGCCGGTCCACATGTCGAGAAGCTCCTGCGGGTCACGGGACTTTGCCATTTTGACGTCGAGTTCATCGATCCCCAAGCAAGGCAAACCGGCGCCAATCGGGCAATATCTACCCCTGCCGTATAACCCTTCGAGTTGAGCCGCAATTTGGGTAGTCTCAATTCTTAAAGTAGGGTCGGAGGGCGCCGGTAGTACGTCGATACGCAGCAGCATAATCTGTCGTGCGAGATCAGCGGGTAGCGCGAGGTTATCGAATCGATGCGATTCTGCAATCAATTGATTTTGTTGCGCGATCGCGCGAGCGCCTAAGCTTGCGATCAGATTTTCGGTGTCCTCAGTAATATAAGTTCGCGCAATCCAATTCGCGCGCGCGTTCTCAATGTACGTGGCAAGTAATTCTGTATTCACATGCTCGACAAATGCACGGGCTTCTTTCACGGTGGGCGCAAATGATTGGGGGTCGGTTGGGCCGGCGAATGCGCCTGTCGCTAGGCAAGCCGCGATGCTTAAAATACGTATCGACGAAATAAAGGGTTGCATGCAGGAAAGCTACCACATACACCCCAACTGTGAAACGCTATTCGTGTTGGGGTTTTTTCGTGCGTGGGTTGCGTTTCGCCGCCGGTCGTTTCGCCGCCGGTCTAGGTGCTGCCTTTGGGATGCTGGCTGCTGCCGGCGTGTTGAATGCCGAGGGTCTGGCAGTTGCGGTAATCGCGGGATGTCCGTTATTGGTCCGAGCCGACAGGCCAGGGGTTCTTACCGCTTCGCGGACATGTTGGGTTTGCAACGCGGTTGGCGCGAGTCTCGTTTCCTGAGCCGCCGCACGTTCTTGTGAAGTGGGTGTCGCGATTACGCCACTCGAGCCGCCGTTATAACTGACCTTGTTGACGGTGGTGTTATTGATGACGGTCTGATTGTAGGTATTATGAATGATGGTAGTGTTTACGTTATTGACGGAAGTATTGTAGGCGAACGAATTACCTGCCCAACGACCGCCTAGGAAGCCTACCCCTACGTATCCAAAACCGTAGTTAACCCCCCCATAAAATCCTACGTGCGGACCCCAGTAGCCGCCATGCCAGCCGTAAGAGCCACCACTGAAAGCCCAATAGCCGGGTGTCCACAAAACGCCGAAACGTGGGGGCTGTACCCAGGTTCCCGGTATCCAAAAATACTCAGTTCCGCTCCAATGCCAGTAGCCGGGTGTCCAGAGATAGCCTTCTTCCGGGCAAGGGGGCTGTTGGTAATCCGGTAAGGGAGGCGGTGCCTCGGTCGAGCGGACTTCCACATCAACGGATGCGCTAACTACCGGCGGCGGATAATAAGCTCGGGGCGGTGCACGATAAACACGTTCGCGCACTACGCAGGCGCTTAACAAAATAACGGTCGCCAATATCGCCGTTACTTTCGATGCAGAAATGTATTTCATAATGCCCCGCTGATGAATTATCACGCAAACTAGGCGAATTAAGTTTCCTATGAAACCTATAACGTCACAGTTTGCTCGCGGGCTAGAGTTATTAAGGAAGCGTAATGCGAGGGGAGTGTTTATTAAACGCGCTAAAGAGCACCGAAGCTAATTTCTAACGAGTTTGCCAAGACGTTCAATCTCCTCGAGTACGTCCTCGGGGTCAGTGTTCAATTCCATATCTGCAAGCTCATCGGGATCTTGACATTCAACACCCAATTTTTCTTGAATCGCGTGAAGCATTTTGATAACGCGTGTGAGTTCCGCTTCGGTTAAAAGACCTATATGTAGATCTAAATCGGCGCGTCGATCTGATTCCTCGCTGAGTCGGTTTTGACTGATGAGTACGAAAGTTGAAAGAAAAATGGCTTCTAATGAGACGACCATAGTCAATAATCCGTAGGGATAAGGATCGAATGAGCGAATTCCAAACCATCCCGTATTAAGCAATAACCACACCCCGAACCAAACTACGTGCAGGTAGGCAAATAACATGCGGCCGGAGAAATTTGTGATCCAATCCGCAAGGCGTTCTTGAACATTGCGAATATGGGCTGAATGTGCGCGGAGCTTTAAAATAGTGCGAATATTGCGCTCAACCACGTCGGACAGCGCCGGGTTAGAGGGTAGGTCGTCTAATGCGCTGAGATTGGGCTTCATAATTTTCATTGGACGTCTATGCTAATCGAAGTGATCGGTCTGATACAGTAGCGGCTCATGAGCTATTCCATCAATGTCAATGGTGCGGATCATTCAGTAGAGGTTGAAGGCGATACTCCGTTGCTTTGGGTATTGCGCGATGTCCTTGGAATGACTGGTACTAAGTTTGGGTGTGCAATCGCATTGTGCGGAGCCTGCACCGTGCATTTGGATGGTCGGCCGGTACGTGCCTGCACTCTGCCGGTCGCCGCTGCCGTGGGTAAGCGCGTCCGGACTATCGAGGGTGCGAGTAGCGAGAAGGTTTCGGCGAGTTTAATGGCGGCGTGGCTTGAGCTTGAAGTGGTCCAATGTGGATATTGTCAGCCTGGCCAAATTATGTCCGCCTCGGCTCTACTGGCTGATAAGCCTAATCCGAGTGACGGCGACATCGACCATGCAATGTCCGGCAATATTTGTCGTTGCGGAACCTATCAGCGGATTCGCGCGGCAATCAAACACGCAGCGACTCACCTCGTGACGGATGGTGAGTCCAGCGATATCGCAATCGGTACCCAGTGACGCGCTCGCTGACCTCGCGTAGGGTATTTATTCAAACCAGCGCAGCAGCGGGCGGTGGTTTGCTGCTGAGCTTAATGCTACCGCAGCGCGCGGGTGCAGGTGCTGCTGCTGCTGCTGATATTAGTGCGTCGTTTATGCCGAATGCGTTTATTCGCATTGGTCGCACCGGTCCTATTACCCTGATCGTACACATGGTGGAAATGGGTCAGGGGACTTTCACGTCGCTACCGATGTTAATCGCCGAAGAGCTCGAGGTCGATCTGGCGCAGATCGTAGTGGAAGCGGCCCCTCCCGACGACAAGTTGTATACTAATCCCATCAACGGCATGCAGGCGACGGGGACCTCGGCATCAATACGCGCTGCGTGGGAGCCGTTACGGCAATGTGGTGCGATTGCGCGCACTTTGCTGATTACGGCCGCTGCAAAATTGTGGCGAGTGGAGGAACACACCTGCCATGCTTATAAGGGTAGCGTAGTGCATAGCCCTTCGGGTCGCAGCGTGCGATACCAGTTATTGGTCGACGCGGCGGCTAAACTGCCGGTACCCGGTGCGGTCGTTTTGAAGGCGCGTAAAGATTTCAAACTGATCGGCACGGCGGCTAAAAGAGTCGACGCCAAGGATAAAGTCCTGGGCCAAACCGTGTTTGGTATTGATGCTCGCGTTGCCGGAATGAAATTTGCGGCGGTCGCCATTTGTCCGGAATTCGGCGCTGCGCTGCGACCTACTGATGATTCGGCTGCGCTTAAGGTCTCCGGGGTTCGCAAAGTAATCCAGCTCCACGATGCGGTGGCGGTCGTCGCCGATCATACGGGTGCTGCACGCAAAGGTTTGGCTGCCTTACAGCTTAATTGGGATTCAGGTCCCAACGCTGCGATTGACAGCGCGGCCATCGCGAGGCAGATGGCATTGGCTTCCACCACTGGCAAGGCTCTGGTCGCCAACAAGATTGGGGATGTAGCGGGTGCGCGCGCGCACGCGGTGAGTCAGTTTGAGCAAGTGTATGAGCTGCCTTTATTAGCCCACGCGCCCATGGAGCCCATGAATTGTTCGGTGCACGTACGAGTCGATGGTTGTGACATCTGGGTGGGCACGCAGGTGCAGACGCGCGCCCAGGCGGAAGCGGCGCGGATTACGGGGTTGCCGCTGGCAGCGGTGAAGTTGCACAGTCTGTTTATTGGTGGGGGTTTTGGCCGGCGATTAGAAATTGACAATATCAACCTAGCAGTTCGCATCGGCCAACAAGTCGAGGGACCCGTCAATGTGCTGTGGAGTCGCGAGGAAGATATGCAGCACGATTTTTATCGTCCGTGTTATCACAATCGGGTGTGGGTGGGATTAGATAGTCATGGGATGCCACTCACCTGGCAGCATCGAGTCACCGGTTCAAGCGTCCTTGCGCGTTGGGATCCTCCCAGTTTTAAGAACGGATTGGATGACGATGCCGTCGATAGTGCTGCGGGGCCCCCGTATGATTTTCCGAATGTGCTGTTAGAGTTTGTACGATGTGAGCCGCCGGGTATCGCGACCGGATGGTGGCGCGGTGTGGGCTCGACTCATAACGTTTTTATTGTCGAAAGCGTCATGGATGAGCTGGCGCTGGCGGCGAAGATCGACCCCGTAGAATATCGCCGACGACTGTTAAAAGGCTCACCGCGTGCGCTCGGTGTGCTCGAGAAAGCAGCCATGATGGCCGACTGGGGCAAGCCCCTGCCGGCGCGTTCCGGGCGGGGCGTATCAGTTGAGTTTGCTTTCGGTACTTATGTTGCGACGGTGCTGCAAGTTGCGGTCACCGCGGGCGGCGAGGTTAAAGTGGAGGGAGCTGTGTGCGCAGTGGATTGCGGAGTCATCGTGAATCCCGACACTGTTAAGGCGCAAATTGAAGGCGGTACGATATTTGGTTTAAGCGCCGCTTTGTTCAACGAAATTACGCTTGCGAATGGTCGCGTGGACCAAAGCAATTTTAATGATTATCGGATGCTCCGTATGTTGGAGGCGCCCAGGGTGAAGGTGCACTTGATGGAGAGCGCTGAAGCGCCTGGCGGTATTGGAGAGACCGGTACGGCCGCGGTTGCGCCGGCGCTGATCAACGCGATTTTCGCGGCCACCGGAGTGAGGTTGCGAAAATTACCGGTGGCGACACATGATTTACGCGCGATCTAGGAGTCGCAATTGAAAATTGCGGCAGTTCTCAAGTGGGTGGGCTTGCTAGGTGTAGTGGCGCTGTTGGGGGCGTTGGCTTCAATTTGGCCGCGCCCAGCGCCTGGATTATTTGGGACCCAGCCGGTGGCGCTAGAGAAATATTTAAAGGGTGACCCGAGTGGTGTGCCCTCTGCTTTGAAGAATTCATCGCTATGGGTGCGAGGTGAGTATTTGACTAAGGCCGCCGATTGCATCGCGTGTCATTCCCAAACGCATCACGCGGGTTTTTCAGGTGGCCGAGCTTTTAAACTTCCTTTCGGTGTCATTTATTCGTCCAATATTACGCCGGATGATGAAACCGGGATTGGAACGTGGACAGATGCTGAATTTTTACACGCAATGCACGAGGGTGTGGGCAAGCATAGCCAGCATCTGTATCCGGTATTTCCCTATGCCTCGTATGCATTGCTGACTGACGCCGACGTATTGGCTATTAAAGCTTACTTGCGGACCTTGGCGCCGATTCACTACAGACCGCCGCCGAATGAACTGACTTTTCCTTATAACCAGCGCGGCCTGATGGCGATTTGGAGCCAACTGTACAAGCCTCAACATCGCTTCGAGCCGGATAAAGACCATGGGCTTGAGTGGAATCGCGGGGCGTACCTTGCGGAGGCACTAGGTCATTGCGGCGAATGTCACACGCCCCGAAATGTCTTGCAGGCCGTGGATACACAGCGCCCCTACGCGGGTGCGGTTGCTGACGGTTGGAATGCCTATAACTTAGCCGATCCGATTACCGGGTTAAGGTCTTGGTCGGCGGAGAGTTTAGTGCAATATCTGTCCACTGGCCATACGCCGTCGCGCGGCACAGCCTCAGGGCCCATGGCCGAAGTGGTGGAAAACAGCCTGCGTTTTTTAGCGGCGGACGACGTCGCTGCAATGGGGATCTATTTGCGTGGCCTGCAGCCCATGATGGCAGGAATTGTGGCAGCGCCCGTGTTAGCGCCGATCCCCTCGAACTCGTACCTTACTCTCGGCCACCAGGTATTTGATGAAGTGTGTGCGAGTTGCCACCGTATCGATGGGGGTGGAGTGCAATCCGAGATGGCGTCGATTCAGGGAAGTCGTAGCTGCCGCGAGGCCGTACCCTTAAATGTGCTGCAGGTGATTCGCTTAGGTTCCCATTTACAGGGTGCACAAGGCGCTGAGGTGATGCCGGGTTTTGCCAAGACTTACTCGGAAGCGCAAATTGCTGCTGTCGCGGCGTTTGTCGTCGGTCACTGCGGCTGAGTATCGGGATTCTAAAGCGCAAACTTCGGGAGCGCCGAATCCTCGGGTAGTTGCGGCACAAAGGGAAATAGGCTTAAGCGAGGTTGTGGTAAGCGCATTTGTAAAGTAACTAGGTTTTCTGCGAGGCGTTCAAATTGAGGATCGATGACGCTCGCAACCCAACCCCGCAATCGTAAACCGCGCCGCTCGATCGCCTCGGCGGTAAGCATGGCATGGTTTAGGCAACCGAGTCGCATGCCGACCACAAGAATCACATCGAGTTGCCAAAATACTGCGAGGTCGGCGAAGTTGCGCAGCGTATCTAGGGGTGCTAACCAACCTCCGGCACCTTCTACAATCGTAATATCGCTTTGTAGGGCCATTCGCTGGTAAGCACGATCTAGCACATCAAAATCAATTTTGCATCCTATGTCCATCGCAGCGATGTGCGGCGCAATCGCAGCTTTAAAAGCGTAGGGGTTTATTTCATCGTACGGAATGCGTACGTTTATTGCACGTTGCAGAGCCAGTGCGTCCTCGCTGCGAAGTCCCGCGTCAGTGTTGACGCAGCCACTCGCCACGGGCTTCATGGCGGTTACGCGTAGGCCGCGCTGGGCAAGAGTCCGACATAGCGCCACGGCGACGCGAGTTTTACCCACGCCGGTGTCGGTTCCCGTGATAAAAAATCGACCGGTTGTTAAGAGTGAATCCGCGGTCTTCACAGGGCCGGATCCTGCACCGCGTTCCTTGAATGTAGTTGACGTTTCATTTCTTGCAACGATACCGTTGCATCTATTCCTGCGCGTGTTTGCGTGTTGGCTGTCGGTGCCCAGGCTTGTCCGAATACTATTTCGTAGGTCGCGGGCAAAAGACCCCCTTGTCGATATTCTTCGTAGACTGCCGCCATGCGCCTCGGCTTTATGGAGCTTGTGAGGCCCTTCTGCCGGTGTCCTAGGACCCGCGTGGTCCCCATAGCTTTGAGATCTTGAGTCAATGCACTCACGTCCTTGTATTTAAGTGTGTAACGGTCCATGTCGAGCACCGGGCCTTTGAATCCTGCGCGCACTAAGGCATCGCCAAGATCGTGCATATCAATGAAAGTATTGACGTGATCGTAGCTATCAATTTGTGCCCACGCGGTGCGTAGCTCGCGTAAGGTCTCGGGTCCGAAACTGGTGAAACTTAAAAAACCCTGAGGTGCCAACACTCTTCGAAATTCCGCAAACACAGCTTCCGGATCGCACCAATGCAGCGCTAGATTGCTGATGATTAGATCAACACTCGCAGTCGCGAGCGGTAGTGCATAGAGACTGGCACAGACTCGACTAATGGGTCGCCACCAAGAACTTTGTTTTTCGGCAACGCGCAGCATGCCATGCGCTGCATCAATGGCGACGACTTGAGCCTTTGGGTAGCGACGTTTAAGAACATAGCTTGCATGTCCGGTACCTGCGCCCGCGTCTACTACTAGTGCAGGCGTTAGCGCCGTTAAGGTGAGTCTTTCGAGCAATAGAGTGCGAATTTCGGCTTGTAACACGGCTGCCGCGTCGTAACTTGAGGCGGCGCGATTAAACGAGCGTCGAATCCCGCAAAGATCGCCAGGCATCATTCACTAGGCCGCCGATGCGTGCCGTGCTGCCGTAGCGAGCGGTTCGGCCGCGATTTGCAGTCGTTCAAACAATTTTTGATCCTCGGCCGTGTCAGGATTACCAGTAGTCAATAGTTTCTCGCCATAAAATATCGAATTAGCGCCGGCTAAGAAACACAAGGCCTGGAGCTCGTCGCTCATTTCAGCGCGGCCCGCTGACAGGCGCACGTGAGCACGTGGCATTAGAATTCTCGCGACCGCGACCATGCGGACAAAGTCAAAGGGGTCGAGTGCCGCGGCGTCTGCAAGTGGAGTGCCGGCGACGCGAACCAGTTGATTAATGGGAACGCTCTGCGGATGCTCTGGTAGGGTCGCCAGGGTATATAGAAGCCCGACTCGGTCTTCCGCTTGCTCACCCATCCCGACAATCCCGCCACAACAAACGTTCATTCCGGCGTCGCGCACCGCTTGTAAAGTATCCAATCGATCTTGGTAGGTTCGAGTGCTGATGATTTCTTTGTAGTATTCAGCGGAGGTGTCTAGGTTGTGATTGTAATAATCGAGACCCGCCTGTTTCAGTTCCAGCGCTTGGGTACTACTCACCATGCCTAAGGTGGCGCAAGTTTCTAGACCGAGTGATTTAACCGCCTTAATCATGGCAAGAACTTTGGTTAAATCTCGCGGCTTTGGTGAGCGGTAGGCTGCACCCATACAAAAACGCGTCGCGCCCGAATCTTTGGCCGCGCGGGCTTTCTGGGTCACCGTGTTCAATTCCAGGAGTTCTTCAGACTCAAGTCCCGTATCGTAGCGTACGCTCTGCGGGCAGTAGGCGCAGTCTTCCGGGCACGCGCCCGTTTTGATGGACAATAGCGTGCTCACTTGCACCGTGTTAGGAATATGAAATTCTCGATGGATTGTTTGCGCGCGAAAAATCAAATCCATAAAGGGCAAGGCGAAGAGGTTCGAAACCTCAACCTTGGTCCAATCGTTGCGTAGTGTTGTCATAAGATCATTATAGACGAGCGAAGCTGTAACTGAGCAGCATGCCGATGAATACTGACATGCCGACAAAGTGATTATTAAGAAATGCCTGCAAGCAGGCATTCCGGTCGCGATTGCGAATGAGCCATAATTGGTACATAAAAAAAATCGCGGCGGCCGCTAATCCACAGTAATACCAGGCAGTAAAGTGGATCATTTTTCCCACCAAATACAGTGTCAGCAACGTCATTGCCTGCAAAATGGCAATGATGTGTCGATCCGCATCCCCGAATAAAATAGCGGTCGAGCGAACGCCAATTTTACGATCGTCTTCACGATCCGCCATAGCATACATGGTGTCGTACGCAGTGACCCAAAGCATATTCGCCAGCAGCACTAGCCATGCTACGCGCGGTACGTTTTCTAATTGCGCCGCAAAAGCCATGGGTATGCCCCAACCGAATGTAACCCCTAAATACATTTGCGGCACCGATAAAAAGCGCTTAACGAACGGATAACTGACGGCTAAAAAAGCGCCCAATACCGCTAACAATAGTGTCATACGATTTAGTTGCAGCGCAAAAACTAAAGCTCCAAGACATAGGAGTGCGAATAATATTAATGCCTCCTGAGTGGATATTTGTCCGGTGGCAAGGGGTCTGTCTTTAGTGCGATCGACGTGGGCATCGAAGCTGCGATCAGCATAATCGTTAATCACGCAGCCAGCGGATCGCATTAATACGACGCCTGCCACAAAGATGATAAATATATGCGCATCCGGTTTGCCGCGTCCCGCAATCCAGACAGCCCATAGAGTGGGCCATAGCAATAGCCATATTCCGATCGGGCGATCCAAGCGCATCAGTTGGGCGTAACCACGCCCGATGACAAGAATGCGCGGTAATTGATTGGTGACCCACGGATGATATTCCAAACGGTACTTAATCCAGCGGCAGCGCTCCTCCAATGCCTCCAATACCTTAACCCCTGATTGTGGCAATGGCACCTTAAAGTCCCGTCCCAAACCTAAGGGGGATCGCGTAACCCATCGTGGGTAAAAAAATCTCTTGAACCAGGAGGGGTCCGCCGCGCAAGAAAAAAATTGAACGTCGTGCCCATAATCCTTGTAACCCCAGTGAAGTATTCTCTAAGGCGCGCATGGTCAGTGCATCGTCGTGCTCTAACCAAGCATATTCGTAGGAGCTGCGTTCTACCCCGGATAAACCCATTAATGTTTCGCCCAGTGCGGCATCCCCCAGTTCAGCCAGCCAAGGGTACGCACTCAGGGTAGAGTCTGGGATAACCGTTTCGGCAAACACCCAAACCGTTTTGTCGCAACACATCGCTACATTACGAAATAGTCCCGCTTTGTCGGTTGTTTTCAAACTCAATCGATGATCAGCGTTAAGCACTCCGGTCCATTGATTGACGAGACGCAACACGAAACGCTCCCCACACACGGTTTTTAGCCGCAATGTCAGCATTCCTTTACCAATGAGCCACGGGCGTATTTGTGAGTCAACTTGCATCTGACCTAAGTGTTCGGCAGGTAACCACTCAATTGCACCGGCACGGGAATCGATGGGGCGCGCTTTGTACATTGACATACCCCTATTCTACCCGATGCGACCATATTGTCCGGCTTCTCCCACCCAACGGCTGACTAAGGGCGCGACATGCGAGGGAAAGGTATGGAGCAGAGTCTCGGCAGCAATCTGTACCCTGGGAAGCAAGTCGGCATCACGTAATAAATCCGCCACCCGCAATTGTGCGAGCCCCGTTTGTCGAGTGCCCAATAATTCGCCGGGTCCTCGAAGTTCCAGATCGCGGCGCGCCACTTCAAAACCATCGTTCGTATCGCGCATGACGGCCAAACGTTCGCGAGCTACAGACGATAACGGCGCGCGGTATAACAATAGACAGGAACTTACGTGCTGCCCTCGACCGACGCGACCGCGAAGTTGATGCAACTGCGCCAGTCCCATTCGTTCGGCGTTTTCAATTACCATTAAGGTCGCATTGGCTACATCGACACCCACTTCTATTACGGTAGTCGCGACAAGCAATTGAATCTCCCCTTCTTTAAAGCGCCGCATGATGTCCTCTTTGGCCGCCCCTGGCATACGACCGTGAATTAGCCCTACCTTAAGCTCAGGTAACGCAGCACTCAAAGCGCCAGCAGTCTCTTCTGCTGCCTGATAGGGCATCTCTTCCGACTCATCGATCAGGGGACACACCCAATAGGCCTGACGGCCCTCAAGGCAGGAATTACGAATCCGCAGCACAACTTCGTCACGGCGCGTCTCGGCGAGTACGACGGTCTTAATTGGAGTACGCCCCGGCGGCATTTCATCGATCACTGAGACGTCTAAATCCGCATAGGCAGTCATCGCCAGCGTACGCGGGATTGGGGTTGCGGTCATGATCAACTGATGAGGTTGATGACAGTCGCGGCTGCCTTTCTCGCGCAAGCTTAGACGTTGGTGTACGCCGAAGCGGTGTTGCTCATCGACAATGACCAACGCTAGGTGCGCGAAATTCACCCCGTCTTGAAATAGTGCGTGAGTTCCAACAGTGATTAAGGCCGCTCCGGATTGAATATTATCTAACACTTTAAGCCGCGCCTTACCGGTTTGACGGCCGGTTAATAGCGCCACGGGCACTTCGAGAGGTTCAAACCAACGGCGAAAATTTTGGGCATGCTGGTCGGCAAGCAGCTCGGTCGGCGCCATGAGCGCTACCTGGCGTTTTGCCGTCACGGCGCGCGCGGCCGCGAGGGCTGCCACCAGGGTCTTGCCGCAACCGACATCGCCTTGCACAAGGCGCAGCATCGGTTTATCCCCAGCCAGGTCACGTTCGATCTCTAGAAGCACCCTAGTTTGTGCCGTAGTCATGCGAAACGGCAACGCGCTGAGCAATTTATTTTTAAGCAAATCATTGGGCGCCAGTGGCCAACCCGGATCGCTTTGGATACGTTGCCGCAGCAATCTAAGGGACAACTGATGCGCTAATAATTCCTCGAACGCCAAGCGACGTTGGGCAGGATGTCGGCGAATTTCCAGCACATCGAGCGGCGCGTTCGGCGGAGGTCGGTGCACGTACAACAAAGCCTCGTGCAGGCTGGGTAAACACATGTCGCCAACCATGGAGGCGGGTAGCCAGTCAGTTAAGCTAGAGGCGCTGCTTTGATCCAATGCCAGGTTAACCAACTGACGCAAGCGGCCCTGCGTTATGCCCTCGGTCGCTGGATAAATGGGCGTTAAGTGCTCTGCGATTTCATCTGCGCCTAAGGCGCTCACCTTCCGATATTCCGGATGTACAAATTCTAAACCCTTAGCTCCGCGGCGTGCCTCGCCGAAACAGCGTATCCGGGTGCCGCGAGCTAGGCCGGTTTGTTGCTGGTTGTTGAAGTAGAAAAAACGCAGTGTTAAAAACCCCGAACCGTCGGCAATTCTACATAGCATTTGACGACGTCCGCGGAAACTAATCTCAGTGAGCAATACCTCGCCCTCAACAGCAGCGCGTTGACCGCAATGCAGTTCACCTAAAGGGATTATGCGAGTTCGATCTTCGTATCGAAGGGGCAATAAAAATAACAGATCTTGAGTGGTGTGCACGCCGAGGGCACGCAAACGCAGCGCGAGCGCATCGCCCACCCCGCGTAAACTCGTGACGGAAGCCTCGTTCACAAGGCGACGATGCACTCCACTTCAACCAACGATCCGCGCGGAAGCGACGCTACGCCAATTGCTGCGCGGGCGGGAAAGGGTGCGCGAAAATATTCAGCCATGATCTTATTCAGCAATGCAAAATTTGTTAAATCAATCAAGAATACCGTGACTTTAACGACATCATCAAGGCTTGTACCCGCTGCTAGTACAATCGCTTTGAGATTTTCAAATACCTGGCGCACTTGGGCTTCGAAGTCACCTTTAACGAGCTCTTGAGTCGTAGGGTCCAAGGGAATTTGGCCGGAGATCCAGATAGTGTTGCCGACCCGTACTGCTTGTGAATAAGGACCGATCGCCGCCGGGGCATTGGATGTCAAAATAACTTGCTTAGTCATATCTTATTTCTCATTATATCTTGCGTAGATTTTCTTTAGGCTAAGGTGCGATACACTTTTCGCACTTCGGGCATGAGCCTAATGGCCTTAATCACTTTTGCCAAGTGTTTGCGGTCACGAACTTGCATCTGGAACTTTAACGACGAAGTATCAACATCTTGTTCCTCTAATGATAGATGATCAATATTAGTTTCAGTAGCGGCCACAACGGAAGCAACCGCGGCGAGTACTCCCACTCGATTACTGATTTCTAATTGGATTTCTGAGCTAAACATTCGATTGTGAAGTGCCTCCCACGCGACCGCGATCCACTTGTCCGGCTGTTTGCGGTATTCGGCGAGATTGCCACAGTTTTGCCGATGAATCATCACTCCGCGTCCGGCGCTCAAATAGGCCATGATAGGATCGTTAGGAATGGGATAGCAGCAACGCCCATAGGTTACTAGCATACCTTCCGTGCCCGCGATCATGAGTGGTTTGCTGGATAATGGATCGCCACTGAGTTCGGTTTCCTGGCCGGACGTGGAATTAGATGTCTCGCGCGTCGGTAGAAAATGCCGCGCGACTAGCGGGGCCACGCGTTCGCCCAAAGCGATTTTCTCGTACAAGTCATCCGCGTTCTGAAGATTTAATTTTTTCACGACAGCGTCGATATTTGCGCTTGGAATTTTCTTTAAATTGACGGAAAATTCATCTAAAGCCTGTCTCAATAATCCTTTGCCCAATTCTATCGCTTCGCTACGCTTCAAGTTCTTGAGGTACTGCCTAATGGCAGCACGCGCCTTGGCGGTCACCAGAAAACTAGACCAGGAAGGATTGGGTGTCGCACCTTTGGCGGTAATTATCTCAACAGTCTGTCCATTGCGAAGTTCCGTGCGCAGTGGCACTAAGCGCCGATCAACCTTGGCTGCGACACAGCGGTCACCAATCCCCGTGTGAATGGCATAGGCAAAGTCGACGGTCGTGGCACCTGTGGGTAGACGCAGAATTTTACCCTTGGGGGTGAACACGTAGACTTTGTCAGGAAATAGGTCGACTTTAACGCTTTCTAGAAATTCCTCGGAGTTCCCACTTTCTTGAATTTGCACCAGACTGGCGAGCCATTCACGGGCGCGGTCATGCTCGATACCGCCATACACATCGCCGCCTGATTTATACTTCCAATGAGCAGCAATGCCGGATTCGGCTACGCGGTGCATAGCTTCAGATCTTATCTGGACCTCAACAGGCACACCGTTTGGTCCAAAAAGCGTGGTGTGCAGTGATTGATAGCCGTTCGCGCGCGGGATGGCGATGTAGTCTTTAAATCGTCCCGGCATGGGCTTGTACAGACTATGGACTAACCCTAAGGAGCGATAACAAGTATCGGAATTTTCAACCACGATTCGAAAACCGTAAACATCGACCATTTCGGTCAGAGAAATATGTTTCGACTGCATTTTTTTATAAATGCTGTAAAGATGTTTTTCCCGGCCCTCGACCTCACCATGAATGTTGGTATTTTGTAGTGTGTTCTTAAAAGCAGTAGAAATTTTACCTATAAATTCTTTTTGGTTGCCGCGCGCACGTTTCAACGCACGCTCTAACACCTTGTGACGATACGGATGCAGCGCTCGAAACCCTAAGTCTTCAAGTTCTAATTTGACGGTGTAAAGACCGAGTCGTTCGGCGATGGGCGCGTAAATGTCCAAAGTTTCGCGGGCAATACGCCGGCGTTTGATGGGTGGCATAGCGCCCAAGGTGCGCATATTGTGCATACGGTCGGCAAGCTTGACCATGATGACGCGAATGTCGCGCACCATGGCCAGTAACATTTTTCTAAAACTTTCGGCCTGAGCTTCTTGGCGATTTTTAAACTGGATTTGATCGAGTTTGCTGACACCATCCACAAGCTCGGCGACCACTTGTCCAAAAATAGTCGCAATCTCCGCTTTAGCGGTCGGTGTATCCTCAATAACGTCGTGCAGGATAGCGGCTACCAGCGTGTCAGAATCTAGGCGTAAATCGGCAAGGATATCGGCAACCGCCACCGGATGGGTGATGTAGGGTTCGCCTGAAATGCGTTTTTGCCCTTGATGCCGCTCGGCACCGAACTCGTACGCTTCACGCACCCGTTCTACTTGCGCCGGAGGCAAATACGCTTCGAGTTTATCTAAGAGCTGGGAGATCCCGGTGGAACGTCTCCCTCCGGGTAAAAAACCAAGTATGGAAGACGCATAATCCATCGTGGCTCAGAACACTTGAAAGCTTCTAGTCACCCAGACCGAATTGCGGTGCACGAAAATCGGAAGGCATATCCAGTTCACTGACCACAGGTTCCGGAGCCGGTGCGGGCTCTTCGGTTTCTTCTAGCATCTCGAAAGTGATATTCCCGGCGGCGATTTCACGCAAAGCGACGACCGTGGGCTTATCATTTCCCCAATCTACAGTCGCCTCGGCGCCGTTGGCCAACCGGCGCGCGCGCTTTGCGGCTAACAAAACCAGATTGAATAAATTAGGTTCGTTCTGCAGGCAATCTTCGACAGTAATTCGCGCCATAACGTACTTCCAAATAAAGGCCGTCCAGAATAGCAGATTAGGCTATCAAAGTGGCAGCAAAACGCGCGATTTCAGGACGGCCGGCGACCAACGCTTCACCTTGACCCGCCACAATCGCCTTAAGTTCTCCTGTCGCCGCCTCAAGCCGGTCATTAATCACAACATAGTCAAATTCCTCCCAATGGCTTAGGTCCTGGCTGGCATCTTTGAGCCTTCTTTGAATAACCGCCTCGGGGTCGCTGCTGCGCCGGCGCAGGCGCTCCTCCAAAGCGCTGCGCGAAGGCGGTAGGATAAATATGCTCAGCGCCTCTGGGAGGCGCTCGCGGACTTGGCGCGCACCCTGCCAATCGATTTCTAACAGGAGTTTCTCACCTAAATTTAAGGCTTCTCTTACTTTAATCAGGCTACTGCCATAAAAATTGTCAAATACCTGCGCGTGTTCTAAAAACTCGCCTCGCATCACCATGCTTCGGAAGACTTCTGGCGTCGTGAAATGATAGTCGCGACCGTCCACTTCCGTAGGTCGCGGCGCGCGGGTTGTGTAGGAAATAGAAAATCGAAGACTCGGCACTTGCTGCATCAAGGCTCTGACTAAGGTGGTCTTGCCAGCCCCCGAAGGCGCAGTAATTACAAACAGTCGACCCGCCGCAGGGGTGGATTTAGGTGCACGCATGAGTAAATTAAGTATTGCCCTGAGTCTTTAATAAAGCCGCATCAATCTCTCCGACTTTTTTCACCGAAGGTCGCGCGTTCCATCGATCCACATAGGCCTTGAGATGAGGGACGGCCTCCACCAGACCGAAGCTGATCATCCACGTCAGCGCCGAGCCCCACAGCACATCTGCCGCGGTAAAGGTGTCTCCCAATAACCAAGGCCCCTTCAGTAATTGTGCGCTAATTACTTTCAGGGTGGTCTCGAAATCTCCATAAGGCACCATGCCGACGGCGCCTGGCTCGCGCTTCAACGCTTTGTCGACTATCGCAGGCTCGAAGCACGCGGCATAAAATACGTACCAGCGCAGGTACGGTCCGCGCAACGCTGCACCAATCGCGGGTGTTATTCCAGCTTCAGGAAAAAGATCTGCGAGGTAAATTCCAATAGCTACCTGCTCGGTAATAAGCGCATCGCCATGCAAAATGGCCGGCACTTTGCCCATCGGATTAATGGCAAGATATTCCGCTTGGCGTTGCTCCCCCGCCTTCATATTAATCGCATGGACCTGATACGGTGCGCGCAGTTCCTCCAGTAGAGCAAGTACCCCAGAAGATCGTGTTTGCGGCGTGTGAAACAACTTGATAGGTAGCGTCGTCGACATAGTGTGCCCTTACTTTTAAGCTTTTATGATAATTCCAAATCGTGACAGAAGGAGGGAATCGCGTCCATCAACGTAAATTAAAGTGCGTCCTAATGATCAGCGGTCGGTCGGGGGAGTAGGCGGTTTTGCGGGATAGCGGGACCCTGTCATGGTTGGAGTGGCATTCAAGTCTTGATTCGACGAGAAGATTTCCATTACTTCGATCTTGCCATTAGGCACACTAATTCGCTGCGCTGATGCAATGACTGTAGTGTTTTCCCCTCAACGAAGTTCGGTGAGGCATGAGCATATGCGGCAAGCGCAAGCCCTGCCGAGAGACAGGCGGAAAATATACATTTGATACCTCGAATACGTTGTTTGGGATTAGTTCCGATTGTTAGGCGTCATTGTGCTCTGGCGCCGAAGTACAACATGGGTGGCTTTCTCCGATGCAACGAACTGAACGCATTGGTATCCTAGAGCGCGCATGTCAATTCCCTCAAACAGTCGTTCTCCCCCGCCTAGCAGCACTGGCGAGATAGCGACGTGTAGATCATCGATGAGACCCGCACGAAGATATTGCTGGATCGTGTTAGGCCCGCCGCCAATGCGCACATCCATTCCGTTGGCTGCGTCGCGCGCTCGGTCAAGCGCCTCGTGAATGCCGCCCGTGACGAAGTGGAATGTCGTACCGCCTTTCATCGGCAGGGACGGGCGCGTGTGATGAGTCAGGATGAAAGTTGGAACATGATAGGGTGGGTGGTCTCCCCACCAGCCTTTCCAGTTCATATCGGGCCACGACCCGCGAATCGGTCCGAACATGTTTCTTCCGAGAATCCAGGCGCCAACATTCTTGAAGCCCTGCGCAGCGAAGTCGTCATCGATCCCTGATTCGCCACCGTCTGCGCCTAATACGTTCCGTTGGAACGTGCGTGTCGGGAATAACCACTGGGGCAAATCTGTCCCGCCAATGCCGAGCGGATTGTTGATGTCTTGATTTGGGCCGGCTCCGTATCCGTTAAGCGAGATGGTAAAGCACTCGACTCGGACTCGTGTCATTTTCATTCCTTCCTTTAGATTGACGCGTCCCGCTCTATCCGACACGGTATGTTGGTCCGCGTTGGTGTGCGTGACCCATTTGCAATAAATTTGCTGAGAATAATACTAACAAAGGCTGCCGCTCTGGCGACTGACCATTGTGCATCATCGTTAGAAACTGGTTCACCGGTATTATCACCCAACTGCCTAAATCTGTGAACCGCGTTGAGCGCTTCGCCGTGCGCGGCGGCCCGGTTGCCGTGAGGTCCCTTCAGAACAACGGCGATATCAGCATCACTTTCTGGCGTGTGCGTGTTGCTTGCACGTGAGCCAAACAGTAGGGCTTCGCGTACGGGATAACGGTGAGCAATGTGTTTGAGAAACGCCTGCGTAGCGTTTTGAGTTGGATCATCGAGGACGGTCCGAATTTCGCTCTTTACGCTAGTCGGGGCATCGGGCACTTCGCCTGTGGTGCGGTTAAGCTTTGTGACCGAGAAAGATTTCACGAGAACCCCCTAATACCGGAAATTCAGCAAAATACGGAATTCACGGATATACATAACTGACAGCATTAATTTAAGCCGCTCGCGTGCTGAGCCTGGAGCCCAGCGCCCAGCACTAGCCGCACCGCGTTTCCGCGGCAACGTCCGTATTGACCGATGACCGATTATTACCTTTAGAGAAACAATAACGAGCCTTATTAGGCGCTTTAATAAGAATAAATTTTTTACTTTAGTGTGTCTTATAAGATATAGTATTTAAGAATTTTGCATTTAGGGAGTCTTTGGAGACGCATTATTAATATTAACTTTCTCGGTGCCTTCAGCGATACCGCAGCCTTGGAAATCTTGGGATCGCGGCTGGCGGCGGTACGTTTGAAGAGCAACCTCACCCAGACAGCGCTCGCCAGGGAGGCGGGGGTTTCGCGCAGGACCCTAGTGCGCCTGGAGCGGGGAGAGGGCACGGAGCTAAAGTTATTGGTGCGGGTGCTGCGGGCGCTGCAGCTGCTGGAGGGATTTCTGGCTGGTATTCCTCCGGACGAACCTAGCCCCATGGCACTTCTGCGGGCCCGCGGCAAAAAACGGCAACGAGCGCGAGGCGAAAGTCTTCCGGCCGCTCCGTGAGCGAACTTGCCGAAGTGCATTTGTGGGGGGAGCTTGTTGGGGCAGTGGTGCAAACGGAGCCACGTGCGTTCGCGCGCTTTGAGTACAGCCCGCGGTTCTTGAAATTAGGTCTTGAAGTAGCTCCTCTTACGATGCCGCTGTCGGCAAGGGTGTACCAGTTTCCGGCACTGGGCATGGACTCCTTCAGAATGCTGCCGGGCCTGCTGGCAGACAGTCTTCCGGATCGATTCGGAAATACACTAATAGATGCGTGGCTCGCCACTCAGGGGCGCGCGCCTGGTAGCTTCGGACCCATCGAGCGACTGTGTTACACCGGTAGCCGCGGCATGGGAGCCCTTGAGTTCCGACCCGTCAAAGGCCCGCGGGCCCGCAAGAGCGTGAAACTGAAAATTGAGGCGTTGGTCGAACTCGCTTCTCAGGTGTTGCAGCACCGCCAGGACCTTGCGATATCTTTTGCTCCAGGCTCCGTACACACGGGACTTGCCGACATCCTGCGCGTGGGTACCTCCGCCGGCGGGGCGCGGCCCAAGGCGGTCGTCGCATGGAACCTTCAGACCCACGAGGTGCGCTCCGGACAGGTAGCGGCCCCACCCGGGTTTTCTGACTGGATTTTGAAGTTCGATGGCGTGCGTGGGGCCGGCGATCATGAACTATCAGATCCTAAGGGCTTCACCCGCGTAGAGTATGCCTACTACCTTATGGCGCAGGCCTGCGGCATTAAGATGACCGAGTGCCGGTTGCTCGAGGAAGGCCCGCGCAAGCATTTCATGACCAAGCGTTTCGACCGCACCGATGCGGGCTTGAAGGTGCATATGCAGACTCTGGGAGCGCTCGCGCATCTCGACTACAACACCCCGCAGGCGAACAGTTACGAACAGGCATTCCAGGTACTACGGCAGATCGGGGGTACGGCCGCGGCGCGCGAAGAGCTGTACCGTCGGTGCGCCTTCAACCTCATCGCCCGCAATCAAGACGATCACGTAAAGAACATCTCATTCCTGATGGACGCTCGTGGCGATTGGAGTCTTGCTCCTGCCTATGACCTGACCTATGGCTACGATCCTTTGAATCGTTGGATGGCCCAGCACCAAATGGGCGTGAATGGTAAGTTCGATGGCTTCACGCGCGAGGATCTGATGTGCCTGGCCGATACGGCGAGCCTCTCAAAAGGCATCGCCGCTGAGATCGTGGAGCAGGTCGGTCGCGGCGTGTCCCGGTGGGAACAGTTTGCCGTCGAGGCAGGCGCTTCGGAGGCTTACGTACAGCAGATTAAAACGAACCAGCGCCTATTCCTTGCTGGAAAATAGTGAGACATCCTAATGGAATGTGAACCGCAAGGCGCTACGAAAAAAATCTAACCCGTGTCAGAATCGGGCGAGCGTTCAGCAACTTAAAACACTGACCATTGAAACCGTAGCCGCGCATAGTTTTATGAGCGAAGAGCTCACGGAGGGCAAAATTGCCGTTAACGCAGATCGAGCCACACCGGTGTTCTCACCCTATTCGGGACGTGTGGCTCGGGTAGTCGCTGGCCCTGGCGACTGAATTCGTGCAAGCTCAGAACGATCTGAAAAACGCTGCTTCCCCGGTCAAGCTGGCGCGTATCAACGAGACATGCAAACACGCGCTGTACGATGCCAAGGGCCGCAGGCTGATGAAGGATCACATCGCCAGTAGTGACAGCATCCGCCGCGAGGGCGGTTTGCAGAAAGTGTGGAGCTTGTTCGGAAAGAACCTGGACGTGCTGATTACTGAAATGAACGAGGGGTTGGTGGCATGAAAGGCTGGCCCGCCTGATTATTTTCAATTATGCTGGGAATCATAATTTATGGTTTCCTGCATAGAAGAGAATAAAAACATGGTTTTCTACCCTAGAGCGGAGCTTGCCTCCCAGCTTGCGGACGCCCTGCTCGGAAAATCCGTCTTTTCAGATGCCCACAATGGACTGTTTCTGGCTGCCCCTCGGCGTACCGGCAAAACCACCTTCCTGCAGGCTGATCTCAAACCCAATCTGGAGCATCGGGGTGTCGTCGTGGTGTACCTCGATCTCTGGGCGGATCAACGCCGTGATCCGGGCGACCTGATTGCTGAAGCCATCGGCCGTGCGTTGCAGCCTCCTTTGGGCCTGATCGCCCGCACGGCGAGAAAGGCCGGGCTGGATAAGGTCAGTCTCGCCGGCTGGCTGAACATCGATACCAGCAAGATCGGCAAACTTGATGGCGCCACCCTGCCTGATGCCTTGCGGGCCCTCATCGAAGCCGCCCAGTCGCCCGTCGCGCTGATCGTGGACGAAGCGCAGCATGCGCTCACTAGCGAAGCGGGCGAAACGGCCATGGCCGCGCTGAAGTCAGCGCGCGACCAGCTCAACCGTCCCGGCGACGTGAAACTCATGTTGATCATGTCCGGCTCCGACCGTGACAAGTTGCTGCGACTGGTCAACACCGGCGGCGCGCCTTTCTACGGCTCACAGATACAACGCATGCCCGAACTCGATGCAGGTTTCATTGCTCACATTGCCGGCCTGGTCGAAAAGCAACGGCTCGATCTGGTGCCAGTTGATCAAAAACTGTTGCACGAAGCCTTTCAAAAGTTTGGTTGCCGGCCCCAGTTTTTCATGGATGCATTGGGGCGGTCACTCAGCCCATTGTCGGCCATCAGCGGGCGATTCGAGCCGGCCGTGCTGCAAGCCGGGCAAGCACAGCAACAGGCTGATGAAGCACAGATGGAGTCGGATTATCTGAGTCTGAATCCGCTGGAGCAGGCCATTGTGTGGCGACTACTGGAACAGGGCTCACGCTTTCGTCCCTATGATGCCGAGGCTTTGCGCTTCTATCACGACAAGACCCCCAAGAAAGCGAATGCACAGCAAGCGCAAAGCGCGCTCGAATCCCTTCGCCAGCGCACGCCCGCACTGGTGTGGAAATCGGCGCGTGGTGAATACGCGGTGGATGACGCCGCCATGCATCGATGGTACGAACGGCGCGTGCAAGCGGGAACTTGGCCACCGCAGGCATTGCAACATGAGCTGCGCTGAATCAGTTATGGGCGGCGCGCAGAAGGATTGGGCGGTGCTTGGCGAGCAGCTGTACACGCTCATATTCGCAAGGTCACCCTACGCCAGTGGCGTGAGGAAGTTGCGAACCCGCTGCGTCGCGTCGGCGTCGCGGCCAATGCGACGCCGCGCTTCGTTCGCGGAGAAACTCGGCCGCGGAAATCTGATGGCATCTATCGCGCCGCTTGGCGCGGGGCGTCCGATTGGGAGCGCTGGTTGGATTTCTTTGCAGAGGGAATCGAGAAGAGCGCGACGCAGGCGGTGGCGACCGTAAACACCTTCAAAACCTATTCGGTGTTCTGCACCTGCTAGCACAGTTCACCCTTAAAAAACTGATTTTTATGAATAAAATTACAGCTCCAATGGGCAAGCTACAACGCTAGTTACAACCTTGAGGCGTGCTCCGTCGAACCGTTCGGCGAGCTCGTAGTAGGACTGCAGTCGGCTCCGGCCTCCCTGCGAGGTCGGGATTTTGCTCAGCGTAAACTTGCTTTCGGCCGATCCTTGAATTGGCATTTAGCCGATGCCCGAACTAGCATTCAGCCGACTGCGGGGTCTATCGTAGCCCACGCCGGTTGCCGCTCGAACGATCCGCCGCCTGAACGCGGCGCTGCTCGATTTGCCCGCCGTTCTTATTCAAGGGCCGCGTCAAAGCGGCAACATGACCCTCGCGCGCAGCGTGGGCCAGCGGTGCGGATACCACTACGTTTCATTCGACAACGATGCCGTCCTGACAGCGCCAGCCTCAGCTTCGAGGCGAAGCTGTGGGTCGCCGTGGACGCGCTGCGCAACAACATGGACGCGGCCGAGTACAAGCGCGTCGTCCTCGGCCTCACATGACCGCCCACCACGGACACGCGAGTATGCCCGGCCTGATTACTCTGATGTGCGGATCGCAACTCAGCAAGACAGCTCGCGGCGTATTCGCATGACGTTCGCGAAACGTGACCAGGTGTCGCGCTTCATCTGCACGCACCGCGTTGCTCGCTTTGACCTCGACGGGTAGCAGCTGCCCGTTCTCCTCCAGGATGAAGTCAACCTCCTGGCCCGAGCTCAGTCGCCAATGGTGGAGATCACGGGTTGGTGAATCATCCCGCCAGACAAGCAAGTCGCTGGCAATCAGGGTCTCCAGATGAAAGCCCGCTGGCGCGGTCTCGCGCGAGGCCGCCAGGGCGAGCGCGGCATCGACGCTGTACAGTTTCGGCGCCTTGATCACGCGCTGCCCTGAATTTCTCGAGTACGGCGGGATGAGTTGGATGAGGTAGCTGCGTTGGAGTGCTGCAAGCCATCGTCGGATGGTGGTGACCGGCGTGCCCAGATCGTTGGACAGACCCGACACGTTGACCTCTTGTCCTGTTCGCGCGGCTGTCAATCTCATGAAAGCTTCTAGTCTCGGAGCTGACTCGACTTCGAGGATCTCCAGAAAGTCACGACGCGAAAAGATTTCCACGTAGTCGTCGAGTAAGCGCAGGCGCTGATCGGGTGGGGCGGCAACGGCCCGAGGGAACCCTCCAGTCCTGGCGACAGGTTGCCAATCCAATGGCCCGCTGGAGGCGGCGCGGCGTTCAAGTTCGGCGATGACCGCCGCTTCGTCTGCCCCGAATAGGAAGCTCCAACCCCGAAGCTCCTCGTCGAATCGCAGTTCGCTTAAGGTCAGGGGCCGGAGCGTGCGGTAGGTCGCACGTCCCACCAGCGAATCGCTCACCGACTGTCCGACTTTGGGCTGATTTGATCCGCTGACCAGGTATCGGCCGTTACGCCCGTCCCGATCGACGACCGCCTTGATGGCCAGCATCAAGTCGGGGGCCCGTTGCACCTCGTCGATGAACGCCCCCTGGTCTCCGAGGTCCGCCAGGAACCCTGAAGGGTCCGCGATGGCCTGTTCGCGCACATCGCGGTCGTCGAGCGTTCGTCTCGCAAAGCCCTGCGCTGCAGCGATTTCTTGGCAGAGGGTGCTCTTGCCGACCTGCCGCGCTCCCATGACCGCAACCACCGGATACAGGTTCAGATCAGCATTCAGCTGAGGTTGAATGACCCGCGGGTAATGGGTGTTTGCGTCTGGCATATCAATACGTTATATTTACGTCTGGCGGCTAATATACCGTAGGAATATTGTCATGGCAAATGGGTACTCGACGGACGATCTGATGGAATTTCTCGACCATGCAGGCGACAAGGGGCTCATGCCGGCGGCCACTGCCCAGGCTTTGGCTGTTGCGACGAGAAATGTCCTCGCAATTCTGTCTGACGCGGAGAAGTCTGATCTGAGTCAGCTGGACCTGGACACTGCCATCAAGCGCTTCACGAACAAGCGCGCCAAGGATTTTAATCCCACGTCTCTGAAGGAGTATGGCCGCCGAGTTCGGCGAGCGGTCGAATTATTCCTCACTTGGCGCGAGGATCCTGCGAACTTCACGATCAAGACTCGCACTACCGCTGCCGGCCGGAAAAAAGACAAGGGATCTGTGAACAGCGAACACATGTCGAGGGACGCCACGGAGCAAGTCACAGATGAAATTGCGGGAACCTATCGCACCTCGGTTCCAGTTCGGCCGGGTCTTGTCGTGACGCTGGTCAATATTCCGAATGATCTGACCAGCGCCGAAGCGGACCGGATTTCCGGCTTCGTCAGGATGCTGGCGCTCAAGTGAAAAGCTTGTTGGGGCAGTACGGTCGGCGTGTGACGGCCGTCTCAAGGAAATGAAATGGCGCGTACGAAGAAATCCAGCAATGACACCACCGCCAACCTCGGCTTCGAAGCCAAGCTGTGGGCCGCCGCCGACGCACTGCGCAACAACATGGACGCGGCCGAATACAAGCACGTCGTGCTCGGCCTCATCTTCCTGAAATACATTTCGGATGCGTTCGAAGCCAAGCACGCCGAACTCGCCGCCCAGAAGGCCGAAGGCGCCGACCCCGAGGACCGCGACGAATACCGCGCCGCCAACATTTTCTGAGTGCCGAAGGAGGCTCGCTGGCAGCATCTGAAGGCCAACGCCCCGCAACCCACCATCGGCACGCTGGTGGATGACGCGATGGCCGCCATCGAGCGCGACAACCCCTCGCTCAAGGGCGTGCTGCCGAAGGACTTCGGCCGTGCCGGTCTCGACAAGCAGCGTCTCGGCCAGATCATCAACCTGGTCAGCGACATCGCCCTCGGCTCCGCCGCCGACCGATCGAAAGACACGCTCGGACGGGTGTACGAATATTTCCTGTCGCGCTTCGCCAGTGCCGAGGGCAAGAGCGGCGGCCAGTTCTACACGCCCTCGCATGTGGTGCGCGTGCTGGTGGAGATGCTGGCGCCCTATCGTCAAGACGGAAAGGGGGGGCGCGTCTACGACCCGTGCTGCGGCTCGGGCGGCATGTTCGTGCAGAGCGAGAAGTTCATTGAGGCGCATGCCGGCAAGATCGGCGACATTTCGATCTACGGCCAGGAGAGTAACTACACCACCTGGCGTCTGGCCAAGATGAATCTCGCCATTCGCGGCATCGACGCGCAGATCGCACACGGCGACACCTTCCATGCGGACATGCATCCCGACCTCAAGGCCGACTATGTGCTCGCCAATCCGCCGTTCAACGACAGCGACTGGCGCGGCGCGCTGCTGAAGGACGACCAGCGCTGGGCCTTCGGCACGCCGCCGGCCGGTAACGCCAACTACGCCTGGGTGCAGCACTTCCTCCATCACCTGGCGCCGACTGGGCTCGCGGGTTTCGTGCTCGCGAACGGCTCGATGTCATCGAATCAGTCGGGCGAGGGCGAAATCCGCAAGACCATCATTGAGGCCGACCTGGTGGACTGCATGGTGGCGCTGCCAGGTCAGCTCTTCTACTCGACACAGATTCCGGTCTGCCTCTGGTTCCTCGCGCGCAACAGGAAGATTGGGCGCTTCCGCGACCGTCGCGGCGAGACGCTGTTCATCGACGCACGCAAGCTCGGCACGCTGGCCGACCGCGTGCATCGCGAGCTGCTGGATGCCGACATCGCAAAGATCGCCGGTACCTACCACGCCTGGCGCGGTGACAAGGACGCGGGCGAGTATGCGGATGTGCCTGGCTTCTGTAAGGCCGCGAAAATTGAGGACATCCGCAAGCATGGTCACGTGCTTACGCCCGGCCGCTACGTTGGCGCCGAAGCGGCCGAGGAAGACGGTGAGCTGTTCGCGGAGAAAATGAAGCGGCTCGCCGCGACGCTGCGCGAGCAGCAGGCTGAGGGTGCGAAGCTGGATGCTGCGATTGCCGCCAACCTCAAGGAGCTTGGGTATGGGGGTTAGCGGATGGACGCCGTCAAAGCTTGGCGACCTTGTGGAAATTAAGCACGGTTGGCCGTTCAAGAGCGAGTTCTTCCATGAGGACTGCCGCATAGGTCTGCCCATCGTTGTCAGTGTCGGCAACTTTCGCTACACAGGCGGGTTTCGGTTTGCGGAGACGGCCGTCAAGGAGTACCGGAGCAGCTACCCCAAGGAATACGAATTGGCACCTGGCGACATGCTCCTAATTATGACGTGCCAAACCGCGGGGGGAGAGATTCTCGGAATCCCCGCGAGAGTGCCGAATGATGGTCGCATTTACTTGCACAATCAGCGCCTTGGCAAGGTTGTCATTCGAAGCGGCGCAATTGTCGCACTCGACTTTCTCTACTGGCTATTCCGCTGGCAGGAGTTCAATCGCGAGCTCGTAACCTCAGCTAGTGGCACCAAGATTCTGCATACAGCGCCTTCAAGAATTGGGGCATTTCGATTCGACCTTCCATCGACGGAGGAGCAACGCGCCGTCGCCCACATCCTCGGCACGCTGGACGAAAAGATCGAACTGAACCGGCGAATGAACGAGACGCTGGAGGCGATGACGCGGGCGCTCTTCAAGTCGTGGTTCGTGGACTTCGACCCAGTCCGCGCCAAGGCCGAAGGGCGCGACCCCGGACTGCCCAAGCATATTGCTGACTTGTTTCCGGATTCGTTTGAGGATTCGGAGCTGGGGGAGATTCCGAGGGGGTGGGAGGTCAAGCCACTCAGGGAATTATTGGAGTTCGCGTACGGGAAGGCGCTCAAAGCAGAAGACAGGCGGGACGGAACCATCCCAGTCTACGGCTCCAACGGGCAGATTGGTTGGCATGACGAGCGGCTTGTTACTGGCCCGGGAATTGTCGTAGGGCGAAAGGGTAATCCCGGCGTAACAACATGGGTTCCAACAGACTTCTTTCCCATTGATACAACATTCTTCGTTACTCCAAGGGCACTCTCCCGAAGTCTATCGTTCCTTTTTCGCGTTCTACAAAACCATGATCTTGCATCTCTCGGCGCAGATTCGGCGGTGCCGGGTCTAAGTCGCAACCTCGCATATATGAGCCTACAAGTACTTCCGTCGGCTGCACTCATTGCTAGCTTCGACCGGGTATCCGCGGCGCTTTCACGTCGAACGCATCACGCCGAAGAAGAAAGTCGTTACCTCGCCGCGCTGCGCGACGCGCTACTGCCGAAGCTAGTTTCCGGCGAGCTGAGGGTGAAGGACGCGGAGAATTCAATCGAGAGGCTGGGCTAATGGCCAAGGCTCGACGCGTCCGGCGCGCGTTCTCTGTCTCTGGTGAGCTACTGACAAAGTCGCGTGAGGCGGCGTTGGCAGCGGTTCAGATCTTCAATAGCCCCTTGATTACGTTCAAGTCGGAAATCTTTATCGTGCTGATGAACATCGCGTGGACATATTTGCTCCACGCGCACTACCGGAAAATACGAGTCGAGTACCGCTATTTCACTAAGAAAGCAAAGCGTCGAGCGTTCGAAAAAACCAAAGCCGGGGCGCGGAAGCACTGGGAGCTGGAACGCTGTCTAAACGACCAAAACTCTCCGATAGACAAGGACGCTTCGAACAACCTGCGGTTTCTCATCGGTGTCCGTCATGAGATTGAACATCAGATGACGTCGCGTCTTGACGCATCTCTAAGTGCCAAGTTCCAAGCATGCTGCCTGAACTACAACACCTATGTGAGGAAGCTTTTCGGAGACGAGCAGGGAATTGATAAGCATCTGGCATTCAGTCTGCAGTTTTCTTCCATTTCGCGAGAACAAGTTGCAACACTGCCACAGCCCGACGCGATGCCGTCGCACATCAAGGCGTTCGTCGAGGACTTTGAAGGCCAGCTATCCGAGGGGGAGTTCAATAGTCCGCGCTATGCGTACCGTGTTCTATTCATAGCGAAGACTGCGAATCGCAAAGGGCAGGCTGATGAGGTTATTGAATTCGTGAAAGCGGATTCGACGCTGGCCGCGGACGTCAATAAATCTTACGCAGTGATCCGAGAGACAGAAAGGCCCAAACAACTGCCTAGCGGCATCGTGAAAATGATGAAGGCCGATGGCTATCGTCTTTTCACAATGCACAACCACACGACGCTGTGGCGCGACGCGGATGCCAAGGCCGCCGGCAAGGGATTCGGAGTTCAGGTAGAGAAGTCTTGGTACTGGTACGACACTTGGTTGAGCTTCGTACGAAAGCACTGCGAAGACAACGTGGCGAGATATAAGGGCAAAGAATGAGCGGAAAATTCAGCGAATCGTTCGTCGAAGACGCGTCGCTGGCCTGGCTCGGAGCGCTGGGCTACGCGGTGCTACGACGCGCCGGCCAATAATTATTGGTGCGCCGGCTCCGGAAGAATTCCATGATTTTGATTCGCGTCGGCGAAAACTTCTCCAGTTCGTTCGTTGAATCCGGGCAGGGCTTCGAGCATCTGATGATCGTCAAGCCGCACCGTGGCGTTGGATTGGCTGCAGAAGTTTCAAGATGGAGGCGTAGTATGATAATGGTTGGCAATCCAGCATGAATCGCATCGCAGTCAACCGGCAGTTGCTGACCTGGGCTCGTGAGCGCGCCGGGATGGATGCGTTTTATCTGGCCGGGCGTTTTCCGAAGCTCCGAGAATGGGAGGTTGGTACGGTACTTCCGACCCTGCGGCAACTGGAAGACTTCGCCCGTGCGGTATACGTCCCGATCGGATATTTATTTCTTCCAGGTCCGCCGCGAGAAGCGCTGCCAATCCCAGACTTCCGAACTTTGGGCGATCGCGTGGTCACGCGTCCAAGTCCGAATCTGCTCGACACGATTTACCTTTGCCAGCAGCGACAGGACTGGTTTCGAGACTATGCTCGAGTGCACTCCCTGGCGCCGCTTACCTTCGTTGGCAGTGTCCGAACGCAGAATTCGCCCGAGCGGGTCGCCGAGGCGATGCGGCAGGCACTAGACTTGTCTGTTGAGGGCCGGCAACGACTACCAACATGGACCGACGCACTGCGCCAGCTGATCGCGAATGCTGAGGCGGCCGGCGTATTGGTGATGGCCAGCTCTATCCTAGGAAGCAATAGTCACCGCAAGCTGGATATCGAGGAATTCCGCGGATTCGCGCTAGCCGACGATTTGGCACCCCTAGTCTTCATCAATGCGGCCGACAGCAAGGCCGCGCAGATGTTTACTCTGGCTCATGAGCTCGCTCACCTTTGGTTAGGCGCGAGCGGCATCTCCGATCCGGTGGCCGGGCAACCCCCGGAACAACGTGAGGAGCGCTGGTGTAATGCGGTGGCTGCAGAATTTCTGGTGCCCCTAGCAGCGCTGCGGCAAGAACATCAGACCAACGTCCCGATTGCGGAGGAGATTCAACGTCTGGCGCGCTTTTTCAAGGTCAGCACGCTGGTGACACTGCGTCGGTTGTTCGATGCCGGTGTTATCGATCAGGCGCGCCTTTGGCGGGTCTATCGCGAAGAACTGTCCCGTATCCGGGCGCTTGATCGGGGCGGCGCCGGCGGTGGAGATTTTTACCGCACTCTAGGCGCACGAACCGGCAAGCGCTTCGCACGGGCGGTGTTGTCCAGCACGCTGGAAGGCCAGACGCTGTTTCAGGACGCATTCCGCATGTTGGGCGTGCGCAAGTCAGCCACCTTCTACGAAGCAGCACGCGAGCTTGGGGTGATGTTGTGAGCTACCTGCTCGACGCGAACGTTTTTATACAAGCCAAGAACCTGCACTACGGTTTAGATTTCTGCCCCGCCTTTTGGGAGTGGCTGGTCGACAACGGTGCGGCTGGGCGAGTAATCAGTATTGACAAGGTCGCGGATGAAATAGCCGCAGGCGCCGATGAGCTGAGTGACTGGGCGCACGATCGCGGCAATGCCTTGTTTGTGAAGACGGGTGCTGCGGTCGCGGCACAATTTGGCGCCGTGAGCACTTGGGTGACGCAGCAACAGTACGAACCGGCTGCCATCAGCACCTTCTTACAGGTGGCTGATTTCTATCTCATTGCCCACGCTCTTGCGGGCTCGCATGTCGTGGTCACTCACGAAGTGCCCGCCAACTCTGTAAAGCGAATCAAGATTCCCAACGTTTGCGCTGGTCTGGGTCTGCGTTTCATGACTCCTTACGAGATGTTGCGCAGCGAGCGCGCCCGGTTTGTTCTGGGACGTGCTGAGGCAGCAGCGTGAGTACGAAATTCACCGAATCCGTCGTCGAAGACGCCGCACTCGCCTGGCTCGAAGCGCTGGGCTATGCGGTGCTGCACGGCCCGGACATCGCCGCGGGCGAACCTGGTGCGGAACGCAGCGACCCGAGCTACCGCGACGTTCAATTGGAGGAGCGGCTGCGCAATGCGCTCGCACGCCTGAATCCAGACCTCCCGCCAGATGCGATCGACGACGCCTTCCGCAAGCTCACGCGAGCGGATGCTCTATCACTCGTTGAGCGCAATCGCGCGGTGCACCGGATGCTGGTCGAAGGCGTCACCGTCGAGTACCGCCGCAAGGACGGTGCCATCGCGGGGACGCAAGTACGGCTCATCGATTTCGAAGTGCCAACCAACAACGATTGGCTCGCCGTCAACCAGTTCACCGTATCAGAGGGTCAGCACACGCGCCGGCCGGACGTGGTGCTGTTCGTCAATGGTTTGCCGCTGGCGGTCATCGAGCTTAAGAACCCCGCCGACGAGAATGCGACCGTGTGGTCGGCGTTTCAGCAGCTGCAGACTTATCAAGCGCAGATTCCGACACTGTTCGCGACCAACGCCGTGTTGCTCGCTTCCGACGGGGTGCAGGCGCGCATCGGCTCGCTCGGTGCGGGCAAGGAGTGGTTCAAGCCCTGGCGCACGATCACCGGACGCGAAGGCGCGCCGCCGCAGCAGGCGGAGCTGCAAGTGATGCTCGAAGGGGTGTTCGATCGGCAGCGCTTTCTCAATCTGTTGCGCCACTTCATTGTGTTCGAGGATTCCGCGGCTGCCGGGGGTGCCGGCAAGCTGGTCAAGAAGATGGCCGGATACCACCAGTTCCACGCCGTGAATGCGGCGGTGGAAGAGACCCTGCGGGCAGCGCAATGGGTGACGGCCGATCGCGTGGCAGATGCGCCCGGTCGGTACCGCACAGGTAAGCGGCCGGGCGGCCTGCCCGGCGACCGGCGCGTCGGCGTGATCTGGCACACACAGGGTTCGGGCAAGAGCCTGACGATGGCCTTCTATGCCGGGCGCGTAATCCTGCACCCGGAGATGGCCAACCCGACCGTCGTTGTGCTGACGGATCGCAATGACCTCGACGACCAGCTGTTTGGCACCTTTGCACGTTGTCGGGACCTGTTGCGGCAGCCGCCGGCGCAGGCGGCCGACCGCGCCGACCTGCGGGCAAAGCTCGCCGTGGCCTCCGGTGGCGTGGTGTTCACGACCATCCAGAAGTTCTTCCCGGAGGAGCGGGGTGACCGGCATCCGGTACTGTCGGATCGTCGCAATATTGTCGTGATCGCCGACGAGGCGCACCGCAGCCAGTACGATTTTATTGATGGCTTCGCGCGGCACATGCGCGACGCATTGCCGCACGCGTCGTTCGTCGGCTTCACCGGCACTCCGATCGAGAAGGCCGACGCCAACACGCGCGCGGTGTTCGGTGACTACATCAGCGTGTACGACATCCAGCGCGCTGTTTTCGATGGCGCGACGGTACCCATCTACTACGAGAGCCGGCTGGCCAAGCTGCAGCTCAAGGACTCCGAGCGACCGAAGATCGACCCGAAGTTTGAGGAAGTGACCGAGGGCGAGGAAGTCGATCGCAAGGAGAAGCTCAAGAGCAAATGGGCGCAGCTCGAATCGGTGGTCGGCTCGGAGACCCGTATCCAACTTGTCGCTCGCGATCTCGTGGAGCATTTCGAGACCCGGCTCGCCACGATGGACGGCAAGGCCATGGTCGTGGTCATGAGCCGCCGCATTGCCGTGGAACTCTACCGTGAACTCGTTGCGCTACGCCCGGCATGGCATGGCGACGTAGATGATCAGGGCACGCTCAAGGTGGTGATGACCGGTTCGGCCTCCGATCCACTCGACTGGCAGCCGCATATCCGCAACAAGAAACGTCGCGAGACACTGGCGGAGCGTTTTCGCGACGCCAGCGACCCCTTCCGCATCGTGATCGTGCGCGACATGTGGCTCACCGGCTTCGATGCCCCGAGTCTGCACACGCTGTACGTCGATAAGCCGATGCGCAGCCACGGATTGATGCAGGCGATCGCGCGGGTAAACCGCGTGTTCAAGGACAAGCCCGGTGGGCTCGTGGTCGACTACCTGGGGCTGGCCGATGAACTGAAGCAGGCACTCGCGACTTACACCGAAGCCGGTGGCAAGGGAGACACCGCGCTCGACCAGGCCGAGGCGGTTGCCCTGATGTTGGAGAAGTACGAAGTGTGCCGTGGCCTGTTCCATGGATTCGACTGGGGCAAATGGCTGACGGGTACTGCGCCCGAGCGGCTCTCTGTCCTTCCTGGTGCGCAGGAGCACATCCTCAGGCTGCAAGACGGCAAGAATCGCCTGCTGCGCGCCGTCACGGAACTGTCCCAGGCGTTTGCGCTGGCAGTGCCGCACGAGGAAGCGTTGAGAATCCGCGATGACGTGGGTTTCTTCCAGGCCGTGCGCGCGGTGCTCGCCAAAAACCTGGCCGGCGAAAACAAGACCGACGAGGAACTGGAACACGCCATCCGCCAGATTATTTCCCGCGCGGTGACCAGCGATGGCGTCATCGACATCTTCGCAGCCGCTGGCCTCAAGAAGCCCGACATCAGCATTCTGTCGGACGAATTCCTCGGCGAAGTCCGCGGCATGCCCCAGCGAAACCTCGCGGTTGAGCTGCTGCAGAAGCTGCTTCGCGGCGAGATCAAGAATCGCGCCAAGCGCAATGTCGTCCAGGGGCGTTCCTTTGCCGATCTGCTCGAAGCGTCTCTACGGCGCTACCAGAATCGAGCGGTCGAGACCGCCAAGGTCATCGAGGAACTGATCCAGCTGGCCAAGGACATGCGCGCCGCCAATGCCCGCGGTGAAGTACTGAAGCTCAGTGAAGACGAGCTCGCGTTCTACGACGCTCTCGAGGTCAACGACAGCGCCGTCAAGGTACTCGGTGAACCGACGCTGGCTGGCATCGCCCGCGAGCTCGTTGCCACCGTCAAGAAAAATGTCACCATCGATTGGACTCTGCGCGAGAACGTTCGCGCCCAGCTGCGCGTGATTGTGAAGAGGATCCTGCGCAAATACGGCTACCCGCCGGACAAGCAAGAGAAGGCGACGCAGCTGGTACTCGAGCAGGCGGAAGTGCTCTCGGAAGCGTGGGCCGCGTAAGGGGAAATCATGACAGGAGCAAAGCGAGGCGCGCCACCGTAACGGCGTCTACGCCCTCTGCAAGAGAAAAAAGCTCTATTACGTCGAACTGGCACGAGACCTCAGGGGTCGGTTGAAGACGCATCTGCGCGACAAGCATGGCGAGTCATGGGATCGATTCAGCATGTACTTGACAGTCGGTGACGACCACATCAAAGGTAAGCGGTCAGGGATGTACGTTCTTCGATTTTTGTGAGGCTCGTGATTTCATGTCATTTGGTTTCACTTCAGGAGAACGGCATGTTGACACGGGAGCAGAGGGCAACGAAGGGCGCGACGTGGCTGACGCGTTGGCAGGATTTTGAGGGGTGTGGGGTATCGATGGCGGGGTATGCACGCGACCAGGGGTTCGA
>JANYFY010000004.1 GCA_025359565.1 Gammaproteobacteria bacterium | reverse complement strand
CTTTCGCCAGTAACTGAGATACTAGCAAGTGGCGTGCCAAAATTTAGTAATTGCACTAACTAATTGAATAAATACAATATTTTTTTTTTAGAGTTTGACTTTTAAGCGAGTAATACGATTATGCGCTGCCCGATGCGTGATTCTGTGCCAGTAAGTGACAAATTTTGTCACGCCTGGGAAGACTCCAGTTCGAGGTACCGGGGATCGAGTGAGTAACCTAGGCTAAGACTTCACTACCCCCTAATTTCGGTACTCCATTTAGTACTGCATGCTGTCCCTATGGAATCTTGATTGCGGGCATCTCATTTTTCTCCTTTCCAGGTGACGAAAAATAAGCTTATTGTCTAAAATTAAATTTCTAATACAGGTGGATGCCGATTTTGCGACCTCAGTCAGCTAGCGATGTACAAATAAGATTAAGAACATTTTGCGGATTTTTTCGGTCGCCCATTAAACATTAATAAGTAAAATGAGCGATGAATCACGGCGCGACCAACAACTTGATATTAACGTGTCGTTCAATACGGCGTAAGCGTTTGTTCTTGATAAGGTATGACTATCCAAAATTTTGTTGTGTGAGGGGGTTGCAGCATGAGTGCTCGGCAATTTAATCGTCAAAAATTCCATGTGGCTAAAACCGCAGGTGTTTATATTTTTTGCTGCGGGATTAGGCGCGTATATGTTGCCTAATCGGAAATAACCCGTGGAACTCACCATACTGATGCCTTGCCTCAACGAGGCTGAGACCGTGGCGATCTGCGTCCATAAGGCGCGCAATTTTTTAAAGCGCAGCGGTATTCAAGGCGAAGTTTTGGTGGCAGATAACGGTTCATCGGACGGTTCTGCTGAATTAGCTCAAGAAGCGGGTGCGCGCGTCGAACGCATTGCCAAGAAAGGGTATGGTAATGCGTTGATCGGCGGGCTAAATTCTGCGTGCGGACGCTTCGTTATCATGGCTGACGCCGACGATAGCTATGATTTCTCGCGTCTGGAAGCCTTCGTCGATTGCCTACGCGCTGGCAATACATTGGTAATTGGCCACCGTTTTCGCGGCAGTATTCTGCCGGGAGCAATGCCTTTCTTGCATCGCTATTTGGGCAATCCACTTTTAAGTTTCGTCGGACGCCTGTTCTTCTCGTCTGGAATAGGGGACTTTCATTGTGGATTGCGCGGCGTTAACCGTGTCGCTGCATTACAACTGGGCTTAAAAGAGCAAGGTATGGAGTTTGCGAGTGAAATGATTGTTAAGGCCACACTTGCTGGTTGGCGGATAGCCGAAGTACCGACAGTGTTACAGCCGGCGGGCCGCACGCGAGTGCCACATCTGCGCAGCTGGCGCGATGGATGGCGTCATTTGAGATTTTTACTGATGATGAGTCCGCGGTGGCTCATGCTGTATCCCGGCTTGTTCATGGTTGGATTAGGTGTTGCGGCTGAACTCGTAATATATCGAGGGCCGGTTATTATTGCTGGCGTTGGTTTCGACGTCCACACCATGCTTTATGCTGCTGGCGCGACGATTCTGGGAATACAGTTGATTTTATTTTCCGTGCTGGCAAGAAGCGTTGGTGTTTTGAAGAAATTATTGCCGATGACCCAACGATTGAGTAGGTTTTTCCACATCTTTTCACTCGAGCGCGGAATATTATTGGGCTTGTCGCTTTGCATTTTTGGTCTGGGGCTCGCAATCTACTCAGTAGAAAACTGGGCGCATACAGGCCACTCTGCGCTTAACCCGGCAATTGTGATGCGTGTGGCGATTCCTTCAGTTACGATGATGCTCGCCGGCGCAGAGATAGTTTTTACGTCATTTTTGCTGGAATTTATCGATATTCGTATAGCTGATGTAGTTGAAGAATAAGTTTTAGCACTGCTGGTACTGATCTGATGTGTCGATCTCGCGCTTTACTTGTCTATGCTGGATATGTCTCGCACTATCGGTTGGTTATTTATGTAATCGTTACCGTCTTAGCGCTAGTAATCAATTACTTGCTAGGCAAAGATATGGCGTGGGATACGATGAACTATCACTTGTATGCAGGATTTAGTGCTAGTACAAATCGATTATCTCAGGACTATTTTGCAGCGGGACCTCAGGCCTATTTTAATCCTTATATTTATTTGCCTTTCTACCGCATGGTTGCGCTTGGGCTTTCGTCTCTCGAAATAAGCTCGCTGTTAACGTTAGTACATAGCGGCATGCTTTGGCTAACTCTCGAACTTGCCATTTCCGTTTGTCCGTCGAATGATCCCTTGAGCCGGTTACAATTCGGCGCCTGGGCGGTTGTTTTTGCATTTGTGAATCCAATTTTAATTCAGCAAATTGGTTCAACTTATGCTGATATCACTACGGCGGAAATCGTTCTGGGTGGCTGGGTATTGCTAGCTAGCGCTGTTCACACCGCCAGCTTTGTACGCGTTATCGCGGCAGGGTTTTTGTTGGGTGCCGCAAGTGCATTGAAATTAACTAATTCAGTTCATGCCGTTTCCGGCTTTTTTGTATTGATCATGTTGCCTTTAAATTTGGGCGGTAAAGCCCGCTACGGGAGCGGCTTTGTTATCTTTCTTATCATGGGATTTGTGTTGGTCGCATTGCCGTGGTCAACTCGCCTAGAGCAGATGTTCGGTAACCCTCTGTTTCCTCTGATGAATGGATTATTTCGTTCCGCGGAATTTACGACCGAATTTGTAAAACACTTCCGATTCATTCCGAATACCTTAAGTGAGGGCCTGTGGCGCCCTTTTGCAATGGTTGATCCGGTAAACATGGTGCACGAGGAGTTAAGGGCGCCTGACCTTCGCTATGCCGCTTTGTTTTTGCTCATCGGCTTGTGCCTTGTATGTGCGTTTTGGCGCCACCTGCGACGTTTGCCTATGCCGTGGGTGCGGCCAGAGACTGTTGCTCCGAGGCGGGTACTTGTTGCGCTGTGCTGTGGCTTTATGGCGGATTGGATAATGTGGTTATTGGGTTCCGGCAATAGCCGATATTTTCTCCCAATGGCTAGTGTATGTGCCGTCCTGGTGGTTGGGTTGGCGTTTCGACTTTTCATCACGCACTTTAAAATTAGAAATTATATTTTGATTACTTTACTCGCAACACAGGTGATACAACTATTCATGGGGACTGAATTTCGCTGGAATCCTGTCGCCTGGGATCGTCGGTGGTTCAACATTATATTGCCAGAGAAGCTGGTGGACGATCCAAGTTTGTATTTAACCATAGGCGTGCAATCAAATTCTTTTCTTGCTCCGTATCTGTCAAAGAATGCAGGACTCATTAATATCTCTGGTGAATACACTCTTGGATCTAAAGGAGCAAATGGTGCGCGAATTCAGGCCCTAATTAACCGATTTTCGCCTCATTTAAGAACAATCGTGCAAGGAGTTCGACTTTACCAAAGCACCGAGCGGCGAGAACCAACACAATCTCAAATTGATGCAACCCTTGGACGCTTCAATTTACGCATCGATCCAAGCGACTGCGTGACTATTGCCGTGCAAGGAGTGCCCCCTGATCTAAAAGTGAATGTTAGGGAATCGGGAGTCGCCGCTGTACTACGAGCAGACACTACCTATTTGCTTAGCTGTCGTGTCATCCATGACAGCACCCCATATGAAACCGATGCTGGGCAACAACTTACTGTTAATCTCGTATTGGATCGACTTGAAGACGCTTGTCCAAAGCTCTTTCAGCCTCGGCGTCCGTATACTGACGTCGTTCGCCAAGTAGCCGTTCGTTACTATGCTAATACTGATTTAACAGCTTGGGTTCGCAACGGTACGGTTATGTTTTTCCAATCGCCCGGGGGTGATTCGGAGGTCAAGGTTGGACTAGAAAGCGATTGGCTCCGAGCTCCTTTGCATTTAGACTGCGGACGACGTAATGGGAATTATTTTGCCAACGTACTGCCTACCGCAATCGGTCGCTAAATGTCATGAATCCAATTAAACCATTGCGATACATACCCCTTGAACGTATAAAACTGCCGCGACCGGTCGATCGAGTAAAATATATTGCCAAGATTTGTGCTGGATGTGATGTGCTGGATTTGGGCGCAATGGACGAAACGGCTTGGAAGTCCAAACGAGGTCGGGGCACGTGGTTGCATGAGGAGATTAGTCTTACCGCGCTATGCGTACATGGTGTTGACAATTCGCCAATGGTTCCAGTTGAGGGCATTTCTACAGGCCCGAACGCTATTATTCGACGTGGTGATATTAGGGATCCGATTGCCCTTGTGGAAGAACTACCGATTGCCCCAGACGTCGTGGTAGCCGGCGAGCTGATTGAACACATTGACAGTCCGTTACAGTTCCTCAAGCAGTTTGTTGGGGTAGAGCGGCTAGCCGGGAAGAGCCTCATTCTTTCCACACCCAATGCTACGGCCGTGCACAATTTTCTCATCGGGCTGGCGCGGTGTGAATCCACGCACAGGGATCATTTATGTATCTTTTCGTTTAAGACGTTAACCACTTTAAGCATGCGAGCCGGTTTTTTAGACTGGGAAATTATTCCTTATTTCTCGCGATTCACTGAGATAGAGGCGCGACATACTGGAGTTTTGCGTTTTGTAATTCGTGCGGTTCAGCGAGTGATTAATGTAATTGAGTGGATATTTCCAATGGTGAGTTTCGGTTATATTTTGCGAGTTCGGTTGTGACCTATTCATGTGACAAATTACCGAGTTTTTTGTGCCTATAGGGTCATTTGTCCGGCATGTTTTGGGAGTACGCTTTTCCCGTCGATTGGGTCGCCAATATCGAGCTATCTTTGTAAACCTCGATAAACAGGCTGCTGCGCTTTCTGCTGTAATACGGCGGGACGCGCACGTATTGGATATCGGTGGCGGTGACGGTGAGCCGCTTAACCACCTGTTAGCAATGCGTCCTGACTTGCGTGTTACAACTATTGATACCCGGTTAGTGGTCGGTCAATGGATTGATGCGTGTTACGATCGGCAAATAAGTCGATTCCCGGGCACTAGCATCGCGCAGTACATTGCATTGAACAAACCGAATCCGGACGTTATTTTGATCGCCGATGTAATGCACCATATACCACCCGCTGCTCGATATGATTTTTTAGGTTCGCTTAGCCAAATTTTAGTTCGCGTTCCAGACTTACGAATAGTCGTCAAGGATGTTGAACCTGGTTATCCGCGCGCATTGCTGGGTTATTGGTCGGATCTATTTGTCACCGGCGATAAGCAAGTCAACCCCATTTCCCGTGATAGCCTGGTGAGCCTCATGAATAACGTACTTGGGCCGTTGCATAGGGAAGACACAAATCTTTTCGAAAATGACCTACCGAATTACGCTATTTCTTTTTCGCGATAGATATATGTCATTGAGATTTTTATTTGTAATCGTAACCGTGAATTCGGTTGCAAGCCAATTATTGTTGCGAAAGGCCCTATATAATTTGGAAGGTCCTGCAGGACTGTCCGAACTGCCTCGCTTCATTGGTAATGCCGCTCTCTCGCCATGGATCTATGCATCTGTCGCTCTCCAGATCGTGGGTTATGTGCTCTGGATGTTAGTTGTCTCGCGCGAGAAGCTTGGTGTCGCTACTGCGAGTATCGGCGCGGGTTTCTATATTCTTATGGCATTGTCTGCTTGGCTTGTCTATGGTGAAGAGCTTTCATTGTTGCAGTGGATCGGAATATTTGCGGTCACAATAGGTGTCATTTTTATACGCCTGGGTGCCGTCACCGCGTAACGCTCGGTTACGTACGGTTGGCGCGGTAAGCGAGCTTATAAATAGTTGCGAGTGTGGCGGCAACTGGGCGCGGCCATATGGCATTGAATAGGATACGATCCTCATGCTCGCGCGAATGATTGGCTATGGTGGCTGTCGTTTCGCTCTCGCTATGCACGCCCTTTGATACAAGGCGCTCACGTACATACACAAAACCGCCGGGCTGGCGCGCTAATTGCAACCAGGCCATCCAATCGAGATTGGTCTTGAAACCGGTTGGGAACGCAAAATTACCGAGTGCCTTTTTATTAAACATGACACTTGGGCAACAAATGGGATTGCCGAGTGACAGGAGGCGCAATTTATCGCGGGTATTGGTGACGCTTTCGCGCGTGCCGAAAGCTCGCTGACTGAGTGCACGTTTGATACTTAAATTTATATTATTGGGACGCGCACCTTCAGCGGTGTGTTCGGAGTAGTCGCAATAGGCAAATAGTGCGTCCGGATGTCGACGTAACGCGTCGCTCAGTTGAGCAGCATAGGCGGGAGCGAAAAAATCATCTTGATGAGACAAGGTTACGTAGCGTGTTTGCGCGACGTTTAGAGCAAAATTCCAGTCGGCTGCAATATCAAGACGCTGCGGATTGCGGTGTAGCGGTATAGCATAACGTTTTGAGAAGGCATCAAGTTCGATCGACGGCGTCGAACTGGCAAGGAGAATTTCGCTGGGCTTACCAATTTGAGTTTGAAGTGAACCTACCAGTACTCCAAGGTTTGGCGCGGCCCCATACACTGGAATCGAAAAAGTATGATCCTTTGTGGGTCCTGATGCGGTGGTACTAGCGCTATTTGTAATCATTGATTGGGGCCGAGGAGGCTGGTTTTATGATTAAACCCTGCCCCGTTGGCAGCGAACATATCTTTACATGGTGTTCACTGGCGAAACTGTCCATCGCGAGTTTTTGGGGCGTGTAACCCAGGTAGCCGTAATCATCGAGTAGCACCGGAGCTCCTGCTACCAGGCGGTCCCAGAAATACTCAAGTGCCGCAATCTCAGGCGGAGCACAATTCATGTCAAGGTGTAGGTAGGCAACTTGCTTCGATGTTACTTGTTCCAGAGTATCGGGTATGGACCCTTGAATTATTCTTGCACGCGGCCATGGCAAAAAATTGGCACGTACCCCATCGACTCCACTAATATAGAAGCCGGTTTTTAGATTCTTTGCATTTCTTTCTAGTGCGCCGCTGGTGCGCTCGGAGTCGGTGATAAATCGTTGATCGAGTCCGGTAAAAGTGTCGAGCAGATAAAAATCACGGTTTAATGAATTCCAGTCCAGGTATTCCATGATTGCACTACTCATGAAACCCTTATTGACTCCGCATTCGACGAAATCTCCATCAAGATCCAAGGCTGTTGCAGCGACCCATAGGCCGATGTGAATGCGCCAATGCCATTGGTAGGTGTCGATTCCCCCTATTGCTTTTACTCCACGCGCATAGGCTCTTACGAATGCGGGATCTTGCATGAACGCATGCGCATGTACCGTAATAAGACCGTCTTGTGCATATGTGAAAGGCGCCACATTGCGCACTAACGCATATAGCCAGTGGGCGAATCTTTTCCGGGTGGAATGAAATATGCTCATTATTCAATCCCCAATTTCTTAATCCGATACCGCAACGCGCGAAATGACATGCCCAGCACCTTTGCGGCCGCTGTCTTGTTGTAGCGGGTGGATTCGAGGGCTTTGGTGATGGCATCGCGTTCTATATCTTCCAGGTGATCGCCTAGCGGGCTGCCGCCGGGATGACTGGCGGTCGATTTGCCGGCGGCGTCGGTACTGGGCGTCGGTCGTAGTTGAATGTCGCTGGCGCGCACCTCGCCGCTGGTGCTCAAAGTCATAGCGCGTTCGAGAATATTTTCGAGTTCGCGGACATTTCCGGGGAATGGGTATTCTTTCAGCGCGGCGACGGCGTCCTTGCTTAAAGCGGGTTCTGGGATTTTCATGCGCCTGCCTAGACGGCGGAGCATGGTCTGGCTAAGTTCCGGAATATCTTCTGGTCGTTCGCGTAAGGAGGGGACGCGAAGTTCGATGACGTTAACGCGATAAAAGAGATCTTCGCGGAATTTCCCAGCGGCGACGAGTTCGGATAAATTCCGATGGGTGGCGGAGAGGATGCGCACGTCGATGCGGCTCTCGGTTTGTTCGCCGACCGGGCGGATGGCCTTTTCTTGAATCACACGCAGGAGTTTGACTTGCATGTGCAGTGGCAGATCGGCAATTTCATCTAAGAATAACGTGCCGCCTTCGGCTGACTGGATGAGACCTTTTTTGTCGGCTACTGCGCCGGTGAAGCTACCGCGTTTGTGACCGAATAACTCGCTTTCCATGAGTTCAGAAGGGATAGCGCCGCAATTGACCGGGACAAATGGCGCGTCGCGTCGTGGCCCGGACTCGTGGATGAGTTTGGCGACGAGCTCTTTGCCGGTGCCGGATTCACCGAATATATGCACGGGGGCTTGGCTGCGGGCGACTTTGGCAATCATCTCGCGCAAGTGTTGCATGGTCTGTGAGGCGCCTAGAAGGCGGGGACTAAAAACCGCCGTGTCGGTTTCGGTGTTGTTCGAGAGTTTGATCGCGGAGGTGACCAGCTTGCGTAAGCCCGCGAGATCTAAGGGCTTGGAGACGAAATCGAAGGCACCCAGTTTCAAAGCCCGCACGGCGGTTTCCATATTGCCGTGCGCCGTGATGACAGCGACGGGAACCTGGGGAGTGTGTGACTGCATCCAGTCGACCAGCGTTAGGCCGTCGCTGTCGGGGAGCTGCATGTCGGTGAGGCAGAGGTCAAAGTGTTCGGTTTGGAGCAGGCGTTGGGCGGCGGCCACGGTGTTGGCGGTGCGGGGATTCAAATCCATGCGTTGGAGGGTGATGGATAGCAGCTCACAGAGATCGGGTTCGTCGTCGACGATTAGGACGGTGGGTTTAGCCATAGTAGGTAGTTTAGCGGGTTAGGTGTCTGGGTGGGAGTCGGGGGCGCGGCTTGATGGGGGCGGCGGGTCATACGCAGGCGGTTATTACGCTGGGTACGCATCAAGTTCGGCCAGTGGGTCCTAGGGATATCTTGTCAGTGCGCCAGCTTGACGCAGCGTAACGCGGCGGCCAAAAGTGTCTGCTCGAACGGTAGCGTAGGCGTTTGCGGCGGTTAGCGCCACCACTCAAAAAAATAACAAAACCAACGGGATCAATGTACCGGCGATCACCAGAATCCTTGCGGTCCTTTTATTGCGGGTTTGTGTCAATCCGATCCAAAGTCCTAGTACTGCCGACATCGTAAGACTCAGCGCAATGACTAGAAAGAAGGCCTTGAGTACCAGGGTCGCGAACTTGGGTTCGTCGCTGTCTGCGGGACCGCCTGATTTTTTATTGATAGCGCTTTCCTCCGCTTTATCTTCAGAGCGAGGTTCTGGCCGATGATGACCTAGGGCAAACTCTTGGTCCTTGTGAACCGAACTAAGTTTCTCAATGATGGCGAAAGGTTTGTATTGTCCGTGCGCTTCGTGAAGACTGAATAACTGCGTTGCGCCGGTGAGCGCAAAAAATATAATACTGGGGGCGCTAAATAGTCCGATATACGCATGCCAGCGGCGGATTGCTATAACGTTCATTGAAGTCCTTTGAGTCTATGCATTGTGATAGTTAGTATTATAATTAGTTTAGCTTGATGGGCCACTACTCCTCCCATCGCTGCGGATCGCTGAATACAATTCTAAATACGCTTCCCGATCCGGGTCGTGGCTCATAGAGCAACACGGCGCGATTGAGCTGACTGAGCTCGCGGGCGATGAATAATCCTAAGCCGGTGCCGCCTTTGCGATCCGTGAAAAACGGTTCGAAGATACGGTCGACAGATTTCGCGTCAATGCCGGGGCCGCGGTCGGCGACTTCAAGGTACGGTCGATTGCTCGGTGCCAAGCGACCTATTCTAATGTCCACTTTGACCCCCGCGCGCATCTCGCCATATTTGAGGGCGTTGTCGCAAAGATTCCAGGTGACTTGGTGTAAATGACTAGGATCAAAACGCACTTCGAGGTCTTCGTTTTCTGCTTCGATGCCGATATGTTCTTCGGCGATTTGCATGGTTTCGCAAAATTCGGCGATGAAATCATCGAGCCAGTCGCGCAGGATTAAACGCGTCGGCTTAGTCGCCTCGCGACGTGATAGTTGCAAAACATTATTGATGATGGTGCTGACGCGTTCTGAATTATTGCGAATGATATCGGTGAGACGACGATCATCCGCACCGATCGTGGGACTCTCGGCGAGCAATTGGCCGGCATGACTCATGGCACCCACGGGATTGCGAATTTCGTGCGCGATACTGGCGGAAAGCCTACCCAGTGCGGCGAGTTTGCTTTGTTGAACGCGCTCGGCAAGGAGGCTGGTGTCTTCTAGAAATATTAACGTGGGGCCGGGCGCGAGACCGCCCAAGGGTGCGAAATGCGGTTGAATAATGGCCGCGCCGTCCGCGGCAACAAAGCTGTACGGTTCGGTATCGTCGCGTTCGCTCCTGCGCCATGTGCTCAAAGAATATAAAAGACGTGGCGAGACTTCGCCTACCAACGCACCGGGAATAGCGTGCTCGTCACCGAGAATCTGGGCCGCTGATTCATTGATGAGTCGAATTTTGTCACCAGCATCCACCACCAGCAGACTCTCGCGCAGATGCTGCACGATGTATTGGGATAACTCGGCAAGGTTCGCTAGATCGAGGTCTTTTTGACGGACGAGGGCTTCACTCTCGCGCATCCTTGCGGCTACCATGCTCGCGGCGAGCGACATGGTCAGCAGCAAAGCGCCTAGTAGTCCCGCGGCGGCATAGGCGGCGCTGTCGGCGGTTTCATTGACGTTGAGCCAAATGGTATGACCTAAGATACCCAAGGCGGCAGTCGCTGCTAAAAAAAGCGCTGCGCGGGTCGAGAGCAAAAATGCGAGACCGCCGACCGGTATAAGGAAAAGCAGTCCTAATCCGCTACTGACGCCACCGCACGCGTACAATATGGCGAGCAACACGCCCATGTCGACGGCCGCTTGAAGCAATGTTTGCAGCCGCGCCGTGGGTGTGCGGTAGCGCACCAGCACGAGACACAACAGGCCGAAACCTAAGTAGAATAGGCTGGCACTAAAGAATAACAGCGGCGATCCCACATTTAAGCCGCGCGAGCCTCCCAGGTCGTACAGACTGATAAGGACAATGGGAACCGAGACGCGAAATAAGTTGAGTAAGCCCAAAACGCGCCAGGTAAATGCGGGAGTGGTGTCTAGCGGCGGCTCAGGAGTGTGATTTGCTTCAGTCATGCGCGGTTCGCGTGAGGTATGGTCGATGGGCTGGTTCAATCGAAATTCCCTGTGGGGTGGGTGTGCGCGCTTTGCTTGAGCACTTTGCGCTTAGCCTAAGCTTAATTCAGAATAGCGCCCCTTACACGACCGGAAGTGATTTTTAAGGATTTCTAAGTATGAATTTGCATGAATATCAATCGAAGCAGTTATTTGCCGAGTACGCGATTCCCGTGCCGAAGGGACTAGTCGCGTCATCGCCGGAAGGGGCGCAGGCTGCAGCGCGCGAGCTGGGAGGCTCGCTGTGGGTAGTCAAGGCCCAAGTGCATGCCGGTGGTCGGGGTAAGGCCGGCGGCGTTAAAGTGGTTAAAAATTTGAGCGAAGTGAGCGCGGCAACGCAGGCGATGTTGGGAACCACGTTGGTTACGCACCAGACGGGGCCTGAAGGATTGCCGGTACACCAGGTCTACGTGGAAGTAGGCTCGAAGATCGCACGCGAAATTTATTTAAGTTTGGTCCTGAATCGTGAGGCGGGACGCATCGCCTTTGTGGCTTCCGCTGCGGGTGGTATGGACATTGAGGAGGTGGCCGAGCACACCCCTGAAAAAATTATTCGCGTGAACGTTCATCCCACGGCCGGCTTGCAGGATTATCAATGCCGTCAATTGGCGTTCGGCTTGGGCTTGGGTGGTAAACAACTGGCGCAATTTGGCGCAATCGCACACGCGCTGTATCGGCTGTATTTGGATCGCGACGCGAGTTTAGTCGAGGTCAATCCGTTGATCGTGACCGCAGAGGGTGATTTGCTGGCGCTGGACGCTAAGATCAACATCGAGGACAACGCGTTGTTTCGTCAGAAGGATCTCGCCGAGATGCGCGATGCGTCGCAAGAAGACGCGATGGAGCGAAAAGCCGCGGAACATGAGCTTAACTACGTGTCGTTGGACGGAAATATCGCGTGTATGGTCAATGGCGCCGGCCTGGCAATGGCGACGATGGATTTAATTCAGCTCCATGGCGGCAGCCCGGCAAATTTCCTCGACGTCGGCGGTGGCGCTACCAAAGAGCGGGTCGCGGAAGCTTTTAAATTGATTTTGTCGAATCCCAAGGTCACTGCCATTCTCATCAATATTTTCGGGGGCATTGTTCGCTGCGACATGATTGCCGAAGGAATTATAGCGGCGGTCAAAGAAGTGGGCGTGAGCCTCCCGGTGATCGTGCGTCTCGAAGGCACCAACGCGCCGCGCGCGCGAGAGCTGCTAGCGGGCAGTGGAGTGGGTGTCACGGCGGCGAATGATTTGACCGATGCAGCAATTAAAGCGGTGAGCCTTGCGGGAGTGCGCCGATGAGTATTTTAGTGAACAAAAACACCAAACTCATTTGCCAGGGGTTCACGGGTAAACAGGGGTCGTTTCACTCTGAGCAATGCCTTGCGTATGGCACCCAGCTTGTCGGAGGGGTCACGCCGGGGCGGGGTGGGCAGCAACATTTGGGGTTGCCGGTATTCGATACGGCAGCGCAAGCGGTCGCGGCGACGGGCGCCACGGTGAGCATGATCTATGTGCCAGCCCCCTATGCGGCAGACGCGATTTTGGAAGCAGCGGATGCGGGCGTTGAACTCATTGTGTGTATTACGGAGGGAATTCCGGTGAACGACATGGTGCGGGTCAAGGCTACGCTGGCGAGTTACAACACGCGCCTGATTGGCCCTAATTGTCCGGGCATCATCACGCCGGGCGAGTGCAAAATCGGCATCATGCCAGGCTTCATTCATCAGAAGGGATGCGTCGGTATTGTGTCGCGCTCGGGTACCTTGACCTACGAAGCGGTATTTCAAACGACCCACCAGGGCTTGGGGCAAAGTACTTGTGTGGGTATTGGTGGCGATCCGGTGCGCGGTATGAATTTTATTGATGTTTTAGAGCTGTTCGAGCAGGACCCGCAGACTGAGGGCATTGTGATGGTGGGCGAAATCGGGGGCACCGACGAAGAATCCGCCGCCGCCTACATACGCAAACACGTGAGCAAACCCGTGGTGGCTTACATTGCTGGCGTGGCAGCTCCTCCCGGTAAGCGGATGGGACATGCTGGAGCGATAGTGGCGGGTGGCAAGGGCACTGCGGCGGCAAAGTTCGCCGCGCTGGAAGAGGCTGGAATTACCACGGTGCGCTCACCGGCGGAGTTGGGTGCCGCGATCGCCAAGCGAGCTGCGATGCGCAGCGCACGGCGGAAATAAGGCGGCTATGGTGAGTATCCCGGGTCGGCTTCGTTGTGCAATGGCGCAGCTTAACTTAGTGGTCGGTGACGTCGACGGTAATACTTCGCGCATCGTTGCGGCGGCGAGTCAGGCGCGTGATCGCTTAGGCGCGGATGTGGTGTTGTTTCCGGAGTTGGCCGTGTCGGGCTATCCGCCGGAAGATTTATTATTTCATTCGGGTATGCGGACACAGGTGTCACGATCGTTAGAGCGGATAAGGAGTGAGACTCGGGGCATAACGTTGATCGTGGGGTACCCTGAGTATGACGGGGCGCTAATTTTTAATTCGGCGATTGTGATTCGCGATGGTGTCGTGATCGCGAATCATCGGAAGGCGTGTTTGCCAAATTATCGGGTCTTTGACGAGAAACGTTATTTCACTGCGGGTGATTTGCCGACGGTGATTGAAGTGAACGGAGTTAAAGCCGGCGTGCTGGTTTGTGAAGACTTGTGGGAAGCTGGGCCTGCGGCACGTGCGCACGCGGTCGGGGCAGAGGTATTGTTGGTCATTAACGCGTCGCCGTACGAGGCCGATAAACAAGTTCAGCGTGAGCAAAATGTCGCTCGTCAACGGAGCGCTGAGAATGCAATTCCAATCGTATTTTTAAACCTGGTGGGCGGGCAAGACGAGTTAGTATTCGACGGCAACTCGTTTGTGATGAATGCCGCGGGTGAGGTGACGATGCGGGCGCCTGCCTTCACGGAAGGGATGTACACGGTCGATCTACAAGTCGAAGTCGAAGTCGAAGTCGAAGCAGGCTCGGGCGCGGGCGCGGGCGCGGGCTCGATGCGCCGTGCGGTGCACCCTGCGCCAGGCACGATTGTGCCGTTGCAGACTTTGGAGGAGAGTGTCTATGGTGCGCTCGTGCAGGGAACGCGCGACTATGTGGACAAACATAAGTTTCCGGGTGTGGTGATGGGCCTATCCGGTGGTGTGGATTCTGCGCTGACTCTGTGTATTGCAGTGGATGCACTGGGTGCAAAGCGTGTGCATTCGGTGGCGATGCCCTCGCGCTATACCTCCCAGATGAGTAAAGACGATGCCGCTTTGCAGGCGCAGTGGCTAGGGGTCAAACATAGTGAGATTTCGATTGAAGGCATGTTTGAAGTCACTTTAGGGGCCCTGAAAGAAGAATTTGCGGGACGGCCAGCGGATACGGCGGAGGAGAATATTCAGTCGCGTTGCCGTGGCGTGTTGCTCATGGGAATTTCGAATAAGACCGGCAAGATGTTGCTCACCACGGGTAACAAGAGCGAGATGGCGGTGGGGTATGCGACGCTGTACGGCGATATGGCGGGTGGGTTCGCGCCGATTAAGGATTGTAGTAAGTTGTTGGTGTATCGGTTGGTCAAATGGCGGAACGCGCAATCGCGGGCGATTCCTGCCCGCGTTATCGAGCGGCCGCCGTCGGCGGAGCTACGCGCTGATCAGAAAGATACCGATAGTCTGCCGCCGTACGAAATTTTAGATCCGATTTTAGAGGCGTTCATCGAGGAAGATTTGTCGGTCGAGCAGATCGCGGCGCGAGGCTTTGATAAGGCGATTGTCGGACGCATATTGGCGCTTGTGAAGCGCAATGAATATAAGCGTCGGCAAGCGCCGCCGGGCATTCGGGTGAGTAGTCGTGCGTTCGGGCGCGATTGGCGGTATCCGATTACGAGTGGCTACAAGTCGTCGCGTTAGTGGGCGTTACATTCCCCAACGGACGTCCTTAGAGTTTCAGATAGCCGGTAATACGCCGTCCTTTCACTAAAAAAATGGGGCAAACCTTGCCAGCGCTGCTGAAGTGAGTCGTGCATACGACCAGAACAGGATGACTCCCCTCCCGGTTCTAGAAAAACCGCCACCAATGTTTCTTGGCTTGCACGTCCCCCATGTCGCCGGGGAAGTTTTCTGCGAGCACGTGGTCGGCATTTGCGGCCAAATCGGGCATTTTCAATTGTTTGTAGGCTTCGATTAAAATTCTGAGCGAATCTCTTACGGCGGGGGCGCCGTCGTAGTTTTCGACACAGAATTTGGCGCGATTCAGCGCACCTACGTACGCGCCGCGGTGCATATAGTATTGCGCGACGTGAAGTTCAAAATCTGCTAGTCGGTTGCGAAGAAAAATCATGCGCTGACGCGAGTCCGCTACGTAAATACTATGGGGGTATTTGCTGATCAAAGTCTGGAATGCATCAAAGGATTTTTTTGCGTTGACGGGGGGTCGGCGTGACAGATCGACGTTGAAATAGCGTTCCAAGAAATTCGATTGGCGTTCGAAATATACCAGCCCTTTCATGTAATAGGCATAGTCGGCGCGAGTATTGGTGGGATTCTCGCGAATGAAAGTTTCGGCGGCATCAACCGCAGGTTCGATCTGACGATCTTTATAATAGGCGTAGATTAAGTCGAGCTGTGACTGGCGGGCGGATTCGCTAAACGGGAAGCGTGATTGTAGGGATTCGAGTTGTTTGATCGCTTCGCCGTAGCTGGAGTTTTTCATGCTCTTTTGAGCACGCGCATAGATGGTTTCAGGGCCGGATTTGGCGTCTTCATCGGGACGACGACCATGGCACCCGCTCACCATGCCCAATAGGCACACGGCAATAAGGGTAATTCGAGCAGATTTTACAAGTTCGCACGCAGTCACAGGCAATTCCTTACAATGGTCGATTTAGTGCCCCTGGCCGGTTAAGGGGTCATCCTGGCGCGCGAGTATACCCGCCCGTATTTACTTTGAGTGCTGTTATGAATGTAGAGTTCCAATTGGTCGATCTCGAAATACCGGTGACATTGGACGGGCAACGATTGGATGCTGCGCTGGCCCAGCTGATGCCCGAACATTCGCGCACTCGTATTAAGGCCTGGATTGAGGCGGGCGAGGTGCTGGTCGGACGCGGTAAAACGGCGTGTAAACCCCGAGATTTGGTGGAGACCGGTACGCGCGTCCAAGTTCGTCAGGTTATGGTAGCGCGGGCTCCGGACGTGCAGCCCGAGCGTATTCCGGTGCAGTTGGCGTACGAGGATCGGGATGTCTGGGTGATCGAGAAGCCGGTGGGTTTGGTGGTCCATCCCGGGGCCGGGAATTCTCAGCATACGCTGCAAAATGCCCTTTTAGGGATGGACGAGAAGTTGGCGGTGTTACCCCGTGCGGGGTTGATTCATCGGCTAGATAAGGACACTAGCGGTTTATTGATGGTGGCACGTACGCCTGAGGCCTATACCTCGCTAAGCCGGCAGTTACTGGCACGCACGGTTTCGCGAGAGTACCGGGCTGTGTGCGTGGGCGTGATGACCGCGGGGGGCACAGTTGATGAGCCGATCGGTCGACATCGCAGTGACCGCTTGCGCATGACGGTGCGCCAGGATGGTAAGCCTGCCATCACGCATTATCGGGTACTGGAGCGTTATCGCGGCCACACTTATCTGAGTGTTAAACTGGATACGGGTCGGACTCATCAGATTCGACTGCATTTATCGCATGTGCACTATCCGATTGTGGGTGACCCCGTGTACGGGCGGCGCAAGACCCAACCACGAGGCGCCAGCCCGGAGTTGATCGACATGTTGCGGGATTTCAAGCGCCAGGCGTTGCATGCAGGTGCGTTGGGCTTTGATCATCCGCGAAGTGGCCAGCGAGTGACGCTCACTAGCGCGGTGCCTAAGGATTTTGCGGAGCTCTTGGCGGTGTTACGGCGGGATCACGCAGTGGAGGCGTGAGGGGAGGGGATGTTTTTGGTAATTGACCCAACCTGTTGTTGGGTCGAACCACCCGCACCCTAGCGAAACTGCGGGTGCTCGTAGATCGCGGTTTCCCATCCTGTATCGTGCTCATCGGCTCCGCAGGGAATTTTTGCATCACTACGCTGCCACTTGTGAAGCCACTCGGTCCCTAATAGCTCGTGAGCATGCGGTGCAGCGGCAGCCATTGGCGATAAGGCAATAGTCGTTTCAGCCTTAGGTCCCGTCGCTCGGCCTTTGGCAACGTAAAAACCGGCGGCTAGCATTGCAGCGCGGATCCGGGTGGAATACGTGTAGCTAAAAATCTCAGTAGCCGTGTGCTGACATAGACTGTGTAGCTCCTGAAATTCGGTCAGTGACCAGAGGGCGGCATCTGTTTTGTACGAGAAGGGATCGAAGAAAATAATATCCGCCTTTGGTGCGGCAAATTTTCGTTTTGCATAATCCCCCGCTAGCAATAACCATTCAATACTGCCGTCCTTACTGCGCCACTCATGCTTTGCCAATAGCTCAGCCGGTGCGGGATGGCGCAGATGCTTAAACCAGCGCGGGTGCGCGCGAGCTAGAGTGAGGGCGTCCAGATCGTTTTCGAAACTGATTAGCCGCAGCTTAACTCGCGCGGCGCGGGCATCTTTGGATGAGTCTCGTGGATACGCTGCCTGCGACAGTTTATTTTCGACACTGGTTATTGCCGCCATGGCATTCGCTGCGGCCCCGAGACCTACGTCCCAGACCACGATTGGCCTCGGCGCTGATCGCCCTACTAGTAGCGGATCTACTGCCGGTGGTTCTGGCTCGAGCCGCTGTATCAGACGCGATTGCTCCACATAAAGTGATAGCGCTTCTTCAGTCGGATCGTTTACCGAGTGCATGACTTCACCGGAAATCATATCGCGAATGTGGCCTACCGCAGCGCGAGCGTTGTCACCGCGAACACCGCCATGCGGTATCACAACTTCGTAGCGCCCGCGTTTTAGGTTCCTCAAGCGACGGGTGGCTTTGGTAACATGCGTGACGGGTGGACCGTAGCCATCCCTAGCATCTAACAACTCGCGTTGTTGCGTATAAAACTCCAGCCATGTGCCGCCCAAAATATTGGTACGCATTCTGCGCATCAGATGCATATAAAAATGAATATTGTGCAACCCTAAAAGCTGCCAACCTTGTGTTTCGTGCACTCGTTGTAAATGCCATAAGTAAGCGATCGAATAGGTTTTGCACGTATAGCAATCGCATAATGGATCGAGAGATGCTTCACGACCTTGGTAAGCGGCGCGCCTGAGGTCCAGCCGACCGTGGCGAGTGAATGCCACGCCTTGTTTGGCAAGCGCTGTGGGGAGAATACAGTCAAACATATCGACCCCGCGATGCACTGCTTCTAGTAGATCGCGTGGGGTGCCCACTCCCATTAAATAACGTGGATGGTCTTCGGGTAAGTGTTCGGTGACCGTGGCCGTACAGTCTTCGCGTTGCGCTTTCGTTTCACCGACTGCGAGGCCTCCTATTGCGAATCCGTCAAAGGGCATGTCGGTGATGACTTGAGCGCTCTCGACTCTAAGATCCTCGTAACTAGCGCCTTGCACAATTCCAAATAAGGCCTGCGGTGAGTCACCACGCGCCGCAAGGCTGCGCTGTGCCCATCGATGGGTGAGCTGCATCGCAGCGCGCGCCACGCTATGCTCTACCGTCGATGGAACGCACTGATCCAATACCATCATGATGTCGGCACCGATGGTTTTCTGCGCTTCTATGCTTTTTTCGGGGCTTAGTTGAATCAGCGTATTGTCTAAGTAGCTTTTAAATTCGGCGCACTCCTCACGCATCGTGCGGCTGCCGGGCAGCGAGAAAATTTGAAAGCCGCCTGAATCTGTGAGCACCGAGCGTGGCCAATTCATGAAATGATGAATGCCGCCAAATTGCTCAAATATTTTTAAGCCAGGCCTTAACAATAAATGGTAGGTATTCGCTAATAGGACGTCCACGTGGCTCGCCAGCAGATCTTCACGCCGTTGCGCGCGCACGGCCGCATGAGTTCCCACGGGCATAAAGGTCGGTGTGAGCACTTCGTTGTGCGGCGTGGTGAAACGTCCGGCACGAGCGCGCGAGCCTGAGGCGGTCGCTTCAAGTTTAAAGGCCAGTCTTTTATTCAAAAGTGTTTTGTAAATATTTGTTAGGCAAGCACGGCCTTTAAGACAGCGCGCAGCTCTGCGCTAACTTAGCCGGGATGCATTGCCCCCCAGCGAGCATAGCCGCGGGCTCTGGTGATGCCAGTCAGTAATCGAAATTTATTGAGTAAGTGTAGCAGCATTGCTTAAATCCGGCGAGCTATTCAGAATAGTCTTAAATCAAATAATCATTGGCCGAATCGTCATGTATAGAAGTACAAAAATTTTTACGGCTACGCTGCTGCTGGCCGGTTTCGCGTTAATCACGGCGTGTGCGGATCGCGCCGCCACCCCGCAATCTTCCACGGAGCTAAATAATATGAGCGAATTGATTAAAACCGAGGTCAAAGTGGGCACCGGTGCCGAAGCGGTCACGGGACGGGATATCTCGGTGCATTACACGGGCTGGTTGTACGATGAAGCGGCGCCTTCGCATAAAGGCAAAAAATTTGATAGCTCGCGCGATCGTGGCCAGCCATTTGATTTTGCGCTAGGAGCGGGTCAGGTGATTAAAGGCTGGGATCAGGGGTTTGCGGGTATGAAAGTGGGGGGTCAACGCACTCTGACGATCCCTGCAAGTTTGGGCTATGGAGCGCGCGGTGCCGGTGGCGCTATTCCGCCGAATGCGACGCTTATTTTTGATGTGGAGTTGTTGGGCGTGAAGTAGCGCAAGCCGCGGGCCTGACAATGCTTAATCATTCCTTCCGCTTCACTCATGCAATCACTCGTCGGCCCTCCGCTAGCATAATCGACGGCTTACGGGCAGTGGATGTGGGGGCACCTGATCTTGCGCTGATGCAAGCTCACCATGCGGATTATGTTGTCGCGCTTCGCTCGACGGGCGCCAGGGTGGTTGAGCTTGCGGGCTTAACCGCGTATCCCGATAGTGTGTTTGTTGAGGACACTGCGCTGTGCCTTCCCGAAGGAGCCGTGGTGATGCGCCCGGGGGCGCCGACTCGACGCGGCGAGGCCGCTGAAATGGCGCCGCATCTGGCAGCGCTTTATGGCGAAGTGTTGACGCTTGCAGGTCCTGGCTGCATTGAAGGCGGCGATATTCTGACGACGGAAACCGAGATTTTAGTGGGTCGCTCGGCACGTACTAATGCCGACGGTATCGCCGAATTGGTCCGTCTCGTGACGCCGTGGGGCCACACGGTGCGCGAAGTACTCACGCCGCCGGGTGTGCTGCATTTTAAGACGGATTGTTCCGTGTTGGACACGGCAACGATTCTTGCGACGCCGCGCCTCGATGCCTCCGGCTGTTTTAAAGGCTACCGCGTGATCCATACCGCTCCCGGCGAGGACGCTTGTGCTAATACTATCCGCTTCAATGACCTCGTCATCATGCCGCAAGGGTTCCCGCGCACGGCCGACACTTTAAGTAAGGCGGGCTATAACATCCGTTTGGTCGGCAATAGTGAATGTGCAAAGCTTGACGGCGGGATGTCCTGCTTGTCGTTGCGGTTCACGCCGCGAGCTTAAGCGTGCTTGGCGAAGCTCTTGTAGCGTCCGTCCCTAGCCGCCAGGTGCCAACAGCGGTACTCATGATTCGGCCGCATCATTTTTCCGTTAACACGGAAACCGCGGGTGACAATAGTTTCCAAACGCGCGTGGGCGGGGATCAGCCCGTAAGCAATCAGCAGACCCTCGCGAAACGCGCCTATGAAGAAGTCAGCCGAGCCGTTGACCTGTTGCAAAGGGCCGGCGTTCGAACGCATTTATTCGAGGATATTGGCACGGATACCCCCGATTCGGTGTTTCCTAACAATTGGTTCTCAACCCATTCACAGGGAACCGCGGATGGAGAAGTGGTTCTATATCCGATGTTCGCGCCTAATCGTCGTAAGGAACGGCGCGCGGATGTGATTGAGTTGTTAAAGAAAGAATACCGTGTGCGTAACGTCCTCGATTATTCGGGATTGGAACGGGAGGGGCTATACCTTGAGGGTACCGGGTCGATGGTGCTAGATCATATCGAGCGCGTGGCTTACGCGGTACCGTCCAATCGAACTCATCTTAGCGTGCTAGAACGTTACTGCGCCGAGTTTAATTACGCGCCCGTGGCGTTTGACGCTGCGGATGCGAGTGGGCAACCGATTTACCATACGAACGTTTTGCTCTGCATCGCAACCGAATTTGTCTTGGTGGGCCTTGATTTGATTGTTGACCTGAAGCGTCGGGATGACCTCGTTAAACGCTTTGAAGCGTCAGGGCGGGTAGTGATCAGTTTAAGTCGCGAGCAGATCAATAATTTCGCGGGTAATGCGCTTGAACTGCAAGCGGCAGCGGGGCGCTTATTGGCGTTATCGTCGCGGGCGCTAAACTCATTGACTCCGGCGCAATTGGTCATCATTCGCCGAAGCGCGACGCCATTACCGCTCGACGTTGAAACGATCGAAATGGCGGGCGGGTCAGTACGGTGTATGTTGGCCGGTATTCATCTTGCGCCGCGATGAGATAGTGCAGGCACCTCATTGGCTGATACCCGACTGGCCGTCTCTACCCTGCGTGCGTGCACTTTCGACTTTGCGTGAGGGTGGCGTCAGTCAAGGCGCGTATGCATCGCTGAATTTAGGCGCGCATGTGGGTGATGATGCGGCAAACGTTGCGGAAAATCGGCGGCGACTCACCCTGTCGGCGGGGTTGCCCTCAGAGCCTATTTGGCTTACCCAGGTACACGGCAACGGGGTGCGCAATATTGACGCAGAGGCGGCCAGCCTAGCGCCGACCTGCTCGGGGCTGGCAGGCTCACGGTCGGTCGCCTCAGAACCGCCCGCGGCCGACGCATCCTGGACCCGTAGCAGGGCGCGGGTGTGTGCAATTCTGACGGCCGATTGTTTGCCGGTGTTATTTGCGACGCAGTCGGGCGATGCGGTGGCGGCGGCGCACGCGGGCTGGCGAGGTCTCAGTGGCGGAGTGCTCGAAGCCACTGTGAACGCTTTAGGCGTTGATCCTGCGACGCTGTTGGTGTGGTTGGGACCGGCGATCGGGCGACAGCATTTCGAAGTGGGTCCCGAGGTGCGCGAGGTTTTTTTGGCCAACGATGCGGGTGCTGTGGTTGCATTTAAAGAGAGCTCGCGCGGTCGATGGTGGGCGGACCTTGGTTTGCTGGCGCGTCTGCGGCTGCTGAAGTTAGGCGTGACCCACGTATATGGGGGTGGCGAGTGTACTTATGCGCAGCCGGAGCGATTTTATTCGCATCGGCGCGAGGGTCAGACCGGCCGCCAGGCGACACTGATTTGGATTGAGCGTACCGGTTGACTTTGCACCCGGTTGAATTCGCTGGAAATCGCCCCCAAATAGTTTCAATTCTCAACACCTCTGTATAGGGTCACCCGGGATACCGACTATGCGAATGGACAAACTTACGACGAAGTTTCAGGGCGCTTTGGCTGATGCCCAGTCATTGGCGGTGGGTCACGATCATCAATATATTGAGCCCGTTCACTTGATGGCGGCGCTACTTGATCAGCAGGGTGGCACCGCACGGCCTTTACTTGAGAAAGCGGGTGTCAATGTGGCGCGTTTGCGCTCAGCACTCTCGAGCGCTTTAGACCGCATCGCCAAAGTCGACGGCGCGGCGGGTGAGGTGTTGCTGGGTAACGATCTCAATAAATTATTGAACGTAACCGACAAGCTCGCGCAAAAGCGTGGTGATCAATTTATTTCGAGCGAACTCTATGTACTGGCGGCCTGCGATGATCGCGGTGAGCTGGGCCGAATTTTAAAAGAGTGCGGAGCTGCGCGCGCGGCGCTTGAGAAAGCCATTGAGGAAGTGCGGGGCGGCGCCAAGGTCGAGGACGCTAATGCCGAGGAAAATCGGCAAGCCTTGGCCAAATATAGTATTGATCTGACGGAGCGTGCGCTACAGGGCAAGCTCGATCCGGTTATTGGTCGTGATGATGAAATTCGTCGCACCATTCAAGTGCTACAACGACGTACTAAAAACAATCCGGTGCTGATTGGCGAGCCGGGAGTGGGCAAGACCGCGATCGTGGAAGGCTTAGCGCAACGTATTGTGAACGGCGAAGTGCCTGAGGGTTTGCGTAATAAACGAATATTGAGCTTAGACATGGGAGCTTTAATCGCAGGCGCCAAATTCCGGGGTGAATTCGAGGAGCGACTCAAGGCGGTGTTGTCGGATTTAGCGAAGGAAGAAGGCAAGGTCATTTTATTCATTGATGAGTTACATACAGTGGTGGGCGCGGGTAAGGCGGAAGGCTCCATGGATGCCGGCAATATGCTAAAACCGGCCTTGGCGCGCGGGGAATTGCACTGTGTCGGTGCGACTACGTTGGATGAATATCGGAAGTACATTGAAAAAGATGCGGCTCTAGAGCGGCGCTTTCAAAAGGTATTAGTGAACGAACCAACGGTGGAAGATACCATCGCGATATTACGGGGGCTCAAAGAGCGCTATGAAGTGCATCACGGCGTGGAGATTACCGACCCCGCTATTGTGGCGGCAGCGACTCTATCGCATCGTTACATTGCGGATCGGCAACTTCCCGATAAAGCGATCGATTTAATCGATGAGGCGGGTTCGCTGATTCGCATGGAAATCGATTCGAAGCCTGAGGCCTTGGATAAATTAGAGCGACGGGTTATTCAATTAAAAATCGAGCGCGAGGCATTGAAGAAAGAATCGGATGAGGCCTCGCGTAAACGTTTAGGCACGCTGCAAGATTCGCTTAAGGTGTTGGAAAAAGAATATTCTGATCTGGAAGAGATTTGGAAGGCTGAGAAGGCGTCGGTGCAGGGTGCGGCGCATATCAAAGAGGAATTGGAACGTGCGCGGCAAGCGTTTGACACCGCGAAACGCGCTCAGGACCTAGGCCGTATGTCCGAACTGCAATATGGGCTTATTCCCGATCTAGAGCAGAAACTTGCGAAAGCGCTGGAAGTGGAGCAAAAGCCGACCCAGTTATTGCGCAATCAAGTGACCGACGTGGAAATCGCGGAGATAGTGTCTAAGTGGACCGGTATTCCGGTGTCTCGCATGCTGGAAGGCGAGCGCGAAAAATTATTGCGCATGGAAGAAGTGCTTGATCGGCGAGTGGTAGGACAAGTGGAGGCGGTGAAAGCGGTTGCGGATGCGATCAGGCGGTCTCGCGCCGGACTGTCGGATCCAGGACGTCCGACCGGATCGTTTTTGTTTTTAGGGCCCACTGGAGTGGGTAAGACCGAGTTGTGTAAGGCATTGGCTGAATTTATGTTCGATACCGAAGAGGCTATGGTGCGTATCGATATGTCGGAATTTATGGAAAAGCATTCAGTCGCAAGGCTGATCGGTGCGCCGCCGGGCTATGTGGGGTATGAAGAAGGCGGATATCTTACGGAGGCGGTACGCCGTAGACCCTATGCGGTCATCTTGCTGGATGAGATTGAAAAAGCGCACCCCGATGTGTTTAACGTATTGCTACAAGTCCTCGATGATGGGCGCCTCACCGACGGCCAAGGACGTACCGTAGACTTTCGCAATGCGGTGATTATTATGACCTCCAATTTAGGCGGCCAAGTGATTCAAGAGCTGGGGGGCGCAGCCAACTACGCTAAAATGAAAGCGGCAGTGATGCAGGTGGTCACGCAGCATTTCCGCCCAGAGTTCATCAATCGTGTCGATGATATCGTGGTGTTTCATTCGTTGGGTCGCGAACAAATTCGCGCCATTGTCGATATTCAGTTGGCAAGGTTACGTCAGCGATTGGTCGGGCGTGACATTCAGCTGCGATTAGATGATCAGGCGCGCGATAAAATTGGCGAGGCGGGCTTCGATACCGTGTATGGTGCTAGACCTCTAAAGCGTGCCATTCAGGCACAGATTGAAAATCCTTTGGCGCAGATGATTTTGCGGGGGGATTTTATGGCGGGTGATCGCATTGTGGCGACGGTCAAACATGACGCGTTGGTATTTGGGAAAGAGAGATTGCACTAGGGATATTCCTTAGTATTCATTTTGAAATAGATTAGGAAATTCATGCCTTTTTACGAATATCAGTGTAAGCGTTGTGGGCATGCCCTTGAGGCTATGCAAAAAATTACAGCCTCTCCGCTCAAGAAATGCCCGGAATGCGGTAAGGCGACGTTGCAGCGGTTGATGTCTGCCCCGGTGTTTCGCCTGAAAGGCGGCGGTTGGTATGAGACTGACTTTAAGTCGGACCAAGATGGTAAGCGCAATTTAGCCGATAAACCTGAGGCCGATGCGCCTAAGGACGATAAAAAAGACGATAAGAAGGATGCGAAGGCTGGGACCGAAGACGCGGGTGCTGCGGGCAAAGATGCTGCTGGAAAAGAGGGCGCTAATAAGGAATCGGGTTCGAAGGATGCCGCCGGGAAGGATAGTGGGTCGAAGGATACTGGGGGAAAGGATGGGAAGAAGGCGGTGGAAAAATCAGCCGATAAGTCAAGCGATGGCTCGAAACAGAAATCCAGCGACAAGGCGTCTGATAAGTCGGGTGGCAATACCACCGGGGGGGCTTCACGCGGATCTCATTCTACGAGCGCCAAGAAATCCAGCAAAGTGAAATCGGTGCGCAAAGTGACCGCTAGGGCTAAGGCTAAACGTCGGCGCGGATAGCTTATTTATGCAAAGAGTGTGACCCAATCGTATCTTTCTATTAATTAACACCGATTACTGTCAGCCCCGCGCAAGGTGTATGAGATAGATTACTCGCCATGCTCCTAATGACACAAAGCCACCCGTACAAGCCGCAGCGCGCTCGCCGATCCGCTATGGGGTTTACCCTCATAGAGTCGTTAACCGTGATGGGGATTGTGGCAATACTGTTGGCTATTGGCGTTCCGTCTTTTCAATATGTCACCACCGCCAATCGCTTGTCGAGTGATATTAATGGGTTGCTCGGCGACCTACAATTTGCTCGTGCCGAAGCCATCAAAGAAGGAATTACGGTTTCGGTGTGCGCTACCATTGATCAGGTCAGCTGTACAACTAATGGGGCCGTCAATGTGCCATGGCAAACCGGTTGGTTAATATTTACCGATACACTTCCTAGCGGAACTATTAACGGCAACGACAGAATTCTACGGGCGCAAAAGAGTCTATCCAATCAAGACACTCTGGTGGCTGACAATAGCGTCAAGTTCGTGAGCTTCAACCGCGAAGGCTTCGTTAACGGACTACCTGGCGCGATTACCCTCACGCTTCATGATAAGCCAACGGGCTGGACCGCCTCGTACACACGCTGTCTTTCGCTGACGATTATTGGTGCGCTAACCACGCAAAAAGCGGGCGATACGACCGCGGAGAACGTAACATGCACCTGAATCAACGAATCAATGCGGGCTTCAGCCTCATCGAGGTCATGGTTGCCGTTATCGTGCTCTCGGTAGGTCTACTGGGTGTCGCCAAGATGCAGGCGTTATCATTGTCTAGCACGACGATATCTAGTAAGCGTTCCTTGGCGGCCGTCGAAGCCGCGAGCTTGGCTGCTGCCATGCATGTCAATCGCGGCTACTGGAATGGTGCCGATGCCGCCGCCGCAAAAATCAGTATCCTAGGTACCACTGCTTCCGTTACATCGGGCGCTCCCGTTTTGAACGGACTTTTAGGAGGTGTTGCGCCAAATTGCGCCTCAAACGTGACCCCGTGCACAGTCGCGAATATGGCCGCCTATGACATCATCAATTGGGCCTCTGACCTACAAAAATTACTTCCTAATAACCGAGCGACCATTGCATGTGGGGCTGCGCCCGTGACCTGCACTGTTACCATTACTTGGGCAGAAAGCGTGGTCGCAATCAACAGCAATTTGGCGGCAGGTGGCCAAGCCACCGCCACCCAAGATCCCACCTATACGCTGTACGTGCAACCGTGAGGTCACGTCAACCGTCAGCTTATTGGTCAGCACTGCGCCACAGCGGATTCTCACTAATTGAATTACTCATCGCAATGACAATTGCGTTGTTTTTGCTTGGCGGCCTGCTGACGATCGTACAAAACACGCGCTCTACCTTCGCTAGCCAGAATCTTTTATCGCAATTGCAGGATAACGAACGTCTCGCGATGACCTTCATTGCCAACGTCATCGAAAGCGGCGGCTACTACCCAAACCCCCAGGTAAATGACCCCACAAATACTTTGACGACGGCGGTTTTGCCACCCTTCGTCAACGCTATTGCCGGGAACTTTATTGCCGGGCAACCCTTTTATGGTGTGCACACTGCGTCAGCTCCTGGCGATACGATAACGGTGCGTTACGCGGCAGCCAACAGTGAAAATCTTTTTAATTGCATGGGAACCCAAAGTACAGTCGCACCATACGACACTTTCGTCAATAAATTTTGGATCAAAGCGGGCAACCAATTGACCTGCACATTTATCGGTAAAAGCACGCCAGCGACGGACATCGTACTCGTCAACAATGTGGAAAACTTAAGCATTCAATACGGCATAACGCGCAATACGGGTGCGCCGACCGGTAGTTGTGCCGACACGTATTTATTTGCCAATCTAATGCTACCCGCTGATTGGAACGCAGTTTGTTCGGTTAGCGTAACGTTAATATTCAGCCGACCCAACTTGAATGTTCCGGCCGGTCCCGGCAATCAGCCCACAACCCTAAGAAGGATTATTGCGGTGATGAACAAGGCGGGAGTCAACACGTGACGCGCCGTACGCAACAGGGCATGGCCTTGGTTACAGCGCTGTTACTCCTGTTGGTGGTCACCATGATGGGAGTCAGTATGTTCCGCAGTTTCGGTATTCAAGAAAAAATCGCGGGTAATGTGCGCGAAAAGCAACGCGCATTGGCTGCGGCGGAAAGTGCGCAACAATTCGCAGAATGGTGGCTCTCCAGCAATCCGCCGCCAACCGCAAAAATCTGCAATAGCGTGGTGAGCTCGGCCATCGGACAGGTATGTACGCCAGCGAGCGCTCCAGCGGATTTTACAACGGTTCCTTGGGTAGTGGGTGGGAATCCTGTCGGCGTTACTTATACTCAATTTCTAAGTAATACGATTAATGGAATCCAAAACACGGTGAACGCTGCTGGTGCAAAGAGCGCCTACTATGCGCCACCCGTGTTTTATATCACTGACTTAGGCCTTGCGGGTCCGGTTCTTGGCAGCGGCGAATTATATCAAATTGACGCCGTGGGATATGGCGGCACTGCGACTGCAGTGGCCGTGGTCGAAAGTACTTATATCGTTAACTAGAATCACTAAGGCAGATACTTAAATGTCTAACAAATATTTCCCATCATCGTACATTGTCCTCGGCGGTTTCTTCGCATTCACCCTGGCGGGTAGCGTCAGCGCACAATCAACCAGCGACGATTTTACGTTATCGAGCGACTCCAACTCTTGGAAAACTTTCGGTGGCGCTTGCCTAACCGCAGGAGACGGTACTGGAAGTATTCCAGCCTGTGTCGGATTGCCCTATTACAGCGAAACTTTGGTGGGTGGAGTAAGCGGCAGCCTTCCGGATTCAAGCGGCAATGGGGCCTTGCGATTTACCAACGGGTACCCCGGAGGCTACAGCCAAGCGGGTGCCCTAATTAGCAGCACCCCATTTCCTATGACCCAGGGACTTCAGGTGATTTTTAAAACAGTCTCCTATCGGGGTGATTCGGGAGGCACCGGGGATGGTGCTGACGGGATAGGTTTTTTCCTGATGGACGGTAGTTACCCCGCTTACGATGTAGGCGCCTATGGCGGCAGTTTGGGCTATACCTGTTCGAATTCCAATAATGATTCAAAATTGCGGGCTGATGGCACGGTGCGCGGATATGACGGACTGGCGGGGGGATACCTCGGCCTAGGCCTTGATGAGTATGGAAATTTTCTCAATGCTGGCGATAATACCGCCACCGGCTACGGGTACCTTCCCGGACGCATTGGTTTACGCGGTGCCGGGAGCATTACCTGGGCTGAACTCAATAAAAGTTATCCCGCGTTTTATCCGGGCAGCCTTACTACTTCGCAGCGAGCAGCGGCGGTCCAAAAAACCTGTAGCACGGGAGTGCTATGGAATTATTCGCATGCCTCAAGCCCGGTGGTACCCGCCACGTCCATCGCCGACTACTCACCTATTGCGGGATCAAACGTGACGTTTGCTACTTTGTATCCCGGCAAGCTCATTGCCAATGAATCGGCACTCAAACGCCCGGATGCTACACCGATTACGTACAGTTTGAAAATTACCCAAGATGGATTCCTGAGCCTTGCGATGAGCTACAACGGTGGGAATTATATTAACGTTCTAAAGAAGCAGGCTATTACTTCGACCAATGGTGCGTTACCGGCTAGTTTTCGTTTTGGCTTTACTGGCTCAACCGGCGGTAGCACCAACATTCACGAGATCATGTGCTTCCAAGCGGCACCTTCAGATTTAGGCGATACTTCGGTCGGCATTAATGCCAAAGAGGCCACCAGAATCGCAAGCGGCACTCAGGCCTATCTTGCCTACTATTACCCGAGCACTTGGACTGGGCGATTGACGGCCAGTGACATTTTATTTGATTCCGCTACTAATTCCATTAGCGTCGCAGCCGTAGCCAACTGGGATGCCGATTGCAATCTAACGGGTGTTCCCTCGGGTCAAAAATGTCCAACCACAGGCAATTTAGGTCCTACCGCACCGCAGGCGCCCGCTCCTGCGGGCTCGCCTCCGAGTCGTTCGATGATCACTTGGAATGGCAGCCAGGGCATTCCCTTTGAATGGGCATCGCTTTCCAATAGTCAAAAAAGCGTTTTAACTTTAGGCGATGGCAGCTCGACTGCCAATAGACTTAATTACTTGCGCGGTGATCGCAGCAATGAGCTGACTTCGTTTGGTGTTGGGCTATACAGAATTAGGGATTCGGTGTTGGGTGATATTGTCGGCTCGAGCCCCACCTGGGTAGGGCCGCCCGAAGCTAGTTTCGCTCATACTTGGTTAGATAAGCTACCTAGCGCCGTTGACCCGACGCCGGAAAATTCTGGCCCAAGCTATAGTCAATTTGTCAACACGGCCCAGACACGTCTGAACGTTGTATACAGCGGATCGAACGATGGTTTTTTACACGGATTTCGCTCAGGTTCGTTCGACAGCAGCCACAATTTCGTCAATAACTCGGCCACGCCAAATGACGGCGAAGAAATCTTGGCGTACATGCCAGGCGCAGTGTTGCAAACTATTCACAATAGCACCGACACCACCTTGGATTTCTCGCATCCCCAGTACTCGCACAATTTTTTCGTGGATGGAACGCCTGATGCCGAAGATCTTTATTACGGTGCTGCGTGGCACACCTGGCTGGTAGGCGGGCTTGGCGCGGGCGGTGCCGCGATCTATGCACTGGACATTACCGACCCAACTCAGTTTTCGGAAACCCACGCGAGTGGTCTTGTTATCGGTGAATGGAGTTCCTCCACGATATCGTGCGTGAGTAACGGTGGCTGCGGCGCTAGTCTCGGCAACACCTATGGTACGCCAGTGATACGACGCTTACACGATGGCAAATGGGCGATTATTTTTGGTAACGGTTTCAATAGCGCCAGTGGTGCGGCGGGTATTTTCATCATGACGGTCAACCCTAGTACGGGCACTATCGACAACAAGTATTACTTAGATACGGGTGTATCGGGTAGCAATGGCATCGCTTTTGTCACACCGGTAGATCTAGATGGTGACAGCATCACCGACTTTGTTTACGCTGGCGATTTGCTGGGCAATATTTGGCGGTTTGATCTTACCAGCAGCAGTGAGAATGCCTGGGCCGTCTCCGGGCCCGCTCTTTTCACTGCTGTGGGGCAGCCAATTGCCTCGAAACTATTAGTCACAGCAGTTAAACAAACTGCGGGCGCACCCCGTGTCATGGTTGAATTCGGCACGGGCCGGAAAATACCGCAAACCAATACCGCACCAGCCGTATATGACATTGGAGTGCATCATATTTACGGAATTTGGGACTGGAACTTAGGCAATTGGAACTTGAGCTCGGGCACCCAATTAGCGGCTCTAGCCGGGCCCCACGTGATTACTGATTCTAGCCTACAAATCCAAACCCTAACTGTCGCCAGCGATGGCGTATCGAGGGATATCTCTAACAATCCGATTGCGTGGTGCGGAACGACTGTTTGCACGGTCGGAAATACTCAATTCGGATTTATTGTGACACTCCCTTCCACTAATGAACAAATTATCTACAATCCTTTGTTGTACCAAAACGCGTTCGTTGTAAATACTACGATTCCGGCGTACACATCGCCCAATAGCTGTCAAATTACCCATGACACGGGTTACACCATCGCGATTTCCACTGGCACGGGTGGAATCGTCTCAAATAAGGCTGCATTCTTTAAAAATACGACGGATTCCGCAATTGCAGGGGAAAATACCAACGGAATTGGCACGCCTATTGTCGTGTTAGCGGGGGGCGGTTCATTCTTGCTAACCCAGTCCTTAGGGGGCGGTACTGCGCCAAACGGAGGTATTAAGTGTACCCAGAACGCGGCCGGCAGCACCTGCAGTGGGCAAATAATCAGTACGACAACGGGTAAACGTCTTACGTGGGTAGAGCGGCGTTAGGAGTTATCATGTCAATGCTCAATTCAGGTCTTTACGCCAAAAAATCGACTGGTTTTACTTTGGTGGAACTGATGATCGTGATCGTCATCATCTCAATACTGATGACGATTGCGGTTCCGGCATACACCAGCCAGATCCGGAAATCGCGACGCACCGAGGCTCGCACGGCGGTATTAGATTTAGCCGCTCGCGAAGAGCGGTTCTACAGTACGGGCAATACTTACTCTGATAAACAAACAGACCTTGGCTATGCCACGTCTGGGACTGCAACATTAGCGGCACCCGGCGGCATTACTCTAAACAGCGGCTACTACAATTTGCAAGTCGCATTCGTCCCAGCGGCACCGAGCGCCACACCGCCCACGCCACCTACTTATACGATTACCGCAACGGCCATCGGCGCACAAGCCAACGACACTGATTGCCAATCGTTCAGCGTCAATCAGATTGGCCAACAAACCGCCACAAACTCCGGTGGCGCAACTTCAGCTACTATTAATAGCGCTTGTTGGGGAAATTAAATTGCACTCACTTCTATGCTGCTGAGCGGTACTGCACCGAACCACGTGCGAGCTATCTAATCGCCGCGCTGCCCGTGCGTACCGTATCTAAAGCAAACGCCACGAGTTGCCAAAAAGTCGACTTAGGATAGCGCGGGCAGGCAGCAATGCGCGTCCCTACCGAAAACGCAACGCTTGCCCTGATAGCCTCTAGGCCTTAGCATCGCGCGCTTCCCCTTTTTAGTAGATCTTAAGAACTTATGCGTACTCATTATTGTGGCCAGGTAGGCGTGTCTTTAATTGGTCAGGTTATTACGGTGGCCGGATGGGCTTCGCGTCGGCGTGACCATGGGGGCGTCATTTTTGTCGACTTACGCGACCGTCAAGGGATATTACAGTTAGTATTTGACCCTGACCGGCCCGCTATCTTCGCTACGGCTGAACGGGTGCGAAACGAGTTTGTGTTGAAGATTACGGGTGTTGTGCGAGCGCGGCCGTCGGGTACTGCGAATGTCAATTTAAAATCTGGCCAGGTTGAATTGCTGTGCCAGGATATCGAGATATTGAATCGTTCCGAGCCATTGCCGTTTCAATTAGACGAGCACGTCAGCGAGGAAGTGCGCTTGCGATTTCGGTATCTCGATTTACGGCGTGATGAGATGCGTGAGCGATTGCTGTTACGGCATCGGATTACCCGCGCGATGCGTCAGTATCTCGACGATGCGGATTTTGTGGATATTGAAACTCCAATGCTTTCTAGAGCAACGCCGGAGGGCGCGCGTGATTACTTAGTACCCAGCCGTACTCATCCAGGCCAATTTTTTGCCCTACCGCAATCGCCGCAGATCTACAAGCAACTGTTGATGATCGCCGGGTTCGATCGCTACTATCAAATCGTGCGGTGTTTTCGCGATGAAGATCTACGCGCAGATCGGCAGCCTGAGTTTACGCAACTCGACATTGAAACCTCGTTTTTAAACCAGGCCCAGATTCAAGAGATCATGGAAGGTTTAATACGGCATCTATTCAAACAAGTGCTGCAAGTCGATTTGCCTAATCCAATTCCGCGCATGAGCTATGCAGAAGCTATGCGTCGCTACGGATCGGATAAGCCAGATTTACGGGTGATTATGGAATTAGTGGATGTTGCCGATCTGGTGAAGGGCTGCGATTTCAAAGTATTTGCAGGACCTGCCGCCGATCCGCAGGGTCGTGTAGCGGCGCTCTGTGTGCCGCAAGGTGGCAAGCTTACCCGCAAGGAAATTGACGACTACACGGCTTTTGTGGCGCGTTATGGTGCGCGCGGTCTTGCGTATATCAAAGTGAATGAAGCGGCGAAGAATCGTGAGGGTTTGCAGTCGCCGATATTGAAATTCTTAAGCGATGCAGCGGTGAACGGTATTCTTGAGCGCACTGCTGCCCGCGACGGTGATCTGATTTTCTTTGGTGCCGACAGTGCCAAGGTGGTCAGTGATGCATTGGGCGCACTCAGACTTAAAGTGGCTGAAGATTTAAAATTGGTGGCTGAGGGCTGGCGACCGCTATGGGTGGTCGACTTCCCGATGTTCGAGTGGGATTCGGCGGCTAAACGTTGGCAGGCCATGCATCATCCGTTCACGAGTCCTGCCAATTTGGATCCTATGGCTTTGACGGCGGAGCCGGGTCAGGCGGTAGCGAAGGCCTACGATATGGTGCTCAATGGTTCCGAAATCGGGGGTGGTTCGGTTCGAATTCATAATCAAGAGTTACAGTCCGCCGTTTTCGAATTACTGGGCATTGGTGTTGAGGAGGCGCGTTCTAAGTTTGGATTCTTATTAGACGCGCTAAAATTGGGCGCGCCACCCCATGGCGGCATCGCATTTGGTTTAGATCGGCTCGCAATGCTGATGGCGGGTGCCGATAGTATTCGGGATGTCATCGCGTTTCCTAAGACTCAAACCGCCGCCTGCTTACTCATGGACGCACCTACCGAAGTGAGCGAGGCACAACTTAAGGAGCTGCATATCCGCGTGCGCGTGCCGCTAAAGGTCGAGTAGTTGGAGACGCGTTTTCGGCGTGCGGAGTCGGTTCTGATCGTGATTTATGCGGCCGATGAGTTTCTTCTCATGGAGCGTTGCAGGCCGGTTGGTTTTTGGCAGTCCGTGACGGGGAGTTTGGAATGGGATGAGTTACCCGATTCGGCGGCGCGGCGCGAGGTGATTGAGGAAACCGGTATCGATAGCGGTATTTTGAAGAATCTGCAATGGACGCAGACTTATGAGATTTCGCCATCGTTCGGCAAAGTGTATGCACCCGGCGTCACCCGTAATCTTGAGCATGCTTTTTCTTTGCAACTCAAGCAAAGGGCGCCGGTCACCTTAAGTCCCAGCGAGCATGTGCAATATCGGTGGGTATCGAGTCTTGAGGCGCTGGCCACGGTATCCTCAGACACTAACCGCGCAGTTATAGAGCGACTGCGGCGACGTCCTTGATTGTAGTATTTGTACATGGGCTGTGGCTTAAGGGGCACGAGGCCGTTTGGCTCAGGTACAAGGTTTCGCAAGAGCTCGCAGCCGATACGCGGCAGTTTTCTTATCCTTCGGTAAATGCCAGCATCGCAGCCAATGCGGCGGCGCTTGCTCAGGTGTTGAGCGAAATTAAGACCGATACGCTGCATTTGGTCGGGCACAGTTTGGGCGGATTGGTGATCTACAAATTGTTTGAGGCGCCTAATATTGCGGCGTTACCGCCAGGCCGGATTGTACTATTGGGGTCACCTCTGCAAGGAAGCAGAGCGGCACAATCCCTGGCGCGTGTGCCCTTGGGTCGTAAAATATTGGGCCAAAGCATCGATGGCGACGGGTTAACCACCGGCAATCGCCGCTGGCGTGGAGCGCGGGATTTGGGGATTATTGCGGGCGATCTTGCCGCGGGGCTCGGACGCGTGATGGGGGATCTGCCGGGGCCCAGTGATGGTACGGTGATGGTCGAAGAAACTAAATTAGGCGGCGCTACTGATCATAAGATCTTGCGGGTGAGTCATACCGGCATGCTTTTTTCCGTGGAAGTTGCCCGACAAACGGTGCTATTTTTAAAGACGGGGAGATTTGCGCGCTAACGGAGGAGCAAGCGCGGGATTTCTAAATCATGGATGCGATCAGACATGGCTCTCGGCTAAACAGTCGCGCTCCTGGTATCGGCTATTGAAGAACGAGGCCTTAACACGCACGCGTCGGCAGATGACTTTAAACGCCAAGCGAACGAGCGGTGGTGATGTTGCTAGGGATAAGTTTTGGGAGTGATGGGCGCTAAACCTTCGATAAGCTCGCACGCTCGCGTGAGCGCGTTGCGTGAGTCGATCTTTGCCGAATAGTCTTGGCAGTGCTTTTTTAATGCGGAATCACCTAGAAGCTTGGCAATAGCGCTCGCGGCATTTCGTGCTCGATAGCGTGTTTGTGGAATGCTGAGCCCAAGCCTTAAATGTTCAATCCGCGCTCCGTTGTCAAATTGGTCGAAGCCATTGGGAACGATGAGATGAGGAATGCCGGCCTTAATCGTTTGCGCTAGCGTGCCAATGCCGCCGTGGTAGACCAGCAATGCTGCACGCGGCAGCACGTCGCTGAACGGTATGTAACCGAACGCCTTGACGCCGACGGGTAAGTCGCGCGGTAACTGTTGCGGGAAATTGGTAATCAGCAGGGCACGTCGCTTTAAAATGCGTGCAGCGTGCACTGATTCGGAAAAAAAACGGTGCATGGTCGAGCCGGCGGAGCCTGGCGTAAAAATTACGGGGGGTTCCCCTGCATTCAGGAACTCTAAAACTTCTGCGGGCGCGGGCAGATGACCGCCGCCGCCGTCCCAGAGAGGAAACCCGACTAAGTGAGTATTGATCGGCCAGTCCGCTTGCGGTGCGGCGAACCAGGCGGGAAATAGCCCAATGACACACATCGGGGAGTGTATCCACTGATACAGAACACGGCGAATGGGCCTAAGCCCTAACGTGGCGCGGAATTTATTCAGGGGGTTTTTTAGATGCGGGTCAATCCCCACCCAATCCGCGAGGCTGAAGAATGCTCGCTTGAACCACAGGGGTTGGTTGGCGGAGAGAGGGAGGTTGCCGACCATTCCCGGATCGATGAGACTGCGAATAATGCAGGGCTGTAGATGAATTGTGGCGAGTGGTATGCCCCATTTTTCGTGAGCCACCCGCGCTCCGAGCGCGAGGCTCGATGCGGCGATGACGGTATTGGAATTCGCGTGTGCTTCGATCAGGCGGTAGATGGGTTCGATGGCCGGCACCATCGCGTAGCGCGCGATGAGCGCAAAACCCTTGCGCGGATGAAAAAGGTCGGGGTTGCCGATCAACGCTTCCACCTGTGCGTGGGTTCCCACGGGCAAAAACTCGATGCCGAGGCTTGCGATAAGAGTTTCGAAAATCGGGTAGGTCAAAATAGTCGGGCGGTGTCCGCGCGCCCGCAGCGCGAGCGCCAGTGCAATCGTCGGGTGTACATCCCCTGAGCTGCCCAGCGTGGGTAGTAGTACATGCAAGGATTTTTTTACGGAGCCTGTCATTGCTTTGCTGCGAAAATATAGGACAGGAAAATCGCGGCGATCCCGACCGCGCCGAAACTCCAGTAATCGGTCGGCATCGGTCCCCACCAATGAATATGCCAAGGTATTTGTTGTGGATTAAATTTAGCCAGACCGTAAGCGGGATTCAAAATAAACCACAGCGCATCTTCAATTATCCAAAATAAAGCGACGCCACCTAAGATGCGGATTTCGACTTGCCAACTCCAAGTACTCAACATGACTGCCGGTAAGTGGAAGACCAGCAACATGAAAGGAAACATCCAGGCGTGATAGCCCGTCATAGGGCGACCCCCCCAAAAAATGTCGAGCAGCCAATGATGCTCGATTCGCCAGGTCGGGAGGCTCGCCGCCCAACCGGAAGCCCCTTCGATTTGAATTTCGACGTGTGCGAAAAAGAATCCGAGTAGACACAGATAAGTGATTAAACTTAAAGGTCTTATCAAATAGGATTTGATCAAATGGGATCGGAACAACAAGCGCATCAAACCACTACTTCGTTTAACGCCAATACCTTATTTAAAACGGCAAGTGCGGCCAGAGGTTTTGCGACGCTTTGCATATTCATCCGCATTTTCGCGCGCAATTCGCCTTGTTGCATGAGCAATTGAGCTTTGTAGCAAAGGGCCGGGGTGTCCACCGCCTTGAGCGCAGCGCCAACTTCTAGCAAGTAGTCCGCATTGCGTTCTTCTTGTCCCGGGATAGGCGATACGACAATCATCGGCAAATGCATCGCCAAACATTCTGAACTCGTAAGACCACCGGGTTTGGTTATTGCAAAATCCGAGGCCGCCATTAAACGCTCGACGGTGAGGGTAAAATTCTGGGGGAATAGCCGTCCAGGGTACTGCAACGCGAGTTCACTGAGTTGATCGAATAAGCTTGAGTTGCGGCCCGCCAAAGCGATTAGTTGAAAATCACTGCGTGCTGCGATATCACCCCGATCTGCGATATCACCCCGATCGGCAAGATCACCCAGTGCTTCAAGATCTCCCAGCTTTAGCAGCTCTTGGGCCATGTGCGCGATATTTCCAACTCCTTGTCCACCTGACATCATCAGTGCGGTGAGTTTGCGTGGATCGAGCCCAATTTCGCGCGCGCAAATAGTACGATTCAAGGTAGGTGTGAATTGCGGCATTACTGGAATACCGGTGACATGGATACGGTCCGCAGCGATCCCGCGTGCATGCAGTCGGGCGGCGATCTCGGCACTGGCGACGAAATACCCTTGCATGTGTGGATGAACCCAAAGTCCGTGAACGTCGAAGTCAGTCACTTGAACCCACACGGGCGGTATTACTTGATGCTTAGCAATCCGCCTCGACAGTAATTCAGCGGGTAGGAAATGCGTACAAAGAATCCCGTCGGGCGCCAATTGCGTGATCGCGGCGCGCAGTGCACGGGTGTTCAGCCGTTCGATTTGACCGCGCAAGCTCGAGAGCACAGAGGTCCTAGATTCACTATCGGTACTTTTGTAAAGATAAGCCCATAGGAGCGGCGCTTTATCCACCAGCTTGATGTAGGAATCGGCATAAACGCTGCGAAAACTCTTCGGAACATAGTCCATGACGTCTAAGTGCGTGACTTTAAGTTGTGGTAGGTGCTGGTGTGCGGTGGCTTCCAAGGCTTGCGCTGCTCGAACATGTCCTGCGCCCGCGGAAACACTTAAAAGTAATAAATGTTTCACGCCCCACCACCGGGATCCCGAGCACCCTCATCCAACTGTTTGAGTCTAAATAGTAGATCTAAGGCTTCACGGGGACTTAAAGAATTGGGATCAAGCGCACGCAAGGCTTCGAGTGCGGCCGAGTCGGCTAAGGGTTCAGCGGCAGTCGGTGCTACAAACAATGCGAATTCCGTTTGGGGTGAAGGTTCCCCGGTGGAGGTAGCCTGTCTCAAGGCGTCACGTTCGCGTTCTAATTCGGTGAGATAACGACGTGCTTGTGCCGTCACTGATTTCGGGATACCGGCGAGGGCTGCGACTTGCAGTCCGTAGCTTTGATTAGCAGGTCCCTCTTTCACGCTGTGTAAAAATACCAAACGATCTCGATGCTCTTTGGCCTCGACATGTACGTTAGCGACGCCAGGTGCCTCGCGGGCGAGGCTGGTCAGCTCAAAATAGTGAGTGGCGAACAGGGTAAACGCGCGGATTTGGGTGGCGATGAAGTCCGCACAGGCCCAGGCCAGCGACAGACCGTCAAAAGTACTCGTACCCCGTCCCACCTCGTCCATAAGCACCAGGCTTTTATCGGTGGCGTTATGCAAGATATTCGCGGTCTCGGTCATTTCCAGCATAAAGGTCGAGCGTCCCCCTGCTAAATCGTCCGACGCGCCGATGCGGGTAAAAATCCGATCTAACGGACCGAGCACGGCGCGTTTCGCAGGAACGAAACAGCCGATATGAGCGAGGATGGCAATGAGCGCGGTTTGACGCATGTAAGTGCTCTTACCGCCCATGTTAGGACCGGTAATAATCAGCATGCGGCGCGTATTATCAAAGCGTAAATCATTCGGCACAAAGGGTTCACGTGAGGCCCGCATCACCACCGGATGTCGGCCCGCCTCAATGAGCAGCATGGGTTCTGACACTAACTCGGGCCTGACGCACTCTAGCGTGATCGCACGTTCCGCAAAACACGCTAGTACATCCATCTGGGCAATCGCAGCAGTGGTTTTCTGCAGCGTTGGCAATGCCTGCGTCAAGGTTGCAAGTAAAGATTCGTACAAGGCCTTTTCACGAGCGAGGGCGCGGTCTCGCGCCCCTAGTACTTTGTCTTCGAAAGACTTAAGTTCAGCCGTAATAAATCGCTCGGCGGACTTTACTGTTTGGCGACGTATATAGTCGGCTGGGACTGACTCAGCTTGCGATCGATTGACCTCGATGAAAAATCCCTGAACCCGATTAAAGCCGAGTTTTAAACTGGAGAGTCCCGAGCGCTCACGTTCTTTGGCCTCGAGATCTAATAAAAACTGTTCGGTATTACTTCCGAGCAATCGCAACTCATCAAGCTCTGCATCAAACCCCGGCGCGATGACTCCGCCATCACGCAATACATGCGGAGGGGATTCAACGATGGCGCGAGTTAGCAAGGCATATTGGTCGGGATGCGTGTGTAACTCGGTACAGAGCCGCTGCACTAAGGGTGCGTGTAGAGCGCAGACCCGTTGTTGTAAGGCAGGCAGGGCGCCCAAGGCGTTGCGAAGTTGAGTAAGATCCCGAGGTCGTGCCGATAATAGAGCGATACGCGCCAAAATTCGTTCTAAGTCACCGATGCTACGGAGCGCTTCAATCAACGGCGTGTAGCGCGCGTCGTTGCTCAACTCATCGACTGAATCATAGCGTGCATTCAAGGTGGCATGGTCGCGTAACGGACGGTGCAACCAGCGACGCAACAAGCGACCGCCCATGGGCGTTACGGTAGTGTCGAATATACCCGCCAACGTTAATTCCGGCTTACCGGCCAAGCTTTCGTCGAGCTCAAGATTACGGCGCGTGGCCGGGTCCATGATCAGGGCGTCATCGCGCTCTTCGGTAGTTAAGCTCAGCAAGTGGGGCAGGGCTGCCTTCTGAGTCTCTCGCACGTAGGCCAACAACGCACCGGCCGCCGCTATGGCTAAAGGTTTGTCATGGCAACCAAAGCCTGCAAGATCACGCGTTGCAAATTGTTCCGTGAGCGCACGAGTTGCCGAACTTAATTCAAAATGCCAAGGAGGGCGCGCTCGCCAGCTGCGATCGGTGCACGCCCCGTCCACTGCCAGTATCTCTGACGGCCGCAGTCGCTCAAGTTCGGTTTCTAATGCGGCTAGGCCCGCCATTTCCATGACCGTCAAACGTCCCGCCGATAAATCTAACCAGGCAAGGCCGTAGCGACTTTGCGCTCCAGCACCACTGCCAGCTCCAGCGCCGCCCCCAGGGCCAGCAACACCGCCACCGTCAGCGTTCACGCCAGCTCTTGCGACACCGCCGCCACCGTAAACACTCGCCAACAAATTGTCGCGACGTTCCTCGAGCAGTGCTTCATCGGTTACCGTACCCGGCGTCACGATACGCACCACCTCGCGTTCCATGGGCCCCTTCGTTTTCCCGGGTTCGCCCCGTTGCTCACAAATGGCCACTGATTCACCACGGCGGACCAAACGTACTAAGTAGGTATCAAGGGTGGTGGCGGGCACACCGGCCATTGGAATCGGTGCACCGGCAGAGCTCCCCCGTTGCGTCAATGCAATATCCAGCAATTGAGCGGCGCGCCGTGCGTCGTCATAAAACATTTCATAAAAATCACCCATCCGATAGAACAACAACACGTCGGGATGCTGGGCCTTTATACGCAGATATTGCTGCATCATCGGGGTGTGCTCGGGTGTGCTACTGTTCATCTAACTAGTATATCGTCGCTTTGCATGAAAACGCTGCGTATGAAAAATTCTGATATTGAACTTGCTCGCTTAGCCGCTCGTGTGGGTCGGCATTTGCGTGCGAGCGGACGTCAGGTGGTCACTGTGGAATCGTGTACGGGTGGTTGGATTGCTAAGGTGTTAACCGATATTGCGGGTAGTTCGCAGTGGTTCTCTGAGGGCTATGTCACGTACAGTAACTCCGCCAAGCAACGGTTGGGTGTAGCGCCCGCGATTCTAAAATCGCAGGGTGCGGTGAGTGAAGCTGTGGTGTGCGCGATGGTTAAAGGGATACTGCGACTTACTTCTGCGCAGCTGGCGGTGGCGGTGAGTGGCATCGCGGGTCCCGACGGTGCGGTGCCGGGTAAGCCGGTGGGTACCGTGTGGATTGCGTGGGCCGTGCGGCGCAGCGTTGCGGTGCGGCGCGGCGTGGCGGTGCGGCGCGGTGTTGCGGTGGGGCGCGGTGTTGCGGTGGAGGTGAGTGCTGAGGTGCGGCATTTTCGCGGTAATCGTGAGTCGGTGCGGCGCAAGAGTGTGGCGGTTGCGCTGGCGGGATTGTTAAAACGTTAATGCGTTTATTTTTTGCGCTGTGGCCGGACCCTGAGATGTCGAGGCACCTTTCGACGGTGACTGCGAATTTGACCACGAGTTTGAATGCGAGTTTGTCATTGAGCGCGGAGGCGCGCGCGGTGCTGGCGCAAAATTTTCATGTGACGTTGGCTTTTGTGGGGGAGGTCGATGAATCGCAACTTACGCATGTTCGTCGGGTGGGCGCACAGCTGCGGGCATTTAAGTTTGCGCTAACGTTCGATGCTTATGAGTACTGGCCGAAGCCCGAGGTGATTGTGGCGGTGGCGCGCAATATTCCGTCGGGCTTAAAAGATTTATGGTCCAGTTTGCATCAATCCTTGGCCGAGCATCAGTGGGCACTCCAGCCGAAAAGTCTGCGTCCTCATATCACGCTGATGAGAGGCGTGGTGCCTGCGCCGGCGTCACCAGCGGCGTTGCCGGCAGCGTTGCCAGCGGCGTTGCCGTTTGTCTGGAGCGTGGGTGCTGTCTCGTTGGTGCGGTCTGAATGGGGGGGTGAGCACGCGGTTTATACAGTACTTGATACCTGGTCACTACTGTATGCGTAAGTGAATACTTGGAAATCTGCATGAAATAGCTGCATTTGAGCCAAGCGTTCGGCGCTGAATATGAAATAATGCGCGCTCATTTAATGAGCACCGTTGTATCTTAGTTGAGGATTTTTTAAATGGATGAGAATCGTAAGAAAGCGCTCGCCGCTGCGTTGAGTCAGATCGAAAAGCAATTTGGAAAGGGGTCGGTGATGCGCTTGGGCGATGCCGGCGCCACTTACGAAGTGGAGTCCATACCGACCGGTTCGTTGGGTCTCGATATTGCGTTGGGCGTGGGGGGTATTCCGCGCGGTCGAGTCATCGAGATATTTGGTCCTGAGTCGTCGGGTAAAACAACGTTGACTCTAGCGATTATCGCCTCGGCGCAGGCGAATGGCGGAACTGCTGCTTTTGTGGACGCGGAACACGCGCTTGATCCGGTGTATGCCGAGAAGCTTGGCGTTAAAGTCAATGATCTGTTGGTGTCGCAACCTGATACCGGGGAACAAGCGCTGGAAATTACCGACATGTTGGTCCGTTCGGGGGCAATCGATGTGGTGGTCATCGATTCGGTCGCGGCACTGACGCCGAAGGCTGAAATCGAGGGTGAGATGGGTGATTCTCACATGGGCCTGCAGGCTCGTCTGATGTCTCAGGCGCTGCGTAAGCTCACCGGAAATATTAAGCGATCGAATACCATTGTGATTTTCATTAATCAAATTCGTATGAAAATCGGTGTGATGTTTGGTAACCCGGAGACAACCACGGGGGGTAACGCGCTGAAATTTTATTCCACGGTGCGTTTGGATATTCGGCGTATCGGTGCCATTAAAAGTGGCGAAGAAGTAGTGGGCTCAATGACTCGGGTGAAGGTGGTTAAAAATAAAGTCGCACCACCGTTTCGGGAAGCTGAGTTTGAAATCATGTACGGCACGGGAATTTCTAAAGAGGGCGAATTAATCGAACTTGGCGTATTACATAATATGGTTGAGAAGTCGGGATCTTGGTACAGTTATAAGGGCGAACGGATTGGCCAGGGCAAGGATAATGCTCGTACCTTCTTGCAGACTCATCCAGAGATCGCGAAAGACATCGAAACGCAGGTTCGCGCTAAACTAATTCCAGAAAAGGCGACGATGAATCGTGGAGCCGAAAAGGAAGCGTAAGGTTTGAGGCCGTCGGCTGACATTAGGCCGCTGGATGCACGCGCTGCCCGGGTGGCGGCGCTGGACGCGTTGGCGAGGCGTGATCATGCTTCCGGAGATTTGCGGCGTAAATTAATAAAAAAAGGTTACGACGCAGCGCTCGTAGACCTAGTCCTTGAGCGACTGGTCGTTGAGAAGCTGGTGGATGATCGTCGCTACGTGCAAAGTTTCGTGGCGTATCATGCGGCGCGTGGGCAGGGACCGTTGCGAGTTCGTGCCGACTTAAAAAAATTAGGGCTGCAGGGGGTTGAAGTGGAAGCCGCTTTGCAGGCCTATCCTGATTGGCTCGTGCACCTCCGAGCGGCCAATTTAAAAAAATTTGGCGCGCAGCCTTCGACCCAGTACGCTGATCGGCAGCGGCAAGCGCGTTTCTTGAGTTACCGGGGGTATACGGGCGCGCAAATACGGATTGGGCTAGGTATTGACACGGAATTGGATTTTGACACGGCAGAAAGATCAGATGGGGACGAATGAATAAGCGCGACGTTAAAATGCGAATGATGACTAGCGCAGAAATTCGCGCAAGTTTCCTGGAGTTTTTTCGCAAGAACGGCCATACGGTAGTGCCGTCGAGCTCGTTGGTTCCGGGTAATGACCCGACGCTTTTATTTACCAACGCTGGCATGGTGCAGTTCAAAGATCTTTTCCTCGGCAAAGAGGTGCGTGATTATTCGCGTGCGGCGAGTTCGCAGCGTTGCGTGCGCGCGGGGGGCAAGCATAACGATCTTGAAAATGTGGGTTACACCGCGCGACATCATACTTTTTTCGAGATGCTGGGTAATTTTAGTTTCGGTGCATATTTCAAGCGGGAAGCGATTCATTTTGCATGGAATTTTATTACCGGCACTTTGGGGATTCCAAAAGAGCGTCTGTGGGTCACGGTTTTTAACGAAGATGATGAGGCGGCGCGGGTGTGGACTGAGGAAATTGGTATCGATCCGACCCGGTGTACGCGGTTGGGTGAGAAATCCAATTTCTGGGCGATGGGAGAGACCGGACCCTGTGGCCCGTGTACGGAGATTTTTTATGATCACGGAGCTGAGATTCCCGGGGGGCCGCCGGGCTCGCCCGATGAAGACGGTGATCGTTATGTGGAGATTTGGAACTTGGTGTTCATGCAATACGAGCGCGCGGTGGGCGGTGTGATGACGCCCCTACCCAAGCCTTCGGTGGATACGGGGATGGGGTTGGAGCGTATCGCGGCGGTCATGCAGGGTGTTCAAAGTAATTACGATATTGATTTATTTAAGGTATTGATCGCTGCCGCGGCGGAGGCGACGAATTGTAACGATCTGGGGTCATCGAGTTTGCGGGTGATTGCTGATCACATTCGTGCCTGTACATTTTTGATTGTGGATGGCGTGGTGCCGTCGAATGAAGGTCGTGGCTATGTGCTGCGTCGTATTATCCGCCGGGCAATTCGTCACGGTTATAAATTAGGGCAGACCCATCCGTTCTTTCATAAATTGGTGGCGTCCGTGGTGCGAGAAATGGGCGGCTACTTTACAGAGCTGATTGCGGGTGAGGCTCGAGCAGTCCAAGTCCTCGCGCAAGAAGAAAGTCGCTTCGCCGAAACCCTAGCGTCGGGAATGGTATTGCTGGAGGCCGAGTTCGCGAGGCTTCACCACCCGGGTGGTGTGGCCCGAGCGGGTGGTGCTTCGCCCATGGTGATCTCGGGTGAGACGGCTTTTCGCCTTTATGATACTTACGGTTTTCCTCTCGACTTGACCGCCGATGTGGCGCGTGAACGTGGATATTCGATCGATCAGGCGGGATTTGACGCGGCGATGGACATGCAGCGAGTGCGAGCCCGATCAGCGAGTAAATTCGGAGTTGACTTACGCGATACGCTTAAACTCGCGGGCCAGACGGAATTTTCAGGCTATGAGAAATTATCCGATACCGGAACTGTGACCGCACTGATTGTGAAGGGTGCGTTAGTGAAGTCGTTGCGGGCGGGGGAGGAGGGCCAAATAGTTTTAGAGCGCACACCATTTTACGCCGAGGGCGGCGGTCAAGTGGGCGATAGCGGAGTACTTAGCGGAGGCACTGGCGGAGCCCTTAGTGGCGTGACGGTACCTGCGGCACCGCAGGCTGCTGCACCGAAGGCTGCGGCACAGGGCAACCCGGTGCGTTTCGTGGTGCGGGATACCCAAAAGATTGGCGCCTCGTTTGGACATGTGGGTGTTTTGGAAAGCGGGGTGGTGGCGGTAGGCGACTCGATGGTCGCTGAAGTCGATGCGACGCATCGTCGTGCGACTGCGCTTAATCATTCTGCCACGCATTTATTGCACGCCGCTTTGCGTGAGGTGCTGGGGACTCATGTGCAACAGAAAGGGTCACTAGTTGCAGCCGAGAGACTGCGGTTTGATTTTTCGCATCATCAGGCGATTACGCCGGCTGAGTTGCACGCGGTAGAGGCGTGGGTGAATGTGGCGATTCGTGCGAATGCTAAAACGGAGACTCGTTTGATGCCGCTGGATGATGCGGTGGCGGCTGGAGCGATGTCTTTATTTGGTGAGAAATATGCGAGCGATGTGCGCGTGCTGTCGATGGGTGATTTCTCGTTGGAACTCTGTGGTGGGACGCATGTCGATCGGTCAGGTGATATCGGGTTATTCAAAATTATCGGTGAAACCGGTGTGGCGGCGGGTGTGCGTCGGGTTGAGGCTTTAACGGGCGCGGCTGCCTACGACTGGGTGGTGCGTACTGATCGGCAATTGCGGGATGTGGCGGGTGCGTTGCGGGTTGGGCGTGATGAGGTTGATGAAAAAGTGCGCGAACTGGTGGAGCGTTCGCGGCGACTCGAGAAGGAAATCCAAGGCTTAAAGTCTAAGCTTGCTAGCGGTCAGGGGGGGGATTTGTCGGCTCAGGCAAAAGACGTGAGCGGCGTTAAAGTGTTGGCCGTGCAAATCGACGATGCCGACGCAAAGTCGTTGCGAACTGCGTTGGATCAATTTAAGGGTAAGTTGGGTTCTTGTGTAGTTGTGCTGGGAAGTGTTCAAGAAGGTAAGGTGGTGCTGGTTGCCGGCGTGTCGCCTGATTTGCTGAAGCGCGTGAAGGCTGGGGATTTGGTGGCGGCTGTCGCGGAACAGGTGGGTGGCCGTGGCGGTGGTCGACCCGATTTTGCGCAGGCGGGGGGTACGCGGCCTGAGCATCTGGAGGCGGCGCTTGCGAATGTCGAGTCGTTAGTCAGGACTTTGTTGACCCGTTAAACAGTCGATTCTTTCGATTGGGCTGGTCTTGTCGCTGAAAACTGGCTATTTTGGTGACTTTCGTTGTATAATTGAGCTCCAGCTTTCATTTGAGTGCCTTCGTGTTGCGCAGTGGGTGCAACCCTCTCCGTTGCACCCATACGCTGCCATGCAGCGTTTAGCTCGTGTTGGCTCGTTACCTCTGATCAGCCAGGAGTCTGCCGTAATGTTGATTTTGACCCGTCGAGTAGGCGAAACCCTGATGGTTGGCAGTGAGGTCACGGTGACTGTTCTAGGGGTGAAGGGTAATCAGGTACGGATCGGCGTTAATGCCCCTAAAGATGTTGCGGTTCATCGTGAGGAGATATTCGATCGTATTAAGCGCCAAGGAGAAGGCCAAGACTCAGTTTCTGACATTGCTGAGCGTGAGGATAACTGAGACATCGCTTAACGCCGGTTACTTGAGCTTTACCGAAGTAGGTCCAGGCGGGTATCATGCGCGGCTCCGCAAAAGGGCCTAGTCCTTAAGCTGGAGAGGTGGCCGAGTGGTCGAAGGCGCGCCCCTGCTAAGGGCGTATATCTTAACCGGTATCGAGGGTTCGAATCCCTCCCTCTCCGCCATACGGTATGAAGGAGCTAGGCGGTGGGGGGAAAAAGCCAAGGATGGTAATAGGTCGGCAAGTCACGAGGCGCCCGTAGTTCAGTTGGATAGAATGCCTGGCTACGAACCAGGAGGTCGGGAGTTCGAATCTCTCCGGGCGCACCAATTTTTGTGGGGCTAAAAACCGCCAGTAGTTATTTCCCATTTGTCGTTTAAATGCGAACTCCCGACAGAAGACCAGTGAGTTCGACGACAGCGGAGTGTAGCGACGATGGCGATCGCCCTTTAGGGCGACCCGCAGGGTGAGCGCGCAGGGTGAGCGCGCAGCGCGAATAATCTCTCCGGGCGCACCACCCACATCCAAGTCATTGAAAATTAAGTAAAAAAATCGATGAAAATCGCCTGTGCAGGATCTGTGTAGGTGATTGCTGCCTGACATCCATTCGCCGCGCCTCGAGGCCGACGGCGCCGAAGCACCGCCGGCTTCTGATCTGCCGGAGTCAGTCGATCCGGTCTCGCTTCAAGCGTCGCCCGAAGCTGACATGCACCTTCACTATGCGGCCAACGAGAAAGCCTGCGCGCTCAAGCCAGGCGCCCTGCAGGCGCAACATCAGAGCGGACATCGAGTGCCCGTCCGGCCCGTTGACCCTGCGTGTTCCGTAGCCTACCGTGAGCCGTCGGATCTCGGGGCTCTCGGTTGATATTTGAGTGAAATCACGAGCAATGGGATCCTGTGCCGGCGCGGACGGCGAGAACGGCGTGGTACGATGAGATGAGAGGCAAGCCCGCCCATCCCCTACGCACGCTCGAAGTGATGATTCGCGACTTGTTGAACTTTTCCTGACGCAGGTGGGCAGCGGGGTAGGGTGACCGTGAAGCCGTGATCGAGGGTGGAATAAAGCGGTTCCGTTGTCGTCGGCGTTTACCCGCGTCGTTTAATCCGTATTAGCCCGGACTCGATCTGACATGAAATGCCCAATTTGTGCCCGTGCAGCCCGGTAGTGAGTGACTGCTTCGGGAATCTCCATTTGCCGTTTTAACCTAGGGACTCCCTCACCAGTTGGCCGATCTCCGCGAGCATAGCTGCACGCTTGCTCTCAGGCCCGGTGCACTGGGTGATGTAGGCCGCGACGATAATGGGCGGCTTGCTGGCTGGCCAGATGACGGCGATGTCGTTGCTCGTATGCTCGCCATTCGCGCCTGTCTTGTCGGCTACGCGCCAGTTCGCGGGCAGTTTGGCCCGTAGGCGTTCAAGGCCGGTGAGGCTCGCTTCCATCCAAAGCGCCAGTTTGTCTCGCGAACGCTGCGAGAGCACGTTTCCCAGAAGCACGGATTTCAGATCGCCGGCCATAGCCGAGGGAGAAGTGGAATCCCGCTGATCCCCGGCGAGTGATTCATTCAGAGACGTCTCAGTTCGGTCGAGACGCGTCACGGTATCCCCAAGGGAGCGGGAGAAGCTTGTGATGCCTGACGGTCCGCCGATCGTTTCCAGCAAAAGATTAGCTGCCGTGTTATCGCTTCTGGTCAGAGTGGCCTGACAAAGAGCCGCGACAGTCATCGTACCCCCGGCGTGCAATTCAGTCAGCGGAGAATTGAACAGCAACGGCCTCGAAGGAATCGCGACGGCGCGGTCCAGAGTCTCTCGATGGCCGTCCACGTGCTGCAGGACCGCGGAAGCGAGTAGGAATTTGAACGTGCTGCACATGGGGAACCGCTCATCCGCACGGTAGCCTGAGCGCTCGCCGGTGGCAGTGTCGAGCACAGCAACTCCGAGCCGGCCTCCGTTGGTCTCCTCAAGCTGTGCGAAGGCCGCGGGCAATTTGCCGAAACGCCTCGATCCGGCTTGGAGAACACATGGCAGAGAGAGCGTGGCAACGACAAGAAAATTTCGGCGGCTGAACATGCTTGGAGCGGAACAACTCGGGTGTGGGCTGCTCAGTGTACATAAGCTTGCGAGCAGCGGCTTTACTCCGTGGACTCCACTCGTGCGAGTGTCTCATGATGGCCGGAAGTCGCCCGCTGGCATTTACAGCGCGAAATCATCCTCAGGGCCGTCACGGCGAAGTTTGGGTTGCGCTCCATGACCTGGAAAAGTGGGTGCGTGGGGCCGCTGGGCCTATGTATGGTCATGAACGAAACAATCGGCCTCCGCCTATCGCGTCCGCGAGTCTCGGGAAGCGCTCCTTCGACGAAGACGAGTGAATTCCGAAAACTCCCATGACCGGACGGCCAATATGGCGCTGCATCCGTTTCGGCGTTCGAGCGGGAGTCGAGCATCATGGCGTGCGAGCGATTCGAATTCTGAGGCGAGTCGTTCGAGGGAAATGGCAAATCGCGCCAGTGAGTCCGGTGAAAGCGTGCCGCCGACAAAGCGGAACGCGTCCCCATGGGCTCCAAACGCAGACTGGAAGTACTCAGGAACAAAGCGAGTTACAAAGAACCTGTGAACAGGACCGTCGGTGCGCCATGCAAAGTTTCTGGAAGTGAGCTTCTTAACCCGGTGGGGTGGTCGGTATTCAATGATTTTCAGGCGGTCGAGCCGAAGCAAAATATCGATCAGCTCATTGTCGTCCATCTGAAACGCAGAGACGATTTCTTGGAATTTCCAGTCATTGACGATCAGGTAGGTGACGACAAGAATCTTCGGTTGATTGGCAAGCGCGATTTCCTGCGCTTCACTCAGCTGTGTCACGAGAGCCAGGTCCTCGGGTGGCTGCATCAAGTCATTCAATGTGAGGCCGATCCCGGAACAGATCTGGTCGAGCCGACGCAGCGAGAAATTGCCTCGACTCATATCTCGCTTGACCGTGGCTTCGCTAATTCCAATCCGCCTGGCCAACTCCCGGTAAGTCAGCTTGCGGGAACGCAGGGCCGCTTTGATACCTTGCAGCAGAGTCGATGTGGCGGACATGAAGACCCCATGTGAGTGAAGAGTATAAGAAAATGATACTCGATGGTTTGTCAGGTGTCACTCACGCACTATGCACTTGTCGCATTCACGGCTGTCCTGCAGGCTCACCACACGGAAAACAATTCACTTACAGGGAAGCGCTAACGTAATGATCCTGCAAAAAATCAATTCGATCAGTCTGCCGACCCTTCTCATGGGTGCATCGACAGCTATATTCTTTGTCATGGAGCGCGTGCGCTCCGGCCGTCAGCTGCCGCAATCCAAAGGCTGGTATGGCCCGCGCCATCCTCATCACTCTCGTCCAATTGGCCATCACGCTCATTACGGCAAGACTATGGATTAGATCTTCGGTGATTTGTCGCTGTTTCACTTGTCGCGTTGGGACTCTCCGCTGCTGGAGGGGTTCGCAGGCTGGTTTGTGGGTACGTTCGTGTTTAATGATGGCACCGGCTAAGGCATGCCAAGGGCTGGTGGCTCGCTTTCCACCAGATTCACCATTCACCGTCGCGTATTGAGGTGTTGACGTCGTTCTACAAACATCCCGTCGAAATCCTTTGCGATGCCATTCTGAGCGCAGTCATCCTGTATCCGCTCAAGGGCTGTTCTCTATTGGGCGCCTTTTGGCACAACTTCTTTGCCGGTACTGGAGAGAATTTTTATCACGCCAACGTAAAGCCCCCTTCGTGGCTTAGATTTCTCATTCAGACGCCAGAGCTACGTTCGATCCATCACCAATTCAATGTTCATCAGTACAACTTTAGCGACATTCCGCTGTGGGACCGTCTGTTTGGCACGTATCGGGTAACCGGTAACTCGGCGACGTCCTTCTCGTGATTGGGAGCAAGGGGCAAGGTGGCTCCAGTTCAAATCACTGGAGAGAATCGATGCAGAGGACGGAGCGACGAAGTGCTGAGGCCTGGCGGGCGATGGTTGCGCGGTTTGCGCAGAGCGGATTGAGCGAGGCGGCATTCTGCGAGGGTGAGGGTATCGGTGCGAAGTTATTCCACCGCTGGCGAATGAAGCGTGTCAGGT
>JANYFY010000029.1 GCA_025359565.1 Gammaproteobacteria bacterium | reverse complement strand
GTTATTGAGCAACGGCGACAACCGGCCCTGAAGCTGGGTTTGGCGTTGCAGATTGGCGTTTTGCGGATGAGTGGCCGAGTCCTTGATGTCGTGCGCATCGTGCCCGCCGTCTTATGGCGCCATCTCGGCGAGCAATTCAACGTGGCGGCCCCGGATTTGGCCTCGCTGGGTGCCATGTACGGCCGCGGCAATACCCTGTTCGAACACCAGCAGCTGGCCTGTGAGGTGCTGGATTTCCACTGGCTGAGCGAGCCGCAACGACGCGCACTATCGGGGTCCACTTGTTTTTGATGTAATTAGTAACGGTACAAAATGCCGTAAAATATAGAGGCCGTGGTCGATAACACTTTGATAATTAGTTGTTTTCTGTTACCGCTTTTGCGCAGACGCGTACCCATAAGAATCAAGGAGTTGTTAGCGCGGGTCGACTCCAAAAATGAGCCATTTTCAAAATTCTAACTAATTGAATTATCTGGTATTGGCGCGACGCAAAATGGCGAACAGGAAATCACGCAAAATCAGCCCTATACGCTGCCCGCCCCCTATAAAATCCGAGAAACTCTACCGTCTGTTTTGGCAGCAAAAACAAGCCGACCCCCTATGAAGCGCCCGTTCTTTTCGCTGAGATTCCACCGCAAAATGATGCCCCTCAAATCCCTGGGCTATTCCCCCCGGCGTTGTATCTGAGCGATCGCCCACCACACCTGCAGGACTACATAGTTGAGGATGTTTCCGCCGCCGTGGAGGTTCAGGCGACGCAAAGGTCCATCATTATCCAGGCGATAGAGGCCGATGTGCCCTTGCTGTCCTGATGCTGTAGCGGACTGAGATATAGCTCTGCCAATCAAACATGATATCTGGAAGGTCCGAGCGACGCCGGTACCGCTGAACTCAGGCCGACTGCCGAGTGAGCGGAAACTTGAGAAGATGATCGTTGCTTCCGAACTGGATTCCTCGACGGAACGCATCATCAACTACCCGAACGCTCGCGATATCGCGATCAACGCAGTTTTTTTCCAGGTATTTCAGAAGGGCGACGATCAGCTACTTAGTCGGGCATGGATGATAGATCCGGGCGAAACGCAGGCAAACGTCGCCACATCAACACGTATCAAGGGCGAAAAGGAGCCTTGGAACGGCGAATACTATGTCTCGTATGGGGCAGATCGGTCATGGGATGACGCACGACAGTACGGATTCATCAGCGGTGGCGGCGGTAGCCGGTACAGCCGAACCTTGAAGCGGCTATCTCCCGGTGATCGCGTGTGGGTAAAGATCCCGAAAAAGGGCTACGTTGGTGTCGGTCGGGTGGTTGAGACAATGTGCCCGGCGAAGGACTTCAAAGTTTCCACGCCCGATGGGGAACGACACACCTATAACGTACTGAAATTCGGTGACAGCTTCAACGAGAAGCACCTCAACGACCCCGAACTGACGGAATACTTCGTCCGGGTGAATTGGCTGGACACTGTACCGGTGAACAAGGCGGCAAATGAGGTCGGTCTATTCGGGAATCAGAATACGGTCTGCGAGCCAACTACTCTTTCAGCTTAAGCATTTTGTCCGGCTTGACTTGAAGCGCAGCGACCGTGATGATCCACTTACGCAATTTAATTCTCTGGAAAAGGAGGCGTTATGCACCAGTATCCTAATTCGGTTCTTTTGCTAAGCAAAAAGCCTAGTGCTTTTGTACCTATGGTCATGTCTCTCGCAGCGGCATTGGCGGTGTTGGGCACGGTCGTTTTTTCGCCGGGATCCATGCATAGCGCCGATGAGGGAACGACTGCACACGTCTACCAGCTACTCATGGCGGGTCAGGTTCCCGTATTGATTTACTTTGTCATCCGTTGGCTCCCGCGAGTACCGCGGCAAACTTTGTGGATCTTAGTGTTGCAAATCTTGGTGGCGCTGGTTGCGTTGGTCCCGGTTTATTTGCTAGGTCTTTAGACGATATTATTTTGGGAAGTCGATCAACATGCCACCTAAGGGCAATTCACGCGCGCGGATGTTACCTGTCTCATTGGAAGATTTAACCCGATATTGATCGATGAGATAGGGGACACCTTCTCCAGCCAAAGGATTCGACGACGTTGAAACTTGGAAGTGAAGGTGCGGTTCGCGTGTGTCTCCGGAATTGCCGATGCGCGCTAAAATCTGCCCGCGTCGTACTTGTTGTCCGGCCTTTACAAGCAGGCTTCCTGGTTGCAGGTGAAGGTAGTGGGCAAATTGCCCGCCGCCCAAATCGAGAATGATCATATTGCCCGTGACCGTGTTGGGCGTGATAGGTATAGCGGGTTTATATCCGTCAAAGTGGCCCGGAACATTGTCCGGCAGGCCGTCTCTGGCCACCACAACCGTGCTTTCGGCGACTGCCAGCACGGGCTCGGCCCTCGGCACACCCATGCGGTTACCGGATCACTTCTTCAACAGCTGATCGCAATGGTCGCCGATCGACTCCGCGGCCATCGGGCTGGTCTGGCCTTTGGCGGCTTGCATGCAGGCGGCAAAGGCATCCTCCTTATTCTTGGGTCTCGCGGAGTCGACCTGCAAGCGCTGAATCTCCTCGGCGAGCAATTGATTTTGTCGGATCAAATAGTCAACTCGCTGGCTGTCTGACAGGTTTTCTACTTTTATTGGACTAGGTTCTGCGGCGTGCACGCCGCAGACGACGCTCGACGCAATAAGGAGGATGGCAATCGTGTTCTTCATAACTAATGTCCTTTTACGGTTGGAGAGTTGAAATTGAGGGAATATTCGGCATTTACTGGAACTGCTTACCTGAGGTGCGCCAGCGCTCGCTGGGCTTCTAAACATAGTGGGCAAACACATAGCGCCAAGGAATGGCGACATACACGAGTGCGACCAGGGAAACCGAGAAGATTGAAGGCTTGAGCGCGTCCTCGACATGGCCCGACAACCACTGCGGCAATGGAACTATGAATAACCAAAGAGTTTTCCATACTATTTCCCATAGAAGCACGGGCAGCATTTGCAGCGGATAACGCAGTCCGACGACGCAAAGTAAAGAAAAAGCGGCGATCATGCATGAGGCCATCCCCTGCATCAGTTCCCAATGTCGATGATCAGCGATTACCTCGGGCCATAGATAAAGGCCTAGTCCCACCACCACGATGAAGTACATGGTCCGTAGGACATATAGTCGAACAAGCGATACTTCGTTCATCTCAGCCTCCCAGTACTATTAGTTATCTCGCGCACAATTAGGCATACAGCGAATACTTTATTCGACGGCCTTGAGGATTTTTTCGACCGCCTGGCCGCATTGCCTCATCTGAAGTCTTACTAATCGATTTCGTTGCCTCACAAGAAATGTAACCATTGGGCATCACTTGCCGGGGGAGGCTACTATGAAAAAGACGTTGACGCGCGAGGCGAGAGTTCAACTTGCGAGTTCGTTGCGGAGACGATACCAGGCTGCATCTAGCAGATCAAAGAAGCAGATTTTAAGCGAGTTTGTCGCGGTCAGTGGCTATCATCCGAAGTACGCGATCCATCTGTTGAATGCCGCGGAGCCAAGCGCGCCGGCCCGTCGCGGGCGAGTGCGACCCACGATATACGACGATGCCGCGAAGCAGGCGTTGATCGTGCTATGGGAAGCCTCAGATCGGGTCTGCGGAAAGCGGCTGAAACCACTTCTGCGGATCCTTGTGCCATCACTCGAGCGGCACGGCCACTTGAAGCTTGATAACTTGATCCGAACCAAGGTGCTCGCGATGAGCGCCGCAACGATCGACCGGCTGCTGCGCGCGCCGCGCAATGCGACACGCGCGAGGAAGCCCCGCCGTGTGACGCCGGAAATCCGTCGCCGCATCGCTGTGCGAACCTTTGCCGACTGGAATGAGCCGCCTCCCGGGAGCATGGAGATGGATCTGGTCGCGCACTGCGGAGACATGAACCGGGGCAGCTACGTGCATAGCCTCGTACTCACCGATATTGCGAGTGGCTGGACGGAATGCGCACCCTTGGTCGTGCGCGAAAGCACATTGCTCGTGGAGGCGCTGGAGCGTGTGCCTCAAGGGTTGCCGTTCCCGTTACTGGCGTTGGACGTCGACAACGGCAGCGAGTTCGTGAACGAGACGATGATCCAGTATTGCTTACGCCATGGCATCGAGCTCACCCGCTCGCGGCCGTATCGGAAAAATGATCAAGCCTGGATCGAGCAGAAAAACGGATCCATCGTGCGCAAACTCTTGGGTTATCGCCGGTTCGAAGGGATAGCCGCGGCACAGGTGCTCTCGCGTTTGTACGGGGCATCGCGGCTGTTCGTTAACTTCTTTCAACCCTCGTTCAAACTTGCGGAGAAACACCGGCAGGGAGCGCAGGTAACCAAGCGATACCATCCGCCCGAGACACCATGCGAGCGGCTTCTGTCGGCCGAAACGGTGTCCGACGCCACCAAGATCAAGCTGCGTGAGGTGGGTAGCGCACTCGATCCACTGCAGTTACTCGAGGAAGTGCGGGCGATGCAAAGCCACATGGTCATGCTTGCTGATGGCGGCACGCCTTCAGTGTCGAGCGCCGATCGGCCCGATCTGTCCGCGTTCCTATCAAGCCTCTCAAGCGCATGGCGGTCAGGCGAGGTGCGTCCGACCCATTCGCTGGAGGCAAAACCACGCTACCTGCGGCGAATCCAAACTCTTGTTCAACGAACCGCCGCCGCTCCACGACAGGTCGCCCCGCCGTCCCAGGCGAAAGTTGTATCCATTGCAGCGCAGCCGGTGATCATCCCGGATCCGCCAGCCGTGCCCAAGTTGGATCCAGAAGTTGAACAGCAATGCGAGCTGCAGCGCAAGGAGCTTGCGAGACGTCACATCCAGCGTCGTCACGCGTTCACTCTGATCTGGCCGTTGGTGTGCCGCCGGCTCGAGTCACGGCCGAACATTAATGCATCCGAGCTGTTCGATGAACTGCGCGCCCAGTACCCGGGTCGCTTCCACTGCGGCCAACTCAACGCCTTCATCCATCGGGTCCGACTCTGGCGCGACGATGCCCGAGCGCGGGGCGTAATGATCGGCAAGCGCACTCACCGGAACACACAATCGCGCTCCCGGCGGCGACCCGACCCGTTCCACGCGCACTGGGCAGAGATGCTTCAGCGTCTGGACGCCGATCCCGATCAAACTGCCCTGGAACTCTTGATCGACTTCCAAGGGAGGTATCCTGATCGATACAACGCCCGGCACCTGCGTACGCTGCAGCGCCGACTGAAAATCTGGCGGCGCGAAGCGGTGCAACGGCTGATATGCGAGATGCAAGGCTTTACTACAAACGTTGGCTCTGGACCCGGGTGATCGCATGACCTGCATTCATCGTATCCATCCTTCTGCCGCCTGCGGCGTCAGACCGCGCTGGTCTGAGATGGTAAGAATCTTCATGAGGCAAATGGTAAGAAAATTACGTGAGGCAACACGGCCAACCGCCGCAAGTCGAGCTTGAATTTGCCCCAACGCACTCGCCACCTCCGTTTGAGCGGTGACGGCTTTAGAGCTAAGTTCGCGGTAAGCTGCGTCCTGGCCCAGGCGCACTCTGGCTTGTAGAACGTCCGATACGTATTTCATGAAGAAGACAAGCACCACTGCCGCAGCAGGAAAAAAGAAGGCCGCATAAAAAGCATTCTCGGACATAACTACCTCTAGGGTTCAGACTTGGAGTCAAGGGTTTTTGCGGCTCTGGCGATAGCCGCTGGGGTAAGTTCAAAATCGAAACTACAAACTAATGCCAAGCTCCCGCGCCAGTTGGCTAACGTAGTTGCGCCCGCCGGATGAGAGGGCCGCGATAACTCTTAAGCGATGTGGATTGGCCAACGCAGCCAACATTGCTAACAGGCGGCGTATCGCTTTAATCCCGCTCTTCGCTGTCCGCCCGCACGCTCGGATAGGCACGCTTACCCATCAGGCCTTTCCAGAGAATTCGGTTGTAGTCGAGCGCGTTGACCTGGTCCTCGACGTTAAAATCCATAGTCTGGGTCTGACTAGCCCAATACTTGGCATCATGGGTGGGTTCTTGTATGCCACCAATTATTTTGATGCCTGCTGGAATCGGTAGGCTGACGTCGGCGGTTTTCAAAAGTCCTGAAATTTCGGCGTCGTAAGTCCAATCGGGCTCCCGCAGGTCAAACACACGACTCATTGGCTGTCCGGTGGCATCGAATAAACTTAAGTGATCAAGTCCCAGCACGTCGGTAATAGTGCGTAGCATATTGATAGTGGTGTAATGACGTGTGACCAGCGCGTGTTTTTTGACGTAAGGACCAATGACAAACGCGGTGCTGCGATGTGCATCCACATGATCGGGACCATCCTGCGCATCGTCTTCAACAATAAAAATTAACGTATCCTTCGCATAAGGGCTATGCGCAATAGCCTCCACTAGCTTGCCCACCGCATAATCATTATCGGCTACTTGGCGTTCAGGTGTATTAACCCCGGAAATTGCAAAGTCGTACGAGCCTGTGTGGTCAGCCATGAAGCGCACCAAGGATAGATTAGGTAAGTTCCCATCTTTTACAAAATCATTAAATTCACGCTCCCACTCCAGTTCGCGATAAGTATCGGGGAACGCCGGGTCGAAGCCGCGGAAATAAGGATCGGTGCGCTCGGTTAGTTGCGGACTAGACGCGTAGGCGACGGTCAATTTCTTGGCAAAAGGATTGATCTCCAAAGGCAGGTAAGACGAGGCTTGATTTGTTTTAGTCAATCGCGTGCTGTATCGCGCTAAATCAATCATAAATCCGTAATTACGAACTGTGCGGCCGGCTCGTAGCGCGGCGCTCCAAAGATATCCTTCCTGGGCCTCGCCATTGGGGCCGTCGGGTGCCGCTATATCGCCAGTCCCGGGCAGCAAATCGGGGTCAAGCTTTCCGGTGTCGTGATCGGCGATCATAGGATTTGCGGCTAGGCGTTGGTTGCCGAGTAGTCCGACGTTGATCTCGCTGTTCGTTCCTTCCCAATCATAAGAGCCACCGCGCTCCGCGTAATTAACGGGCAACATTTTTGCGCCGGCATCTGATTCGCGCGCGGATACGCTCCACGGCCAGCCATTACCACTGACGTTCCCGGAGTCGTAGAAGTTGTCCAACAACACAAACTGTGTGGCTAACTTATGGAGGTTGGGTGTTGTGCTGCGGGGAAATTCAGCCAAGCGAGCATCGCTATTGCCGTAACCAATATCCCCCAATACTTGGTCATAGGTGCGGTTTTCTTTAACGATATAGATCACGTGTTTGATCTTCTCGCGTAAGGCGGACATTACCTTTAAGTCATGGTTGGCACCCACGAAATGATTGTTAGCGGCTACCCGAAGCGTCAATCGGTCCAGATTTTTTTTGGTCGGTATTTTAAGGCTGAGAAGCCCGCCCTTCGCGAGATTGAGAATGTATTGATTGGGTGCAAATCGAATCGGCGATCTCTTCACCGGACAAGGTACGGTTTGGTAACCGAGACAATTGCCGGCATTCGGCCCTGGTACGCTTTGAGTGTTAACGACGTACAGTTGATTATTGTGATCGACCACCACGTCAGAAGGATACCAACCGGTGGGTATTAACCCGATCACATGAGACTTACGAATTACCGCAACGGAATTCGTGCCGCGATTGGTGACAAAAAGTGTTTTCTGATCCGGGGACAACGCCAGACCGTTGGGCGATGCGCCCCGATATTGTTTTGCCAGTTGCAATAGGCCTTCAGGTGCAACGCTGTGAATATTGTCAATGACGGTGCCATGCTGAGTGTTGATAACAGTCACCAGGTCCGCGTTATCCACGGCCACATACAGTAGGCTCTGGTCGTTGTTGAGGATCATCTTATTTGGGTTACCCGCCACGGAGATTCGGGCAGTAACTGTTGCTGCAATCAAATCAACCACCACAATTTCCCGATCACGCTCACTAGAAACATAGGCGGTTTGGTTGCCCACGATGGCAACAGAATTAGGATATTCACCGCCGGGCGTACCGCTTTGGTGGGCGTCCAATTTCCCGGGACGCAGGTCAATTTCTTTGAGGATTGTTCCGAGATTCAAGTCAATTATGGTGAGCGACGCATTGTATCTATTGACCGCGACCGCGTGCGCGCTATCCCGCGTAATGGCGACGCCTTGAACCATGGGGTGTTGATCAAATCCGATTCCAATGCTATGAGCCAGCCTTATCGGCGAGTGTGTAGTCTCTTTCCATAGGGTCTTATCAAGCTCGAATACATGCACCGAGTCATCGCCACCGCCGGAAACTACGAAACGCTGGCCTGACGGTGCAAATGCGATCCCTATATAAGTTTTTGGAATTTTTAGCACTTGTTTTTTTATCAACCCTCCAGGTTTTAAGGCGAAGACAAAAACATACTCGTTGGAGTCTGCGGGTATGGATTTGCCGCTTGCATCCGTTTGCAAGTTGTAGCCGCTGGTCAATACCAGCAAAGTTTTTCGGTCTGGACTAATCGCTTCGCTGATGGTCTGTCCAACCTCAAAATTCGGTGCGTCTAGCAAACCTGGATTCAAGGGAGTGAAGCGTGAGCCTGGCGCCGCCGTGGGAGTAAGAAGTTGGCCGGTGGGAAGAATCTGCGGCACTGCCGCCTGAGCTGACTCGAAACTGCCGATAGCCGCGCCCGCCAGCGAGAAGATGCTCGCCCACGCCAAAGTGCGCGCGAATGTTAAGGAACTCGCGCGTGTTAATTGAAACGCTTGGTTAAACAGTTCATTAATTCGCATTGTTATACCGCAAGAATAGCCCAATTGTTAAAGCGCTGCCTATGACGGCGACGCCTATCTTAAGCAGCCTCTCATTAACTTGATTGAGTACTTGGGCACCGATTTGTCCGCCGACGAGCGCCGCACCTGCGGCGATGCCTACCTGGTTCCAAGCAATATCGCGCGAGAAAATAAATATCAGTACCGCTGAGAGGTTCATGATTGCGCCGAGCGCGTTCTTAAGCGCTCCTGCGCCGCGTAAGTTGGCGCCCGCCATGGTTAACGCCGCGAGCATGAGAATGCCGATGCCACCCCCAAAATAGCCGCCGTATACAGATATTGCGAACTGGGTCGCGGCGGTCGCGATAACGCTTAAGGGCTTAGGCGACGCAGTTTTTTGGCGAAAAAAATTACCCCCTATGAACACCACGGTGGCGAAAAGGACCAACCAAGGAACGAGAGCGCTAAAAACTGTAACCGACGTAGACAGAAGCAGTAAGGCTCCTAGCGCACCTCCCGCTAAACTGACGCCGAACAATGCGGGCAGCCCGAGCTGCGGAAGGCTGACGAGGTTTCGCTTACTACTTAAAGCCGTGGCGATTTGCCCAGGGAATAGGGCCACCGTTGAGGTGATGTTGGCAGCCCGGGGATCAAGTCCGGTAAACAACAGGGCGGGGAACGTTAGAAACGATCCCCCGCCCGCGACAGCGTTTTGAATTCCCGCAACAAACGCCGCTGCCGCGAGTAGCCAGGCAGACCCCGCTGTCATGGCTTACGTTTACTTCGGGAGTTCTTGTCCGGTGTGCTCTTCAAGCGGATAGGTTCGTGGCGCTTCCTGGCTACTCGCCGGAGCTTGGCTTGCGGGGATATCCGCTTGCGGTGCCGGCGAATTACGTACCGTCGTGTGGGTGGCCTGCGCGAGTCGCTCGACAAATCGCTGTGCCGCCATGGGCGCAGAGGGCGCCGCTCCTGAAAAAATCTCACTGCCCGTGACGTCGCTTTTTCCATAGAAAGACGCATTAGCCTTACGATCCATCGTAAGCGCGCTACCATCTAACGCTAAACCGATGAACAGTCCGCGAGTTCGAGCGTATGAATAGATTTCAGAATTTAAATTGATGTCCGTCCCGGCTGAGCCTTGGCGTCCTACAGGACCGGTCGCGACCGAGGCATCTGCACCTAGGGTGAGCTTGCCGCCCGCGATGCCCTCAATTCCAGCCTTAGTAGTAAATACTAAAATAATATCCGATGACTGCGCACCCGCCTGTAGTCCCCAACTCCCGCCATTAATACTGACAAAGGCTGGATTGCTCCAAGGTGCCGTCAATTTATCGCGAACCACCAATATGCCGCGTCCGTGGCGTCCTCCAAACATAAACGCAAGTTTGGTGACGTCTGGAATCACCGCAATACCATAGGCACGTTCCAACAAGGTGTCGGGCAGGCGTTGGTCCGGCATTCCTTGAATTTCCTCCAAGACCTGGGTGGCGGTTAGCAGGCGTCCCTCTTCACGTGCATCCGCGTAGGCCGCTCCCATGGCAAATGACATCAGCACCAATGCAGCAGCGTACATTCGGTAATTGACAGAATTTTTCATCATCATCATAAATCTCCTGCGCGAGGAACTTGTAACACTCGCAATAGCGGACCGGTGGCATCCTTGATAGTTCCACAAGCATATACTACATTTCTATAGTCCAGCTCCTACACCAACCGTGGGCATTGACCAGCTTGCCAGGTAAAATATTACAAGGTCGAAATGATTCTCCTGGTTTTCCCTCTAGTAACAAGCAGTTCTCACAAGATTGGCCTGGCGCAAAATTGGGGTTTGTTCGTGCATCGACTTTAGATGCATCTTCTAAATAACCCAGTTTTTTGGCGTCCGGGTCATCGACTTTAAGGCGGGTGAGCGCATCGGCTCTGGATCGGTGGCTAGGCAAAGCGACTATCACTCCGATGCCTGTTAAGCCTTTAACGAGGATGCGTTTAGAAATCTCGAATGGCATGCCGGAGCCTCAATTTGTTATCCTGTGGCGGTGAAATTAAAAATATCGACGGTAAGTTTATCATCGCTGGTGCCATTCGCGCGCATGGCATTTGTCGCCGCCTTGGTGTTTACGTTTTACAGCGCGGTAATTCCGCCGCGTCAGGCCCTGCAGTTAGTGCCTTGGGATAAAGCGGAGCACTTTATCGCTTTTTATGTGTTGACTATTCTCGCAGCCGCTGCGTATCCTAAGCGTAGTGTTTGGCTAATAGCTGCCTGGCTATGCGGTTTTGGCGCTCTCATTGAGTTGGTTCAGGGCTTAGCCTTTGTTCATCGCGATCGGGATTTTTGGGATTGGGTGGCGGACTCAATTGCCATCGGCGCGGCGCTCGCACCCATGCTATTGGTCTGGTGGCGCAAGGAAACACTGGTTAACCTAAAAGAACGGGAGTAGCTTAGAAAAACATTGAGCAGTAAACTTGCCAAACTGTCGCGTTAAATTTATAAAAAGGCTCTGTTCCTGCGACATATCCCGGAATTCCAAAATCTTTGATATCGCGAAAGTCGTTATATTTAAACGTAATCCGACTTACATCCCCGGTGATGGTGCCGCGTCTAAACATTTTCCAGCCGTTGGGCAAGAAGGCGTAGGTCACTTTGGCACCTATAGTGGTATTTTTTGAAGAGGCGAGATTGCGGTCTCGACCTTCAAAATTCTGGACCGCGGGACCGCTAAATAAATCGCTATAAAAACTGGCACGTCGTTGGCTATAGAAGCGCAATCGGCCCTCAAAAATAAAGAGATTGGAGAATGGTTGGGTGTAACCAATTTCGGTAGTGTTGCCCTTGATGCCCCAGGTGTCGTGAAAATATCGATAGGAGACCGAGGCAGCAGCTCGATAGGGCAAGAAATACTTGGCACGTGCGGTGAGTGCATTACTCGTGCGAGTGTTGGGGTAGACCTCATTGCCTAGTGAATATCCTTTGGGGTTAGAAGGGTCGGTGTAGCGCACAAAACGATAGGGATTATTTAAGTAACCCTGATCCGTGATGACTTCAAGAGTCAGGCCACCAATCAAGTTCTTGGAGAGCACTTGGGATAGGCCGACCTCATAACTTCGAGTATCGGCAAAGCCTTTGCGGTCCACCGTATGATTGCCATTGTTGTATTCGCTGACCTTATCGCGACTTCGCGTAAATCCCAAAGATACAGTTGTCAAATCACCAAACATGTCCTGGCTCAGTGAGAAATGTGTTGTGTTCGAGATGTAGTCTTTCTCGGTGCTATTGGTATATGCCGCGTTGTACTGGGTTTTATCGCGAATATAGTCAAGGCTTATACTTTTTTGCTTGCGCTCGTCTTTAATTACGCTTGCATTACTCAAGACGTCGACGGATGCACCGCTCACTTTATCGATGAAATAATTTGCCTGAACCGAAAATTGCTCGGCAAATTTTTTGCGCACCAGCACAGATTCGCCCTTAATATTCATGCCGCCGCCGTTATAGCTGCTGTAAAAAATGTCGGCACGATCATCGGGAAGCACCGCCGCGAAGGCGCGGTGGGGGAGAAGGGCCCCAAAAATTAAGAGCGCTGCAAGCGGTGGTAGCCACGCGCACAAAAGTGAGCGACAGCACCTTAGGCTTGCGAGTGTTGACCGGCCGGTCGGTAAAATAGCCTTCATACCCTTTAGTTACAGCCGCAGCCGCCACCCGCCGTGCCGGTGGCGCCGCGCGAGCCTTCCCGCGATTCATAGATATGATCCAGATACGCGCCTGATATAGCATCGCGCTCCCAGGACATGATGGGATCCGCTAATCGGTCCCGCTCATAAGGTTTCACCCACGGCTGTAGGTTGCTACAGGCGCCTAAAAACAATGCGGCCGCGACGACTAGAATGACTGAAGAAGTGCGTTTTTGCATGATCACTCAGCTATGAGTTGACGTATCCGGTTCTGGTATTCGTTCTCGTCACCGGGTTTATAGCCCCGGTGCACGTAACGGATGTCTCCCTTGCGATCGATAATGACGGTACTTGGCATGTCGTTAACATGGTAAGCCTTGCTGACCTGATTGGTAGGATCCAGCAAAATTGGGAAGGCGACAGGTTTGCGTGCGAGTAAATCTTTGACCGTTGGCACGTCTTTATCAACGTTGATACCGAGCAGAGTAAATCCAGTGGGTTTAAATTTTTTGTACATTTGATCAAGCAAAGGCATTTCTTGCTGGCAGGGTCCGCACCAGGTCGCCCAGAAATTCACCATCACCACTTGACCTTTGTACTGGTTTAAGGAGGCTTGAGAGCCAGAAAGCGAGGCGAGCGTGAAGGCTGGGGCAAGGCCATTGGCCTCGCCGCCACTCACAGGGGTGGTTCCCGCCATGACCAAAATCGCTACAGTCCCGAGTTCCACGAGACCCATTTTTTTTAGTATTTTCAGGCAGTGTTGCATATATTTCTCCTACCGATGGCAAAATTCAATTAGAAAAAAGTGGTAAAACCCAGCGTGGTTTCAATGTTATGGACATTCTTCGTACGGCCGGTCAAGCTGGTTTCAAACACGTGGTCACGCACGTCCATATGCAGCGCCAACCAATCGGTTATTAAAATACGAGAGCCCACGCCGAAATTTAAAGAAAATTGATCCTTTTTAGCGAATTTCACCGCACCCATTCCCACCGTCATATAAAGCGCTGAATTAAACGCTCGACCTCGCCCTAAGAATATTTCACCAGGTAGTACGTTGTAACCCAGATCGAGATCGTAGTATGTGAACCGTCTTCCGGATTTATCGACTACGGTAATGTTGGGGAACACGTCCTCTAAGCTGGTTTGGCCCCCTTTGGAACGTCCTAAAAAACTCTCAAAGAAAATATCTTCGGACACATGGTAGGCCACGCGCGCGCCGTATACGGGATTAGTCCCGAAATCTTGAATGCTCAAAGCTCCAAAATAAGCTCCAAGTTCAATATCCCGAGCTTTGATTTTTGGAGTCGTGATAGCGCGACGCTTCACTTGCGGCAGGATGATTGACGGGTCCGCTTGCGGCTCTTCTGCGACGACCGGCTTAGGGCCCTTATCGCCACGATGGAACCAGCTGCACCCCGGTAGCAGCAGTGCTGCTAGTAAAATACTGCTAATCCGAATTTCCATTCTTCCGGTTCCTTGTTGGCATTTTGTTTGGTGAAAATCACGTAGCTACGCCAGTCCAGCCGCCACATAAAACGTTTGGTAATGAATCCGCGTGCACCAATGGAGACATAGCCCAGCTGATTTCGGGTCTCTAAAGGCTTCGGCGGTATCTTATCGGTAATCGTTTGGTACCCAGTGCCAAGCCCAACGGTCGGGGATGCCCATTTCCATTCGGGTACAAACGTATGGCGAAGACCAATTGTGGCAACATAGCGGTTATCGATAGTGCCCAATGCTTGTTGCAAAACAAACTCGGCGTCCAAGCTTTGAGTCAGAGCTAAATCAGTATAGGCCGTGATTAAATTCTGCCGATTGTAAACTCCGTAACCTGCGCCCAATTCCCAGCGATGGTTGGTAAAGTCCGGGTACGGTGGGATGGGTGCCGGTTCGCCGGATGCGAACAGGGTTTTTGCCAATTCCTCTCGGCGCGCCCATCCTTCTTGGCCGCGTGGAGCACGTACTTTGTACCAATCGGTGCGGCTGAAAAGTACGACCAACGTTTCACCACGCCCCACCACATAAAATACTGGGAACCCGCGCCCAGGTCCGGAACGCATCTCTAAATAAGGTTCAGCAACCACCAGCTCTAAAGGCTTGGCTTTGGCGTAGCTCTGCGTGACGAAAAGCGCCTGCACTAACAGAGTTACAACAAACAAATAGCGCATCCTTCAATTCGCTGCGGGTGCGACGAAGGGGTCGTTATAGTATTGGCCGCCGATGTCTAACCATTCCGATATCAATCTAAGCTCCGCCGGGGTTAAAAACCCCGTGTGATTTACCGTGGCCCCTGGGCGTGTTCCATCAAAAATACCGAAAAACGTACCCGACCCATTGGCGCTACCCGCGATCATCGGTGGCGCCAGCGAAACCGGCACTAGCGTGGGTTTGCCGGTGGCAGGATCAATGGGGCCAGGCACTAGCAAGTCCTGTAACACCCCCATATTAAGCTGCTGTTGGTTGTGAGGGAACAGCAGATCAGTATAAGAAGTGGTAACCGTGGGGTCGGCCGCTGATGCGCTGTCCGTCAAATCTAGCTGTCCCGCTGGCACTTGAAACTTGTTGGCGGCATCGATCGGATTGTGGCAGAGCACGCAAGTATGGTCGGAAGTCACTGCCATAGTCGCAGGATCAATGGTCTGGCGCACCCACTTCCATATCGGTTGTAGGTGTAGCGGATAGTGGATGACGCTGCGGCATACCGGACCCCAAATCGGCGCGCAGCTCGAGTTAGTGGGAAGCAGAGTCTTCAAGTCTGAGTATAGATACGAGAAACTCGGAAAGGGTCCTTGTCCCGCTTTGACGTTATCCGTCCACAAATCTTTATATAGGACGTTGATACTCGGTATTTCCGAGCAGTTGACGGCGACTTGGCAGCTGATGCGGGCCAGAGTCTCCGCCATTAGTTCTCCTGAATTGGCGAACAAGGTAGCCACGGTATTGGGAAAAGGCTGACCGGTGGTCGTCGCGCCTAAATTTACGGAGGTTGTCAGACCGCCCCGTCCATGCGAGGCCTCGGTTTTATTGCCGGCTGTGTGACAGCCATTGCAGGTACGGATTTCTCCTGGCATTAACTGTAGCCAACTGGTATGTGGTGCGCTCACCCGGCGGGCATTTTTATCCAGAATCTCGATGGTAAAAGGAACGTTGGGTGGCACTCGGATTTGCACGGATCCGTCTGGCTCTACCGGCGCATAGGCCAGAATTTCACGCATTCCCATGCCTGCGGGACCAAACGCAGAAGCATTGAACTTGCGCACGGTGTTGTCGGGTATTTCGACCGCTTTTTCAATTCGTATAAACCGATCGGGGCGTTGGTCGGCGGTGGTTTTTTTCGGATCGGCTACGCTTGCAATATTAGGAGTCGCTGTATCGACACCGTCGAAGTCGTACACACTGCGGATTTTTAATAAAGCCAAATTACTGTCCAGCAAGCCTTTCGCTGGATTTACGGAATAAATGGCGTCAGGAATATTCGTCGGAGCGGGAGTGCGTGCCTGCATGAGAACCGGATCGACAATCATTGATCCCGATTGAGCGCCGATGATGGGCGTTAACGAGTTGGTGTCAAACGCATAAATCCAAAGCGTGTATTGCGGCGGCGCCTGGGGAGCACTGATATTGCCTGAATTACACACAACCGTCGCGGCCGGTTTCTGGGTCGCATCGAGTACTAGGCACGGCGACCAACTAATCAGCATACGGCGTGTGCTGTCGTATAGCGGATATGCCGAGGCAATACGGCCGCCCAGTGAGGCGAGATTGGCATCGGTGGTAATGCCGAGTAGCGTTGCGCTAGCTTGAGCGGGTCCCGCGGTTCCTATCGCGGCGAGGGTCGTTTGATTTACCTCGACAAAAGGCTCGGCATTAATGCGTAACGCGTCTCCGCCTTGTTGAGTTCCTAAAAACGGTCGAGCGATAGTAAGTAGAAGGCCATCAGGTTGTTGTCGAGCATTTAAGAATTGGACGACGTTGGTATTGGTGCCCGCAATATTGACGCCGGTCGCATGGCTGTTAGACCCGTAATAGAGTTCTAGACCGGTGCCATCGGGATTAACCCGGTACAAACTGATTTGGTCTTGGCCATTGGTGACCTCGTAGCGGGAGAACACGACTTGGCCATTGTTAAGTATGGAGGGCGCGAAATCGTGATTCGTATTGAAGGTTATTTGGTGGATGTCACCGTTTTTTTCCCGAACATGGAGCAGGAATATCGGTTGCTTTCGATCGTCGGTTTGCGCTGGATACTGCGGACGCCCTTCATCCAACAGGATCGCCTTGGTTCTTGATTGACGGGTAGAGGCAAACACAATTCGTCCGTCGGGTAAATAATGTGCCCCTACATCATGCCCCTTCGTGGTGCTATCGGTTGTAAGTTGAGTAGTGGTTTTCGCGACCGCGTCATACTCATAAATTTTCCAAGTGGGCTGATCTATTTCCTTAGCATTGGGAATAAGGGGGAGCCTGAGCGAGAACAAGAGCTTTTTTCCGTCGGGTGAAACGTCAAGATCTCGAACATCGCCTTTGCCTAGCGTGATCTTCGAAGTGAGATTAGTTTCAACTCCACCGGCGCTCGCTTGAGCGCGTAGATAAAGATCACCCCCAGCGGTGGACGTAATCAAGTCACGTACATCGATATCCTTAGCAGGAATAGGTCGTTTGACATAGGCAAGCGGATAATTAACCGCGCCGGGATCGAGTGTTTGCCCACCGGCAACTCCGGGTGCACGACCGCTAATGCCACTGCTACAACTCCACAGTACGAGAGTTGGCGCGACAATGATTACTAGGCGTAAAACGTGACGTACATCACGCGAGAAATTTAATTTCATATTTCCACTTTCCATATTTCAGGATTCTACCGACTTGCTGGATGTTTCGTGTGATGTTCGTACGCTTTTTGTTAACGCATTCACAGAAGAACTCGCTTAAGTCAGTAGATTGAAGCGCCAGGATATAGGTGGGTCGCAAAGCTCCGGTACTGTCGCGAAATCCCGACGTCGTTCACCCGAGACATTACCGATCAGTGTGCCCTTGCTTATAGTCACGACACATTAGAAATCACGACTCATGCGGGTGGATGTGCATATGAATTTTGCTTTTATAAATCCCAAGGCGCGGCGCGCAACAGTAGCGCTCGCAACAGCCATCTTGTCCAGCGTCTTTATCAGTGGTCAAAGTTTTTCTGCTAGCGCCAACCCAACGCCGGATCAAGCGGCACGAATATACAACCGCATCGCAGGTGTTCCAGCCGCGCCCAGCGTAGTTACCCAGATGACCGCTATGGACCCGCTGAGCGCAGCACTGATGGCGACTGATGACCCTTCTTTCTATAACGTCACCCTTCGAAATCTCGCGACGCCCTGGACTAATCGCGATCAAAGCGTTTTCGCGCCGCTCAATGATTATACGGCGACCGTGATTGGAATGGTACGCGACAACGTGCCGTTCAATACGTTGTTAACGGCCGATTTGGTCTACGTGGCGGATTCAAGCGCCGGCGTGCCCGCCTATTCACCGGCAAATAATAATATGTACCAAGCGCTGGATGATCAGAGCGTCGATCTAAAAAAACATTTGGTGGCTAGCACGCAATCGGCGCTTACCGGTGTGCCTACCGCTGCGACCGCGGGTGTCATGACTACACGAGGTGCGGCTGCAGCCTTCTTCGACAAAGGGACTAACCGAGCGATGTTTCGATTCACTATGATGAATCATCTGTGCAGCGATCTGCAAACTATTATGGATACCAGTCGTCCGCCGGATCGCATCCGGCAAGATGTGAGCCGCAGTCCCGGCGGTGACAGCCGATTGTTCTTAAATAACTGCGTGGGTTGCCATAGTGGTATGGATCCCATGGCGCAGGCCTTTGCTTATTATAATTTTGATGATACGACCAACCAAATCGTGTACACGGCTGGTCAAGTACAACCTAAGTACCAAATCAATAATAATAACTTTCCGCAAGGCTATGTCACGCCGGACGACCATTGGGACAACCGCTGGCGCACGGGACCCAATTATTTGTTGGGTTGGTCAGCGGCATTGCCGGGAAGTGGGCAGGGTGCCAAAGCGCTCGGTCAAGAGCTAGGTAACAGCGCGGCGTTTGCCGGTTGCGAAGTGCAGCAGGTCTTTAAAGACGTTTGTTTTCGAGCGCCTAGCAACGTGGCTGACCGCAATCAAGTGACCGCCATGATTGCCTCGTTCCAGTCGCATAACTATTCCTTACGGCAAGTATTCGCAGAAGCCGCCGTTTATTGCATGGGGAATTGAAGATGAACCTCAAACATTTTGGTGCTGTGATCAGTTTAGCGGTAGCAACGCTTAGCGGTTGTGGCGGAGGTCCTGCCACTGCGCCTATTCCTGGAGCGGCACCGATCACTTCGATTAGTTCCTACGCGGGACCTGCGGCCGGCACACACGATGTGCAAGCCTTTGCGTTAAATTTTTGGAACAATGTGCGGGTCGCGAATCGCTGTGGTCAGTGCCATAACGCAACCTCGCCAGCGCAAATGCCTAATTTCGCGCGTAGCGATGATGTAAATCTTGCCTATGCCCAGGCCAACACGGTTGTCAATTTGTCGCAACCTTCTGCATCGCGAGTAGTGGTTAAGGTGAGCGGTGGCCACAATTGCTGGCTGGCTGATAATAACGCCTGCGGCCAAATATTAACGACTTGGATTAGCAACTGGGCTGGAGCTGCAGGAAGCGCGACCACCCAAGTGAAATTGACCGCGCCCACTATTCAATCAGTGGGCCAGAGTAAGAATTTCCCAGCTGATTCTAGTGGCTTTGCTATCAATGTCTATCCGTTGGTCAGTAAATATTGTTCGCGCTGTCACTCATCCGGCGCCGCAGTACCGCAATCCCCGTACTTCGCGACGACGGCCGCCAATCCGAATGATGCCGTTGCGGTCGCCGCAGCCATCAATCAGGCCTATCAAGCAGCACTTCCTAAAATGGATTTGAATACACCGGCTAATTCGCGCTTTGTAGTACGTTTGGGGACCGAATTTCACAATTGCTGGTCGGTTTGCTCCGACAACTCCGCGCAGATGTTAGCTGCGATTAACGCATTTTCAAACAGCGTGCCATTATCCAGCGTTGATCCGGCATTCGTCGTCAGTAAGGCGCTCAACCTCACGCAGGGAACCGTGGCAAGTGGAAGCAATCGTTTTGATCAAAATGTCGTCGCTAAGTATGAGTTTCAATCGGGTAGCGGTTCGATCGCCTACGATACCAGCGGCGTAGATCCATCTGCTGATATGGTCCTTTCGGGTCCGGTGACGTGGGCGGGTGGTTGGGGCATTAACGTGGCCGCTGGCGGTAAGGCGCAGGCTCCGACGGCGTCGAGTCAGAAGGTACACGATTTGATCGAAGCGACCGGCGAGTATTCCGTCGAGGCCTGGGTAGCACCTGCGAGTGTGGCGGCTGATAAGTCGTATATGGTCAGCTACTCCGGGGGCGGTATGGCACGTAATTTTACGTTAGGTCAGACCAAGCAAAGCTATGATTTCATGTTGCGCGATTCTGGCTCTGATCTTAATGGAATGCCGCAGCTCATGACGCCCGCCGCCGCATTGCTATTGCAGGCTTCCTTGCAGCATGTGGTACTGACTTATGATCCAGTCAACGGGCGCCAGATTTTCGTGAATGGTGTTTCGGCAGGCGTTACCGACCCGCAAAAAGGCGCGACCATTGCGAACTGGGATCCGACCTTCGCACTCGTTCTAGGCAATGAAGTCTCCGGCGGCAATCCGTGGACCGGTTTGATTAAATTTGTCGCCATCCATAATCGCGCGTTGACGCAGGCACAGATTGCGCAAAACTTTAAGGCAGGCGTAGGGCAACGATATTTTATGTTGTTCAATGTCGCGAGCGTAACCGGGGTCTCGCAGGCCTACGTGATGTTCACAGTGAGTCAGTACGATAGTTATAGCTACCTATTTTCGACGCCCACCTTCATCTCCTTGGATCCGGCGGTCAAACCCGACGGCATCGTGGTTAAGGGCTTGCGGATTGGGGTTAACGGTGCGATTCCCAGTGTGGGTCAGGCGTATATTCCTTTAAATACCACCGTAACGGCTGCCAACTATACCGCTCAGGGAGAAGTACTCTCGCCGGTGGGAACCGTGATTAACCTACAAAATGCTGCGACCGATCAATTCTTTTTAAGTTTTGATCAATTAGGCACTCAGACCCATGTAATTGTCGAGCCAACACCCGCGCCAAGCGCCGCGATCGATCAAGCGCTAGTGGCGGATGTCGGGGTGCGTACCTTTGCACAGATTAACGCCACTCTCTCATCGTATACCGGTGTTCCCATTAACCAATCGGCGGTCAGCCTGACTTACCGTGCCGTGCAGCAGCAACTGCCTGCGACGCCGACCTTAGAGGGATTTTTGGCGTCGAGCCAAGTGGGCATTGCTCAGTTAGCCATTCAGTACTGTAGCGTGATGGTCAATACTCCAGCGCTCCAAGCACAAATGTTTCCGAGCGTGGATTTTAGTAATGGCTCATTGTTTACGACGGCAGGTGGTATTACTTCTGTTACGACCCCGCTCGCGGCCCGGGTGCTTGGAAGCGGTTTAAATAGTGCGCCAAACGCAAGTACTGTCACCAGTGAGCTTAATACTTTAGTGGGCAAACTTTGCAGCAACGCGGCGACTCCCTGTAATACGACGGCTCGCACGTTGGCAGTGACCAGCGCCGCCTGTGCGGCGGCCTTCGGTAGCGCCGATATGTTGATCAATTAATTTAAAGTGTATCCAAGGATTTCCCATGTTTAAGAAACCAAAAGCCCTAGGGTTAAACGAGCCGCTGCGTCACAATGATCACTCTCGGCCGCGTACGCGACGAGAATTCGTGGCGCAAGGGTTCATGGCCGGCACCGCAACTGCTTTGGCACCCACGCTGCTGGGCTTGTTTGCCGACCCGAAATACGCGCGAGCGGCCTTGTCGACTGACCTAGGGGCATTATTGGGACCCTGTGGCATTTCGTTGGGCGCAGGCTTGGTGCCGTTTATATGCTTTGATTTAGCAGGCGGCGGAAATATCGCAGGCTCCAATGTGTTGGTGGGTGGCCCTAAGGGGCAGCTCGATTTTCTGACCACCGCGGGTTATAACAAATTAGGTCTGCCGGGCACTATGATTCCCAATCCTAGTACCGCGGGTAATTTTATCGATAACACCTTTGGATTGCGGTTTCATTCGGATAGCGCTCATTTGCGGGGAATGAAGGCTCGTACCGGGGCGATGGCGATGGCGAACACCAATGGTACAGTCATCCCGGCGTTGTCGCAGAACGACACGAATGTGAATCCTCATAACCCGATGTACGGTATTTGGCAGGTGGGTGCACGTGGGGCGTTGTTGGATTTGATCGGCACGGATAGTTCGGTATCGGGCGGCAGCTCTATGTCACCACCCACTATGATCAACGTTACCGCGCAACCAACGCGAGTGGCGAGCTCTCGCGATACCACGGGTCTCGTTAATACGGGTCAATTAAGTACTTTGTTGCCTAACCCTGATGATGTGACTGCGGTGATGGAGTCGACTAAGCGGATTAGCGACGCGAAATACGCCCGAGTGACGGCCTATGCGGACCCGGCGGTCAATGCCGTGGCATTAGGCGGGACGGACAAAAATAATAAGCCTATTCCGGGTCTTGCGCAGTGTGGCTACACTAAAGCGGCGTACGTCACCGATAAATACAATAGCCCTTCAGCCGTCAATCCCGATCTGGATCCGGATATTGTGGGTCCCAGCGGAATTTTTAATGCGACCGAATATCAGGGTAATTCGGATTATCAGAAAACCGCGGCGGTGATGAAATTGGTGATCGAAGGTAACGCGGCGGCCGGCACCATTGAAATGGGCGGATTCGACTATCATACGGGTGATCGTGCGACCGGTGAAATGCGCGACTTTAACTTAGGTAATTGCATCGGGGCGGTGCTTGAATTCGCGGCACGTCGCGGTAAGCCGGTGATGATTTACGTGTTCAGCGATGGCTCTCTCGCCAGCAATGGCATGCTCGACATGTCGGTTGCGGGGCGCGGTAAGGGTGTTTGGACGGCGGATAACTCGAATGTGGCGGCGACCTATTTCCTCGTCTTTAATCCTAAGGGTAAGCCTCAGCCGGCACAAAGTAATCCGGAGCTTTCCTTGCAGTTGGGCTACTTTAATCCCGATGGCTCGGTGAACACCACGGGTAGTGCGGCTGCGAATAGCGTGACTAATTTAGTTCAGACCGTGGTGCTTAACTATATGGCGCTGCATGGCCTGCAAGCGAATTTTAGTACGCTGTATCCTACGCCTAATTTGAATAATACCCTGGGTAGTGCCCAGGATGCTCTGACGGCTTTTCTGCCGTTGGCGGGCTTGGTTAACGGGAAAATTAGTTAAACCTGCTGTCTCAATCCAGAGACAGGGTTGTACGCCATCCGGCACTCGCATGTAATGAATCTCATGAATGTGCGCCAATGCGTTGACACTGGCGCTCGCATTGTGCGATTTTGCATAATGCATCTGGACCCGTGAGGATACCCTAAGTGATTGATTGGTTTTTGCGCCTGTGCGGCACACGGTGTGTGCTCGTTTTGATACTGCTCGGGTGTGGCGTGCAGGTGTATGCAGCAAGCGCGCTTGTGGGTACGGAGGCGCCTGATTTTGCACTCAAGGGCAGAGACGGGAAGAATTTGCGCTTGTCCGAATTTCGCGGACAGGTGGTATTAGTTAATTTTTGGGCGCGTTGGGCGGGGGACGCCCGCCTCGAGATCAAAGATCTCGATCGAATTAACGCGACCTACCAACGTGCAGGTTTGGTGGTGTTAGGGGTGTCAGTTGATGAGGATTTGCGGCGGGCACGTGAATTTGTGGACTCAATGCACGCTTCTTATCCTATGTTGTTCGATGGTGGTTCGAATATTGGGCGTGACTATCACTTAGAAAAAATGCCGGTGACTGTGCTGATTGATCGATTAGGCGTGGTGCGCTACGTGAATGTCGGATTTAAGCGCGGTGACGAATCCGCATATCTTGATCAAATACGCGAATTATTGCGCGAATAAAACGATAGGTTAGTTATGAATTCCAAATCTCGATCTTTGCTAAAAATAGTGTGTGTGGGGTTATTGGCCGGTCTTTGGGCGGGAACCACCGTGCTAGCAGCACCACCCGCTGCCGCCGTGCCCGCCGTGCCTGCGGCGTCTGTGGCGCCTTCTGTGCCCGCAGCGACCGACGCAGCGGTGTTGCCGGCAAACGGCACGGTGGCGCCGGACGCGGCCCCTAAAGCGAGCGATTTCAAAACCCTCGACCAGGAGGTCCAGGGGGTAAAAAAAGACGTGATTGATTTGAACAAAGATTTATTTGTGTTGGAGGAAGAATTGCTCTTTCCGGCTAACACCCAAGTAGCGGTGTTTTTATCGATGGATGTGGGCACGTTTTTTGGTTTGGATTCGGTTACCGTTAAAATTGATAACAAGGAAGTGACTAATTATTTGTATACCGCGCGTGAAGCGAGTGCTTTATTAAAAGGTGGCGTGCATCGCTTGTATTTAGGAAATTTGAAGGTGGGCAAACATGAGCTGGTGGCTTTCTTCACCGGCAAGGGCCCGGTGGAGAGAGATTATCGTCGGGGCGCGACGATTTCTTTTGATAAAGGGGTCGGTGCCAAGTACTTAGAATTGAAAATTAGTGATCGCGTGCCTAAACATCAACCTGAGTTCATGGTTAAAGACTGGGAATAGGGCGTGCAGCGCGTTCATTTAAAGCGTTGGCCGATCCTCGCAGGATTGGCTTTTAGTTTGTTGGGGGGATTCGGTGGGGCGAAGGACCTTAAGCCGGATCCTAATGGTCTGGCCCCTCAGCAGGTCAAAGATCTGCACTATGGCGACGTGCTGTTTTATTTTTATCAAGACGATTATTTTTCGGCAATTACACGACTGTTAGCCGCACGCGAGAAAAAACGCATTCCCAATACCGGGGGTGAAGCGGAATTGCTCTTGGGTGGATTGTATTTGTCTTTAGGCGAGCATGTTGAAGCCGGCAATATATTTGAAGCATTACTCAATGACAATACGTCACTAGCGGTCCGAAATCGTGCTTGGTATTTTTTAGGTAAAGTTTGGTATCAGCGCGGCTATTTACCGGAGTCCGAACGCGCTTTGCGTCAAGTTTCTGCCTCGAGCGAGCCACGTGTTGCCGCTGAACGGACTATGTTACTGGCCCAGTTGTTGTTGCGTGAGGAGCGCTACGACGCTGCGATTGAAATCTTGAAGTCCTGGCAGGGTCCGGCAGATTGGATGGCGTATTCGAATTTCAATTTGGGCGTGGCCTTGGTGCGTCAACAGCGACTCAACGAGGCGGTGCCGTTTCTGGATAAAGTGGGTCTTATCAATACGCTTAGCGAAGAATTGTTGGCGCTTAGAGATAAGGCTAATCTTGCGTTGGGGTTCGCCTATCTGCAGGCGCAGCGTCCTGCGGACGCTAAACCAATTTTGCAACGAGTGCGTCTTGAGGGTCCTTTTTCCAGCAAGGCTTTGTTGGGTGCAGGTTGGGCCGATGCGCTCGCAGGTGAGTACAAGCGGGCGTTAGTGCCTTGGATGGCATTGCATAAACGTGACTTATTGGATGCCGCAGTGCAGGAGTCTTTTCTGGCGGTGCCATATGCTTTTAACAAACTTAACGCTATGGGTCAGGCGGCTGATTATTACACCTCGGCAATTGAGTCCTTTGATAGTGAGATAAAACGCATCGATGAATCGATCGGGCAGATCCGTGCAGGCAATGTCCTCGATCGGTTGTTAGGGGAAGAGAAGAAAGATTCGGTGACTTGGTATTGGCAGCTTAAAGAGTTGCCGGATGTTCCCGAGTCGCGCTACCTCTATAAGTTATTAGCCGGCAATGATTTCCAAGAAGGGCTGAAGAATTATCGCGAACTCAAGTTCATGAGTCACAATCTTGAGACTTGGGCAGACAATGTCTCGGCTTACGATGATATTTTAGCCACACGCGAAAAAGCTTACCAGTTGCGTGTACCTAAGGCGGATGCGGTTATGGCCGCGACCGATTTGAGTGGATTGACACAAAAGCGAGTGGAGTTTGAATCGCGGATTAATGAAATTGACCAATCCAAGGATGCCGCAGCTTTAGGTACGCCGCAGGAGCAAAAATTATGGATACGACTGAAACATATTGAAGATTACCTTGCAAGTCATGCGGATGATGCAGATCTTGCCGAGATGCGTGAGAAACATCGATTGATGAAAGGTGTGATGTATTGGCGCATGTCAGAGAGTTTCAAGGCTAGGCTATGGAACGAACGTCGATCCGTTAGAGAACTTGAGGCCGATCTAGTGGAGACTCAACGGCGTGCCGTCCAGGTGGGTAGGGCACGCTCAGGCGCTCCTTCCAACACCGCTGAGTACACGGTGCGAGTTGCGACATCGGTTAAGCGAATAGATGAATTGCAGCAGCGAATCGCCTCTATCTCGGAACAGCAAAATCGCTTCCTGCAAGCAATAGCCATTCAAGAGCTTGAGGCGCAAAAAGAGCGCATTGCGACTTACCAGGTTCAGGCCCGTTATGCCTTGGCGTCTATATACGATCGTTCGACCAACGAAAAACCAAAGGCTACGCCATGAGTCGTGGTCTAGTGTTGTTAGCGTTAGTGCCGATGTTATTACATGCGGCTGAAAAGAAAACCGCGACGATTAAAGATTTGCAAGAGTCGGAAGTGGAGGTGAAGTCGGGTGCTGCTCAGGGCGTAGATTTAACGAAGACCATGGACAGCTATAAGCGATTTCTAGACCTGAACGCGGGTGATGCACAATTGCGGGCTGAGGCCTTGCGGCGATTAGGGGATCTGCACCTGGAGAGCTCTGAGTCTGAGCGTATTGAGCGCGAGCTCATGAGCAATGAAGCATTGCGGGCGACCGAAGCTATTACCTTATATACGGCGCTGTTAAAAACCTATCCGAAATACGAGTTAAATGATTCAGTGCTCTATCAACTGGCGCGTGCCTACGAGTTAAACGCGCAACCGGACAAGGCTCTGATTGCGCTGAATAATTTGGTAACCACTTATCCAAAGAGTCGCTTTACCGACGAGGCTCAATTTCGACGGGGCGAATTGCTGTTCTCCGCAAAAAATTATCCTCAAGCTCAAGCAGCGTACGCCGCGGTAATCGAGTTTGGCGCGAGTTCTGCGTTTTATAACCAGAGTCTTTACAAGCAAGGATGGTCGTTATTTAAACAGGGCGAGAACGAACGCAGTTTGAATTCTTTCGCGCAAGTTTTGGATACCATGTTAGTTTCCAAGAAAGATACTCATTTATTGATTGATATCGATACGCTGAGTCGGCCCAACCGGGAGCTGGTAGAAGATACTTTTCGTGTAATGTCGATCACCTTCTCTTACGTGGATGGGGCCAAGACGTTGGATGCTTTTGTCAAAGCACGCAAGCCGCGACCTTACTCTTATCTTCTATATTCACGCCTAGGTGATTTATACATGGAGAAGGAGCGATATACCGATGCCGCGGAGAGCTATCGTGCTTTTGTCGCGCATGATCCTAACAATGAGCGTGCGCCGTTGTTAGAAATGCAAGCGATAGAGGCTTACGGTAAGGGTGGATTTCCACAGCTTGTGCTGCAGGGCAAGAAAGAATTTGTCGATAATTACAATTTGGGAACACCATTTTGGCAAAACCGTGAGCCGAAGCAGAAGCCTAAGGTCGTGGCTGTGCTTAAAACTAACCTAAAAGATTTGGCCCAGTACTATCACGCTCAAGCGCAACGTTCGAAGAGTGTCACTGACTACCAAGAAGCGGCGAAGTGGTACCGTGGTTATCTGAAGTCTTTCCCTGATGATCCGGAGTCGCCCGCAACTAATTTCTTACTGGCTGATACTTTGTTTGAGAGTCGACAATATATTGATGCGGCCAAAGAGTATGAGGCGACGGCCTACGGTTATCCCAGTCACGAAAAAGCGGCTGCAGCCGGATATGCCGCTATCGTCGCTTACGGCAAATATGAAGGTACTGTGGCGGGGGATGCGAAGGCTGACGTACACAAGCAGAGCGTCGAAAGTTCACTCAAATTTTCCCAAGCCTTTCCGCTCCATCCCGAGAATGCTCAAGTGCTGACGCATGCCGTGACGGATTTGTACGCGGTTAAGGACTTTACGCGAGCGGTTGCAGCTGCCGAAACTCTTCTGGCACGCCAGCCGCCGGTCGATGTGCTTAAGCAACGCATTGCTTGGACGGTCATTGCTAATTCTAATTTCGATCAGGGAAACTTCGATAAGGCTGAAGCCGCTTACAATAGTGCGCAAGCTCTCATGCCAGCGAACGATCCCGAGCGTCCGGCTATCGTTGAGCGGCTGGCCGCTTCTATTTACAAACAGGGTGAACAGAAGAGTAAGGCGGGTGACGCTAGCGCAGCGGTGGAAGATTTCTTGCGCGTCTCTAAGATGGCGCCAACGTCGAAGATTCGCGCTAATGCGGATTTCGATGCCGCCGCGTTGCTAATGACCAATAAAGAATGGGAGCGTGCAATTCCCGTCTTAGAAGGCTATCGGCGTAGTTTTCCGCAGGATCCTTTACAGGCTGATGTCACACGAAAACTGGCCGTGGCCTATCTTGAATCAAATCACTCGGCGCAGGCTGCCACAGAATTTGAAAAGATTGCGGCAACCACTAGCGAGTCGATAGACGTGCAGCGTGAGGCGACACTGCAAGCGGCCGATCTTTACGATAAAGCGGGCGATTCGTTGAAGGCCCGCACCATGCTGGAAGCTTTTGTGAAACATTTTCCGCAACCATTGAATCCCGCAATGGAAGCACGTCACAAATTGAGTCTCATGGCATTGAAGTCAGGTGATATGAATCGGAATGTTTTTTGGTTGAAAGATATAATCAGCGCTGATCGTGCGGTGGGGGCTGAGCGAACCGATCGTAGTCGCGCCCTGGCAGCGAAAGCGACATTGACCTTGGCTGCGCCCGCCCGAGATGAGTTTTTGCGTATCAAATTAGTGACACCCTTGAAGAAATCTTTGGCGGAAAAACGTAAAGCAATGGAGGCAGCGATCGGTGCCTATTCGCGAGCTGCAGACTACCAAGTCCTTGAAGTCACTACGGCTGCTGCGTTTGAAAGTGCAGAGCTATATCGACACTTGGGCAAGGATGTCATTCAATCAGAGCGACCCAAGAATCTATCTAAGGACGAACTAGAACAATATGATGTTTTATTAGAGGAGCAAGCCTTTCCTTTCGAGGAAAAGGCAATCAAGCTACATGAAATCAACACCGTGCGCAGTAAGGATGGAACCTATGATGAATGGGTGCAAAAGAGCTTTGCTGCGCTCGCAGAACTTAATCCAGGCCGGTACGGCAAGGTGGAGCTCGGTGAACAGCTGGTCGAATCGATTCGTTAGCGCTATCGCGCTACTTTGCTTGAGCGCTTGTGGGGGGACGCCCAGCGTTAAGCCATTGCCTGAAAGCGAGCAGATGGTGCCGATTAAGCAAGTAGTACCGGTGGAACACGGCGCGCAAGAAGCGCCGGTGGTTAGCAAACCGATTGCGGCAGGTGAACCTGTGGCGGCTGGCAAATCTGCCGTTGTCGGTGATTCGGCGATTACTGGCAATTCTGCATTACCGGCGCCTCTTGCGGTTCCAGAGCGCGTAGCTCAGCAATTTGCTCAAGCATTGGAGCTGATGAAATCCGGCCGAGCCGCAGATGCGGAGTTGGCGTTTAAGGACATGGCGGTGCGATATCCTGAGTTTGCGGGCCCACAGTTAAATTTGGGATTGATTTACTTACAGAATTCTCGTTTGGTGGAAGCCGAAGCAGCGTTCAAAGCGGTGGTCGGACGCTATCCTAATAATCCAGTGGCAGGCAATGAGCTGGGAATAGTAGGACGCCGATTGGGTAAATTTTCCGAGGCCGAAGCAGCCTATCAGCGTACGATTGGCGTACAGCCTGACTTTGCGCCCGCCCATTTGAATTTAGGTGTTTTATACGATTTGTACTTGGCGCAGCCACAAAAAGCGTTGGAGCAATACGAACGTTATCTGGCCTTGGTGGGTGAAAATAAACAAGTGTCGGGATGGGTAGTGGAATTGCGTAAGCGCGTTAGTGCGCCCGCACCGGCTGTCGCTGCAAAGAAGGAACCCGCATGATTTATTTCACAAGGACTATTAGTTTCACGGTATTGTTATGGGCATGGCAAGGCGCTTTCGCTGCAGATACGGTGCCGGTAAACATTGAACCTACGGCTAGGGTAAACGCCGAGCAAATTGAAGCGGGTGAACCGCGTGCTCTCACCTCGAGTATGGAGGCTGATTCAGCCACTAAATCACAACCAACGCCTTCTCCGGCTCCCGTGCCGCGAAAAAGCCCGAAACCATCAAAAAATGCCGATAGGATCGACTTAGACACCACCACAGTGACCGGCAATCGTGAGCTGCCCAAGGTCATGTATGTAGTCCCCTGGAAAAAGTCGGATATTGGCGACCTGACGGGAAGACCTCTTAATAGCCTCCTGGATGAGGTATTGGCCCCTGTGGACCGCGATGTATTTCGGCGTGAAGTGGCGTATTACAAAGGAATGGCGGCATCCGCAGCACAAACTGGGAAGTAGGTCATTGTCGATTTAACGGAATGTGGTTGAATATTTGTTTTAGAGCAGACGGCATTTTTTAGGAGCGCGTAGATGAATTTCATGAATTCAGTGGTTAATTTTTTTAAAGACGGCGGGATTTTCTTATATCCCCTGGCTCTAATCCTGGTCGTGGGTGTTGCGATCGCGGTAGAGCGCTACGTCTATTTGACTCGTGAAACAATCAGGAACCGTACTCTGTGGGAAGACCTCATTCCTGCTTTGAGTTCGGGCAATTTCAAACAAGTAGTGGGGCTTACCCAAAACTCTAATTCCTCCATTGCGACAATCCTTAATTACGGGGTCGCTAGGGTCGCCAGCGCGCGTCGCCGCGATGACATTGAGAAAGCCATGGATGAGAGCTTACTGGAAGTCATTCCACGTATTGAAAAGCGTACGCATTTTTTGTCATCCCTGGCAAATGTGGGTCTTTTAATTGGTTTGCTCGGTACTATTACGGGATTGATCGGAGCTTTCAGTGCGGTCGCTACGGCTAATCCGGCTGAGAAAGCCAGTTTGCTGGCAGCAGCGATTTCGGTGGCCATGAATAACACTGCCTCGGGCCTGTTTGTGGCTATTACCTTGTTACTTTCGCATATGTTCTTGGAAGCGAAAACAACGGCGTTGATTGATAGTCTAGAAATCGCGTCAGTGAAGTTTTTGAATTCGATTACAGAGCGTCAGCCGGAGCGCCCGCAGGACGCAGCGGGACCTGGAATATCACCTGCAGTTCGGGCGGCTGCGACGACCGTCCGCAGCACTGTCTAAGCTCGCCTATATTCTAAGAATACTTTTCCTATGAAGTCAAAGTCTGCGCGCCTCGTTCGACGTAATCACGCCCGCTACCATCAGGGACGTGATGACCTGAATATTGTGCCGATGATCGACATGATGGTGATACTGGTTTTTTTCTTGATATTCACTGCGGTATTTTCTAAAACAAATATATTGCAGTTGAACTTACCCGCGAGCAGCACATCCGCTCCGATTGATCTGCCGAAAGGGTTGAAGCTTGAAATCATTATTCGGCCAAACGATATTCTGGTGAACGACCGTAACTCGGGCCCACTGAAGGTGTTCGCCAATAACGCCTCCGGTTACGATTTGACCGATTTGTCGATTTTTATGCGGACTGTTAAATCAAAATTTCCGCAAATGACTGATGCCACGATTTTATTGGGTCCGGACGTGCCTTACGACGTTTTGGTGCAGGTCATGGATACCGTCCGTATTTATGCACTACCGGTCGCACCGTTTTCAAAAGCCGAGCTTTTTCCGGATGTTGCCATCGGAGATGCGCCAAAGTGAAGTCGTATCGCATCAGACGTCATCGCAAACGCCGTCATGGGGCAAGTCATTTTGCGCTTATTCCATTTATCGACATGATGACTATTTTGGTGGTTTTTTTGTTAGCACATACCGCCGAAGTGGATATTTTGCCGAATACCAAGAGCATTGCGATTCCGCAGTCTATCTCGGAGCGAAAACCGAGTGGCTCAATCGTAGTCATGGTGACTAAGGACTCGTTGTTTGTAGATGGTGAACGGGTGAGTTCTTTAAGTGATGTGGTGGCAAGTTCAGCTCCGGTAATCGCACCGCTTAAGGCTGCGTTAGTTGCTCAGGCGGCCCGGATGCTCGGTGGTGCACAAAAGGACATTTCTAAACGAGAAGTGACCATTATGGGTGATAAGAGCACTCCTTATAGCGTGCTTAAAAAGATCATGTTTACGTGCAGTGACGCAGATTATGGGAAAGTATCGTTCGCTGTGGTCGAACGTGAGCGAGCGGCGAGTTAAATGGCTATAGCGAATCCCACCCAAGCGAGTGTTAATTTTGGGCTAGCACCTTATTTCCGGCGCTATGATCTTCCTTGGTCGCCGAGTGAGGAAATGGAGCGGCGATTTTGGATCATATTACGTAGTCTAGCGATCGTTTTTGCCATCATTTCGATATTGATGCCGTTTTTGCCGCGGCATCAAGTGATTGTGAATACGGACTCGCTGCCGGAGCGGGTCGTACAGTTGGTAGCAGAACCGCCGCCTCCGCCACCTCCGCCACCCCCTCCAAAACCCGAGAAGCCGCTCGATAAAACGCCGGACGTGAAGGCGCCCGTGGTGCCAAAGCCTGTCGATCCGCGGGTGAAGGCATCCACGAGTGGTTTGATGGCGAGTTTGGATGATCTAGCGGCTTTGCGTGATCAAGTAGATCTCGATAAGTTTGCTAAAGACCAACCGAATACCACGGATCCAGGTGATGTTAGTACGGTGACGCGGTCATTAATTACCTCGAAAGTCGGGAGGACCAGCGGTGGTATTAATTCTGCGGCGATGAGTAGCGGATTAGCCGCGGGTTCAGGCTCGTTACGGGGTATATCGACTACCCAAGTCAAGGATCCTCGCCTTGCCAACGGTAACCATGGCGCCACTCGCGCCGGTGGTAGTGGTAAAGGATCGCGTAGTGCTGATGAGGTCGCGCTGGTCTTTGATAAGAATAAGGGAGCGATTTATGCACTCTATACGCGGGCGTTGCGCGATAACCCCGCGATGCAGGGCAAGGTGGTTATTGAGTTGACTATCGCGCCATCGGGCGATATTACCTCTGCGCGAATTGTGTCCAGTGAGCTTAACGATGCGGCCTTCGAAGCAAAAATGCTGGCTCGAATCCGTTTGTTTAAATTCGAAGCGAAGGATGTGGCGCCTTTGACAACCACTAAACCTATTGATTTCTTTCCAGCCTAATGAATATTCAATCTGAAGTTGATTTCTTTAGCGACATGGGGCTGGTCGACAAGGCCAGATTTATCAATCGTTTAATGTACGAAATTGCCGAAGAAGTTAAATCTAGTACGGGAGATCGTAGCGAAGCGCAGCGATTGAAGTTTGTTAATGAAATAAATCAACGGCTAGCGAGATTCAGTTACCAAATATTGAGCGAGGACGCGGCGCGTCCGCAAGATGATGTGATCATTCGTATGTTGTTAGGCGCCCGCGCTGATAAGAATGCTGAGCGCATCATGCAAAATTCGTATCGTCGAGTGTTAACTTCATTTGAGAGTTTTGATACCACCGTTTTAATGAACTCCCGCTGATTGCCTGAAGGCTAGCCCACAAAAGGTTACATATGCGCTAGAGTACCGCTATGTATCGTCAAAATATTTTATTTCCTGTTAAAGATACAGCGCTGCGGGACGATGTACACGCCTTGGGTGATTTAATTGGCGAAACTCTAATAGACCAGGGCGGTAAGGCGTTTTTCGAAACGGTCGAGGGTGATCGCCAAGCTGCGCTAAAATGGCGCGACGGTGATGCCGCAGGTATAGCAGAGTTACGCGCACGCACTCAAGGCCGTGCACCATCGGCTGCAACCGATCTTACTCGAGCGTTCTCTATTTGGTTTCAGGCGGTCAATACGGCTGAGAAAGTTCATCGGGTACGGCGACGACGCCAGTATTTGAACGAATCACCGGCGGGTCAGCCAGGAGGTATTGCGGCATGCATTGCGCGATTACAGCGCGATGGTGTGTCGCTTGACGATACCTTGAAGTTGATGGGTTCTATGAGCATTGAGCCAGTTTTTACCGCGCATCCGACGGAATCAACACGCCGTACCATTCTGCGCAAGCAGCATCAAATCGCCGAAGATCTGCTTGATCGACTCAATCCCACCTTAGCCCCCGCCGAGCACAAAACCTTGTGGGTCCGGGTACGGTCTGAGGTCACTAGTATTTGGCAGACTGAAGAACATCCGCGCGAAGGTTTGACGGTAGTCGACGAGCGTGAGCATGTATTATTTTATTTGAGTGAGATTTTGTACCGTGTAGTTCCTATTTTTTACGAGGAAGTCGAGGATGCGCTAGCGCAGGCTTTTAAGGTGCCGGTCGAAAGCATTGTGGTCCCTAATATTCTACGTTTCGGTTCGTGGGTGGGCGGAGATATGGACGGCAACACCGAAGTGCATGCCAAGACCATTCGCGAAACTCTTTTACGACATCAGCAACTGATTGTTGCGACCTATTTTGATGAATGTAAAGACTTAGCTAATACTTTAAGTCAAAGCGCCAATCGAGTTGGAATTAATTCGGTACTGGCGGCGCGAATTGAATCTTATGGTGCCTTATTGCCGGGCGCTGCGGCGCTGGCACCCGCGCGTCACGACCGTATGCCGTATCGCATGTTTTTTGGGCAAATTGGTGAGCGTTTGAAGGCGACTTATGATGCAAGACCTAACTCTTATTTAAATCCTGATGAATTGTTGGAAGATCTTCAGTTAGTCGTCGACAGCTTGAGCGAAAACCGTGGACGTCATGCTGGATTGCATCTTGTTAGGCGTTTTGTTCGTCGAGTGCAAAGTTTTGGTTTTCATCTGGCCACACTGGACGTGATGCAACATGCACGAAAGCACGATGAGGTGATTGCTCAAGGGTTGGGCGAACGTAACTGGCTCTCGTTACCGCCTGAGGATCGATTGCGGCAACTAAGGCAACTACTGGCTCGCGATCAGGGGCCTATTGTGGCGCTCGATGCCAATGGCCGGCGGTGTCTATGGGTGTTCGAAGCCATGGTACAAGCTCGACACAAGTACGGCATACGCGCGATTGGCGAATATATAGTGAGCGGGGCTGAGGGGCCACAAGATGTACTCGCGGCATTGTTGCTGGCTCGGTGGGCGGATATCACGGATAAGCACACCGGGGAATGTCCTTTGGATATAGCGCCATTGCTGGAATCCATTGAAGCTTTGGAAAAGGCCGGAAGCTTAATACAAAATTTATTTTCTGAAACCGCTTACCGAGGTCACCTGGTGGCGCGTCACAATCGGCAACTGGTACTCATCGGATATTCAGACAGCAATAAAGAAGGGGGTCTTGCAGCATCTCGCTGGGCCTTGCAGATAGCGCAATCACAATTACTGGAAGTCGCACGCCAGTCTGGCGTTGATATCTTGATCTTTCACGCACGGGGTGGCACGCCCGCGCGCGGGGGTGGACGCACAGAACACTTAGTAGAGAGCGTTCCACCGGGAGCTATGCGCGGGGTTTTACGTTTAACCGAGCAAGGTGAGGTCGTAAATCAAAGCTACGGTTTGCCGCCTATTGCGCTAAGAACCCTTGAACGTACATTTGCGTCGGTCATGTTGGCGACTCATGCCCGTGAACGGGGGCAGATTCCCGAGTTGCAAATTGCTGCGATGCGTACTCTGGCTGATTGTAGTAGGGTCGCGTATCAACGCCTGGTGTTTAATAATCCTCAATTTTATGAGTATTTTAGAGCAGCGACGCCTCTTGATGTGATCGAGCGAATGCACATTGGTTCGCGGCCGGCTACGCGCGCGGGTGCAAGCGGCGTCGCTTCGCTACGCGCGATTCCCTGGGTATTCGCCTGGACCCAAAGTCGGCATATGTTGCCGGGGTGGTATGGATTCGGTAGCGGTTTACAGGCTGCAATTGCGGTACACGGGTTAAAAGTATTCGAGGCTATGGCGGCAGGGTGGCCCTTCTTTAGCCACTTAGTGGACGACGTCGAGGCCATGCTAGCTCGAACCGACCTACAGATTGCTGCGCACTATGATGCGCTAGCCGGAGATAATTTAGAGGCTTGCGCGAAAAGCATTAAAGCCGAGTACGCTTTGTCGGTCTCGCTAGTATTGGATTTGCGCGGCACTGAACGGTTACTCGATACCGAACCGACCTTGCAACGTGCGATTCAGTTGCGTAATCCTTATGTTGATCCAATGCACCTCATGCAAGTGGATTTGTTGCAACGTTGGCGTGCGACGCAGCACGAAGATAAAGCGCTGTTTGCAGCGCTGCGTGCCACTATCAGTGGTATTGCCCAGGGGCTGCAGGCGACGGGTTAGCAGCCAGAATAAGTGTCAGCACTCAGGTACGTTGACAGCGAGTCCGCCCTGAGAAGTTTCTTTATAAATGGTCGACATATCGATACCTGTTTGTCGCATGGTGGCGATAACTTGGTCGAGCGATACTTTATGCGTCCCGTCGCCGCGTAGCGCCAAACGAGCTGCGTTAATTGCTTTCACGGATCCCATGGCATTGCGTTCTATACAGGGGATTTGAACTAAACCCGCCACCGGATCACAAGTGAGACCTAAATTATGCTCCATACCGATTTCGGCGGCATTTTCAATTTGTTCATTGCTGCCATTGAGCGCTGCAACTAATCCCGCGGCCGCCATCGAACAAGCCACCCCCACTTCGCCCTGACAGCCCATTTCTGCGCCAGATATAGAGGCATTCTGTTTGTACAACATGCCGATTGCTGCCGCTGTCAACAGGAAGCGCAGTACGCCGGCATCATCGGCACCGGTCTCAAAGCGCCGATAGTAGTGCAGCACCGCCGGAACTATGCCCGCGGCACCATTGGTGGGTGCCGTAACCACTTGGCCACCCGCAGCGTTTTCTTCGTTTACCGCTAGTGCAAATACGTTGACCCAATCGAGTGCTTGCATGGGACTCATAGGATCGCCACTCAGCAGTTGGCGATGTAATTTAGGCGCGCGTCGCCGAACGCCTAAAACGCCGGGAAGCAAACCCTGAGCCGCAAACCCGCGGCACACGCAGTCCTGCATGACCTGCCAAATTCGTAATAATCCCGCTCGAATTTCTACATCTGTTCGCCAAGTACGTTCTCGTGCAAGAATCAATTCATGAATTTCCAGGCCGTGACTGCGACCGTGTTCGAGTAATTCGTCTCCCGAGTTAAATTCATAGGGCGGTAGCGCGCGCTGCGTATCGTTGCTGGCGGCGGCGCCAGCTTGGAGAATAAAGCCGCCGCCGATGCTGTAATACTCTTCGCGCGCAAGGACCTCTAAGTTAGCGTCGTGAGCGGTGAAGCGCATGCCGTTGGAATGACCGGGGAGAACTTGATCTGTATGAAACAGAATATTAAGCGGTTCATCGAACGCGATGTCGTGGGTGCCCAAGAGCCGAATACGATGGGTGCTGCGAATGCGTTGTAACGTGGGTTCGATCGTGGAAGAGTCCACGGTGTCTGGACTGTGGCCTTCGAAGCCCAGCAAAATGGCTCGATCGGTGCAATGCCCCCGTCCCGTTAGCGCGAGTGATCCGTAGAGTTGTGCCGATACTTGTGCGGTGCGAGTCAACAAGCCCTTGGTCGCCACTAACTCTATGAAGCTACGTGCAGCATTCATGGGACCCATCGTGTGCGAACTAGAAGGACCGATACCAATTTTAAAAATATCGAAAACGCTGAGACTCATTCACAGACCTTTATTTATTGCCGCTATAACAATTATACGCCGTACGTTAAGCGCACCTTATCCCGGGTGACCGCGTTACGAGTTCAAGTTAAGCATTTGTAAGGGCGAAAACCGACGAGTGGGTCACGATTCTGCCTTCTGATCGAACTCTTTGGCCGTATCAAGGTCTATCAGGTACATAATAGTTTTAGAAAATAGTCTTGGAGAGCCAATTGAAAACCTTCCTTGCGATTGTATTAGCGACTGTGCTGAGCGCTTGCGTCGTCGCGCCGCCGACACGGAAAGTGTTCGTTCCAGTGCCTCAAATGCCCCGTATTTTTGCTTATCCGGCGAAGGGTCAGAGTTCCGATCAAACGGATCGCGATCGTTACGAGTGTCACGCTTGGGCGGTGCAGCAGACCGGCTTCGATCCGAGTCGCTCGGGCTTCGGCGGCAATGAACGTGTGGTGGTACAGCCGCGTGCGCCTATCGGTACGATTGCCGGGGCGATTGGCGGCGCTGTGGTCGGATCCATACTCTCTGGGGGTCAAGACAGAGGTGGTGGTGTCGTTTTTGGCGCCCTGACGGGTGCCATGATCGGGTCTGCGTCGGATGCTAACGCGCAGGCTGCAGTTCATGCCGAGATCAATGAAAGCGTTGCTGCTTCACACGCAGGCGCCGGCTCATATCGTCGGGCGATGGGCGCATGTCTTGAGGGGCGTGGTTACACGGTCGGATAAGGGCAGCGACTTAAAAGTTAGCTTGAGTTTTTGACTCTTTTCACGTGCGTGTATACATTAAATCCGGTGTCGCGCACGAACCCGACTAACGTAAGGCCGGTGCTTTGTGCAAGGCTGACTGCAAGACTTGAGGGTGCGCCAATTGCCGCGATGATTGCTGCCCCCGCGCGCAGTGTTTTCTGAATAAGTTCAAAGCTGACGCGGCCGCTGAGCAACACGATTCGGTCAGTGAGCGGTAATCTTCCCGCGAGCAAGTTCATACCGACTAATTTATCCAACGCATTATGCCGCCCGATATCTTCGGTTACGGCTAACAGCGTGCCTGCCATATCAAATAATGCGCTGGCGTGAATGCCCCCTGTGCTGCCAAATTTAAGCTGTGACTCACGCATTATTCTGGGTAGTCGCAACAGTACCGCAAGTTCGACCCGCTGCGCCGTATCAACCTGTAAAATCGCTGTGCGCGCAATCACATCATCGAGACCGGTAGTCCCACAAATGCCGCAGCTTGAACCCGCCGAGAATCGGCGCACTGCTGCTTGCAGATCAAGTTGCACTTTGTAATTTAATCGAACATTGACGACATTGGGCCTGCGGGTACTTGTCTCAATAGCATCTATATCCGAAGCGACCTCAATGACGCCTTCGCCATACAGCAGGCCCGCAGCGAGAGCTTCATCATCGCCTGGAGTTCGCATGGTCGCACCAAAGGACTCCGGTTCAGGACCTAGGGCGGGATGATGAAGCAGGATTTCGAGAGGCGCCTCAACCGCCAACTGGTCGTCAGCGATGGTTTGAGCGGTACCTTTGAAACGTGAGACCTTAACAGCGACATTACCGCTTATGGAAGTAGGGCAAGATGGGGCGGATTTGGGTTTTTTGGCCTGACTCACGGCTATAATGATACCGTCGAATGGCGGTTAAGCAGCATTAAGCGGGTCAGTACCATTAAAGGGGGCGATATTATGTCAAATTCAACCGAAATCAAAGCCCGGCAAACGGCTGCAGTGCCCGTAGGAGTAGCGACTAAGGGCATTTATGTCGCCAAGGCCGAGAATTCGGAACTATGGGATGTAGAGGGTCGCCGCTACATTGATTTTGCCGCAGGGATTGCGGTGCTTAACACGGGGCATCGCCACCCTAAAATAATGGAAGCTGTCGCCAGACAATCGCAAGCATTTGCGCATACGTGTTTTCACGTGGCACCGTATGAATCCTATGTGCACTTGGCTGAACGGCTGAATATGCTAGCACCCGGAGATTTTCCGAAGAAAAGTCTATTTTTGAGTTCAGGCGCCGAAGCGGTGGAGAACGCCATTAAAATCGCGCGCTACCACACCAAGCGTGGCGCTGTGATTGCGTTCTCGGGCGGCTTTCATGGTCGCACGCTGCTGACCTTGGCGCTCACTGGTAAAGTCATGCCGTACAAGCGTGGCTTCGGACCTTTTCCTGCGGAGATTTTTCACGCCGAATTCCCCCAGCCTTACCATGGCATTTCGACTGACCAGGCTTTAGCCGACTTAGATCGTTTATTTCATGGTGACGTGGACCCGAAATCAGTGGCGGCCATTATTATTGAGCCTGTGCAAGGCGAGGGTGGATTTAATGTGGCTCCCGTAGAATTCTTACGGGCGCTGCGGGCGATTTGCGACGAGCATGGCATTGTGTTGATCGCTGATGAAGTGCAGGGCGGTATTGCACGTACGGGCAAGATGTTTTCGATCGAGCACTCCGGGGTGGTACCTGACATTATTATCACTGCCAAGGGATTGGGCGGTGGATTTCCTTTGTCGGGAGTGACGGGTCGGGCGAGCATTATGGACTCGTCCCACCCGGGGGGATTGGGCGGCACCTATGGAGGTAATCCGATTAGCATTGCGGCAGCGCATGCAGTGCTCGATGTAATTGAAAGTGAGGATTTGTGTGCGCGCGCGAATCGCGTCGGCGTGAAAATTCGCGCGCATCTCCAAACGCTGGCCAAGAGTTTTCCATGCATCGGCGATGTACGGGGCTTAGGCGCGATGGTGGCATTCGAGTTGGTGAAAGACCCGAAGACTAAAGAGCCCGATGCGGCGTTGACCGCTTCTATTCTGGCAAATGCCCTACAGCGCGGCTTGATTTTACTGTCCTGCGGTACATCGGCTAACGTGGTGCGACTATTGGCACCTCTGACCATTCAAGATGCGGTACTGGATGAAGGCTTAAATATCATCTCCGAAGCGGTACAGGATGCGGTGGGGCGCGACGCTAAGCGGGCAGTGGCTTAAGGTTTTGGATTAGGCGCTATGCGGCTACTGGTTCTAAAGCTAACAGTTGCACTTAGTTTAATTCTTCTGGTCGAAGTGCCTACTGCTTGGGCTGATCTTTATGCGGCTCAAATAGCGTACAAAAAATCGGATTTTGTTAGTGCCTTTAAGCAGTTCAAGGAGCTTGCTGAGCTAGGTCAGCCGCGGGCGCAATATGACCTGGCCGTCCTGTATGCGCGCGGTGAAGGGGTTGAACGCAGTGCCACTTACGCGCATGCCTGGGCGTCATTGTCGGTCAAAAACGGCATGGTGGAAGCCGAAAAATGGGTGGCCGAATTAGAACCGCAAATTTCGCCAATGTCGCTGAAAATTTCTGCAGAAATACAAGCGAAGTATAGTCAGGCGGCGCTTGATAAAAGTTTAATGCCGCGTTTTCTTAAAGGTCGGGAATACGAGAATACTGATCCCGTGCGCCCGTCTAATCATTATATGCCAGCGTACCCGGATCTTGCTCGACGCGCGGGCATACAAGGAGAGGTGTACGTTGAATTCGTAGTGCCTCCCGATGGACACCCGCGCATGCCTAGAATTCTGTATGCCGTGCCCACGGGAAGTTTTGAGGAGACGGTGCGTGACAGTGTATTGCGATCACTGTATTTGCCGGCTCGACGCAATGGCCAGCCGGTTACGACTACGGTGAGTATGCTTTACAATTTTCAAATGCGCGGGGTGTCGATCGAGGAATATGGTGATCTCAAAAATCGAGTTCGCGCAACTGAACTGAAAGCGGAAGCAGGGGATGTTTCCGCTCAAATGCTCTATGGCATGATGCTGGCTGGTTTGCCGCAGTTAAAGCAGAGCGCCGATAAAGCCATGCCTTGGTTTCTTAAGGCTGCACAGGCAGGTGCACCGTATGCTCAGTATCAAATTGGGACGAGGTTACTTAATGGGCAGGGTTGTCAGTGCGATGCCGTAAAGGGTGAGATTTGGTTGCAAAAAGCCGCTCAATCGGATCAGCCCGATGCGCAGGTCACCTTGGCTGAATATTTGCTTAAAGGCAATCCGGATCACGAAGCGATCAAAGGTGCAATCGTTTGGTTGGAGCGTGCCGCTAAGCAAGACAGTAAGTCGGGCAAATTATTATTAGCGGCGGTTCTTGCGGCAAATCCTGCCGTTGAGTTTCGTGATCCGAAACGGGCGCTGACTTTGACTGAGAATCTTGAACGTGAGCATCGGAATGATCCCAGTCTTTGGGAGATCCGTGCTGCCGCCAATGCCAGTCAGGGGGACTACAAAGCCGCTGCTAAACAGCAATCTCGGGCTATCGATCAAGCTCGCCGACTCGGTTGGGATATGGAGCCGCTGGAAAAGCGCCAGGCTCTATACGTGGCGCAGCAGGCATGGAGCGGGAACTTGTTGACGTTTTAAGAATGAATTTTTTTCACGGCTAGAGCTAACGTCTAAAAGTCGCGCTGAGGCCCACCGTGAGCGGTCTAAAAGTATAGTAGTTGTATTGCGGACCGGGTACGCCCACGGTTTGTGGTTTTGGATCCTGCAAAGGATTGAACGCGTCGGTAAATACACGCTCATAGTTGGTGACCGGATGAGAATTCAGCACATTATCTACAAAAACGGATACTTGCCAATCGCCGAGCGTCATGCCGGAGCGAAATTGCAAGAATCGAGTCGACGGCAGCGAAGGGGAAATATTATAAAGAGTGTTATTAACATACTGTTTTGCGTGCGGATCTTGGATCGGCGCAAGCCAAGGGTTGCGGCTCGCGAATTCGAAGTCAATGCGCGCAAATGCATCGTGCTCGATTAGTTTGAAGTTATATTGGGCGCCTAAAGAGAGGGTCCACGGAGGGCTGGTGCCCGGGGCCCCGTTGATCGCTTCTTGTCCCGAGATCGCATCGCCGTTAAGCGCGATATTGTTTTTTGAGTCTTTGACGAAGCGTGCGCTGGTGTAGCCCACCGATCCTTCAAAGTTGACAGGTCCTAGGATGGCATCGGCTTGCAAATCAAACCCTTTGGCGACGGCAGTTCCTAAATTCTCAGTAAATTGTAGCCCGCAACCTCCCGGTACATAGACACTCTGTTGAATGTCGTTCCACTTGATGTAGTAAACGCTGCTGGCAATGCGGAACTTCCCTCCGAAATTGTTTTTGGTGCCGACCTCGAAGCTCTGCGTGGTATCCGAGGTGTAGGTGGAAGGCGCCTTAACGTATCCCAGAGTCTGCAAGCCGCTATCGCAGTAGCTCGGCAGCGGCGCATTGGCTCCGCCCGCGCGGTAACCATTAGAATAAGTCAGGTAGTAAAGGTCAGCCGGGCTCGCTTGCCACGAAAGCCCAAGCTTAGGCGTAAATTTACTTTCCGAGGCTGATGCATTCGATGTGGTTTGACCGAAGTTTAGAGGCCCATCCGCAAAATGCGACAGATCGAATGAAGATTTTGAATATCGTCCACCGAACGTTGCCTTTAATTCATTGGTTAGCCGGTAGTTAACTTCGCCGAAAGCAGCGATTTGCCGATCATGCGCAGTATTCCGATTATAGTAACCATCGCCGTTCGGCAATGTGGCTGCGCCAAAAATATTGAGGGTAGTAGCGCCAGGACCAAAAATACCTTGCAGGAAGGCGTCGGCCATTGGATCGTGAATCTCTTCAAGACTGTATTCGCGCGCCAATTGCCAGAACGCGCCGACGGTATAAACAAATCGACTATCAGCATCGGTCGACTCAAGACGAATTTCCTGGGTGATACTTTGTTGCTGATTCTGGATCGTGGCGGGGGAGCGGTAGTGGGTGAATCCCGCCGGTAGGTGTACGCCGTTGGTGTCAATCAAGGGGTAATCAGCGGCGTTGACATAGCTTAGAGGAATCAAAGTGGCACCGCTAAGATAGGCATTCGGCCAACCGAGTCCCTGGTAATAACTCAAGTCGTACAAAGTACCCTCGTAGCCACTAATCTCCTTGCGACTGAAATAAGAGGTGTTGGAAACTAAGCGCATTTTGCCTAAATCCGCTTCAATTTTGAGCGCGGGTAAGAAGAACTCGTCGGGAATGGGCGTGCGGTCGGGGTTGGCGTCATTGAATTGACCGGATGATGGATTCGACGAACTTGCCCAATAGGTTGATACGTCGTGCTTGCGGTTGTTCTGGTAAAAAATACTCGGCGTAATTTTCAACCCTGCAGTTGGCGCAATGAGGAAAGCCAACCGTGCAGTTAATGCGTGGGCTCTATTGGCATTCGAATCGACTACGGCACCCGTGGTCGGATCGACGCGGTTGATCCAACCGCCGTCGTGCCGATACCAAATACTCGCCCGATAACCCAATACATCTTCAACCAAGGGCCCTCCGTGCGCAAAGCCGATTTCTTCGCTGGGGTCACCATACTTTGTATACGACAGCTCGCCGCGAGCATAGCTGGTTTGCTGGGTAAGGCTCGGTTGGGTCAGGATATAGCGCACCGTGCCGCCTTCGGAACCAGAGCCAAATAAGGTTCCCTGGGGGCCGCGCAGTACTTCAACGCGATCGAGGTCGAAGGTCTTGGGTAAGGTGTCGTCCGGGTTAAATCCCAAAGAACGCATTTGGATCGGCGTGTCGTCAATGTAAATACCGGTGGTACCGGCACCGCCAGAGGATGAAATACCCCGAATGGAAATGTTATTGCTGCCAGTTTGATCGATTGCCAGTCCAGGCGTGAAACGCACCATGTCGGTGAAGTCTTTGATGCCCTTCTGGTCAAGTGTTGCCTGGCTTAGCGCCGTGATGCTGACCGGCACCTTGCTTAGGCTTTCCTCGTGACGGGTGGCCGTGACCACGATATCTTGTAAGACATCGGCAGCAGAATTGACTTGTTCAGCGGCCGCCACAACCGTTCCCAGCAGCGTGCTACCGATCACGCACCCACACGTAAGTTTCGCTCGCATGTTATTCCTATTGACGGTAGGTAAAGGTCACTCCAAAGGTACGCGGACGGAAGGTAAAGTCACGTTCCAATCGACTGGAGCCGGTTTGGGAGTCGATCGAAAATTCATGATTGGTTACCGTATGCGTGTCGGTAAGGTTGTCAATGAATGCCGCGATTTGCAAGGCACCGAAGCTCATACCACCTCGAATCGAGGCAAAGCTCGTCGACCCCAGGACGTAGTTTGCACTATCGTATTGTTGCGACCCAGAGTCCTGGTTAGGAGAAGGCCATTTAGCCTTCCCTTGATACTCATAGTCGGCGCGAACAAATGACTCCCGCTCCCCCAGCTTGAACTTATATTCCAAGCCTATCGCTGCGGTTACGGGTGGGTTGGGTTCGCCACTTTGACCTGTAATTGCATCCCCGTTCGCGACAATGGGTTTATTTTCAATGGGCGACAACTTAGAATCCTGCGTGTAGCGAGCGTCTGTGTAACCCATGGACAGTTCCGTAGTAAAACTCTCCGTGACTGCAAACTCCAGTTGAATATCCGCGCCTTTTGCAACCGCCTGTCCCAAGTTGTCAATGAAGGAGATCTGACAAATCGGCGGCACCACGGTCTGTTGAATATTGTTCCACTTGATGTAGTAGACGCTACTCGCAATCTTGAATCGATTGTCGAAGTTATTTTTAGCTCCGACTTCAAAACTGCTGACCGAATCGGAATTAAAGGTAGTCGGGGCAGTAGTGATTCCAAAATTTTGAAAGTCAGCACCACAGGCTATGGGAGGCAGAGGATTGTTGGCTCCACCTGGACGAAAACCTTTCGAGTATGTGAAGTAATAGAGGTTATGCGGGTCTTTCTGGTACGCGAAACCCAATTTGGGTGTAAACGAGTTTTCCTTTTTCTCACCACTACCTGAAGTTGGCGCCGAAAACAATTGTGGGCCGCCGGTGAAGGTATTGAACGTATATTTGGTTGCGGATAAACGCGCGCCTACGGTCATTTTCAACTCATCCGTGAATCCATAAGTGCCCTCGCCAAACCAAGCGAGTTGCTCGTCTTTTGCATTGGTTTGTAGAAAATACGAGTCATTGGGAAAACGTGGATCATAGGTAACGGGATTTGAGTTTGCGTCGACAAAAAATGCCGTGTAAGGCTGCCCAGTCAATGCTAGCGCCAGATCATTGAGTGACGGATCGTGAATTTGCTCTAAATAACTCTGGCGATTGGCGCTGTAAAACAATCCGGTAGTCCAGATAAGTTTGGCAGATGAGTCCGACGACTGCAGTCTAATTTCCTGAGTAAAGTTTTGCTGACCGTTGTCAACCGACGCGGGCGAACGATAATTGGTCGCGCCCAATGGAAGGTGCAGTCCTTGGGCATCGAGCATTGGAAACAATCCGGGAGTGAGCAGAGCGGCGGTTGGGAATACCGCAGTTGCCGGCAGTTGCGGTTGCGTCTGGTAGAACCCGAGGTTGTAAAGCGTTCCGTCATACCCCGTAGTCTCTTTACGATGAAAGTATGAAGTATTAGAAATTAGTTGTGCAAAACCCAAGTCCCCTTGGACCTTAAGTGCTCCAATATAAAAACGATCGGGGTCGTTGCGTTGCGTGGGGTTTGCACTAACATAACGATCTTGACTGGGATTGGAGTATAGCGGCCAGTAATTTTCCACATCATTGCGATAACGATCTTGATAATAGAAGCTCGGCGTAATCGACCACTTGTCGTTGGGTGCCCAAATCGCCGCTAAGCGAATGAGTGAGGTGTTGTCGTAATTGGCGTTCTTTTGTGCAAGGCTCAACGTCGTGGGATCAATACGATCAATCCAACCGCCGTCGCGTCGGTACCAAACTGTCGCGCGGATGCCTAACACGCCCTCTATTATAGGCGTTCCAGCAGCAACACCGGCCTCGTAACTTGGGCCACCACCTGCAGTATTCGAGAGTTCGGCGCGGCTATAGACGCTGGTCTTGGTGAGACTCGGTTGAGTGGTGATATAGCGCACCGTGCCACCTTCTGAACCGGCTCCGAAAAGAGTGCCTTGCGGGCCGCGCAGTACCTCAACACGATCAACGTCAAAAGACTTCGGCAATGCCTCATCAGGATTAAACGCAAGCGCGCGAATTTGAATCGGAGTGTCGTCTAGATAAATTCCTGTAGTGCCTGCACCACCAGACGACGAAATACCGCGAATAGAAATATTGTTGGTACCCGAATTATCGACACTCAGGCCAGGCGTAAATCGCGCAACATCCTGAATGTCTTTAACGCCGCGGAGATCCAGTGACTCCTGGTTCAAGGCGGTTATGCTGATGGGTACTTTGCTAAGGCTCTCTTCGTGACGAGTGGCCGTGACGACGATATCCTGGAGTTGGCCGCCAGACTCTTCAACTGGCGCGGCTGCGGCTGGCGCGGCTGGGGCCGGTGCGGCTACGGACGGTGCCACCGCCGGCGGTGCGGCGGGGGTCGCCTGTCCAAATGCCAGGTACGGCCCGAGTACTAGCAATGCGCTAACGCCTAGCGCGGATTTGCCGGGAGTTTTGGCGTGGTATCCGCGCAACTTTAAAATTTGATGATTTTTGTACATACCGCAGCCCTTCTCTTATGTTTCCAATGATTGCACCTTATCGTTCCGCTGCCCGAAAGGCAATCGCCGTATAAAGGGTACCGCGTAAGCGTTGCGATCCTACAACGGTCAATCCTCCTAACGCGCTTTGGCGCGCAGTCAAATTGCAAGTGTGGGATCATAAGAGTTATGAGTAATGCCCCCGATTTGCACCAGAAACCTAAGTCTCTCAACCCTTTACGCTCCCTCATCCCGTTCTTAAAGCCCTACCGCGCTACGCTTGTGGCGGCCATGCTCGCGCTGCTAGTGGCGGCGGCGGCGTTGCTGGCCTTACCCGTAGCGCTACGCCAGTTGATCGATCACGGTATCTCCGCCAAAGACGCTGGCACCATCAATCGCTATTTCATTGGATTTTTGGTAGCCGCAGTCATCTACGGTGGCTTTGCCGCCCTACGCTTCTATTTGGTCACGTGGCTGGGCGAGCGTGTGGTCGCGGATTTGCGCACGGCCGTTTATCGGCGCGTCGTGCGCATGGATCCTATGTTCTACGAAACGACCCGTGTAGGCGAGGTCTTGTCGCGCCTCACCGCCGATACCACCCTGGTGCAATCCATCGCCGGTGTCAATCTCTCGATTGTTTTGCGTTCAACTCTCAGTGTCATCGGCGCGTTAGTGATGTTGGCTCTGACCAGCGCAAAACTCACTGGAATTATTCTAGTGCTGATCCCGGTGGTGGTGGTGCCGCTCATTATGCTCGGCCGTCGCCTGCGCGGCTTATCGCGCGCATCCCAAGATCGCATCGCCGATACCAGCGGGCTTGCCGATGAAACGTTGAACGCAATTCAGACGGTGCAAGCCTACACCCTCGAGGAGCTACAAACTCAGCGCTATGGCAACGCCGTTGAAGACAGTTTCAAAATCGCAGTACGCCGTTCAAGGGTTCGTGCTGAGCTAACGGCTCTCGGCATCATATTAGTGTTTGGCGCAATTACTCTGGTGCTCTGGTTGGGCGCGCGCGCAGTGCTTGCCGGTGAAATGACCGGCGGGCAACTCGCCCAGTTCTTAACTTACGCAGCATTGGTGGGGTCATCGGCGGCCCAATTGTCCGAAATGTGGGGCGAGGTACAACGCGCCGCAGGTGCGATGGAACGCTTGTCCGAATTGTTGCATGCCAGGCCTGTGATTCGCGCGCCCTTGCAGCCGCTCGAGTTACCCGCCCGCATCAGCGGCAAAATACGCTTTGATAATGTCACTTTTCATTATCCTTCTCGGCCTATGACGGCTGCCGTTGATGGGTTTACTCTAGATGTCGCTGCGGGAGAAACCATCGCATTTGTAGGTCCTTCGGGAGCTGGCAAGAGCACGACTTTTCAATTGCTATTGCGATTTTACGATCCGGATAGCGGGAGCGTGCAGATTGATGAACGACGTCTGGTCGACTTAAGACCCGAGGATATTCGGACGCAAATGGGTTTGGTGCCACAGGACACGGTGTTATTTGGTGCGAGCGCCCGCGATAATATTCGCTACGGCCGACCGAATGCGAGCGATGCTGAAATCGAAGCAGCCGCAGTGGCGGCGGCGGCCGATGAGTTTTTGCGCAAACTTCCGCAAGGCTACGACACCTTTTTGGGTGAACGGGGCACACGGCTGTCGGGAGGACAACGACAGCGCATTGCGCTCGCACGAGCTATTTTGAAGGATCCGCCGATTTTATTGTTGGACGAAGCGACGAGTGCGTTGGATGCGGAATCGGAACGCTTGGTGCAGGCTGCGCTTGAGAAACTCATGCGCGGGCGCACGACTATTATCATTGCCCATCGACTGGCGACGGTGTTAAAAGCAAACCGAATTGTTGTGATGGATCACGGTCACAAGATTGCCGTGGGCACTCACGCGGAGCTTCTGTTAACTTCTCCGCTGTATGCTCGGTTGGCGTCATTGCAGTTTGCTGCCGCATAGCGGGTAGCGGCGGACCCTCCGCCGCGCCTAGTTGAGTCCGCTATTTAATCAAACCTTCGGCCTTCATGGCCTCTTGTACTTTAGGGCGTGCGGCCACGCGGGCATGGTATTCGGCAAGTTTGGGCCACTTGCTGAGGTCAACTTTTACCATAGCAGACCAGTTCAAGACCACGAAAAGGTAGGCATCCGCTACCGTAAAAGTATCGCCTAGCAGGTAAGTTTTAGCGCCGAGATAGCGGGTTAACCAGTCAAATTTTGGACTTAATGCGGCGGCGGCGGCGGCTTTTATCTCGGCGCTGTTGCTGGAGTTAAAGAGGGCGGAATAACCCTTGTGCATTTCTGAACTTATATAATTCAAAATTTCCATTAATTGGTAGCGCTCAAAGGTGCCAAATCGCGGGGCTAAACCGGATTCCGGTTTTTGATCCGCAATATACTGAACAACTGCCGGTCCTTCAGTGAGTATTTTCCCGTTGTCCAGTTGTAGTGCGGGTACGGCGCCTTTAGAGTTGATAGTTTTATAGTCGACTCCGCCAGCGGTCTGTTTGGTTTTTAGGTTGACGGATTCAGTGGTGAACGTTAGACCCGCTTCGCAAAGAGCAATGTGCGGCGACAAAGAACACGCTCCGGGTGAGTAATACAATTTCATAACGATGTCCTGTTGGAAAAAATGGAGCGCCGTATGATACGGCAAAGCGCTTGCTTAATGACGTCCACCTAACGGGCTAAGGGGTGTAATGGGTGCAAGGGGTGTAAGGGGTAGCGGGGTCGTGGCCGCGTCGGATGCGAGAATTCTGCGGGCGGTAAAATAAGCTTTGTTGTAGGGTGAATTTAGCAAAGAACTGATACGCACAAATCGCCCTGTCGAGGGAGCGTGGATAAAGCGATCCGCATCCAGCGCGATACCGACATGCAATTCTTTGCGAATTAGGTGCATGAATACTAAGTCTCCCGCTTTGAGCTCACCGCGCGGAACAGGAACCCCGATGCCCAGTTGCTCTAAGGCGGTGCGCGGGACCGCAAGGTTTGCTCTGTGCGCGGCAAATTCAACCAAGCCACTGCAATCGAACCCCCCAACGGCCGCACCGCCATACCGGTACGGTTGGCCCAGCATTGAGAGCGCAGCGTTCACAAACAAATTTGCAGGGACTTGCGGTTGGCTAGATTTTTGCGGTTCGATGATAGCGGCGGCGTCTTCGCGTGGAGCGAGGCGCAATACGCTACAGGCCACTAGGCTTAAAAATACAAACGCAGCAATCGCACGCCGAACGAGCACTCGTTTCGTCCGACTTATGGGTCCGATAAGGTGGTTGCTAGTGCAGCTCCGACAATGCCCGCTTCCGCGCGCATGGCTCCGACGCAAAGCCTAGCCTCGCAGCGTAACTTACCCATGAATTCTTCAGGATCCTCGGTAATTCCGCCGCACAAAACAATGAGTTCTGGCCACAGTAGTGCGTGCATTTCTTGCAATACCAGGGTTAGTTGTGCTGCCCATGAATCCCAGCTTAGCCGGTCCTCGACCCGGGCGCGTCCCGACGCCCGATGTTCCGCCTCGCGACCCTGTACCTGCAGGTGTCCAAGTTCGGTGTTCGGCACCAAATGTCCGTCGATAAACAATGCACTGCCAATCCCGGTACCCAAGGTCAGCACGAGGACGGTACCTTTTACGTCACGGGCCGCACCGTAGCGAACTTCTGCAAGTCCGGCTGCATCACCGTCGTTTAAGGCGATGACTGGACGGCCGAGTCGTTTGGCTGCTAATTTCGCTAAAGGCTGACCAATCCACGCTTTGTTGATGTTCGCGGCCGACCGTAGGAATCCGCCGCGAATCACGCAGGGAAACGTTAATCCAATGGGATGCTCGCCGGGAATTTTGGCAACCAATGTTCCCAGCGCATCTAATAAACTAGCGGTCGATTCTTGCGCCGGAGTCGGCACTGCGTAGCGCTCGCTTGCAAACCCGCCGCTCGTAATATCGACTAGCGCACATTTTATAGACGAGCCACCGACATCTATGCCTACTGCAAGTGAAGAAGAGTTCACGTATAGACCGCCTCAAGAGGTTTAGGCCCCGTCCAGGGGACAAGATCCCTATAATAACCCGATATATGAGTACTATAGAAACACAGATTGCGACGCGCCGGAATACCGCTCTCCAACCCGGCATGCTCCAGGCGTCTCTGCTAGATCGGTTATCCCGAGCTCTCGACAAAAATATTGATACTGCGACACCCCGCGATATCTATGATGCACTATCGCTTGCGGTGCGTGAGGAGCTGGCTCTACGCTGGTTGGCGACGCAGCGTCGAGTGGCTATTGCTCGAGTTAAGCGGGTTTGCTATCTATCGGTTGAGTTTCTCCCAGGTCGATCGTTAATTAACGCGCTCTCAAGCCTCGAAGGTGATTTTGTGCAGGAGGCTCGCGTGGCGCTACTCGAATTAGGCTACGATCTTGACGAAATCGCTGCTCTAGAAGTCGATCCTGGCTTAGGCAATGGTGGCTTGGGCCGGCTGGCCGCCTGTTTCATGGATTCTTTGGCCACCTTACAATACCCGGCTATTGGGTACGGTATTCGCTACGACTACGGAATTTTCACCCAAATTATCGGTAGCGATGGAGCGCAACAAGAGGTTGCAAGTAGCTGGCTTAATCTTCGTAATGTTTGGGAAACACCGCGTGGTAATGTTCGGTATACGGTGCGCTTTGGTGGGCGTAGCGAGGCTACGATTAACAGTCCTAATCCAGCGTTGAAGCATCGATGGGTAGCGACCAATGATATTTTTGCAATTGGTTTTGACCAATTAATTCCGGGCAACCGTAGTTCGACCGTCAATCATTTGCGGCTTTGGTCGGGCCGTGCGGTCACTCCATTTAAAATTGAACGATTTAATGCCGGTGACTACAGCGCCGCTGTCCAAGACCAAGTTGACGCCAAAAATTTGTCACGTGTTTTGTACCCCGATGATTCTACGCATCAGGGCAAAGAGTTGCGCCTCAAGCAGCAGTATTTTTTTGTAAGCGCTAGTTTGCAGGATATGTTGGTCACCCATGCCAGCGAGGGGCGTGCGCTAGACTCTTTACCCGATGCTATTGCCATACAGCTCAATGATACCCATCCGACGCTGGCAATACCGGAGTTGATGCGCTTATTGGTCGATGAGCGGGATGTTGCATGGGACACAGCCTGGCGAATTACCGGTCAGGTTTTTTCCTACACTAACCACACGCTATTGCCGGAAGCGTTGGAGACTTGGGCGGTTGAATTATTCGAGAGATTATTGCCACGGCATTTGCAAATAATATATCTGATAAATGACGAATTTTTACGCGAGGTAGAGAAGCGCTACCCCGGCGATTTGGATCGTCAACGGCGCTTATCGATTATTAGTAACGACGCTGATCGACGTGTGAACATGGCCCATCTTGCGGTCGTGGGCAGTCATCGGGTCAACGGTGTGGCGCTATTGCATTCGCACTTGATGCGTCAGTATGTTTTTTTCGGGTTCGCCGAGATGTATCCCGATCGGTTTACTAATGTCACCAATGGTATTGCGGTACGGCGTTGGGTGAAACAGTCTAATCCGGGTTTATCGGCGATGTTTACTGAGCGGCTAGGGGTGGGTTGGGAAAACGATTTGGAAGATATAGGTCGCATGATTGGCGCAGCCGATGACGCGGATTTTCGCCGACACTTTCGCGGGATTAAGCGCGTTAACAAGCAGCATTTAGCGACTGAAGTGCTGCAACGATGCGGGATTACCCTTAATTTAGACTCGCTATTTGATGTCCAGGTTAAACGAATCCATGAGTACAAGCGTCAATTGCTGAATCTATTGTATGTGGTGACACGCTATCGACGTATTCGCGACAACCCTCGTGCGCCGATCGTACCTCGCACGGTTATTTTCGCGGGTAAGGCAGCTCCTGGCTACGTCATGGCCAAGGCAATCATTAAACTGATTAATAATGTGGCGAGCACCATTGCCGCGGACCCTTTGGTCCGCGATAAATTGCAGGTAGTCTTTTTACCTGATTATGATGTCTCCTTGGCGCAAAAAATAATGCCAGCGGCGGATTTATCCGAACAGATTTCCACCGCGGGTATGGAGGCCTCCGGGACTGGTAATATGAAGTTAAGCTTGAATGGGGCGTTGACTATTGGTACTTTGGATGGCGCCAACGTTGAAATTCGTAATCATGTGGGTGCCGATAATATTTTTATCTTCGGTATGAACGCTGCAGAGGTAACCGAGCGCAAGGCCTTAGGCTACAGGCCGCGTATGGAATACGAAGCCAATCCCGAACTTAAAAATACCGTGGATCTGATTAAGTCGGGATTTTTTTCGCCTGATCGGACGGCCGAGGCGGAATTTGTTGTGAATCGTTTGCTCGGCGACGGCGAACCGTTCTTGGTGCTTGCCGATTATGCTGCTTATGCCCATACCCAAGATCAAGTTGATATCTTGTACTTACAAGAAGATGCATGGAGTCACAAGGCGGCGATTAATTGTTTGAGTATGGGGTATTTTTCCAGTGATCGAAGTATTCGCGAATATGCAAATAACATTTGGCGTGTAAAGCCCGTGATATGAGTAGCGACGCACTCTCAGACTTCGATCTGTATCTGTTCGGCGAGGGTCGACACGAGCGCATTTATCAAAAATTAGGCGCGCATTTGACTTCGCACGCAAATCGGAAATCAGGCACCCGTTTCGCGGTATGGGCGCCGAATGCTGAACGCGTTAGTGTAGTGGGGCCGTTTAATCAGTGGAACGGCGATCAACATGTCATGCAAGGCCGCGGCTCGTCCGGCATATGGGAGTTGCTAATTCCGGAGGTGGGAGAGGGGTGCATTTATAAATATGAGATCCGCACTCCCGACCAATTATTTTTAAAGTCCGACCCTTATGGGTTTGGTATGCAATTGCGACCGGAGAATGCTTCGATAGTGACGGTCATCGATGGATTTCCGTGGAGTGACCAGGATTGGATGCAATCTCGATCGCAAAACAACCCGCTAAGGCAGCCGCTTAACGCTTACGAAGTTCATTTAGCGTCTTGGCGACGACCTTGGGATCAGCGCACGCCGCCTTTCATGAGTTGGCATGAGGCTGCGACGCAGCTTATTCCTTACGTGCTGGACTTGGGTTATACGCATATTGAATTGATGGGCGTGGCCGAGCATCCACTTGATGCCTCATGGGGCTACCAAGTCACCGGCTATTACGCACCTAGTGCAAGGCACGGCTCGCCTCGAGATCTGATGTATTTTGTGGATTGCTGTCATCGCGCCGGTGTTGGCGTGATTTTGGATTGGGTGCCCGGTCATTTTCCACGCGATGATAATGGCTTGGTGCGATTTGATGGCACTGCGCTGTATGAGCACGCTGATTCTAGAATGGGTGAGCATAAGGATTGGGGCACTAAAATTTTTAATTATGGTCGCCACGAAGTACGAAATTTTCTAACTGCGAATGCTCTGTACTGGTTAGATTACTATCACATCGACGGGCTGCGAGTCGATGCGGTCGCTTCAATGCTATATTTAGATTACAGCCGCAATCCCGGCGAATGGTTGCCTAATCGCTACGGGGGTCGGGAAAACATAGAAGCAGTTGAATTTTTGCGTCAAATGAACAATACAGTGCATCGCAATTTTCCCGGTGCGCTGACCATTGCTGAAGAGTCAACGTCATTTGCCGGCGTTACTCGCCCACCGGAACATGGCGGACTCGGTTTTAATTTCAAATGGAATATGGGATGGATGAACGATACGTTAAAGTACATGCAACTTGATCCCGCGTACCGTCGCTTTAATCAGCAATTGGTGACTTTCTCGTTTGTGTACGCGTGGTCAGAGAATTTCATTTTACCCATCTCGCACGATGAGGTCGTACACGGCAAGCGAGCATTGATCAGTAAAATGCCGGGGGATAATTGGCAACAACGCGCCAATTTCCGATTGTGTCTTGCTTACATGTGTGCCCATCCGGGCAAAAAACTGATGTTTATGGGTTCGGAGTTTGCACAATGGCAGGAATGGCGCGAGAACGATCAGATCGATTGGTATTTATTACAAGAGGCTGCGCATCGAGAATTGCGTGATTGCACCCGCGAATTAAATAAATTGTATGCTACGAGCCCGCAGTTCTACGGCAGCGATTGTGATCAGAACGGGTTTCGTTGGATAGATTTTCATAACACCGATGAAAGCGTTTGGATTTTTCAGCGCAGCTGTACTGCGGGTGATGTGGGAGAGCCGTTGATTTGTATATTTAATGCGACTCCGGTGCCGCGCGAGGCATACGTGATCCAGGTGCCAGGGGCGGGGAATTTTCGAAAAATATTTGACTCCGATGAAGTGCGCTTTGGTGGATCCGGTTACAACCTGCAAATCGATTGGGTAGCCGAACCTGGCCGCAATGGCGCTGCCTCTTTGCAATTGAACTTACCGCCGCTCGCAGCTGTGTTTTTAAAAGGACCCTTTGCTGAGGTGGGATCACTCGCGGGGCCCGCATAAGTGAGGTCTATTAAGCGCGGCTCGCCGCGTCCTCTGGGCGCGATGCGGACGTCTGTGGGTGTCAATTTTGCAGTTTTCTCCCGGCATGCAATCCGAGTTGAGGTGTGCATATGGCACGCCGAAAGTGGACCGGAGGGCGAGCGTTTTGATTTGCCGGCGCGCACTCAAGATGTTTGGCATGGGTTGTTGCCCTTAAGTACGGCGGATCGCGCACTGGAGTACGTATATTACGTGCACGGCCCATTTGATCCGGAAAATGGTCATCGCTTCGATGCCAGCATCGCGCTGATTGATCCCTATGCGCGAGCAACTACCGGTAGCGCCGAAGGAGCGTTGGCTCAGGGCACGCCGCGCTGCAAAGTCGTCAGTTCCGACTTCGACTGGGGGTCCGATAAACCGCCTTCCATTCTATGGCGCGATACGCTGTTGTACGAATTACATGTCAAAGGATTCACACAGTTGCATCCGGGAGTGCCGCAGGCTTGGCGCGGCAAGTATTTAGGACTCACCGCCGCTCCAGTGATTGAGCATCTGAAAGCCATTGGCGTCACAGCGGTCGAATTGTTGCCTTGCCAGTCCTTTGTGAGCGAGCAATTCTTGCGCGATCGTGGGCTGCGCAATTATTGGGGCTACAACACAGTAGCTTGGTTTTCTTGCGAGAATAAATACGCGGTTGAGGATGCGGTACTAGAGTTCAAAACAATGGTAAAGGCCTTACACGCAGCAGGCATAGAAGTCATTTTGGACATGGTATTTAATCACACGGCTGAAGGTAATGAGGCCGGATCTACTTTAAGCTTACGCGGCCTCGACAATTGCATTTACTATCGTTTATTACCTAGCGACAAGCGTTACTATGAAAATATGAGCGGTTGTGGCAACACGCTCAATTGTGAGCAAGAGAATGTGCGGGATTTAGTCATTGACTGTCTTAAGTATTGGGCTGAAGAAATGCACGTCGATGGGTTTCGTTTTGACCTCGCCACGGTTCTTGCTCGTGATGCCAATGGATTTAACGAAGAGTCTGCTTTTTTTAACTCCGTGCGAGCCGAACCTGCATTGGCTTATCTTAAAATGATCGCAGAACCTTGGGATGTAGGCTTGGGAGGATATCAACTGGGCCGATTTCCTGTCGGTTGGTCCGAGTGGAACGATCGGTATCGGGATACCTTGCGGGCGTTTTGGCGACGGGATGCGGGGACCTTGGGTGAACTGGCCGAGCGGATGGCCGGATCCAGCGATGTGTTTCGACTTGCAGGTCGCAAGCCGACGGCTAGCATTAATTTTTTGACGTCGCACGATGGCTTTACTCTGAACGACTTGGTGACCTATAGCGGCAAACACAATATGGCGAACCTCGAGCAGGGTGCAGATGGAAGTGAGAATAATTTAAGTTGGAATTCCGGTATCGAAGGACCGACCATCGATGCACAAGTTAATGCGTTACGTAATCGCCAAATGCGCAATTTTTTAGCTTCATTATTTTTATCGCAAGGCATACCGATGTTGCAGGCGGGCGATGAGTTTGCTCGTACTCAAGGAGGCAATAACAACGCCTATTGTCAGGACAACGAAATATCGTGGGTCGATTGGCGGCTTCTTGAGGAGCAACGAGAACTCGTCAAATTCGTGCGATTGCTTACCGGAATTCGTCGCGAGCGCGAAGAATTTCGGCGCGAGACTTTTCTCAAAGGAGTGAATATTGCCGGCGTGGCTAAGGACGTGAGTTGGTTGCATGCGCGCGGTGGCGAAATGTCCTCCCAAGACTGGCAAGACGCGAGCTTACGTACTATAGGATTATGGTTCGGAAAAAATAATGGTGCTGATCAAAGTAAAAGCGCGACCCAAATACTGCTTTTGTTAAATGCAGCACCCAATGCGGTCGAATTTCAATTACCTGAAATTCAAGGTGAACGGTGTATCGTTCGATTTGACACCGCGCGGGAGAGTTCAGAGGCATTTAGTGCGAGCATTGGCAGTTATCACATGGAGCTTAATAGCGTCGTGCTGTTGGAAATTTGAGAATGGACACGGAATCAATTGAAAAACTTGCTCGATTACGCGGTATTGGCGACGCTTACCACAACTACCGTGGGGAATTGCAGTATTTCGGGGTCGATATAAAAGCGGCTATTTTGCGCGCCATGGGTTGTAGCATCGATAGTTCAGCGGAACTCGCTGCAACTCTAAAAAGTTCCGAGAAACAGCATTCATTTAGATTCATGCCGTCCGTGATCAGCACGCGCAGTACTCGCGTTGATGTTGATCTTAATGTGGCTGTGAGCGATTTGCATCACCCCTTGGTTTGGACACTACGCATGGAGAGTGGCGCGCAAACTCAAGACACAATGACGCTGGACCGGTGTGTCGAAATTTGGCGTGGTGAGGTGGATGGAGTGGGTATGACACGGCGGCGTTTTGAATTACCTTACGAATTATCCGCAGGCTATCACGAGTTATTTATCCAGATGACTACGGAGAATACTGGATATTGCAAACTAATAGTGTCGCTTAAGGATTGCTTTGAACCTGTTTCGATCGTTCAAGGTAAGCGCTTGTGGGGCTTGGCCGTGCAGCTATATACCTTACGCTCCGCTGGCAATTGGGGAATGGGTGATTTCCAGGATTTGCGGCAAATGATTGCGGATTTAGCCCCGCAGGGTGCGGCGTTTATTGCGTTAAATCCATTACACGCTTTGGCCCCCGCAGCCCCTGAGCGCTGCAGTCCCTACAGTGCTTCGAATCGACACTTCCTCAATGTTTTATACATTGCCGTGCCGCAGGTAGAAGAATTTCAAACCTGCGTTGCGGCTCAAACGCGTGTGTCATGTGATGAATTTGCGACGCAGTTAAAAGTGTTGCGCGCGGCTTCCCATGTGGATTACGTCGGCGTGGCGGCGCTTAAGTTCGAGATCCTTGAGAAGTTATATGGCGAGTTTTGTTTGAAACATTTGACCCTTGACACACCGCGTGCTCTTGAATTTAGGAATTTTGTGCAAGCAGGGGGCCGAGCGCTAAGCCTGCATGCGCTGTTTGATGCATTGGATCGTCATTTTTGTAAAAACCTCGATTCGGCGTCCGGTTGGATGAATTGGCCGCAGGAGTTTCACGACTCGGCTAGCGAGGCCGTGACTCGTTTTGCGCAGACCGAGTCTAAGTCTGTGGGTTACTTTCTGTATTTACAGTGGCTAGCGCAGGCTCAACTTACTGGTGTGCAAGCGCTTGCACGAGAGTTAGGTATGCCTATTGGGCTGTATGGGGATTATGCGGTCGGCGCAAACCGGTCGGGTTCTGAGACTTGGGCTGCGCGCAATGAGTATGTATTGAATGCACAAATTGGCGCGCCGCCGGATCCGCTCGCGCTTAAGGGGCAGGGATGGGGGATACCGCCTTGTGATCCGCTGAGAATGCAAGCCGATCATCTGCAAGGATTTGTGCGACTGATTAGCAATAATATGCGCAACTTTGGAGCGCTGCGTTTAGATCATGTTATGTCTTTATTTCGCTTGTGGTGGGTAGCGGGAGGCTACTCGTCGGCACAGGGTTTATACGTCCATTATCCGCATCATCAATTGCTAGCGGTGCTCGCTTTAGAAAGCGTGCGCAATCGGTGTTTGGTGGTCGGTGAGGACCTTGGCGTGGTACCGGATGAAATGCGTCATGCCATGCCGCAGTATGGCCTATATCATTACAAAGTGTTGTTGTTTGAGAAGCAAGACGGACGATTCCGCACGCCTCTTGAGTATGCGCCGCGAGCGCTTGCCACCGTGACCACTCATGATATGCCGACGTTAAGAGGTTTTTGGGAGGGACGTGATCTAGAGCTGCGTCGGCGATTAGATTTGTATCCTAGCATTGAAAGTGAAGCCGAAGTTAGACGCGAGCGAGACACCGACCGAGTGGCACTAATGGTCGCGTTGCAAGCGCAAGGATTGACGCCGACAAGCCCTGAAAATGCGTATCAAGATTTTACTCTGCAACTGACCGAGGCTTTACATTTGTATTTGGCGCGTACCAAAGCCCATTTGGCCTGTTTTCAGCTTGAGGATTTATTGGGAATGGCGGATCCCGTAAATGTCCCGGGCACCGATGGCGAATACCCTAACTGGCAGAGAAAGATAACGACGAATATCGAGCAGATCATGGCGCGCGAGGATATACAACGTCATTTAGCCGAGATTAACCTGGCACGTGAGGCGTAGATCTGACGCGCGAGGCGTAGGCCGCAAAGGCCCAGATAATTCCCGCGATCATGACGGCGAGCGGCACAATTTTGACGCCATCCGACAACGAGGTCGCATCCGAAATTGCGCCAATTAACGGTGGCGAAATGACGTCTCCGAGTAGGTGAATAAAGAACACCTGCAAGGCGAGTGCCGTGGCTCGCACACTCGGAGAGACCAGATTAATGGTTGCCGCATTGACAGGGCCCGTCGACAGAAACAAGAGTAGCTCGGCGATCACCATCCATACGGTGTAAAGAGTATGGGAGTGCGTTGTCAATGCGCCCCACACAAATGGCACTGCTGCCAGGGTCGCAAGCGCTGATAGCCATAGGTAGGCCGAGCGAGAGTGGCGAGCCAAGTAGTCGCCAAGCCAGCCGCCCGCAAAAGTGCCTACAAAACCCGTCGCGACCACGATACTTCCGAAATTTACAGCGGCTTCGGCGTGTGATAAGCCGCGGACTCGCTCTAAAAACGCTGGCATCCAGGACGCCAGTCCGCCCACCGCAAATGTGTAGGCTGTGTACCCTAGTACATTTAATACATAGGGTTTGTTGCCAAGCAAGCTGCGATAGGCGGCACCTTGCGGGGCAGACCGCAATTCCTCGGCCTCTTGCCCGCCTCGAGGGGGATCGCGTAATTTCCAGCATAGCGCTGCCAGCACAATGCCGGGAACGCCCGCGACGAAAAACGCGGACCTCCAGCCATAGTGCGCGTCCATCAAGCCGCCCACGATATAGCCGAAAGCGGCGCCGACCGGAATGGCGCAAAAAAATATCGCCATCACTCGGCCGCGCTGACGTAGTGGAAAATAGTCGGCTAATAGTGCGGGGGCAATCGTGCCATAGGCCGCCTCGCCCACGCCCACGACGCCACGCGCCAGCATCAAGCTTAAATAGCTACCGGCAAATGCGGATAAGCTGGTGGCCAAACTCCAGACGACGACCCCAAAAGCGATGAGTCGTGGCCTTGAGCGGCTATCGCCGAGTGCACCGAAAATAGGCGCCGAGAACATATAAACCAGCAAGAAACTGGGCATCAATAGCCCCAACTGCAAATCACTTAGCGCCAATTTAGAGTGCTTCAAGCTCTCGAATAAAGCCGACACCACATAACGATCCATGTAGTTGAATAAATTGACCAGCGCGAGTATGCCTAAGCTAAAATTAGCGAAGCGTTGTGGGGTTTTATGCAGTTGAAATGCCATACTTGTCCCATGGTACCAATCCATTCTCACCACCACCATCAGCATCATCACCACTTTGGCCGTGGCATGCTCGCAATCGCGGCGTTGATATTCACTATTGTTTGGTTTGGGCTGCTAACTGGCCGTGCACTCTATGATCCCGACGAAGGTCGCTACGCGGAAATTCCGCGCGAGATGCTTGAGGGTGATAGGGTGATTCCGCATCTTAACGGGCTCATTTATCTAGAAAAGCCACCGTTGCAGTATTGGATCACTGCACTGGCCTTCCGGTTATTTGGCGAGAGTGAAGGGATCGCACGCCTCTGGACCGGGGTCACCGGATATTTGTCTTTGGGTGTGGTCTTTTTTGTGGGTCGTCGATTGTGGGGTTTTGATGCGGGTCTCAAAGCGCTAATGCTTACCGCAGGCTCGGTACTATTCGTTTTATTAGGCCATCAGTTGACCCTCGATATGTCGATGAGTTTTTTGTTGCTGGGTGCGCTTGCGTGTTTTCTGCTGGCGCAAATGCAGCGCGAATTGCCCACGCCGCGTCCCTGGCGTTTGTGGATGCTCGGATGTTGGGTTTTTATGGCGCTTGCGGTACTGACTAAAGGATTAATCGGCGTGTTGATTCCCGGCGCTACTTTGGTACTTTATGGGTTTTGGCAGCGTGATCGCGAAATGCTTAGGTTCCTGAATATACGCTGGGGTCTGGCGCTGTTTTTACTGATTGCATCACCCTGGTTTATTCTGGCAGCGCGCGCCAATAATGAGTTCCTGCAATTCTTTTTTGTGCGCGAACACTTCCAGCGGTTTCTGACGCCCATCGAACATCGCACAGAGCCGTGGTGGTTTTTCGTTGTTGTACTGATAGTCGGAGTGCTGCCCTGGCTAGTCGACGCGGTGCGAGCCTTGTGGAAGACTTTAAAAAAATCCTCGTCACGGGGTCGCTTTGACGCAGAGCGCGTGTTGTGGGTTTGGTGTGTATTTGTGATGGTGTTTTTTTCCCTGTCCGACTCAAAACTAATTCCCTACATATTGCCGGTGGTGCCGGCCTTGGCGTTGTTATGTTCGGCCCCGAGTTTAGGTGAGAGTCGCGTCAGTACGGCCCTGGGTTCTGCACTGTCGCTAAGCGCCGCCGTCGGGATATTGGTGTACGCAAGTGCCCGTTGGAGTTCGGTCGCGGATCGTCCATTAGCTTACCAATTACACCCAATATTAACCTTCAGCGGGATTTTTCTGGCCGTCGTTGCAGGGTTTTGCCTTGTGCTTGCATGGCAGCCGGTTGAAATGCGGCGGGTAGGTATAGCGCGAACTTTACTGTGCGGCGCATGGTTTTTCGTGAGCGTTAGTATTTTGCTGGCAGGTGCGGGGGCGGAGCGTTTTTTTAGCGCAAGAGAGATGGCGATGGCGATCCGCTCGAGCTCTACGGGTGCGGCGCCGGTGTTTGCCGTGCAAACCTATGCTCAATCCTTACCTTTCTATTTGAAGCAACCGGTAGTTCTGGTGGATTACCACGATGAATTTGCCCTAGGATTAGGTCAAGAACCGCAAAAAGGTATGGCTACCGTGCAGGAGTTTACGCACGTTTGGCGGACGCTTGCGAACGGGTATGCGATCATGCCGGACTCAACTTGGGCTCGGTTTCAAGCTCAAGGCCTGCCGATGCATGAGATTACGCGTTTTTCCCGGCGAGTTTTAGTGCGGCGCTAAATTTAAGTTAATTGCCGCGGAGTCGGGGGGGCGGGTGGGGTAAGATTGGACGTACAGGTAAGCGCAAATTAGGAGAGAGAAGGTGGCTAAGCCGAATTATCGTCACGTCAAGAAGCAAAAAGAAACGGCTCGAAAAGCTCGCCAGGATGCCAAACAGCAGAAGCGCGCTGTGTTACCGGAGGAGGGGCTTGTGCCCACTCCGTCCGATACCGATGAGAATAAGTCGGTGTGATGTGATGGCCTACGACCGCCTTACTAATAGTGGTGTCACTGCATGAGTAAAAATTGGCTAAATGATACTTTGGGTCCGCTTAATTTTTTGACAGCGGTACGCGAACGATATTCGGTTAGGCGAACCTGCAATGACCTTATGAAGCTTTACCGTGAATCAGAGCGCTCGCACCCCACCGCCAACAGCATGGAACGTTATGCCTCAATCGTTGCCGAACGCACCGGTGGCGACCAACGCGAAGTCGATCGTGTATTGCAACGCGTGGAGGAAAGTTTTGCAACATGGCCTGTCGAGCGACCCATTAGGTTCCGCGATGTAGTGCAGTATTTTGCAATCACCCAGTATTTTGATGAACATCCTAGTGAGAGCGGAATTCGTGCCCGGGTGTCTTCGGTCGTCATGGAATTGGTTCCTGAGAATATCTAAATTAGGCTTTATAAAATTATGGATATAGCGATGATTGGTTTGGGGAAAATGGGGGCTAATATGGCGCAGCGCTTAGTGCGTGGGGGTCACCGGGTGGTCGGTTATGACCCCTCCGAGGCGGCGCGTAAAGTGATCGACGACCAAGGCGCTGAAACTGCTACAACGTTGGCGTTGTTAGTTGCGAAACTTAAAGTGCCGCGCACACTATGGCTCATGGTACCCGCAGGAGAGATTACCGATGCGAGCATTGCCGCGCTGTTGCCTTTATTAGCGCCCGGCGATACCGTCATTGATGGAGGAAATTCTAACTATCGCGATACGCAGCGTCGGGCGGCGTCATTGGCTCACAGTAAAATTCAGTATGTCGATTCGGGTACGAGTGGCGGAGTTTGGGGTTTGGAAGAAGGGTATAGTTTGATGATCGGCGGCGATGCCGCAACGGTTGAGCGTCTAACTCCTATTTTCGCGACTCTTGCGCCGGCTCCGGATCGGGGCTGGGGTCGCGTCGGTGAAGTGGGTTCCGGGCATTACACTAAAATGATCCACAATGGCATCGAATATGGCTTGATGCAGGCCTATGCAGAAGGATTTTCAATTCTGCATCACAAAACCGAATTCAATATAGACTTGCATCAAGTAGCGGAGATTTGGCGCTATGGCAGTGTGGTGAGATCTTGGCTATTGGATTTGACCGCCAATGCGCTTCAGAAAAATCCAGGTCTAGAGGGAATTGCGCCGTATGTTGCCGATTCAGGCGAAGGTCGTTGGACAGTGGCCGAAGCAATCGAATTAGGGGTGCCTGCGGTCGTTATTACTCAGTCGCTGATCAGTCGTTTGCGATCCCGCGATGCTGAATCCTTTTCGGATAAGCTAGTGGCGGCTATGCGTAATCAGTTTGGGGGGCACGCGGTTAAGAAAGAGTAGTCGCTTTCAGCGCATTTCTTTTGGTGGCGATTCGTTGCAGGAGGCCTTGCCAGGATTTGATAAAGGCTTGCGCTCCTTCCTGTTGTAGTTGGGCACCCAGCGCATCTACATCGACGCCCGCCTTGGTAATCGCCGCTACTACGTTTTCTGCATCACCACCATCCGGCAGGATGCCGCGAAATTTACCCTGAGCGGCTAAAGCGAGTAAGGTTTTCTCCGGCAAGGTGTTGACGGTGTCGGGAGCCGCCAGGGCTTCAACATATAGACAAGGCCATGCCTTCGGATCCTTGGTTCCAGTACTCGCCCAAAGCAAACGCTGCGGTCTTGCGCCAAGAGCCTCGAGTTTGCGCCATCGCTGCGATTCTAGTAATTCTCGGTAGGCCTTATAGGTGCGTTTCGCGATGGCTATCCCTAATTGATTGTTGAGCTCTTCCGGTATTTTCCCACTCACGGCACGGTCCCAGCGACTCACAAATAGCGAGGCCACTGATTCGACCCGAGGCGAAAGACCCGCGGCGATGCGCCGCTCCAGCCCGCGCAAATAGGCATCGGCTGCGGCGAGATAATGCTGGGGTGAAAATAATAAAGTGACGTTAATAGGTACCCCCGCGAATATTGACTCCTCAATGGCGTTGACTCCGGCTGCGGTTCCGGGAATCTTGACGTATAGGTTCGGGCGATTGGCTTGTCGCTGAATCGACAACGCAGCCGTGAGGGTTCCTGTAGCATCCTCAGTGAGTAGGGGCGAGACTTCCATGGAGACCCAGCCGTCGGCACCCTGCGTCGAATCAAAAACCCCGCGAAATAAATCGGCGGCGCGTGTCAAGTCCTCTAAGGCAAGTTCAATGAATAAGGCTTCACCCGAGGCAGCCGTGTGAGCCTTTGCAGCGATGCCTGCATCGTACGCGGTTGTCGAGCCGATAGCTTCATCGAATATCGTGGGATTGGACGTAAGACCCGTAATAGACAAATCCGTGATATATCGCTGTAGAGTGCCATTATTCAAAATCTCACGCGTGATATTGTCGAGCCAGAGACTTTGGGGTAGTTCGTGCAGAGTCTGAGTAATGTTCATAGCTGCTCTTTAATTTTGGCCCATTAAAAAATAATTCAAATTATATTTAAGTAAATCGTCGATATGATCAATCACCCGATCTGGATTTGGGGGTACCGTGCTCGCACTGGCTTCCCGCGCATAGTGACCCTGTCGCACCCATACGCTGGTAAGTTTCTGACCCATACTTTGTTTCATCGTCGCCAAAATACTGGATTTGTCGTCGATCATGACATAGTGAGCCGCCGGGTAGAGTTGTTGCATTTGATCAACCATTTTATCTTTATGTAAGTAAATCAATACCTGCGAATCTACCGCTTGCGATATTCCGGAGCGCTGTATCTTGCGAGGTTGAAATACTATATCACCGTCTGAGAAGATCACGGTTTTGCCGAGTGATTTTAGATGGCTCAATACCTGGATCGCGAAGGGATACAGCCGTTGAATAAAAGGATATTCTAAAAGAAATTCGGATATGCGTAAAAGAGCTGCATTTCCCTCTAATCCGCTACGGAAGTTTTGTAGAGCTGCGAGGTAATCAGCACGGCCCATTTCCAGACGTAATTCGTTAAATATCCGCCAATATCGATCGCGCTGTGCGGCACCAAAATCCTGTTCTAAGCGCGTCCCGAGATCGGCCGCAAACTGATCGTTGTTGAGCAAGGTGTTATCGACATCTAATAAAAAAACGACGTCCCCTTTCAGCACGGGGGAGCTTTTTCTAATTCGGGGTCGTGCCACCTCTCATCGGCTGCCAGCAGACCCTTTGCTGCCTCAGGTCCCCAGGTCCCTGCATCGTACGGTAGAACGGCTGGGCCGGCTACTAAAATGGGGTCCACCACTCGCCAGGCCGCTTCCACGCAATCATCCTGAGTGAACAATGAAGTGTCGCCGCGAATCGCGTCTCCTAGAAGTCGTTCATAAGGAGATCTCTCTCCATTGACGTGGTTTCGTGCAATAAGTTCGATCGGCTCACCCTGCATATCGTCGCCTTTTTTCTTCACCAAAGCGCCCGCACCAATTACGACTTCAGGGCTTAAACGGAAGCGGAAATGATTGTCAATATCCCCTTGTTTTAAGTCGAAAATAGGTAAGGGCGGAGATTTCAACGTAACCATGACTTCAGTGGCACTTAGCGGTAGGCACTTTCCCGTACGAATATAGAAAGGCACGTCGGCCCATCGCCAGGTATCGATATGCAAGCGTAGGGCCGCAAAAGTTTCGACCTGCGAATCGGCAGCGACGCCTTTTTCTGAGCGATACCCTTGAAATTGTCCCCGCACGATATCGCTTAAGTTTACCGGACGCATGGCGCGAAATAGACGCAGCTTTTCCGCTTGCATCGCGTCGGATGTATGGCCTACCGGTGCATCCATTGCCAGCAAGGCAATGACTTGCAGCAAGTGATTTTGGACCACGTCGCGGATGGCACCCACTTCCTCGTAGAAACTACCGCGGCCTTGAACGCCAAAATCCTCTGCCATGGTAATTTGTACATTACGAATGTAATGACGATTCCAAATAGGCTCCAGGAAGGCATTGGCAAAACGAAAATACAGGAGATTTTGCACGGCTTCTTTACCAAGATAGTGATCAATGCGAAAGATAGCGGACTCAGCGAATACTTCATGCAAAGTGCGATCCAGCGCTTGAGCCGAGTTAAGGTCACGTCCAAAGGGTTTTTCTACGATGACGCGTGCGTCAGTGGCGCTACCTGAGTTTTTCAAACCCTTAACTACCGTGGCAAACATACTGGGCGGAATAGCGAGATAGTGAATTGGGTGAATTGCGGTACCTAGTTCTTGTCGCAGCTTAGCGAAAGTGCTTGGGTCGGCGTAATCCCCGTCTACATAACGTAATTGACCCGCCAGTTTCGCAAAAATACACGCGTCAAATTCACCACTGTGGCGCACGCTGTCTTCGGCTCGAGCTCGAAGTTCATCGACGCTCCATCCGCTGCGTCCAACGCCGATAATAGGCAACGCAAAGACGCCACGCCGAATCATCATGTAAAGTGCTGGAAATATTTTCTTGTAGGCCAGATCGCCAGTGGCTCCGAAGAAAACAAAGGCATCAGATGGGATGGTAGTAGTCATAGGAATGGCACCAAATCTTAAGGTTCACTAACTTTGACGATCAATTTGCCAAAATTATGGCCCTCAAGCAAACCGAGAAACGCTTGCGCTGCGCGATCAATACCCGTGACCACATCTTCTCGATATTTAATTTGTCCGGAATGTAGCCAGATTTGCATGGCATTCAAGAATTCTGGTAATCGGTGGCCGTAGTCGTCAAAAATAATAAATCCGCGTACCGTGATGCGTTTGACAAGAAAGGTGCGCATCGCCGCTGAGAGTGAATGGGCCTCTTCAGCCTTGGCAGTTTTATTGTAATGCGAAATGAGGCCACATAGCGGTATGCGGGCTCGAGCGTTCAATAAAGGAAGTACCGCTTGAAATACCTTCCCACCGACATTTTCAAAATAAACGTCGATGCCTTTGGGTGTAGCCGCGGTAAGTTGTTCCACAAAATTTTCTGAACCGTGGTCAATGCAGGCATCGAAGCCTAAATCTTTGATTGCCCATTGACATTTATCCGGGCCACCCGCGATACCCACTACGCGACATCCTTTTATTTTTGCGATTTGGCCGACCACGGATCCCACCGCACCGGTGGCAGCCGCTAGGACGACGGTTTCGCCTGATTTTGGTTGGCCAATATCTAACAGCCCCATGTAGGCGGTAAAGCCGGGCATGCCTAACACGCCTAGGGCGTAGGAGGGATGTTCTGTGCCCGCTGGTAACTTAACCAAGCCTTGACCATTAGAGACGCTAAATTCTTGCCATCCTTGCGCAGACACGACGAGTTCGCCTACGGAGTAGTTTGCATTTAGCGTTTTTTCGACACAGGAGACAGTACCTCCGGTCATTACTTCGCCAATCGCCACGGGTGTCGCATACGAGGCGGCGTCGCTCATGCGTCCTCGCATATAAGGATCTAGCGACAACCACAGCGTCCGGAGCAGGACTTCACCAGTTTGCAAATCGGGAATTGACAATTCTTCAAGTCGAAATGCATCAAGTGTTGCGGTGTCTTGAGGGCGTTTAGCGAGGACAACACGCTTATTCTTAATGTGCATTTTAGCCTCCCAACAGTCGACCCGCTAGGGCCGTAATGCCCATTGCGAGGGCGCTCCAAAACGTGACGCGTAGCGCTCCGGTTAATTTGCTAGCTCCTCCTACTTTGGCCGATAGGCCGCCTAGCAGCACTAAAGACAGCAACGACACGCCCACTGTCCATTCAATTAAGTATTGCGTTGGAGCGAGTAACACTACCAGTACGGGCAGGCTGGCACCCGTGGCGAAACTTGCAGCTGACACTAGAGCTGCTTGTAGTGGACGAGCCCTGGTATGAGTCGACATGCCTAGTTCGTCGCGCGCATGAGCGCCTAGCGCATCATGGGCCATCAGTTGTGCGGCGACTTGTTGAGCGAGACCTAAATCGAGTCCGCGTTTTACGTAAATCTCACTAAGTTCACGACTCTCACCCGCAAAATCGACGGCTAATTCGGCGCGCTCCTGTTCTAAAGTTGCGGCTTCGCTGTCGGCTTGCGAGTGGACTGAAATGTATTCACCGGTGGCCATGGACATGGCACCTGCGACTAGGCCCGCAGCGGCGCTCAGTATGATACTAGAATGCGCGACATGAGCAGCTGCAACGCCTACTATCAAACTTGAGACGGAGACGATGCCATCATTCGCTCCGAGTACGCTCGCGCGTAACCAACCGATAGTGTTTAAACTGTGGCGTTCATGTTGGCGTGGGCGCATCTTGAAGTGATCCTGTCTATAATTACAGATAATAACATTAGCTAACAGAAGTTCCCATGGCGAATCTGTACTACGACCACGCGGTAGAACCTACCCTATCGACACCTCCCCTAGAGGGCATCGTGCGTGCTGACGTGGCCGTAGTGGGCGGTGGTTTTACTGGATTGTCGACTGCCTTGCATTTGGCGGAGCTTGGGAGTCGTGTGGTACTACTTGACGCGCACGAGCCCGGATGGGGCGCGTCGGGACGCAATGGTGGCCAGGTTAATCCAGGATTAAAGTTTGATCCGGATAGGGTCGAGCGTGATCATGGTGAAATGGGGGTGCGTATGAATTTACTCTCCGCTAGCGCGCCCGCGTTTGTCTTTGATTTGATTAAACGACATCGAATCTTGTGCGAAGCGCGCCAACTGGGAACGGTGCGTGCGGCTGTTAATTCTAAGCAGGTTACTGCGTTACAAAACTCATGCGATCAGTGGACCCAGCGCGGCGCTCCCGTCGAGTGGCTCCAGGCCGCAGACATTGCAGAGTTGACCGGCACTCATCGGTATAAGGCTGGATTGCTTGATCGGCGCGGGGGTGATTTGAATCCCTTGAGCTTTGCCCGCGGGCTTGCCCGAGTTGCGCTGCGCGCAGGGGCAACGCTGCATGGTGAGTCACGCGTATTGGGCATGCTGCGTGAGGGTACCGGATGGACGATAAGGACGGCTCGCGGGTCAGTTCAAGCGGATCGAGTGGTGCTGGCCACCAACGGTTATACCGACAATCTATGGCCTGGATTGCGACGATCCTTGGTACCCGTATTCGGCGCGATAGCGGCAACCGTACCGCTATCCCGTGAAGTGTCGGCACAAATAATGCCCAGTCGAGCAGTCCTCTATGAGATCGGCGCCGTGACCGTCTACTACCGAGTTGATACTGGCGGACGATTATTAATAGGTGGGCGGGGTCCCATGCACGAGGTGCAGTCCCCGAATGTCATTCCCCATTTGCTCACCTACGCGCGCCGGTTATGGCCAGCGTTAGAGGGCACAAAATGGGGTCATGGTTGGGGCGGGCGGCTGGCAATGACTGCGGATCAGTATCCGCATGTCCACGAACCCGCGAGTGGCGTTCTGGCGTGCCTTGGGTTTAATGGTCGCGGAATTGCTATGGCGACGACTCTAGGCGCCGCACTGGCTAACCATCTAGTTCGCGCTACCCCATTGGATTTGCCCATCAGCCCGATTAAGGCTATTGGATTGCATGCGTTATGGCCGCTCGCGGTACGCGCCGCAATAGTCCGTGGACGCGTGAGCGATTTTTTCGGATTATGAGAGAATTAAATTTCGCTATAAAAATGACGCAGTCGGCGCATGTCGATAACCACATCGAAATGCTGGCCTGCGGGCAGCTTAGGGCCCGTAGCAAAATCGTAGCGCGCATCGAGATTGCGGATTTCAGGATGTAAGTCATGCATGGCACGCTTGAACATTTCCCGCGGCACCCATTCTGAATTCGATGAAAGAGAACCGAACTCATCGTGATAAATAGTCGCCGTAGATTTGTCAGCGGGAGTGGACGCAATGGCGAAAATACGCGGATGGCGGTGATCAATTCGTACTTGCTTCGCGCCCTTTTCAATGAGATGCCACTCATTACTCTGCGGGACTGCGATAAGGTCAAAACTATGATGCTGGGCGGCCAGCACTGCCACTACAAACGCTATAGAGGCGAATATTCGTCGAGCGTTCACGCTGAAGTTTCTGGTTATAGCATTTGCTGAGGCTATTAAAAAACATAGCAGTACCGCCGTCATCGCGAAAATAGTGCGATAAGTGGCATAGCGTTCGGAGGCTATTAAACTTACCGCGCAGGCTATCACAGGAAGACAGGTGAGTCCTGTGATCCAAATCAATCCGCGCACGGGCCCAAAACGGCGCCATTCAAGGAACGCACCAGCAATGAGGACGAAACCCACCAGCGTTGCACCGCCGAAATAAAGTGCCTGGTCGCGTTGGTTATCGTCATTAATGACCACAAAATTTAAGGCATTGGGTAAGGGTTGGCTTAAAAACCACACGATTTTATCGAAACCATGCTGTTCGAAGGCAATACGTCCGGATTTAACAAATACGCCTAAGAAGTACAGCGTCGACATGGTCGCGTACGCGAGAGCAAGCGATAGGCCAATGACCGAAATATGAGTACCCGCCCAACGCAAAGTCTGGGAAATATTGCGCTCACGTCGGACTATTAACGAGGCGCTTAAGGGAACAAGATAAAAAAGAGTGCTGGGTTGATAAATCAACGCGCTGATCGTACACAAGCCGAGGGCCACGCAGCATTGCAAGGGTGACAGCGTTTTGTTGACGTTATTGTTTTCCGCCGCAAAAAACCCCCCAATTGCAATAAGAGCGGCGGCGGCATAGGGCCAACCGACCGCCCAGCTTGCGATTACCTGGGCGGCGGGTACGAGCGCGACTAGAGCGGCGAAACACAGACTAGCGTTGGTCGACCAACCGAGTGACTTCAGGCTTTTAAAAGAGACCATTGAAATTGCGCCTAGAAGCAATGATGCCAGCAAGCGCATCCATTTCAGGTCGTGTACGAAACTCGTTTGTGCGTAGGTAGATTGCAGCAGCCAACCATAAATGGGCCTTGCATGCGAGGCGCAAAATTTTAAGATCTTGCCAGGTTCTTGAAACGCTTCGCGTAAATTTGAATAATCGTCGCGCAGCCCAAAGTCGTGAAAAGTAGTGGGCCAGTAAACCACTAAAGGGGTCAAAAATAATAAGAGTGACAATACCCCGGTACGCAGGTCAACGAGGGCACCGACTCGCGTGACGAGGCTAGCGTTAGGTGTCGCAATAGGCGCAGCAATAGGTACCGGAGTGGCTGCGTTGTGGGCTGGAAAGGTAGGGTCTGGGGTGCTCACGATGGAATGTAGTGGGTTCTTTAGTAGAAGGTTTATCGGGTGTATTTTACCGTTTTGAGACCTTAGAAATCTGTGGGGTAACTCGCGAAAACGGGTTAAATTGGCGTTAATTCGAATCACGAATCGCGTATTTTGGCGCATTGATAGCCGCTGACGCCCTCTATCCTTGACTTAGGTCTCAGCGACTAAGGAGTCCTTCAGGTTAGTCTTATTGCGAAGGAATCTATGGTTTATGCCGCTGAAAACTAAATTCATATTACCGACGCTTTTGCTGGTCGTTAGCATTTTGCCGGTGGCGGAGGCACGCCAGCGAATTTATATGTTTGTCGACGCCGAGGGCGTTAAGCATTTTACGGACGCACCGGATAATGGGCGCTATCGGCTGTTAATACTCAATGCTCATGGGCTGACTGTCAGCGGTCAACAATATGATGAGAAATTGCTAGCCCGTTCAGGGCGATATGACTCCATCATTCAAACAGCAGCGGACGCCACTGCGGTTGAATCAAATCTACTTCGCGCGGTAATCGTCGTGGAGTCTGGATTTAACTCAAGGGCGGTTTCCAAGTGCGGTGCGGTAGGTTTAATGCAGCTCATGCCGGGAACGGCGACTCGTTATGGTGCGTCAAATCCCTACGATGCGAAGCAAAACGTGCATGCTGGTGCGCGTTACTTGAAATTTCTAATGGATCGTTTTGGTCAAAATATCACATTAGCGCTCGCCGCCTACAATGCAGGGGAGCAAGCGGTGGATCGTAACGGTGGGCATATTCCACCCTATAGTGAAACTCAAGCTTACGTACCTAGAGTGCTAAAAATTTACCGATTATTAAGCCAGCAATCACGCAGCGATCAACCGCGTTCTACTTAGTACTCGCTCCACTTCTATAAGAAAAGTGGAGCGAGATATTCCTGCAAATACTCTTCTGAACTTAACTCTTTGCGACGACTCCACCCGGAGTCAATTTATCAATCGCTTGAGGTAATACACTTGACAACTTGGCGGCTAAATCCTGAGCGGACATGCCCACTTTCGCACCCAGTTGATTTAAGGTGTCCGCACCAAAAGTCTTATGAACCTGGTCGGCTGTGATTGGATGATTATCTCCGGCACCTACCCAAGATTTCACGGTGGCACCAAGCCCCTGTTGTTCGAACTGCGCGACGATCCCTTGCACGCCGCCATGCTTCGCAATTAGTCCGTTGACTACCGAAACCATTTCAGCCCCAACCACACCGCCTAAAACTCCGTCTAATAAACCCATGACATTCCCCTACTTTTGTGACTAGAACGCAAAAACGACATTGATTGTAGTAATCGTATCGAGTTTCTTAAGCGGCGCAGCGCCCGGCGCTTGGGCGGGTGGCTTAGTGTTGTCCGTTATCCCATACCCCACGCTCAGGGCTAGTTTGTCGGACATTTTTACTGTTAGTGCAAGAGTGTCTTTCAGTAAGGTGTCGCTCTTGCCGCTTTCAAAATAAAACTTATTGGTAAAAACGGTGGTCGCGGAAAAGTTGTGTAAGTAATCCAATCCGCCGGTCAGAATGGCGTCGCCGGTAGCGTCGCCCGGTATGCGCGAGATGACGGTGCCGCTGCCCGCAGGGTCCTTGTTAATTTGTTCGGGCCGTACTTTCCTATAACCAAGGCCCAATTGACCCGTGAGTTTGTCGGTATCGGTGTTGATTATGTGGTATCCCAAACCGACCGTTGCAGCCGCCTGGTATTGGAATCCGTTGAACATGTCGTGTTCATAGCGCAATCCACCGAATGCAAACATATCCGTCGAAATGGCGTAATTCGCTTGATACTGGACCGCCCATTTTTCTGACGACACGATACCCGTACTCTTGCCGTAGAGTCCAATCACATTGAACGCATTTTTCCACGGTCCATCAATGCGCGCTAAATCGATAATGGTGTTGAGTGATTGAGCTTGGGTATTTCCACTGGAACTCAAAAAACCAAACTGACCCTTGCCGAACCAAACATTTTCAGGTGGTGGGGGCGGGGTCGGGGTCGGAGAATCGGCGAGCGCAGCGGCTACCGGTGTAAGAATTAGCGCCAAAACACCTGCTGCACGAAAACTAAACATAAGAGCTCCTTAAATATGCGGATGCATATGAACAGGCGCCGAAGGCTACAGCAGCGCTTGTAGCCTGTGCAAGTTACGACACATTAATTCACAATGCGCTACTGCAACGCCCCGAATACTTTTTTAAGCAGGCTGCTAGCCTGTCCCAGCGGATCTTTGCGAATAGCCCGTTCTTCATCAGCCATCATTAAGAATAGTCCATCCAAAGTCTTTTCTGTGACATAAGATTCAAGGCTTCCTTCTTCGGGTTTGAGTAGTCCGAGTGCAACTCCTTTCTCTGCAACCTTGTTGTAGCTTTCTGCGAGTTTAACTTTCTGGGTTTCTTTGAAGATGATGGGTGCAAACTTAAGTTTCAAAGGAGAGTATGTCGCCGATTTAAAATATTGGGTGGCGGAGTCTTGCCCTCCAGCGAGGATATTCTTAGCGTCATCGACCGTCATTTTCTGGAGCGCTTGTTTTAATAAAACTTTGCTCTCAGGAACTGCGGCTTCTGCCGCGCGATTCATGGAAGTTTTTAATTGATCGGCTTGCTCACCCATGCCAAGCATTCGCATCATGCTCTCAGCCTTAGCAAGTTTTGGGGGGAGCGGAATCATCACGGCGGGGTTTTTTAAGAAACCGTCGGTCACTCCTAGTTTACCAACCGCTTGATTAATACCTTGATCGAGCGCCTTCTTTAGGCCCGAAGATGCGTCGGCGTTCGAAAGCGAACTCAATGTTATGCCGAAGGCGGTTGTGAGTAAACCGCAGCCGAGGAGCCCGCAGCCCAACGCTCGAATCATTCGTTCTGTTTTCATAAAAAATCTCCCGCGACAAAAATTGAATGGATACGCATCTAGGTTTACCCGCACATCAACGCCAAAAGATGCGTCCCAAATAAACCACCCCTAAACCTAAAAAAAGTGCGGCCGCACCCCAATGAATCGCTTTTAGAGGCAGACTTTTGGAAAGTGTTTTACCAAGAATAACGATAGGTACGTTGGCTGTCATCATGCCGGCGGTAGTTCCCGCAATTACCGCTAGAAGACTCGGATACGCTGCGGCTAATGCAATGGTTGCAATTTGAGTCTTGTCACCGATTTCAGCAACAAAAAAGCCAGTGAGGGTGGCTATGAATGCGCCGCGCGCGCTAACATTCTTGTGCTCGTCCGATAGCTGATCAGGCTTCAAGGTCCACAGAGCCATGGCAATCATGCTGATACCGACCAGAGCTTGCACTATGGTTGGTTTTAATAGGCTACCAAACCACAGGCCAATGAATCCTGCTGCAACATGACTAGCTAGCGTAGCACAAAAAATCCCAGCAATAATAGGCAGGGGTTTTTGATAACGAGCCGCTAGAACCAGTGCGAGTAGCTGGGTGCGATCACCCATTTCAGCGATGGCAACTGTTGAGAACGAGACAAAAAAAGCTTCCATGACCGTAGTTTATACACGTTCACGGGATTTAAATATTGATACTCTGGGAACTCGTTGTGGGATCAACTCGTTGCGGGATCCTCGAGTTCTAATTGCGCCTTAATCATGCTCCGCCACCAAGTTGCCGTGAGCACCTCGCCGTGATAACGGAGAAATATCGGACGCAATGTTTCAGGAATGGCGAGAAACGGTAACCATTGTTCTGGGAACACGTCTTTTGGGCCGCAGTGGAACCAGGGTTCCCCGCTGATTTCCTCTTCTTCACAAGTGGGCTGTGGGAGGTCGCGAAATATGACGTCAGTTACCCTGCATAGCTCATCGTAGTCATAGAAAATAACCCGACCGTGGCTGGTCACGCCGAAATTTTTTAACAGTAAATCACCGGGAAATACATTGCTAGCCGCTAAATCGCGCAGCGCCTGACCATAGTCGACAATAGCCGCCTCAGTTGCCGCGGGTTCCGCCTCGCGCAGAAACAAATTGAGGGGTCGTAAGCGCCGTTCAATATAGCAATGCTCAACAATCAAATCTTCACCTTCGATACGACAACTCGTCTGGGCCTGTTCTAATAGTTCTTCCGCCAATTGAGGCATGAAACGTGCTCTCGGTAGCCGCAATCGTTTAAATTCTTGAGCGTCGACCAACCGACCGGCGCGATCATGTCGAAATACGAATTTATAACGATCCATGACGTCTTCTCGAGAGCTGGTTTTCGGCGCGCCGAATTTGTCACGGATTACTTTAAACACCAGATCATGCGAGGGCAGAGTAAAGACAATCATTACTAGGCCGCGATCTCCGGGCGCATGGACAAAGCTGTCTATGGACGCTTGCAGATGGCGTTGAAGGGCAAAGTATCGCTCCGTTTTCCCTTGTTTGGCGCGACCTAGTACGGTGTATAGCTCGTCTACGGGTTTGCGGGGCATGAAGGAACGTAACAACGTGATGGCAACGCTCACCACAGGTAGATCGACCTGAAAATAAGATCGTGCGTATCCGAATAACGACCCTACCTCGGCACGCGATAATAAAACTGCGTCAATGGTGACGCCGGACTTCCCATGCACGAACGAAAGGACCAACGGTGTTAGGGTGCTGTCGCCAATAAGCCGGCCCACCACGAAGGCGTGTGTGCCCCGGTAGAAGACCGGTTGGATAAGTTCGATGGAGTCTGGCGCGGTGCCGTGGCGCCCTAAAGTGAAAAAACGGCCGATTTCTGCGCTGATATGGTGTACAGCGTTCTCGATGTTATCGAGAGCGTGAAAAAATGGAAGATCGGCAATGACTTCACCGATGGTGGCGGGCAAGCCTGCGACACGATAGATGTGGATGGGCATAGTACCCGCACCGCTCCCTAGGCGGGTGGAACAAAATTCGACTTCTGGGTTGACGCCGACTGTCCCAAACGTATCGCGAGTGACCGAATTGAAAAAAGTATGATAAAAATCGCTATCGGAGCGATTCAATACAATCAGTTCGTAGGCATTTTTGATGTCTTTCCAGGTCGCGATATCTCGTTGGCTTGAACTTAAGGCATTGCTGATCGCCTGTTCGCAGCGGCCCACGCGTTGCTCGTATAGTTCGATGCGTGCCACCGCATCGCGTTGTGCGTTAAGCCAGTCTTGAGCGAGAAAATGCTTGGCTGCAAGCCGCGTGATGCGGCCGAATTCCTGATTGTAACCCTCAAAGTGTTCGGCAATAACCGCGGCTAAATTAGGCATCGGAAAACTGTTCGGTTTCGGTACTTCCCGTCATGGCTCCCGTCGACACTTCTCCGGCGATAGTATTTTGCACGGCGTCGAAGTAACTCGTTCCCACAAAGGCCTGGTGCTTAGTGGCTCGGTAGCCTGCGGATTCTTCAGCAAATTCGCGTTGTTGCAGTTGTGAATAACCAAACATTCCGCGGTCTCGATAGGCCGTGGCAAGTTCAAACATCGACAGATTCAGCGCATGCCAGCCTGCCAGGGTTATAAACTGAAAGCGATAACCCATCGAGGCGAGATCCTCGCGCCACTTTTGCATACTCACCGGATCTAACTTTGCCTGCCAGTTAAACGATGGTGAGCAATTGTACGCGAGAAGTTTGCCGGGAAATTGGGCGTGCATAGCGGCAGCAAACTGTCGCGCTTGTAGCATATCGGGCTTGGAAGTCTCGCACCAAATGAGATCGGCATAAGGTGCATAGGCCAGACCGCGAGCGATGGCTTGTTCTATACCGGCGTTGACGTGGTAGAACCCTTCAACTGAACGTTTTCCGGTGAGGAACTTAGCATCGCGCGGGTCATGATCTGAGAGCAGTAGATTGGCGGCATCGGCGTCGGTGCGTGCGATGATGACAGTAGGCACATCCATTACGTCGGACGCCAGGCGTGCTGCGACCAATTTGTTGATGGCTTCGTCTGTAGAGACAAGGACTTTGCCACCCATGTGACCGCATTTTTTTGCCGAGGAGAGTTGATCTTCAAAATGAACTGCGGCGGCACCCGCGCGAATCATGGCCTTAGTCAATTCAAAGGCATTAAGATTGCCGCCAAAACCAGCCTCAGCATCGGCGATAATGGGGACCAACCAATCAATGTCGGTTTTTCCTTCCAGGTGGTGGATTTGGTCGGTTCGCAGTAAAGCGTTGTTGATGCGTTCCACCATGTTAGGCACAGAGTCGACCGGGTACAGGCTCTGATCTGGATACATTTCACCGGCGGTGTTGCCGTCGCCCGCGACCTGCCAGCCTGAGCAATAAATGGCTTTCAGGCCCGCTTGTACGACCTGTACCGCTTGGTTGCCGCTCATGCACCCGAGCGCACCGATAACGGCATTGTTGTGTAATAGATTCCAGAATTTCACCGCGCCTTGACGCGCCAATGAGTATTCGATCGTCACAGAGCCTTTGAGTTTCTCTACCGCGGCCCTGCTATAGGGTCGCTTAATGCCCGTCCAGCGAACGTCGAGATTAGAGTTCGCTTGGGGTTGAGGCTGGGCTGGGGGCTGGCTGGCTTTATTCATAAATCGTCCTTGCACGGTGGTCTAAGGACAGATTAAAGTGTTTAACGTTTAAATTTACACAATAGAAATTTCACAATGTGAATTTCACAATATGAGGCATTGTGGGACTTATTAGGCAAGGGCATTTTCTCGGCGCGAAATTACGTTCGTTGCGCAAGCGTAACGGTTTGACGCTGGATGAGTTGTCGGCGCGCTGCGTCCAAATCGACGCAACTGATGCGCCATCGGTGTCATATTTGAGCATGATCGAGACCGGTAAACGCATCCCCTCGACCCACACTTTGGAGCTACTAGCCGGAATTTTCGGTAAGGAGTCGCGTTGGTTTTTGGACGAAAATACTGAGATGGATGCCGCGCCGGCAGCGCGCGGACGGGGTGGATTGAGTTCGATGCCACTGGAGCCTGCATTCCTGTTTTCTCATGAGCTACTGCAAAACGCCCTGCCGGAATTGTTGTCGCAGACGGGAACTAGTGGACGTCAATTTGCCGAACTTTTGATTCGTGTATGGCAGGAAACTCACCATAATAATTTTCCCGACATTGAGCGGGCTGCGGAGGGGTGTGGTGGCCGACAAATGCCTCTTAACCTGGATGCGCTCATGGACATATGTGTACGTTTGGGATTGCAAATTCGATGGTTCGACAGTGATATGCGAAAGCCGAGTGGTGCATTATTGCGTTCGCGATTTGAGGCGCCGGCTACTTTGCTCATCAACAAGCGACTACGCAATCAAGAAGAGCGCTTAAAGTATGAAATTGCGTTTCTTATCGGTCACAAAGTATTGCACAACGGTGACGGTCTAATTTCCCAGCCCAGTGGATCGGCGGCGCATGCGCGCGGAATAAATTTGCCCGTAGCCATGGGGCCTCAGCCCGTAGCCATGGGGCCTCAGGATGTGCTTTTAGCCTGGCGGGATTTTGAGTGCAGCTTTTTTGCGGGTGCTTTGCTGTGTCCACGCATGCCGTTTCGGCGGTTTTTAATTCGCGAAGCGCATAACATTTCGGCCGGCGATAAGTTAGGTGTCACTGCAGCTTTGATCATGCGCCGTATGACGGCGGTATCTCCTTATCGGCACTGGCATTTTTTTGATGCGTATCCGCCGGGAAATTTACGGGCGGTCTATCGCGGTAATGGTATTCCCTTGCCGTGGGGCAATATGAGTTTAGTGTCCGATCCTTGCCCGCAGTGGGCCGTATTTAGGCTGTTACAGACCGCTCCTGGCTTGAAATTAACTTCGCAGAAGCCTAAATCGCAAATCTCGGTGATGCAAGATGGGCCTCAAGCGCGATTATATTGTTGTCATTCTTTATTGACGCGCGACGCTGTGAATGAATTGCACGTGTTGTCAGTAGGTATTGATTTGGTGCCGGCACTCGATGCGCAAGGATTTAAGGGTGAAGACATCGTAACGATGGTTGCGGAGTCGTGTCGTCGCGGAGGCGGTGACGGGAGTATTCCTGCCGTCGCGGCTGCCAGCATTCGCGCGGCCTCCAAGGTGCTGAACATTGCCTGGATATCGGCAGCCCTTGAATCTAAAGCTAGTGTGATTTGTCCCCGCAGCGCTGCGTGCCCGCGGCTACCCAAAGGCTGTGTTTAAGTTAGAGTGAGGCTATATGAAAATATATTCGTGGAATGTGAATGGAATACGTGCGGTGCTTAAAAAGAACGAGTTTCAACCCTTTCTAGCAACGCATCAACCAGATGTTTTGTGCTTGCAAGAAACTAAAGCTGAACGATCGCAAATCGAAATCGACTTGCCAGGATATCGAGAATATTGGAATTCTGCGGTAAAAAAGGGTTATTCCGGTACCGCGATAATTACCAAGCAAGAGCCAATGAATGTGACTAATGGCTTTCCAGGTGATTTTGCTAACTTCTATGCTTTGATTGACAGCATGCAGCGCGATAGTGCGACCGAGGGTCGGGTGATGACCGCTGAGTATGAAAAGTTTTTTGTGGTAACAGTGTACACGCCTAATGCTAAGGAAGACCTGAGTCGCTTGGAGTTACGTTATAAGGCGTGGGACCCTGCGTTTTTAGCATATGTCGTATATCTTCAGAAAAAGAAACCGGTCATTTTTTGTGGCGATCTTAACGTCGCTCATACAGAATTAGATTTAGCGAATCCAAAGTCGAATGTTGGTAAGAAAGGCTTTACGAGAGAGGAGCGTGAAGGATTTCAAAAGATGGTGGACGCCGGGTTCGTCGACACCTTTAGATTATTTACTAAAGACAAAGGGCATTATTCTTGGTGGAGTCATTTTGCGAACTCGCGCTCACGTAATATTGGGTGGAGAATTGATTATGTGCTGGTTTCAGGCGCGTTGAGTGCTAGCGTTAAGAGTGCGGCAATTCATACCAACATTATGGGCAGTGATCATTGCCCGGTGAGCGTTACTTTAGGGTGATTGAGCGGCCGATAGCGGCCACGAATCGCTCCCCGTAACGTGCAAGCTTGGCTTGGCCGACCCCTGGAATATGCGCAAATTGATCTAAGGTCATGGGGCGGCGTTCAGCCATGGCGCGCAGTGTGGCGTCATGGAAAACCACGTAGGGCGGAATTCCCGCATCGTCCGCCAGTTGCTTGCGTAACCCCCGCAGGTGGTCAAAGAGAGAGGTTTCGGTTAACGTCGGTGATCGCGCACCCGCAGAACTCTTACGCTTGCGTTCGGCTTTGATCGGACGCGCCATGACCATCGTCCGTGCACCTCGTAAAATTTCCCAGCTTTTGGTGTTCAGCGATAGGACGCGATAGGCATCTAAGGTTTCATCGGCTAGTCCCTGATGGACGATTGAGCGTGCCAGCACGCGCCAATCGGCTAGGCTGCGATGCTTACCGATGCCGAACACGGTCAAATTACTATGGCCCCTAGCTAGAATTCGCTCAGATGCAAGCCCTAATAAAATCTCAATGAGATAGGCGGCACCAAATCGTTGACTTTGTTCGGCGAGTCGCGCGATGCAGGATAAAAATTGCTGCGCATCGGTACTGACGTCTTGCAGATCGCGTGGAGCGCAACAATTGTCACAGGCACCGCAAGCTCCGGGATAAGCCTCACCTAGGTAGCCTAACTGAACGGTGCGCCGACAATCGTTAGACTGCGCGTAGCTCAGCACATGGCGAAGCTGTTCGCGTGCTACGCGTTGTTCTTCGATGAGTGCATGGCCGGTAGTGGGGTCCACTTTTTGCTGAATGAGATACTCAGCCGTGCCAATATCGGCAGCTCCGAAATATAGGATGCAGTGAGCGGGATCTCCATCGCGACCGGCACGTCCGGATTCTTGATAATAGCCTTCGAGGGTCCTTGGTAGGTCGTAGTGAATGACCCAGCGAACGTCCGGTTTATTGATACCCATGCCAAAAGCAACGGTCGCTACGATGACTTGTACGTCATCGCGAATAAAGGCTTCCTGATTACAGCGCCGCGTTACAGCGTCCAGGCCGGCGTGATAGGGCAGGGCGCGCAATCCGTCTGCGCTCAATTTTCCGGCCAATTCGTCTACGCGGCGGCGCGACAGGCAGTAGACAATGGCGGCGCCCCCCGACTCACGCAACTGCGTCAGGAGTTCGGGATAGGTTTGTTGATTTTTAGGGCGTACTTTGTAATGCAAATTTGCTCGATTAAAGCTCGTAAGGTGCACGGCGGGTTTGCGCAGGGCTAGCTGCGTAACGATATCCGCTTGTACGCGTGGTGTAGCCGTAGCGGTGAAGGCGAGTACCGGCACCGTTGGATAACGCTTACGCAATGAGGAAAGTTGGCGGTAGTCGGGCCGAAAATCGTGCCCCCATTCTGAGACGCAATGTGCTTCGTCGATGACGAATGCATTGAGGCTATGTTTACTTGCTAACTTATCTACCACATAGACTAAAAAATCCGCGAGCAACAACCGTTCGGGTGCAAGATATACCAGTTTATACTTGCCCTGCATGAGTGCCGCAGTGCGCTCCGCTATTTCCCGAAACTCCAAACTCGAATTAATAAAGGTCGCGGGGATGCCATTGTCGAGCAATTGACGAACCTGATCTTGCATTAAGGCGATCAACGGCGAGACGACCACGGTGACACCCGGTTGCAGCAGTGCGGGGAGCTGGAAGCACAAGGATTTACCGCCCCCCGTGGGCATAAGCGCCAAAAGATCTCGACCCGCCAGGGCATCTTGAACCACGGCCTCTTGTCCTGGACGAAAGGCGTCGAAACCGAATAGTTTTTTTAAACTAACGTTTAAATTATCAAATGTCGGAGAACAAAGATGCATGATACGGCGTGAGATTAGAACCACATGCGCCGCAGTTCTTTTGCTCGATCAAAGAACTGGTGTTTGAGTGCGCCGAGCAAATGAACAAAGAACAGCGCATACAATAGGTAGACACTCTGACCATGACGCTGACCCCAAATTTTATGAAAATGTTCCTTTGCGATAGGCTCCATTGCCATAATCTGTGGAATTCGAAACCACGGAATGGAGCCAAACAGTATGAGGGGATGGGTAGCGGCATCTTTCCATGCTGAATCGTGCAACCACCCGGTCAGGGGCACAGCTACAATAATCAGATAAAGGGAAGCATGCACGGCGTGCGCGAGCGTACGCTCCCAGGGTTTGTAAAGGCTGGGTAGGGCGGGAGGTTGGTGTCCGATGCGCCAAAGTATGCGCACTAATACCAAGCCCAGCACGGTGATGCCAATGGATTTGTGCAGGTCCACCAAAGTACGTGTCCGCTGTTCATCGTCATAAACCAGCATGATCCAGGCGTTTATTGCGATAGCTAGGGCGATGCACCAATGTAAAATTATGGCTGGCTGAGTATATTTATGCTCCAGAGTCATGCAATGTCCCCACTATGTCCGCCCTGTAGTATAACTATATTAACGCGGGCAATCTTAGTGACCTGGCCTTAAGCTGCGCGTTTAGAAATTGAGATTCTGCATGTGGCCACTTTATTCCAAACACTCCAACTAGAATCGCCGCGCCTGAACCCGCGTCCGGTCGCGATGCGCAGTACATTGATCTCTCTGAGCGCGCTCCTGGCGTTTTTGGCACTACTCGCTCAGGCATTTTTTCGAGCTGGGATCGCTAGCTGGTCGGTGGGGCTGGCCTATATCGCTTACGATACTGTTTTATTGTACTTCACGGCATCACAGCTTAAGTGGATCGTAACGCCGCAAGTTTTAATGCGCGGAATTATGAGTCCGAGTGTCGGCGTGATTATTGCCGCACACAATGAGGAGCGAGCGCTACCGATTACGATAGAGAGCCTATTAGGGCAGCAGGATCGGCCTGAATTGATTGTTATCGCGGATGATGGTTCAACGGACGGCACCGCCGAAATGCTGGCGCGTTGCTATGGGCTTGCGCCCGGCAAGCGGTTATTCGCAGCGGGTCGGCCGGATTTTCTTTGGTTACGCTTACCACAAGGAGGTAAAGCGCGAGCGCTGAATACGGCAATCGACTCTACACCAACCGATATTATTCTCACCGTTGATGCAGACACTTTGTGCGAAGTGCATGCCGTCGCAGCGATGCGTTCGGCATTTGCAGCGGAATTAAATCTAGTAGCAGCCACGGGTGTTTTGACACCCGTGTGTAGTCGTAGTCTGGCGGGGCGGTTTTTTCAGTGGTTTCAGCGCTATGAATATATTCGTAACTTCGTATCGCGTTTCGCCTGGATGCAGCTTAATTCATTGCTGCTCATCTCTGGGGCATTTGCCGCTTTCCGGCGTGAGGCCTTAATTGAGGTGGGTGGATTTGATCCGAACTGTCTAGTTGAGGATTACGAATTGATCCACCGATTACATCGCCATAGCGTCGATCATGCACGGAACTGGACAGTGCGGGTAGTAGGGGGCGCCCGAGCGCGTACCGATGCACCCGAGACCTTAGCGACATTTCTGCGTCAGCGTCGACGGTGGTTTGCGGGTTTCTTGCAGACGCAACGCTGGAACCGCGATATGACGGGAAATGCGCGCTTTGGCTGGCTAGGGCAGGCCATGATGCCGGTTAAAGTGCTCGACACGCTGCAGCCTATTTATGGGCTGACTGCTTTCGGAATTTTGATTGGCGCGATTGGACTGGGGCGATTGCGGGTGGCCTTGCCGATTATTCTGATCATGCTGAGTAAGGTGGCAATTGACCTCGTGTTCCATCTTTGGATACTCGGCGTGTATCGGCGTTGGACCGGTGGCGATCATCCCATTAGCTATAGCAAGGCCTTGTTAGCGGCCTTGCTAGAACCGTTTAGCTTCCAGTTGTTTCGACACGCAGGTGCCGTATGGGGCTGGTGGACATTTCTGAGTGGGCGGCAATCCTGGGGCCGTGCATCGCGCGAGGGAATAGTCTCTCAAAAATAATATCGAGGTTAATTTTGCATGTATTTAAATAGCTCAATGCCTATCGAGTGAGTGCCCACGTGTGCCGCGAAGGACTCGTTAATAGGGATGAGTTTGATAAGCGCCGCCGCCTCAGGCGTGGATGGCACAAAGCCTTGTCCTAGTTCGCAAAATGTCGTGGAATCATCAAGTCTTGATTGGCAATGTTCGCAATGATTCATCCAATAAAATAATTGCGCGTTGTCACAATAGGTCATTCGATAGTGCTGATTTTGTTCGGCCATTCGAGCGCTAACCGTTGCACTTAAGTCCGTGATGTAACTAAGTAGTGAGGGCGCATCATAAATCTCCCATTCATCCTCCTTAGGATCTTCGGCGATATAGAGGTGTTTTAAGCCAGACGGAAGTATGAAACCATGGATTTTGGTGATTTTCCGGCAATGCCAGCAGGCCCGTGTTGTTGCGGCGATAAAATAATAGTCAGCCCGCATGTTGGGGCCATTTTCCGCCGGTTTCCAGCGGGTAAAGAGTTTTTCATCAACGCGCTGCGGGACATACCAAAGTTTTGCCGTTTCATCCCAATGAGCACCCAGCCGCTTGGCTTCGTCTTTGTCGTGGAACGGGACATGCAAATATCGCTTAGGCATATCCCTATTGTCATTCCAGCCGACTAGAATAGCTCGCGTGATTTCGGGTGGAAATCGCTGGATATCGCTGGAAATCGCTGGATATCGCAACGAATGTACCCTAGCGACTAATCTAAATCGGCACACAGCGCTTCGCGCGTGGGTGTCGGCACCGGGCTTAAATTATGGCGATAATGCGGATGGTCAATGCCGACACTGAGCGAGGCACCTGCTTTAAGCGCCGCAACCATGGAGCCTGTCAGTTCAAAGCGCAAGAAGTGCACCGCTGAGGTTTTTTCCGCGTTTTCGCGGGGTAGATCTTCATCGGCTATACCAAACACACGGTCCAATTCACTGACTCGTACCCAGCATCGATTCTCAACAGATTTTAAGGCCATGAGCGCTACGCGCCGCTCTTCGGGGTTTGGATATTCTAACAACATGGTGGCCTTCCAATTTTTTCCGTCGGGAATCAGGGGATTGTATGCGTCCAGCTCATCTTGGATACCTGCGCTCTCAAATACGCGCTCCGCCCGAAGCATCTCCTGTACCTGGTATTGAATCGTTTTCCGATCTTCAAAACACAGGCTGCAATTCGGTCCCACCACAACGTTTCGAGGTCGTTTGTATTCAATAATTTCATGACGCAAGTGGTCGCGCTGTTTGGCGTAACTTTCAAGACCCAGTAGATCTTCAGGTCGCAATTTTTGCATGCTAGTAGCCTCGTTTTATATTCCGTATGCGATACGGAGTAATTTCAATGGGTGGGTGGGTGGACGAGCGTCGGTAAGTCCACTTTCAATTTGATGGCCCGCCATAGGGCAGTCGCTTGCGTAGTAATTGTAGTGACTGGCTTCGACTCGCTGCATAACCGGTTTGCCGATCTTCATAGAAATGTCGCGAAATCGGGTTTTCACCGCGTAGGTGCCGTTGTGGCCTGAGCACCTCTCTATTGCCTCCACTGTAGTGTCGGGAACCAATGACAGCACATCGCGAGTTTTTAGGCCGATATTCTGTACCCGCAAATGACACGCGACGTGATAAGCCACTTTTCCTAGCGGCGTCTTGAAGTCCGTACGTAGCTTGCCGCCCTTGTGTCTGATCATAAGATATTCGAAAGGATCAAAAATGTGCGCTTTGACTTTCTGTACTAATGGATCATTAGGGAACATGAGCGGCAGCTCTTGTTTGAACATCAGCACGCAGGAGGGAATGGGGGCGACTATGTCATAGCCGCGGTCTATCATGGCGACGAGCGCAGGAATATTAACTTCGGCAAGTTTGGCTACCGCATCGAGATCACCCAGTTCGAGTTTAGGCATTCCGCAGCAATTTTCTTTTTCAGCGATTACTACTTCGATATCGTTGTGTTCGAATAGCGCCAGCAAATCTTCACCGAGTTCTGGTTCGTTACGATTACCATAACAAGTAGCGAACAAAGCCACTTTGCCGCGGGTGGTGCCCACCTGTTCCGCGCGCTCCGTTGCTGCAGGGCGCCCCTTTAACCTGCTGCGTAAGGTATGCGAATAATAAGTTGGGATGGGCGCTGCGGGATGCACCCCTAGGACTTTATCTAAAACCATGCGACCTATGCTTGTGCGGTTAACCGCGTTCACTGCATGGACCACGATAGGAATTCCGGCAAATTTTCCAACAGTGTCGGTGGCGCTTAAGATTTTATCAGCGAGTTTGGTTTCGCCTTTTTGGTGCTTGATGGCTTTGGCGCGTAGCATTAGATGAGGGAAATCTACATTCCATTCATGCGGTGGAACATAGGGACATTTACTCATGTAGCACATATCACATAAGTAGCAATGATCGACAACTTCCCAGTAGACGGGTTTCGCTACACCATCCAATTCCATGGTTTTAGAATTATCGATCGCGTCGAACAAGGTTGGGAAGGAGTTACAAAGACTAAAGCAGCGTCGACATCCATGGCAAATATCGAAGACGCGTTCCATCTCTTTAAAAACGGCGGGCTCTGAGTAAAACTCTGGATTTTTCCAATCCAACGCGTGACGCGTGGGTGCCTGTAGGCTGCCTTCGCGTGCGGGAATTGCGTTTTGATCCGATTCCATGGTTACGATGCTCTTAGATGGCAATTACTGAGCAGTAATAAAAATTGGGGCGACAGGTATCGCAACGGTTAAGTGCTATGCCTGCCGCCACCTGTGAAAGCGCTATTGACGCTTTTTAAGGCGATTAAAGACTATCAAAAGCTTTTTGAAAGCGATTGGCGTGGGAGCGCTCGGCTTTTGCCAAAGTCTCAAACCAATCAGCAATTTCGCCGAAGCCTTCACCGCGCGCGGTCTTTGCCATTCCAGGGTACATATCCGAGTACTCATGCGTCTCGCCCGCAATGGCAGCCTTGAGATTCAGTGAGGTCGCTCCAATCGGCAAACCAGTGGCGGGATCGCCGACTGCTTCGAGATACTCCAAATGACCGTGTGCATGGCCGGTTTCGCCTTCAGCGGTCGAGCGAAATACGGTAGAGACGTCGTTGAGGCCCTCGACATCGGCTTTGGCCGCGAAATACAAGTAACGACGGTTAGCCTGGGACTCCCCGGAAAACGCGTCTTTGAGGTTCTGTTCGGTCTTACTACCCTTGAGGTCCATGATTAACTCCTTAAATTAAATACGACTGCGACGGTAGTCCTTTTACCGGTTTTAAGTCAAACGAAGATGCCTATGCCTTCGATAGGCATCCTCTATCGCTAGTCACTTAAAACGAATATCCAGCGGAGATCACCAGAGCCTGTGGACCAAAGCTTATATGCGAAGTTCTAATCACTCCGGCGGTGTTTGCGGTGAGCTTAGTCTTGACCTGAGTGATCGAATAAGACGCATACAAATTCCAGTGCTCCGCCGCCCGGTAGCTTAAACCTACGGTAGCTGCGGGTCCTACCGACGAGGGAAGAGAAACTTTAGTGGGACCGCCACTGGCCGCATTCCCCGCAGCCGTAGAGTTGCGATCGTAAAAACTCGTGTAGTTGACGCCGATCCCGACGAAAGGTCGCAACTGGGCGGATTCGTCCCGGAATTTGTAGTTAAGGAGGAGCGTAGGGGCGAACCACCGTGCGGTTGAAATTACCTGACCATTGTAGGGAACCGAGCCCAAGGTCGCAGGCCCCTTACCTTCCGTTTTAGTGAGCGGCGGTAAACCTAGTGCAAGTTCGGTTTCAAAATGCGGCGATAGGCGTCTGACATAGGCTAGATACAGGGTTTTAACGTCTTCGGCCTTAAAATTAACACCCGGGGAAGTTGCGCTTGCCGGGGGGACATAAGGACCGGTTAGATCGTCGGCAGTTGAGTGGTAAAACACGGCATAAAGACCTAGCCGCAAACTGTTTTCATAGGTGCTCGAGTTGTCTTCCGCTAAGGCGGGCAGGGCAACAACAGCCAAGAGCACGGCGATCGCAGAAAAAATTCTGACCGCTAATTTTTTAGGATTTGTCATGTTTTAGCCTCCTAAGATCTTGGTGAAGAACGAGCGGGCGGCGAGTGTGCAAAAAGGCGCCACGGCTGCGTGATAATTTTGGGTCAGCTGCTGCTGTGCGGCGGCGGCAGTAAGGCCAGCCCCAGCGGGGGCGGGCGCTGTCAACTGCAGGAATAAATTCGCTTGCGTGGTTTGGAAGGCTGCTTCAATTTGCGCATAGGGGTCGGTAGCTGAAGCAACGCCGTTCGTTGGCGCATTGACGTCGAGCACCTGGACCAGCCCGCCGGGCGCGAATAGGCTGGGTTGTAATGCAGCCCAAAAACCCTGAATCACGCTGGTGTTAAGTGGATAAAACACGGTAGGGTCATTCATGCCGCCACACAGTAGTGTCGGACTGGCGGGCGTCCACCCCCCATTACGCAGATCGTTCTTGTAGAGCGCCAAACGAAAAGTCTGTGTGGGCGCTGTGGCGGCAAGCGGCAAGCCGGGCGCCGACTGGCCGGTGCCAGGATTAGGGATGGCGCCATCTACATTAGTGGCAGCGTCCAGCGCATAACTCACGCGATAATCATTATTGATCAAGTAAGGCGTGCCGAATCCTAAATCGAAAAGCGGCGTGCGAGGGTCTTTGGCATTGCTGGGCTCGGCCAGTAGCCCTGTTAGCAGTGCTGAAAGTTGTGCACTATTGGGTAGGGAAGGCGGTAATGTGACCGTTGGCGTCATGATGTTGAACGCCGCAGTGAGCGGTAGTAAATTATTCGCGAAAATGTAGTCAATGGAGTTCGTGTTCGGCAAAAGCGTATCAATGCCGGCTGCGTAAGTAGCGGAATAAATATCAGTGGTTGCCGCATATATATTGCCGTAGGCATGCTGATAGCTTGTGGTCAGCAATGGCGCAAATACAGTGGCTCCTAAGTCCACGCCGCCGAAGAACAGCGCATCGCCAAAGGCCTCGAGGGCATAAGGGCCCGACATGGGTGCTGCCGCCGTCACCGGTTGCTGGGCCGTTTGCATCGCCTTCTGCGTCGCCATTGCCACATAGCCGCCTTGCGAGTAACCCGTCAAAAATAACTTACCGTTATCACTGGTGCTCGACGTTTGGGTTTTCGGTAAAGCGGTGCGTGCGGCCGTTAATATGTCGATCATTTCCCCCGATTGCTGGACGGCGTTTAAATAAGGGTGATAGCCCAACGTTGAAATATCGTAGCCGGCGTAATTCGGGGCAACCACGATGTACCCTTGCGCGGCAAACATCGCTGCAATTAGCGCGCCCTCGGTATTCGACGATTTAGTGAGGTCTGCAATATTCAAGGTCTTGTCTGTATTGGTACCATGCGCATACTCCACGATCGGCCTGGCGCCGGAACAAGTGGGGGCAGGACCCGTGGGCACCATCAGAGCACCCGATGACTGAGTGGGCTCATTCGCTCCCCCGACGGTCCAAAATTTAAGGTAGTAAAAATCCACGCCGCAGACGGGCGCGCCGCTGATTTGCAAGAGTTGCGAGCCCGATGCGCTTGCGCTCAATGCCGCTTGAAATGCTGGTGCACTCAAAGAGGCAATACGAAAGGGCGGATTGGTCGATAAAGTGCCCCGCGCCGTGGAAGCGGTAGTTACTGAGGTGGGCGAGCTACTACCTGCGCACGCAGTCACTAGCGCGGTAGCTACAGCTGCGATCATAAAACAAAATTTATTCATGCCTCTCTCCATAAAATTCTATCTTTGGCGAAAAATTACTGCCATCAATACGCGATATGGAAGTCTAATCCACATCGAAGAGGTCGGCACGGCGAATCTGGATTTTTATGCCTATTGGGCTATTGATCGTGGTTTTTAGAGGTTAACATGGCGTACTACCGGTGTTTTAAAGACGGGGTGATATCGTGTCAGGACTTTTCTTTGAAGAATTCTCAGTAGGGCAGCAGTTTAAACATGCCATAAGGCGCACTGTTACTGAAGCGGATAATGTGTTTTTTTCAGCGCTGACACACAATCCGGCTGCTCTGCATTTAGATGAAGAGTATTGTCGAACACAAACCGAGTTTGGTCAGAGGATTGTCAATAGCGCGTTTACCTTAGGGTTGATGGTGGGCATTTCTGTGGCTGACACCACCCTGGGCACTACCGTGGCGAATCTCGGCTGGGACGAAGTGCGTTTTCCGAAACCGTTATTTCACGGTGATACGGTACGGGTGGAGTCAGAAGTGCTAGAGACCCGGGCCAGCGGTTCGCGTCCCAAAAACGGGATCGTGGTATTCGCTCATCGTGCTTTTAATCAGCGCAATGAGTTAGTGGCTACCTGTAAACGCTCGGCTCTTATGCATAGGAAGCCTACTCTTTGAGCGCACGCTCCTTATTATTCGTCCCAGGGGATAGTGATCGAAAAATTGCTAAGAGCGTCACTTCGAGCGCTGACATCGCTATATTTGACCTAGAGGATGCGGTAGCGGGCAGTGAAAAGTCTGCGGCGCGTGGACGTATTGCTGAGTTTCTGGCTGAACATCCTAATCGCACTCAGCAGCAATTGTGGGTGCGAATCAATTCGCTGGATACTGTGGATGCATTGCTGGATCTGAAGGCCGTAGTTCCGTTTCGGCCTGATGGAATTGTTCAGCCTAAAACACGGTCGCCCGACGATGTGGTGCAACTGGGGCATTATTTGGATGCACTCGAAGTCGAGTATGGCGTTATTCGGGGTGCAATCAAAATATTACCCATTGCGACCGAGACTCCGGAGGCGGTGTTTTCGCTCAATAATTTTAGTCGCTGTGGTTCAAGGTTATATGGGATGACTTGGGGTGCCGAAGATCTGGGTGCCGCGTTGGGTGCCACTGCCAATAAGGAATCGGGTGGAGCGTGGACATCACCGTTTCAACTGGCTCGTTCGCTGTGTCTGTTCGGCGCGCGCGCTGCTGGGGTGTTGGCTATAGATACGTTGTTTGTGGACTATAGAGATGTCGCTGGTTTGCGCGTGTCTTGTGGCGAAGGACATCGCGATGGTTTTAACGGTAAGCTTGCGATTCATCCCGATCAAGTAGCGGTCATCAACGAGTGTTTTGTGGCGAGTGCTGCTGAAATTGCGCATGCCGCACGAGTAGTCGCGTTATTTGCAGCAAATCCGGGACTAGTCGCACTGTCCCTCGACGGGAAGATGGTGGATATTCCTCACTTGCGGCAAGCTGAAAAGATCCTGTCTCGCTACGCTTGAATGACAAAAAAAAAGGACCTATGGCTTTAGAAAAAATCACGCTGACGCATTTACAGCGCCTCGAAGCGGAAGCTATTCACATCATGCGCGAAGTGGTAGCCGAAGCTGATAAGGCGGTAATGTTGTATTCCATCGGCAAAGATTCGGCAGTCATGCTGCATTTGGCGCGCAAGGCATTTTATCCAAGTGTCCCTCCGTTTCCGTTGTTACATATCGACACCACTTGGAAATTTCGCGCGATGTACGAATTCCGTGATCAGATGGCGCGTGAGTGCGGCATGCATTTAATCGTATATCAAAATCCTGAGGCTAAACGACGCGGTATCAATCCCTTCGAGCATGGTTCGGCGCTGCACACGGAGCTATGGAAGACCGAAGGACTTAAACAGGCGCTTGTTCAACATGGCTTTGATGTGGCTTTTGGAGGCGCGCGCCGTGATGAAGAGAAGAGCCGTGCGAAAGAGCGCGTATTTTCTTTTCGATCGGCATCGCAGCGCTGGGACCCCAAACAGCAGCGGCCCGAACTTTGGCACTTGTTCAATGCCAAAAAAGCCAAGGGCGAAAGTATTCGTGTATTTCCTCTTTCCAATTGGACGGAATTGGATATCTGGCAGTACATCCATGCAGAGAATATTCCAATTGTTTCTTTATATTTGTCGGCTCCAAGACCCACGGTTGTTCGGGACGGCCTGCTGCTAATGGTCGATGATGATCGCTTTCCCTTACATCTAGGCGAAGTACCTACGTCGCGTTCAATTCGCTTTCGCACTTTGGGGTGTTATCCCCTGACCGGAGCGTTCGAGAGCATGGCGGCTACGCTGCCAGAGGTCATTCGTGAGATGCTGGTCACGAGGACTTCCGAGCGCCACGGGCGGGCCATTGATCACGATCAGTCGGCAAGTATGGAAAGGAAAAAGCAAGAGGGCTACTTTTGATGCTCGGGGGTGATACAAGGGAGAAAGTACACGAGTCTTTCGCGCAGGACCCACATAAAACCCTGCTGCGTTTTATCACCTGTGGGAGCGTCGACGATGGAAAGTCCACTCTGATCGGACGTTTGCTATACGACTCTAAGATGATTCTTGAGGATCAATTGGCGGAGCTTGAAGCCGACTCTAAGCGTATCGGCACTCAAGGTGAGAATATCGATTTTGCACTATTAGTGGATGGCCTGGCCGCCGAGCGAGAGCAAGGCATCACAATTGATGTGGCGTATCGATTTTTTTCAACCGAGCGGCGTAAATTTATCGTAGCCGACACCCCGGGCCACGAGCAATACACTCGAAATATGGTGACCGGTGCATCAACCGCTGACCTTGCTGTGATACTGATCGATGCACGCAAAGGGGTGCTAATTCAAACTCGACGACACGCGTATCTTGCGCATTTAATTGGAATTCGCAACGTGGTCTTAGCGGTCAACAAAATGGATTTAATCGGCTACGATCAAGCAAAGTGCCAAGCTATTGTGGTGGAATTTACGGCATTTGCGAACAGCATCGGTATCAAGGACTTGGTGGTCATACCGATGTCTGGACTCGGTGGAGATAATATCGCGCGACACTCCGATAAGATGCCGTGGTACACGGGTAAGACTCTGGTAGAGCATCTTGATAGTGTCGCCATTGACGTCAATGTCGATCAGTTGCAACCCTTGCGCATGCCAGTGCAATGGGTAAACAGGCCGAACTTGGATTTTCGCGGGTTTTCGGGGTTGATTTGTGCCGGTGTGGTCAAACCAGGCGACACGATTCGAGTCTTGCCCTCGGGTAAAACATCGACGGTGAGTCGCATTGTGACGTTTGACGCAGAGTTATCCCAGGCGGTGGCGGGCCAATCCGTGACTTTAACTTTTTCGGATGAGGTGGATTGCTCGCGAGGTGATGTAATAGTCGCCGCTGATTCGCCACCGCAAGTGGCGGATCAGTTCGAATCAACGCTGGTGTGGTTGTCAGAGGAGCCTTTATTGCCCGGCCGTCCGTACTGGTTAAAATTAGCCACTCAGACCGTAGGCGCCAGCGTGCATGCGCCGAAATATCAAGTCAATGTCAACACCTTGGATCAACTAGCGGCTAAAACCCTGGAGCTTAACGCGATTGGAGTCGCGAATATCGTCACCGACAGGCCTGTGGTATTCGAACCCTATGCGATCAATCGTGATTTGGGCGGGTTCATTTTGATCGACAAAATCAGTAATGCCACAGTGGCCGCGGGCATGATTAACTTCGCACTTCGGCGTAGCCAAAATATTCACTGGCAGGCCATCGAGGTGAGTCGAGAAGGTCGGGCTGCATTGAAACATCAGCGGCCTTCCGTATTGTGGTTTACAGGACTATCGGGCGCCGGAAAATCGACCATAGCGAACTTGGTGGAGAAGAAGCTGCACCGCATGAATCGGCATACTTTTATGCTCGATGGCGATAATTTGCGTCACGGTCTGAATAAAGATCTTGGCTTCACCGACGCCGATCGAGTGGAGAATATTCGTCGGGTTGGCGAGGTTGCCAAGCTGATGACCGATGCCGGTATTATCGTGATCACTGCTTTTATTTCGCCGTTTAGAGCGGAGCGGCAAATGGTGCGCGACATGATGGCTCCGGGCGAATTCATTGAAATATTCGTGGATACACGCCTTAGCGTGGCGGAACAGCGAGACGTAAAGGGACTCTATAAAAAGGCACGCGCGGGCAAGCTTGCAAATTTTACTGGAATCGATAGTCCCTATGAGGCCCCCATTGCCGCTGAGATTCGTATCGATACCTCGGGAATGACGCCAGAACAGGCGGCAACCCTCGTGGTCGATGAGTTGTTGGGCGGTAGTTAAATGCAGCGTGGCCGGTAAGCAATGTCCGATGATTTTGCGCGGTTTGGATTGCTAAAGGGTTATGCAAATTTACCGGATCGCTTTTATGCGCGCGTTAAGCCGACGCCGGTGCGAAGGCCTAATCTTATTCAGTTTAATCGTACGCTGGCTTTACAGCTTAATCTTAATATTAGTGCGCTGGAGGAGCTTGGACTGGCTGCAGTATTCTCGGGCAATACCCTGATCGGCAGTGATTCCATTGCCATGGCTTATGCGGGACATCAGTTTGGACATTTTGTCCCTCAATTGGGTGACGGGCGCGCTATTCTGCTGGGTGAGGCCCAAGATCGCGAAGGCATTCGCCGTGAAATCCAGTTGAAGGGTTCGGGTAGGACTCCTTACTCACGCAATGGCGATGGGCGGGCAGCGCTAGGCCCTGTGCTACGTGAGTATTTGCTGAGTGAAGCGATGTACGCGTTGGGCGTGCCCGGAACGCGTGCCTTGGCGGCCGTGACCACGGGAGAGTGGGTTGCACGTGAAGCAATGGTACCAGGTGCCATTTTTACTCGTGTGGCTTTAAGTCACGTGCGGGTCGGAAGCTTCCAGTTTTTCGCCGCACGCGCAGATCAAGAGGGTATCAAGTTACTCGCGGATTACGTCATCAATCGTCATTATCCTGAATTAAAAGCAACTGAGCGGCCGTATCTCGAATTGCTGCGCGTTGTGGGCGAGCGGCAAGCATCGTTAATCGCGCGTTGGATGCACATGGGATTTATCCATGGCGTCATGAACACCGACAATATGACCCTATCGGGTGAGACGATAGATTTCGGACCCTGCGCCTTTCTGGATAGTTACGACCCTGCGACGGTATATAGCTCGATCGATAGCGGGGGTCGCTACTCTTACGAAAATCAGCCGCACGCTGCGCAATGGAATTTGGCTCGCCTTGCTGAGACTTTGCTGCCGCTCATTAGCTCGGGGTCTGATTCTGATTCTAATTCTAATTCTAATTCTGATAAGGCAGTGAATTTAGCGACTTCTGTCATTGAAAAATTTCCGTCGCAATTTGAGGCATATTGGCTTGCGGGCATGCGAGTTAAGTTGGGCCTTGTAAGCCATGAAGCAGAGGATTTGCAGCTTGCGCGTGACTTACTCATTGCGATGCATCACGGCCAGGCCGATTTCACGCGGACTTTTCGCCGGTTGTGTGATGTCGCCGGCGCAGTGCCAGGAGGGCGTGCAGATACGTTTTTGGCGGAGGAGGCCACGGCTAGTGTGCGAACGCTGTTTTCAGATCGGAGCAGGTTTGACGACTGGCTGGAACGTTGGCGTATTCGCCTGGAGCGCGAGCTGCCGGATACGCAGCAAGGGCGTGCTGTATTGATGCGTGCGGCTAACCCGGCATTTATTCCGCGAAATCACCGTGTTGAGCGGGTTATTCGCGCAGCGCTTGAGCATGAAGATTTTCAACCATTCGAGGAATTGCTCACGGTGCTATCAAGTCCCTATACCGACCAAGCAGGCTTTGAAGACTATTCTTTGCCACCGCGTCCAGAAGAGCGGGTGTTACAAACTTTTTGCGGGACTTGATTCGTTGAACCCGAGCACGCCCGCGGGTTTAGTCTCGCGCATCTCGTGAATCACCTCGTCGCTGAAACGAATTCCCTTACAGCGAGCGGCATATAGCGCAGCCCCGACTGCCGGTTCCAGCAAAGGTGCTTTAAGGTCTGACGCGAGGTTGGCGTGCGCTAGCGCCGCTCTAAAGGGTTCTAAGATGAGTTTCCCGGTATTGAAAACGCCCCCGGTGTACGACACGGGCAGCTTCAAGTCTCGGGGCACCTTCAATGTTTGTCGAATGGCTGTCACGAGCTCGGCGAGTTCGTCTGCGGCGCGTTTATAAATAATAATCGCCTCGTTATCGCCTGCAAGTGCCGCTGCGGTCACTAATTTAGATATTTGAGCAACGGTGCTGCGCTCTTTAGCAGGTAGATTATTAATTTTTCCGGCAAGATCGATCGCATCGCGTAGCTTAAAGTGTTGCATAAACAGAGGGTACAACGCTCCCTTGGGGCTGCGCCCATCGCTCATGCGTGAAAACGCTGTGAGTCCTTCGCGTGCGATCCAGTAAGCGGAGCCTTCGTCACCGAATAGGTCGCCCCACCCCCCGGCCCGTGCGTTTAGACCTAAATATTCGCCATAGCCAATAGAGCCAGTACCGGCAACTACACTGATGCCATCCACGCAAGCGAGTGAGCCTGCCCAACTACAGACCATGTCATTGCCACAGGTATATTGGGATAAATTTAGCACGGTGCTTGGCAAAATTTCTAAACGGGAGTCCTCGATGCTATCTTCGCCGTAGGCAGGAAGTCCAAAAAACGCATAGGTGATGGTTTCTACGGAAATTTTCGCCTTAGCCATTACGGCCTCGACGCCTTCGCGAATGACCTCGCCTACCCCCTCCATGGTGACCTCTGGATAATAGGAGCTACCGCCGGTGTATGTGGCGGCCACTTGACCCTTATCATTGAGTAAAAGAAATGCGGTTTTGGTGCCTCCGCCATCCACGCCCAGATACATAATATTCCTTTATGCAGCGTGAATAGTCACGCCTTTAACTACTCTATTAACGGTGCCCGAGGCGCTCGGGTTATCCGGTGATTTTCTCAGTTCAAGCGATCGATAGAATGCATAAATTTGCGCGCAGACCACGTACGGAAAACACAATTCGAGATCGCTGGCCGTGCTCATTCCAGGAATTAAAACGCAATCGCCAGCCACCGCCTCGTCGTTTGATTTGCCAGATATTGCAAGTACTTGACTCGCGACGCCATCGTTGCGTAGCTCTCGTAAAAGATCCAAATCATAGCGTCTTGTCAGAGGATCGTTGGACAAGAATATAATTACCAGAGTTGTGGAATCGACAAAAGTTTTGGGTCCATGCCTAAACCCCAACGGAGTGTTCGATAGCGACACGACAGCACCGTCGGTTAACTCAAGCAATTTAAGGGCGGCTTCGTTGGCAAGTCCCATTAATCCTCGGCTCCCTAAATAGACCACTCGGCGATAGGGTTTCGATGCCATCAAGTGAAATCGTTGGCTAATGCCTGATATCACGGCTGAACTCGCTGTCGAGAATCTTTCCACGAATGCTTTGGTCGCTGACCCGGAAACGAATGTGCAGTAGCCCGCGTAGAGCATTGAACTAAAACTGGAGGTCATCGCGAAACTTCGATCATGGGTCTCTTCGGGTAGCAGTAGTGCGAAACTACGTGGACGATTCGCACAGCGCATAAACAATTCTCCCTGAGCATTGCAGGTGATGACCAATTGATAGCACTCTTTGACGTAACGGTCGGCAAGGTCCACCGCAGCAAGGCTTTCGGGGCTGCTACCTGAGCGTGCGAATGACACGAGTAAGGTCGGTACATCCGGTTGTAGACATTGCAGAGGCCCAGCGACTAAGTCTGTCGTGGCTATTGCTTCAACGCGTCTTCCTAGATGTTGCAACAGATCGGGCTGCAAACATTGTCCAATATAGGCTGATGATCCTGCGCCGGTTAAAATAATGCGAAGATCTTTCCTGGCGAGTAGTGGTTTTAAAAAACTATGAAGCTTGAGGGCATTTTTTTCGATGAGGTCCCGAGTTTCCTGCCACATGGCAGGTTGGTGAGTGATTTCTTGTGCAGTCCAAGTCGCGCTGCGGTTTTTGAGTTCCGCGTCACTTAAATTAAGATATGTCATTGTCTAAAACCTTCAGCAGCCACAGGCCGCGGCGTATTGATTTAGCACCGTACCAATGTGATACATCACGATTTCTTTGACTTTAAAACCTAAATTTCCTTCTCGAATGGCCTGATACTCATTCGGCAAATACTGGCTCAGAAGAGCAAGCGCTGGAGGGTGAGCGTCTAAATTAGCAAAAAGTTTTTGCATGGCGGCTTCGACCGATTTTGTGGGCCAATAGTAGCGGATGCGGTCGCTAAGACTGTACTGTTGTTGAAGCAATAAACTTTCACCACTTGCCTCGTAGTATTTGCGCCAATGGCTGGGATTTTCTTGCATCGCGTTCAATAATGTTTCTTTGACGCGGGAAGAGCGCGCTACCCCTAGCCACTCGCGCTCTATTTGATCGAGTGCCCAAATCGCTTCGCGCAGTGCAAAGGTCACGCCGGGGCCTACTTTTAGTATTGCGAAGTGGCCCTTCACGAGAGCACTTAAGCCTGATTGGCTTTGATAATCGGTTGAATGCGCCTCGTAGACCAGAGTCGGTTGTGATTCGATAAAGGCGCTGAGTGCGGTGGCTTTATCGGGTACATAGTCAATAACCTTGTCATGATCGAATTCGACACCCGGTTGTACCACTAGACCGATCACTCGCGGCCAGACCTCGGCGATTCCTGCCGCGCTAAGGGCTGACTTATGTGCATTGACGGTCGCGAGTGCGGCTTGTGGCGCAGTAACTTGAATTTTGTCGAGCGATTCGTGGGCGCCACCCGGCGTAGGTACTTCGGAACCTAGTACATAGACCGGCGCCTCGCCTCCCTTGCGACGCCATGCTTTTTCGGTCGCCACACACAAACGTGCTGCACGCGCAGCGATTATTGCGTCCGAGAGCGGTAGTACATCACCGGCACAAGGCATGGAGCAGTCTAAATGAATTTTATGAAACCCGGCTTCGACGTATTGCTCCACCAATACCTGTGCCTTATCCATGGCTTGCACCGCAGATAAATGTTGCCAACAATTGGGTCCGAGATGATCGCCGCCTAAAATAACGCGCTCCTCTGGTAGACCTACCAACACTGCTATTTTAAGGACGAGACGACGAAAATCCGCGGGACGCATTCCCGTGTAGCCACCGTCTTGATTAACTTGATTAGAAGTCGATTCAATAAGCGCAGGGCTGTGGCTAGCTTTCGCCTGGCGCAAGGCCGCCTCGATGACTAGAGGATGAGCCGAACACACCGAATAGATGCCGACGGGTAAACTCGCGTGGTGTCGCCTTACCAGATCCACTAAATAGGTCACGGCGCGCTCACGATGGGTTGATCGGGTTCAACCGCCAGGATGACCGCCGAGACGAACGCTAACGCAATACCGACAACTTTGATTGAAGACGGCATCACGCTAAGGATAATCAGGGATAGGAGTGCGGTAATGAGCGGTGCGCCCGCGTTGGCAAGCGGCGCTACGACGATGGCTCGGCCATAGCGAAAGGCATACACCAGCGCCAACGCACCGACAGAATTTAGGATTTGAATGGACGCTGAAAGATAGGGCCCATTCAATCCCCAATTAATAGGCTGCGAGAAATCGGTCAAGTACAAAGCCGCCGGTATCAATGCAACACCGGTTACAGCCATGTAGAAAAAAATGCTTTCCGCGTTCATGAAGCCATTGGCAAAGCGCATAAAATAGGCTTGCACGCCCCAGGCTGCCATGATGAGTAACGCATACACGAACCATGAAGAGCTGAAGCCCGTGGCATGTTCACCGGTATAATCAAACAGCGGCAGCGACAACAGCGCAAGAACAACACCGATCGCACCGCGTGGCGAGACGCGTTCCTTTAATAGCAATATCGACAACGCAATCGTTACTACTGGTGAGAGTGCAATCAGCGGAAAAATTAAATAGGGCGGACCAATCCTTACGGTGTGGAATAACAACATCTGGCCACCCGCGCCCAGCAATCCTATAGAGAGACCATACAGCACTGATTTGCCCTCGCGTTGAATCTTCCAGCGCACCCGCGAGAGGGCATAAAGAGCGGGTGGCAACATGGTCAGTGCCCAAACGCAGTAGGTCAGCGTCTCCGGAAACCCGTACTGAGCGGGTACTCCGGTAAATGCTCCCCAAACCCCCCAGAAGAAAGTGGTGATCAGGGCGTATGTAAGCCAGGGTTTTCGATTCAACAAGGCATCCTTTTAAATGATTGACCTTCTGCTAAATATACAGTAAAACAACGATAATGAAAGATTTACGTCCAGTTGTACCCGAAAACTGCGGGTTTGAAAGCAACTGAGGGGTTGTTAGCAAGGTAGCGATTCGCTTAAAGTCAGATTATGTTTAGTATTGGGGATAGGGAGAATAGTCATGACCAGTAATATGTTAAAGGTGATCGTGCTGCTATCGCAAGCGATTACTGCGGTTGCAATGGGAGTATTTATGCAGGGGCACGCTTTTGCGCAGACTGCCGCCTCTACACCCGCCAAAACGCCTGAGGCCAAATCGGGCGACTTAGAAGAAGTGGTCGTAACCGGAATACGCGCGAGTTTGGAAAAATCTCTCGACATAAAAAAGAACGCGTCGGTAGTGTTGGATTCGATCAATGCGTTAGAGCTGGGCCGATTTCCTGATGCGGATGTGGCGGATTCTTTGAGCCACTTACCGGGTGTTACCATCACTCGGACCACGGGTGGGGAGGGTGCGAGAATCACTGTCCGAGGATTAGGCCCGGCATATAACCTGATTACATTGAACGATCGAATTTTGGCGACGGATGATGATGGCCGAGAACTGGCCTTCGATGTACTTCCATCGGAAATCATCTCTGGTGCAGATGTGTTGAAGTCCGCTCAGGCTTCTGCAATGGAAGGCAGCATTGGCGGCACGGTGAATTTACGCACGGCGAGCCCATTTGATAACTTAGGTTTTCATGGTGGCGTGCATGCAGAGGAAACTTACAATCAGATGTCGCATCTTCGCGGCACTCGATTTTCGGCGTTCGCTTCGAATACTGATGCTGACAGAGCGCTGGGTTTTTTGATTGGATTGGTGCACTCGGAGGATAATGTGCGTACCGATTCGCTCAATGCGTTTTCACAGTTTCAGCCACAGACTGTGTCACCGGACCCAGGTTTGGGGGCTTATACCTTGGACCAAGGTGCTGCGCCTTGCTGTATTACCTTTGGATCGATTTTTGATAAAAAGAAACGCGATGCTGTCTCGGGAAGTATTGAGTGGCGGCCAACGTCGGATTTTAAGCTCGTGGCAGATGGATTGTTCACGCGGCTCAGAGATCCCCAGATTGGTTACAACCAGTCGTATTATTTTGCGTCGGATCCGACCGGCAGTTTGTGGAGCAATCTGACCCTTAAGAACGGACAGCTCGTGGGTCTCACGTCGAGTACTTTCCAGCCAGAGATAGTCAATAACACAACCAATAGGGTGGTCGACACGTCGTTGTTTGGGTTAAAGGCTAGTTGGAATGTAAATGATAAATTGCACTTTGTTGGCGATGTATATCGCTCTAAGGCCAGCCGGCCTGAAGGTGGCGCGGATACGTTCGTGACAGCGGGTCTGGTGTCCAATCAGCCAGTGGCTCAAGACACATTAATTTTTACAGAAATTCCTAACAGCCTTCCGAGTATCAATGTTCTGGTGCCCCCCACTCAGCTCGGGCTTACCGCATGTCCGCAGGGAACTGCCAGTGCGACGACACCCGGCCAATGTTCCTACACAGCTTTAATGAATTCCGGTTTTTTAAACAACAATAAATATTGGTCCACGCATTATGTCGGCCTAAATGGGTATTCTGTGGAAGATCAGGTGACCGGGTTTACGCTCGATGGAGACTATAAAGTCGAATCGGGATGGATGACCAAAATCCTATTCGGCATTGGTGGGTCGCGGCGGGAAAAGAATCGTGTGGACAGTAGTAACGATTGGACCAATGGATCAAGCCAATACAATACCTTGTACAACACTTTTGGTTGTAATGTGCAATGCACCCCTTATTCCTTCGGATCGCAGGGATTTAATGTCATATCCATGGTCAATCCCCCTAATTTTATGCAAGGTGCGGGTGGCTCCTATACTACGACGTTGCCGCAAATCAATGCGGCGCAATTATTTGCTTTTCTGAAGAGTCTGGACGGTAAACTAAACCCGAACAACTGTACTCAGCCGGTTGCGGTGCCGCCCAATACCACGCCGCCCTTGAGCTCCTCGGTAGACTGTGCGGGTCAACCCTTTAATTATGCCAATAGCTTACCGCAGCCGAATGCCTTTAATTCCTATAGCGTAACTGAGAAAACGACTTCGGCTTACGGTGAATTGCAGTTCGCCGGGACTAACTGGTCGGGAAATGTAGGGTTGCGCTTGGTGCACACGGTTACCACCGCTGCTACTCACGTGGCTATACCGACGGCACTTTGGGCGATTTCTGATGTCGGATCGACCGTGGGATACACCGTAATTTACTCCACTAACAAACCGGTCTCGACGACTACGAGTTATACAATTCCACTGCCTTCGCTGAATATCAATTATTGGCTTAAGCCCGAAGAGGTGCAGTTACGCATAGGATTGGCGCAGACCATGTCCCGCCCGACCCTTAATTATCTTGCACCGACGTCACAAAACGGTGCGATCAATGGGACCGCAACGTTAAATTACAACGGCACTTCTGGGCTGCGACCAATCAAGTCATCGCAAGCGGATATTTCAATAGAGTGGTACTACCAACCGCACGATTCCCTCACAGCGGCATTGTTTACTAAACGACTCCGCGACGATATCTATACTAGGTTTGACGATCAGGTAAACCTTGGAACATTGAAGTATGTAGGTGGGCCTCCCGGCACGCCGGGAGTTGTTGGCACACCCTTCCTCTGGACCGTTTCGGCTCCTATAAATGCGATTACGAGCAACTATTATGGGATCGAATTGGCCTGGCAGCACCTGCTGGATAATGGGTTTGGTGCGCACGTGCAGTATACCTATACTAAAAGTTCGTCGGGGGCCGTCAATGGAGTGCCACCCACGACTTTGTCCGTGGGGCTACTGTACGAAAAAGGACCTATTAGTACCGATTTAAATTGGGACTATGCCGCAAGTTATTCGGTAGCGAGCAGTACGGAAATTGCGGTTTGGCCTGCCATCCAGAGTCCCTATAAATGGCTCACCGCGAGCGCGCACTATAAATTTACTAAGGAATTTCAGGTCTATCTGGAGGGCAAAAATCTCACTAACTCGGTAGCCCGAACTTACCTAAATGGCAATCCGTATGAGCCCTGGGCCAATGGTCAGCAAGTAGGTCAGAGTGTCAGCGGGGTAGGGACTGGGTACACCGCTTATGGACGGTTTTTTACGCTGGGTGCGTCGTATCAGTTTTGATGTTGAGTCACAACGATATATAGGAGATTCCAATGAACGCGTATCGGAAGATTCAAGTTATCGCTAGTGCTGTGATGACGGCGGGCTGCGGCGTAGGAGGGGTTGATTTCGGTGCCGATGCATGTCGACGCACTCATGTTTCGTTGGTACGACTGGCTGCAGCGATGTGCAATGCAGGCACTGTGACCTCGGAATAACGCATCTTTACCGCGATATTGTGTCCATTAGTGGTGGAAAAATACCCAGACGCGTGCACCGCCTTAACAAAAAGCGCAATGATGAGAATTAAAAGCATCTCGGTTCTGCAATTCATATTTCGTACCAATATTCGAGATCCTATAGCGCTGCCTGCCAGATTCGCAGAATTTTTTGTGTGTGCAGAGCAGGCTTATATTCACCCGACTAAAAATACGGCTGCAATGCTATAACTAGGCACTCAATATCATTGAGGTCGTTGTAGAGGTGCGGTGATACCCGAACACAGTCATCGCGTAGATCGGCGAAAATTCGTGCTTCGTGGAGCGCAAACTTTGCTCCCTCTACATCTGTCACCCGCAGTAGGACGGTATTGGCGCGGGTATTTAAGGTGCGAGTCGAAGCGATTACCGCGCTGGGCACTCTGTCGTGCAATTGAGATATCAATGCCTGGTTGCTCGCATAAATCGCTTCGACTCCAATATCGAGTAGTAACTCGACTGCGGCGCTTGCTACAACGAAGGGTGCAATCGAGGGCGTGCCTCCCCAAAAACGCAAAGCATTAGCGGCTGGTCGAAAGTCATGTATGTCAAATGCAAAGGGGTCCTCGTGAGAGAACCAGCCTGTATCAACAGGTTCAGACATTGCGATGGCGCTATCCGCCATCCATAAAAAACCCGCACCCGGGCCCCCGCAAAGAAACTTTACACTTGAGCCAACTAAAAAGTCAGCGGACCAGTCGGCTACATTTATAGGTATTACACCCAGTGTTTGAGTTGCATCGACGATGCTTACAACGCCGTGCTCTCGGGCAATCTGAGTGATTTGTTGAACCGGCAGACGCGCGCTCCGGTTAGAGAAGGCATGGGTAATCAATGCCAACTGTGTGCGGTCATCCAAAGACGCTTGCCAGGTTTGTATATCTTCGGCTGCCGCCCCGCGCGGAATAAATATCGGTTCATAGCCAACTTTAGCGGCAGCTTTAAGCACAAAGCCGATTGAAGGAAAGTCTTCTTCACACAGTAATAGGCGATTACGACCGTGCCGGGCAGGGAGTGCGTGAAGAATTTTTGCAACAGCGCTTGAAACATTTGCTTGCGGGCAAATATTGTCAATTCGAGCTCCGAGAAGTCGCGCCATCGCGCCACGGAACCGTTCTATTTCAGCTAACCACCCGGGCCAGACGTCACCGCCTAATTCCTGCCAAGGTGTTAGATACCGCCGCGCCAACGCCAACTCGCTGCTTATAGGAAGGCAACCCACTGAGTGACTCAGCAAATAGCTGCCCTGTGGCATTCGAAAATGTTGCTTCACTGGTTTTCCTTAAATTTTTCTGAAATTTTAGTGTTGCTAGCCTACAGCGATATTCGTATGATCTCGCGGGTCCAGTTAAGATGCTACCCAATGATGACAAAGGGGCGCCAATCGTGAGTAACCCGAGCCAAGCTTTCGAGCGCTGGATTCGAGGCGCATTCGTGGCGATGAACAGCGAGCTGGAGAATCTTTACTTTGCTCAGACAGACCGGGCTAATGTCGAGAAAATTGGGTCAGCGATAAAATCAGCGCTGCGCGATGAAGGTCACGACCACGTGGTTGAACTATGGCGTGAAGGTAATACGGGAGATGGTTTTGAGAGCGGGTTTGGTGTGCTGGGCAACGTTGGTATGTACCTAGCGGCCTTGCGTCGCCATGAATTGACTAATCCGGCCCGTGAGCAACGCTCGCCTTTTGTCGAGGCATCGTCGCTTGCCATGCACGTAGGCGCATCTATTGGCATGGCGCCACGTTTTGCGACCGCGCATCTATCTACTCACAACAGAGCCATCGACGGTGTTCGTAAAAGCTTTACCAATTTAGCGGACGAATTCTTGTTCATTGATGAAAACACCCGCGCCATCTTGTGTTTTCAGCGGGCTGCCGAGGAGCTACGCCGCAGCGTGAAGCTAGGCGTTAGCAATCCGGTAAGTGACTTACCATTAAAAGCGGCTGCAGATGCTCTGGACGAGGCGATAGCGATTAACGACCGCTTATTCGCCAACCTTAATGTGGATCGGTTCTTTTACAGCGTGCGACCTTATTACAAGCCGTATCGGGTTGGGCGGTCAGAATATCGTGGCGCCAATGCCGGTGATTTCTCGGGTATCAATGAAATTGATTTATTGCTGGGTCTATGTCAGGCAAGCGACCCCTACTATGCGCAACTACTGGTTGATAAAATGCAATTCATGGTTCCCGATGATCAACAGCACTTGCGGGAGTGCATGCGTTATCGAAGCCTATTAGACGAATTTCTATTGCTAATCGAACGGCACTCTGCAAGCGAGTGGTTTAGGCGTAATGGTGCGGCTTTCTTGCGTGTGTGCGATCTATATGCCAAAACGGCTAGGCAGCATCATGATCAGCTAGTGAGTCGGTTTATTGCGCAGCCAGCCAAGTCGCTTGATGAAAAACACTTGGCAGCAATCACTGCGAGTGGTCCGCCGCTCGAAACATTGCTGCGTTCCTTGGAGACCTTGCGTGACTACCGTACCGCGGCGCGGCGCTCGGATCTTGTGACTCGTTGTGATGACTTGGCACGATTGCGTGTCGCACTTAGGTGACGGCTGGGTTGGCCGTTGGACGTATTTGTGATGCTCGGTAGCGTGATGCTCAGCGACGAGGTCGATTCGCTCATGCGTGTGTATCAGGGTGACGTACCCGGTGCGTCTGTCTCGGTCATTCGGGATGGGCAAGTGGTTTTGAGCCGCGCGTACGGTCTTGCGGATCTGGAGAATCGTGCCTCAGCGACTCCGGCCACTAACTATCGCCTCGCGTCCATGACCAAGCAGTTCACCGCAGCCGCGATATTGCTACTGGCGGAAGACGGGTGCCTTGCGCTTGATGATCCGATCATAAAATGGCTGCCCATGCTGCCGCACGCAGCGGAAATCACCATCCGGCATCTGCTTACCCACACCTCGGGGCTAATCGACTACGAGGACCTTATCCGCGAAAGTATCTCCCGCCAATTGCACGATGCCGACGTCCTGCATTTGCTCGAAACCCACAATCGAACCTATTTTGTTCCAGGTACTAGCTTTCGCTATAGCAATAGCGGCTATGCGCTGCTAGCCCTCATTGTGGGCAAAGCGTCTCAGCAGGGTTTCGCGCTGTTTCTGCGAGAACGTATTTTGGCGCCGCTCGGGATGCAAAATACGCTGGCTTACGAGGAGGGCATCTCGACCATCACCCATCGCGCCTTTGGCTATTCCGTTGTGGAACTATCGTGGACGCGCACAGATCAAAGTCTGACGAGTGCAGTACTGGGCGATGGAGGCATCTACTCTTCGATTGACGACCTGGCAAAGTGGGATGCTGCGCTGTATGACACCCGTCTATTGAGCGCCGAATCAATTAGGTTGGCTTTTACGCCGGCGGCGCGTACGACGAACCCTAAGGTCGCATACGCTTTGGGATGGCGGATCAGCGGCGATGCGGTGTGGCATTCTGGCGAGACGCTAGGATTTCGTAACGTCATCGTGCGCTATCCGCGTCAGCATTTCACGGTCATTGTTTTGACGAATCGGAACGATTCGGAGCCGTATTCTTTGGCGCTGGCGATCGTCAAACTCGTTGCGCCCCGGCCCTGATTACGGTGCTTTGTCCTAAAGGCATTAGCGTGCCAGACGATTGCTTACGGTAAGTTGCGTAGTCCTGCACCACTGCACTGGCCGCACCGTTCAGTGTCAATATAATAAAGACACGATAACTCGTACTTAAGCTTTGCAACTAAAGCCTGCTTACCAATTAGGGACTATGAGCGCTACTCCGGTGTCACTTCAATCAACAGCGATTGATCGAAGCTCACATCCAGCCGCGCGCTGGAGCCTTGCACGCGGCCGAGTTCTTTGGCGTTTACATAGTCAGTGACTCGGTATGATTTCGCGTCGAGACCACGCAGTTCGACGAAGCCGGCGTGATGTTTAGCGTAGAAGGCGTAGTAATACTTATCGCCTTTGCGAATTACGTGAGTCTCCGGTTTGTCGAAGCCGATGTCGTACAGACCTCCTAAGTATTCGCCGTCGGTTAGACGTTTGTTTTGGTAGAGTGCGGTCCACTTGCCCCAGCTTACTTCACGCTCAGCAGTGAGCAGTAATTTCGGATCTTTCTTTCCTGATGCTTGAGGCCACGCAAAATTGGTGCCGATGACGCCGCCGACGCCGAACGTCGAAGCGAAATCGGTGCCGCCGTCACTGAGCTCCACGTGATCGCCGAAGTAGGCGAGCTTGTCACCCGCGAGAGCTTTTAAGGTCTTCCCTTTCAGGCGTACTTGCCAGGAGCTTTCCGGATCAGCGGCTACCGTCATGTTGAGATACGGGAGCGTAAAGAACGAATACCCCGTGCCACAGGGGCATATCTCTATCACTGCGCCGGGCTTTGTGGCCTGTGCAGTACTCCAAATATTTTCAAAAAAAACTGGCATACCTTCGAATGAATCTTCGGGAGAGTGGTGTGCGTGCGCTTTATTGAAACACGCTGGAGCGGCGTTCAAATGTTGCCCATCGATTTTGAGCCCATCGAATCCCCATTTGCCGAGCGCTTTACGCACGAAATCGGCGGCGTCTAAACGCACCGCGTCGTAGGACGGGCACAAATAATTCGCATTCCACCAAGTGATTTTTTGCAGGCCACCGTTTTGGTTTTTGAGCAACCAATTGGGGTGCTCACGCGCGGTGCGCGAGGCGGGTGTGGCGGCTAGGGGCGACCACCATAGCTGCGCCTTAAGCCCAGCCGCATGGATGCGATCCACCAGCGCTTTCATGTCGGCATCACCACGTGGGAATTTTTCGGGCGTGGGGGTCCAATCCCCAACCGCCACTTGCCAGCCGTCATCTAAGGTCGCCCAGTGGAACCCTAAGTGCTTGGCCACGGGTAGAGTCTCAAAAACTTGCGTCGGCGTGAACTCTCGGCCATAGCCCCACGCGCACCAGATGGGCTCGAACGCGGAACTGGGTGACTCCGGAATTTTAATACCCTGGCTTTGCATCACGGCGCTGTAAGCCCGTAAAGTTGCGAAATGATCCCCGTGGTGGACGGTAACGAAGCTCCGTACGGTTTCAAAACTCTCGCCGGTGTTAAGGGTCGCGGGGCGCTCAGCATTGAGGCCCATTTCTACCTCCCCATCAGAGTGGCGACTTAACGGCAGGGAAAGGATTTTGGGCACGAGTTCTATATGGCCTATCCCGATCCCGATATCGCGCCTCCAAACGTCCATGATGGGCGTGCCACCACCATAGTCGGAATCGTTCATGCCTAAAAAGTTGGCGCGCCTGTAACCCTTTTTAACAGGTAATACCCAGTCGGGCCGTTTCTCATAGGATGCACTTTGGTAAGACCAGAATGCGGGTTCAGCATCGCCGGGGACCACGCTTAATTGATAGTGATTGTTGAGGTAGCCTTGGACAGCCAACGGCTTCGCACCTAGGTTACGGTACCGAACACGTAGGAATAGCCAACGGGGTCGATTGGTGTAGGAGGTTACTTCCACGCGCTTTTCAACGTCTTTCGCCCGACCAATAAGAATAGTCCTAGTTCCCGAGCCAATTGGGTCGGTCGCGGCTTCTTCGGTGTGACTTTGCAGCGCAAAATCGTGTAATTCGCCTCGCGGGGTGCGCAAGGTTTCAGAATCAGTAAATGGCCCTAATGTCTGAGCTTCTGCCAAGGGAGTTTCAACCCGGGTATGCATTTTCTCATTGAACTGTAGGCGGATACCCACCCCTTCCACCGATACCAAAGACGAGGCAACCAGAAGTGCTAGCGAAATCACGGCATGCTCCAGAAAATAAAATAAATTGACCCTAATCCTGACACTACAGGCCTTGATACTATAAACTTCAACTTAGGGTTTTTGTAGGGATTTATACCGTGCGTGATACTAGCCAAAGACGAACAAAAATTCTTGCGATGCTGCGTGATCAGGGCAGCGTTCAAGTGGCGCCGGTGGCGCATATGTTTCGAGTATCGACACAAACCATTCGGCAAGATTTAAAGTTTCTGACTAATTTAGGAATGGCCGCGCGCTCCTATGGTGGCGCGGTATTGCATAGTACAAACGAGATCACGCCTGAGGCCGAGGTAGATATCAAGCGCCGGCTATTCGCGGACGAAAAAGCCCAGATTGGTCGTGTCGCTGCATCATTAATTGCGGCGGGCGATTCAATCATTCTTGACTCGGGTACCACTACATTGCAGATTGCTATTCAAATTCCAGATGACATCGAAGCTAGAATTGTTACTAACGATTTAGCTATTGCCGATGAGTTAGCCCACCACGCAAATGTTCAACTCACCATGCTAGGGGGATCGCTGCGTCGTAAGACTTTATCGATGTATGGCACGCAGGCCGAAAGCGCTATGCGCAGTATGTCGGTTAACACGCTATTTTTAGGCGTCGACGGGTTTGATTTGGATCGAGGTATCACCACGCATTTTGAACCGGAAGCGATTCTGAATCGCTTGATGTGTGCTGCGGCGGCGCAGGTTATCGTCGTGACAGATTCGTCGAAGTTTGGGAGAACATGTCTGCATCGAATCCTTGATCCCGCGCGAGTTCATACGTTAATTACTGACGATAAGATTGACTCTATGCTCGCGGAGCGTCTAACTGAGCAAGGGGTTAAGGTGCTGCGAGTGCCGTTGCACTCCTGATTCGTAGCGTTTGACCCAGTGAGCTATGCGTCACGCATTTTATTGTGACTTTATTGTTAAATGACGGTTCTATTGACAATTGTTAACTCTTGATAAAGGCGATTGGTCGAAAAATAAGGCTATTGACTAGCCGTCATACAAGGAAGCCACGATGTATCCACTTTCCGCACCCATTGGAAATTTCTTAGTTCAACACCGCCGAGCGGTGAGAATCGGCGTATTGATGGCATTTGCCGCCCTAATCAGTGCCTGTGGCGGTGGAGGTGGCGGCGGTGGTGGAGGCGGGGGCGGCGTTACGTTGTCGTCGATAGCAGTCGCTCCCAAGGCGAGCCTTATAGTGGGATCAACGCAGCAATTTACGGCAACGGGGACCTACAGCGATAAAACGACCAAAGACGTTTCATCGACGGCTACCTGGACTTCGTCAAATCTTGCGGTGGCGACTATCACTGCAGCGGGCGGACTTGGGACGGCCGTGGCCGGCGGTGTCAGTACGATTTCAGCGACCTTGACCGGCGTATCAGGGACTAATACCTTGACGGTGGTCACGTTGACTACAGTAACTCTTACTCCGGCCAATGCTCGTGTAGCGTTGACTAAAACCCAGCAATTCACGGCGACGGCGACTTACAGTGATGGCAGCACCAAGGATATCACTGCCTTGGTTACGGGTTGGAATTCGGATAATCTGGCGGTGGCGACAATTAATCCAACCGGTCTTGCGACCGTGCAGCACGTGGTTGGAATAGCCAATATCAGCGTTGGCGCATATAACGGCAAGATGGCACCTGCTGTCCCTCTGACAGGCAGCCAAGCTGTGCACGCGTATGCAACAAATTTTATGGAAGGTACCGTCTCGCAATATTTAATTGACGGTACGGGAAACCTCGCGCGGTTAACACCTACTTCCCCTCTGACGATTGTCGCGGGAGTCCAACCGTTTTCCATTTCCGTCGAACCCAGCGGCCAGTATGCCTATGTGGCTAATTATAGTGCGGCCACGGTATCGGAGTACCTCATCGGTCCGGACGGTTCGTTGAGCCCGGTCGGTAACGGTTCGGTACCAACGGGTGTTCACCCAAACGCCGTGATGGTTGATCCTGCCAATCACTTTGCCTATGTAGCCAACTATGGTAGCAATACCGTATCCCAGTACGCGATTCAGCCTGACGGCAAGCTGGTCCCTTTAACTCCGGCCACTGTGCCGACGGGGCCCACACCCGCCTCTATTGCCATTGATCCGACCAGTCACTATGCTTACGTGGCGAACTACAATGGTATGGGTATCGGCGTATCGGCGGGTCCCGGAACCATCTCGCAGTACACCATAGGAAAAGACGGCGCGCTGACTCCTATGAGCACCGCAACGGTCCCCAGCGGCCTATTGCCCAATTCCATTACGGTCGATCCAACCGGTAAGTATGTGTATGTCGCCAACCAAAAGGACAACACAGTGGGCAGCATAGGGCAGTATCTCATTGACCCAACGACCGGAATGCTCAGCCCTATCGGCACGGGGAGTGTCGCCGCGGGCGCGCAGCCTTTTGGCCTTACGGTTGATCCAAAAGGTCAACATGTTTACGTTGCCAACTACGCCGACGGGTCAATTTCCCAGTTTGCGATTGGTGTGGGTGGTGGCCTCACCCCGCTTACTCCTGCATCTGTTGTCTCAGGTACCCACGATGGGAATACTCACGTGAGTTCCGTTAACGTAGATCCGACGGGAACTTATGCTTACGCGACCAATCGGGGAGACGGCACTATTTCGCAGTACTCTATCGACGTCACAACCGGCGCGCTGGCGCCGCTACCCATGGCGGTGGTCCCTTCGGGTAGTGCGTCGTCCGAACCTACCTCGATTGCCACAGGAACCTAAGTCCTGCGACGCAGGTTACGTTGTGCGTTGAGTGCTTCCCGTTGACGCTGGCCGCGCATTTGATGCTCGTTCGCGGAGCCTTTGGCTGTGGAGGTAGCCCCATCTTCAAGATGGGCGGCTAACGAGCGTATGGTCGTATGAGTAAATAAATCAGTAATCGGGAATTCTCGGGCGAGTTGCTGTTGTAGGCTCACATGCACCTCTGCAAGGTGAATAGAATTTCCGCCGGCGTCAAAGAAATTGACGTCGCGATCCGGGTCGGGAATTTGTAGCACCTGGCCCCAAACCGCGCTAATACGCTGTTCCAAAGTCAATGATTGCCCGGTCAATGGTTCGCGGTTCAATTCTGGGTCGACCGATGTTGGCTCTTGATTTGATCTTGTGGCTGGTGGCAACGCGGCAAGGTCTATTTTGCCGTTGACGGTCAACGGAATCTGCTGGATAAATTCGAATGCGGTCGGGATCATGTATTCCGGAAGTTGATCACGCAACATCTGGCGCAGCTCAGGAATCGCGACTTCGTGCTCTGCGTGTTTTACGACGTATGCTGATAAAGTTTTCTCACTTAATAGATTGTCGCGTGCGGTTACGATACTCTCGCGAACGCCCGGGTGTCGCTCGATGGCTGCAGAAATTTCGCCAAGTTCGATACGGAAACCGCGAATTTTCACTTGGGTATCCATGCGTCCTAAATATTCAAGATCGCCGTTCGGTAAATACCGACCCAAATCGCCGGAGCGATACAACCGGCGGTCAGATTGCGGGTTGAAAGGATCCCGCACAAATTTTTGCACTGTTAGTTCGGGTCGGTTTAAATAGCCGCGACCGACGCCCGCGCCGCCCACATAGATCTCCCCGATGGATCCGTTTGGCACTCGTTGTTGTGCATCGTCTAGCAAATAGATTTGCAAGTCTGGAATCGGAATTCCAATCACGCTGGAGGCATTTAAATCGGTCGCGACAATCGGGCGATAAGTGACATGCACCGTGGTTTCAGTAATGCCGTACATATTGACCAGTTGCGGATGGGTGTCGCCGTGGCGATCAAACCAGGGTTTTAAGCTCTTGAAATCTAGAGCCTCACCGCCGAAAATCACCAGCCGCAGACTTAAGGATAGTATCTGTGGACCCTTCTGCACCAAAGTAGGGTCTCCGTAGCTCGACTCATCCACCTTAATCAATTGGCGAAATGCAGAAGGCGTTTGGTTCAATACGGTGACTTTTTCGTCACGCAGTAATTGATAGAAACTGACTGGCGTGCGGCTAAGTCCAAAAGGAACTACTACCAAGCGGCCCCCGAAAAATAGTGCGCCCCACAATTCCCACACGGAAAAATCGAACGCGCAGGAATGAAATAAGGTCCACACGTCGCTCGCGTTAAACTGGAACCAGTCTTGAGTCGATCGGAATAGACGAATGACATTATGATGGGAAATCAGCGCGCCCTTAGGTACCCCGGTTGAGCCGGAGGTGTAGATCACATAAGCGAGATCGTTGGGTTCTATTGTTGGGTCTGGATTATGGGAGGGTTGTTGCGCGAGGTGTAGCTCGAGTTCATCTAGATATATTAATCGAGTATTAGCGAGCGCAAAATGCTGAGCGATCACTCGATAGGTCAGTAGCAACGGGGCTGCGGAATCCTTGAGCATGAATTCTTGACGTTCATGTGGATACTGCGGATCGATGGGTACATAGGCGGCTCCGGCTTTTAAGATTGCTAGCAGGCCAACCACTAATTCGATGGTGCGATCAACACAAATGCCCACCAGAATACCGGGTCGCACGCCCTGCGCGACAAGGTAATGGGCGAGTTGATTAGATCTATTGTTCAGCGCTTGATAAGTAACTTGTTGGTCGCCGAATACGAGCGCGACATTGTGAGGCGTCGCAGCTGCTTGGATTTCAAATAGTGAATGGATGCACCCGCTATAATTTACCGCGAAGTGATCAATGCTCTTCATGCCGTGCGATTCGGTCGCCACATTGGATACGACGCACTGGCATCTGGATCTTTATTTATTCGGCGCACTAAATCTAATGCGAAACTGGCGCTTCGCGACACGCTTGTTTTCATAGTATCGCGCAGCTGTGATGTGCCGGGACCCGTGGGTTTGAATCCCAAGCGACGAATGGAGCGATTCATTCGATAGATGCGTCGTAGGCGGTCGTGAACTGAGACTAGGTCGAAATTAATGTTAATCGAGATCGACACTTGATCGCCGTTATGTACCCAATGAGGTGCGGTGCTCGGAAAATGCACCCCATGTCCGGGAGTTAAATGATAGAAATGGGCGTCATTTTCTCGTTCGGGTTTGTAGATTGCCCCGTTAATATTGCCACAACAATGATCTTCAAGCTCGTTGTGCGGAGTCAGGGATCGGTCCGCATGGTCAAATACATAGACGAGTTTTTCTCCCGTTACCTGCAATAAGAAATTCGACTCCAAATCCAAGTGATAGACGGTTTTGCGTCTCGGCGAGTTGATGAATATGAGGGATTCTCCCAGTATAATGTCGGCTTGCAATGCAGGCGAGCTGTAATCATAAATTCGCTGCAATATTTCTTGTAAAACAGGGCCGTATACTGAGTCTTGATCCGCGTGTTTGAGCACCACTAGCGAATCATTGCTGGCAATACCTGCAAGCGTTTCATCCAGCGACAACCGGCTGGCAGGATTAGCAGCCCAACTCTCCTCTTGATTCACAGAACCGTTTTGCCAATAAACAAAATTCTGGTATTTGGGTATGCGTGCCGCCAAACCTCGAAGCGCTGACAACTCGAAGAGCGGGTGGTATGCAAGGCCATGATCAAACAGAAAGTCTGAGCGATTAAAATGGGTGGCAAATGCGCTATTACATGGCAGTAATTGCTCGCCTGTAGGGGGTGCCAGGTTAAGGTTTTTCACGTCCATATTGTACAATGCTACGCGTCAGGGACCTGTGGCACAGTGACGGGGGCGACAAAACAACCAAAATTTTTTGTTGAATTGGTCGGGGAGACAGGATTCGAACCTGCGACCTCGTGGACCCGAACCACGCGCTCTACCAGTCTGAGCTACACCCCGAAATAAAAAGGCGAAAAAATCAATTCTTGCGTGCTACTGCGAACCGTGCTAACGCACACAAGCCCTGTTTATAGGGGCTTTCGCGCAAAGACGCTAGCGCTGCTAACGCCTGATCCGCCTCTTGAGCAGCTAGCGCCGCAGTGTACGCAAGCCCTCCGAGGCTTGCAACGGCGCGCGTAATTTCAGCTAAGTGCTCGCGTCCGCCCTGCTCTATCGCGTGCCGGATCAGGGTCTGCTGCGCGGGGTTTCCGTGTTGCAGCGCATATATCAACGGGAGGGTGGGTTTTCCCTCCGCAAGGTCATCCCCTAAATGTTTCCCTAAGCTTTCTTCATTCGCCTCATAATCTAAAGTGTCATCGACCAGTTGAAATGCGGTTCCCAAATGCTTGCCATATTGGGCTAGCGAGTCTTCGATAGCGGGCGATTGGTCACTTAACACGGCCGCAATTCGTGCGCCCGCCTCAAAAAGACGTGCAGTTTTACGCTGAATGACCTCAATGTAGCGAATTTCGGTGGTGTTCGCATCGCGAGCATTCATCAGCTGTAGAACCTCGCCCTCGGCGATGGCGTTGGTAGCATCGGCGAGGATTTGCATAATGCGCATGCGATCAAAGTCCACCATCATCTGAAAGGCGCGTGAATACAGAAAATCCCCGACCAACACGCTGGTGGGATTGCCGAACACTGCGTTGGCGGTGTCACGCCCGCGACGTAGTGAGGAGTCGTCGACCACATCGTCGTGCAGCAGCGTGGCGGTGTGAATGAACTCGATAATGGCGGCGGCGTCGATATGCGCTCGTGCTTGATGTCCGCACGCGCGTGCGGCTAGCAACACCAATAGGGGCCTAAGACGTTTGCCTCCTGCGTGAATAATGTAGGTGGCTACCTGGTCCACCAAGGCGACCTGACTGTGCAAGCGTTGCTTAATGACCCGATCGACTGCCTCAAAATCAGCGGTTACTAATGCCCGGATCTGTTCTAGTGTCATGAATCGCTCAAACCTTGGAGGCTTTATGGTACCTAACAATAGGAATTCATGGGTGGACACTTGGTGCGAGCGCCTAAGGCGCCGGTATTTAGCAATCAGGTTTGACCGCAACCGCTTGCCGCAGTACACTTCGCGGCTCTTTTGCGGCCATCCGGCCGTCCTAGCTGGAGTTAACCATGTATGCCGTGATTGCCACGGGCGGTAAACAGTACCGCGTCCAAGAAGGTGCTACGGTACGTATCGAGAAGCTCGATGCAGACCAGGGTGCGCACGTTGAATTTAACCAGGTGCTGCTTGTCGGTGCGGGTGCTTCTGTCACAATTGGGGCGCCTTATGTGGCCACGGCTAAAGTGGTCGCTACCGTGGAAGGTCATGGCAAAGGCGATAAGGTGCGAATTGTGAAGTTTCGCCGCCGCAAACATTACAAGCGAGAAAAGACGCATCGGCAACCGTATACCGATGTGAAAATCACGTCGATTGTCGCTTAAAATAGAAGGTTTACCATGGCACATAAAAAAGCAGGCGGCAGTACTCGTAACGGCCGTGATTCTCATTCGAAGCGTTTGGGCGTTAAAAAGTTCGGTGGCGAGGATGTGCTCTCGGGCAATATTTTGATTCGTCAGCGCGGGACGGTGTATCGCCCCGGTGTAAATGTCGGTATTGGCACCGACCATACTTTGTTCGCGACAGCGCATGGCGTGGTGCACTTTGCGGTCAAAGGGCCTAATCAGTATACCTACGTTAACGTTGTCGCCAAGTAATGCTCTGCTAACGGCGAAGTACACAGCGATTGTTGATAGGATTAAAAGGGGCGTCTGCCCCTTTTTTGTTGGCCGTATAAGTTGGGCAGCCCCTTTATTTCTGATAATTTACAATAGATATAGCAGCTAAACCCATGAAATTTATAGATGAAGCGAAGCTCAAAGTTCAGGCTGGTAACGGCGGCCGCGGTTGCGCTAGTTTTCGGCGCGAGAAATTTGTGGCGTTTGGGGGTCCAGATGGAGGCGATGGTGGATTAGGGGGCAGCGTTTACCTGCGGGCTGTCGAGGGTATGAATACTTTGGCGGATTTTCGGATTTCGCGTACTTATCGGGGACAGAGCGGTGAAGCCGGTAGCGGCAACGATTGCACAGGCTTCGGCGGCGACGATATTTATGTGTCGGTGCCGGTCGGTACGGTGATTGGTGACATTGAGACCGAAGAGACGTTGGGTGACCTTGCCCTCGAAGGTCAGACTTTGTTAGTGGCTAAGGGTGGCAAAGGAGGCTGGGGGAATACCCGTTTTAAATCCAGCACCAATCGCACGCCACGCAAATTTGGCTTAGGGTTACCCGGCGAGAAGCGTGAGCTGTCACTCGAGCTTAAGTTGATTGCGGATGTCGGTTTATTGGGATTGCCCAATGCCGGTAAGTCGACTTTGATTCGAGCAGTGTCGGCGGCGCGTCCTAAAGTGGCGGACTATCCCTTCACCACGCTGCATCCAAATTTAGGAGTGGTGACAGCGGGGCCGGGTCGTAGTTTTGTGATGGCGGATATTCCGGGGCTCATCGAGGGTGCGGCGGATGGCGCTGGTTTGGGCATCCGTTTTCTGAAGCATCTGCAGCGCACACGGGTACTACTGCACTTAATTGATATTGCGCCGATGGATCCCGATGCCGATCCGGTTAAAGACGCTCGCACCATCGTTGCCGAATTAAAGAAGTTTGCGACGGATCTTGCCACCAAAGAACGCTGGCTGTTGATCAATAAAATTGACCTGTTAGAACCTGCCGAAGTTGAGCGACGCTGCAAAGATATTGTGCGGCGCCTGCGCTGGAAGGGACCGGTCTTAAGAATTTCCGGAGCGACCGGTGCAGGAACCGACGAGCTTAAGCAGGCAGTGATGCGCTATCTCGAAGAACATCCTCGCACGACTACCGCAGCTCCTATTTCTTAACGAGGGCGCGGACCTGTTTCGTAAGCCGGCTCTTGTGTCGCGCGGCCTTATTGCGATGGATAATGCCTTTGTTCACCATGCTGTCGATGATGGGGGTGGCGTGACTGAGTGCCGCTTCGGCTTCATCATGCTTGCCAGCTTTCAGCGCTAAAGTGGCCTTACGGATGGCGCTGCGTAGCTGCGAGGTGAGGGCGTCATTGCGTGCGCGATGCACCGTTGACTGACGGGCAGCTTTTTCAGCAGATTTAGTATTGGCCAAGCGAGCGACTCCTTAAAACGAGCCGCGTAGTTTGCGGATTGCACTCGGGGATGTCAACATGAACTTAATTCGAAATATACATACAATCACCGGGGCCAAACGCGGTTGCGCCTTGACGGTGGGCAATTACGATGGCGTACATCTCGGTCACCAACACATGGTCGCTTTACTGCAACGCCGAGCGCAGGAATTGCAGTGTCCGTCCGTGGTTTTGGTTTTCGAACCCAGCTCTAAAGAGTACTTGGATCCCGCGGGCGCGCCGGCGCGGTTGACTCGCTGGCGCGAGAAATTTCTCGCGCTCAAAGCACTGGGAGTTGATCAGCTTGTAACTCTGAAATTTGACGATCGAATGCGTACTATGACGCCTCAGGGTTTTGTCGATGATTTCATTGTGCAGACCTTGGGTGCGCGTCATGTGGTTGTTGGCGATGATTTCCGCTTTGGTCGACACGCGGAAGGGACTTTCGAGATTTTAGTGGCCGCGGGTCACTCGAGGGGATTTGCGGTAGAGCGAGTGGAGCCTTATGTGTTCGATTCGGTACGAGTCAGTAGTACGCTCGTGCGCGAGCGACTCGCGCGAGGAGACTTCACAGGTGCCGCGGTATTATTGGGGCGACCTTACGCGATGGCTGGCCGAGTGATACATGGGCAGGCACTGGGACGAACACTGGGCTTTCCCACTGCGAATATTCGGTTGATGCGACGTAAGTCGCCCGTGTACGGAATATTAGCGGTGTGGGTGCGGGGGATAGAGTCATGGCCACTCGCCGCGGTGGCAAGCTTAGGCACGAGGCCCACAGTCAATGGAGTTGAACCGTTACTGGAAGTGCATGTATTTGATTATGCGGGTGACTTGTATGGACGGCCGCTGGAAATCGAGTTTGTCGCCAAGTTGCGCGATGAATGGAAGTTCGATTCATTGGAGAGTATGAAAGTGCAAATGAAGGTGGATGCGGCGATGGCTCGCGAGATGCTGAGGACTTATCGTGGTTGATTATAAAAACACGATCAACTTACCTAATACAGGCTTCTCGATGAAGGCCGATCTTGCGAATCGCGAACCTGTCATGTTAGCCAATTGGGAAAGTACGGGCCTGTACGAAAAAATGCGTGCGGTCGCGAAGGGTAGACCGAAATTTGTATTGGTAGATGGTCCGCCGTACGCCAATGGTGCGATCCATTTGGGTCATGCAGTGAATAAGGTGTTGAAAGACATCATTGTCAAATCGCGCACTCTTGATGGGTACGATGCGCCGTATATTCCAGGCTGGGACTGTCACGGGCTGCCGATCGAAATGCAGGTGGAGAAGACCCATGGTCGGGTTGGGCAGAAGATCGATGCAAAGACATTTCGCGCGGCGTGTAGGGAGTACGCGGGTAAGCAAGTGGAATCTCAGCGCAACGATTTTAAGCGACTTGGAGTGCTCGGTGATTGGGATCATCCTTATCTGACCATGCAACCGCGTTTTGAAGCCGAACAACTGCGTGCCTTTGCCTCCATTATCCAGAACGGTCATGTGTACAAGGGCTATAAGCCTGTGCATTGGTGCATGAACTGCCGTTCTGCGCTCGCCGAAGCGGAAGTAGAATATGAGGACAAAACTTCGCCGAGTATTTTTGTTCGGTTTGCCGTGGTGGATGTTGCGGACCTGGCGCGCCGCTTTGCGATGGACTCGACTGCCTTGGCGGCGGGGTCAACGACGAACTCAATTGCTATTTGGACCACAACACCTTGGACGCTGCCGGCGAATCGTGCGGTAGCCTTGCACCCGGAATTTGATTATTCGTGGCTGAGCTGTAAATTCGGGGCGCAAGATGAACGTTTAGTAGTTGCGAGTGAACTGGTTCCTACAGTGATGCAGGCACTGGGCCTTAAGGAGTGGCAGGTGCTCTCGGTCGCCAAGGGTGCCGCTCTCGAGAATTTATTGTTGCAACATCCATTTTACGCTAGGCAAGTTCCGGTGGTGCTCGGCGAGCATGTGACTCTCGATGCAGGGACCGGCGCGGTTCACACCGCACCGGGGCATGGTCTGGATGACTATGTGATTGGGCGTCGCTACAATTTAGAGATCGAAAATCCGGTCGGGGGCGATGGGCGTTTTTTACCCAATACGCCGCTGTTCGCCGGTGAGCAAGTGTTTGAGGCAAACGCGCATGTAATCGAGGTGTTGAAAGCGCATGCAGCGCTGTTGAAAGCGGAGCCTTACCAGCATTCCTATCCGCATTGCTGGCGGCATAAGACGCCGGTAATTTTTCGCGCTACGCCGCAATGGTTTATTAGCATGGAGCGGGCAGGACTACGCCGGCACGCGCTGGCGGCTATTCCCAAGGTCAAGTGGATGCCGAGCTGGGGCGAGCAAAGAATTAGCGGCATGATTGCGGGTCGTCCGGATTGGTGTGTCTCGCGCCAGCGAACGTGGGGTGTGCCAATCCCGTTATTCGTGCATAAAGAATCCAACGAATTGCACCCAGAAACGGCGCGCTTGATCGAAGCCGTGGCACAAAGGGTGGAACGTGAGGGCATCGATGCTTGGTTTGATTTGGATCCGTCGATTCTTTTGGGCGCGGAAGCGGCGCTCTATGATAAAGCTACTGATGTGATGGACGTGTGGTTTGATTCCGGAGTAGTGCATCACTGCATAGCAAAAATGCGCCCCGAGATTGGATTTCCGGCGGACCTTTATTTAGAGGGTTCGGATCAACATAGGGGTTGGTTTCATAGCTCGTTACTCACCTCGGTGGCCATGCATGGTGTGGCCCCCTATCGTGCGGTCCTTACGCACGGGTTCACCGTGGATGAAAAAGGCCGCAAGATGTCGAAGTCAGTCGGCAATATTTTAGTACCGCAAAAACTTACCAGTACTTTGGGGGCCGATGTCGTGCGGCTATGGGTAGCGGCCACGGATTACGCGAACGAAATGAGTGTCTCTGATGAGATCTTCAAACGGATGGCGGATTCTTATCGTCGCATGCGCAATACCTTGCGGTTTCTACTGGGCAATTTGCATGGTTTTGACCCGCAGCAGCATGCTGTGGCTACCCACGACTTAGTATCGATTGATCGTTGGGCCGTAAGAAAGACTGCCGATTTACAAATAGCGCTGATTGAGGACTATCGAAATTACGCATTTCATAGTATTTACCAAAAAATCCATAATTTTTGCGTGGTGGAACTGGGCGGATTCTATTTAGACATTATTAAAGATCGGCTCTACACCACGGGCACGCATAGCCCGCCGCGACATTCGGCCCAAACCGCGCTTTATCATATCGCTCAAGCTATGGTGCGTTGGATCGCGCCGATCTTGAGCTTTACGGCCGAAGAGGTTTGGAGCTTTATTCCGGGTGAGCGCAATGAGTCGGTGTTCTTAAATACTTGGCATGCGCTGCCGGCGGGCGGAGTGGATATGGCTGTTGATTGGCCTCGAATGATTGTATTGAAGGCAGATGTGGCGGGTGAATTGGAGCGGCTGCGTACGGCGGGCGCGATTGGAGCACCGCTAGAGGCCGCAGTTACCGTGTACGCGACTAAGGATCAGGCAATTTTTTATAAAGCCTTACAGGATGAGTTGCGTTTTTTATTGATTACCAGCCAGGCCGAAGTAGTCGTGGTTGATGCAGCGCCGCCCGCAGCTGCGCTCAGCCGCGAAGAGGGCGTATGGATTGAAGTGGTACCGTGTACGGGAACTAAGTGCGTGCGTTGTTGGCATTTGCGCAAGGATGTTGGAACTGACGCGCGGCACCCTCTACTGTGCGCGCGGTGTGTAGTGAATGTGGAAGGCCCGGGCGAGGAGCGTGAATTCGCATGAGTTTAATTCCAGTAGGCAGGAACGTGCGTTGGTTGTTATTGTCCGGATTAGTGATTGTGTGCGATCAGCTCAGCAAGAGTTACATCGCGGGTCATTTTGACGATTCCACGATTATCCATTTGTTACCCGTATTAGATATCATAAGAGCCTTTAATCCGGGTGCTGCGTTTAGTTTTTTGGCGCACCAGTCAGGGTGGCAACGTTGGTTTTTTGTCGCCTTGGCATTAGGCGTCAGCGTAGGCATTGCCGCGTGGTTGGTTCGCCTGCCTAAAAATACCCACGCGCTGATGGTGGATGGGTTGTCATTGGTGTTGGGTGGCGCGATCGGTAATGTGATTGACCGAATCCGACTGGGCTACGTGATTGACTTCATTCTAGTGCATTGGAATCTGTCTTATTTTCCCGCTTTTAATGTCGCGGATTCAGCAATTACGGTGGGGGCTGGTTGTTTGTTATTGGATGCTTTTCTTGAAAGTCGACGTAAACAACAGTGAAAATATTGCTAGCCAATCCGAGGGGGTTTTGTGCCGGTGTCGATCGGGCCATCGATATTGTGGAGCGTGCGCTTGAGTTATTTGGTGCGCCTATCTTTGTGCGGCATGAAGTAGTGCATAACAAGTATGTAGTGGAGCGCTTGAGGGCGGTGGGTGCGGTGTTTGTCGATGAACTGACCCAGGTTCCCGATGGTGCTACCGTAATATTTAGTGCGCATGGCGTTGCCAAAGCGGTAGAGAAGGAGGCGAAACGGCGCTTGCTGAATGTGTTTGACGCGACCTGTCCCTTGGTGACGAAAGTACATATGGAAGTTACACGCTACGCCCAAGATGCCCGCGAGGTGTTCTTGATCGGCCATGCGGGTCATCCGGAGGTGGAGGGCACTATGGGTCAGTTTGATGCCTCCCTCGGCGGCAGTATTTATTTGGTGGAGACTGCGGGGGATGTTGGGGGCTTGTCGGTACGTAATGCGCAGCATGTGGCGTTCGTCACTCAGACGACGTTGTCGGTGGACGATACAGCGTCCGTGGTGTTGGCACTGCGTGCACGATTTCCAGCCTTAAAAGCGCCGGTGAAAGAGGATATTTGTTATGCCACTCAAAATCGTCAGGATGCGGTCAAGGAGTTGATCGCGCGCTGTGAGGTGTTGGTGGTGGTGGGTTCTGAGGCCAGTTCGAATTCTAACCGCCTGCGGGAACTGGCTGACAAGGTGAGTAAGCCTGGCTACTTGGTAGACGGGCCTGAAAACCTTCAGCGCTCATGGTTTGATGGTGTCGCATCCGTGGGTGTCACTGCGGGGGCCTCGGCACCGGAAATTTTGGTGCAAGGGGTCATCGCTCGACTTCGCGCGTGGGGCGGTAATTTGGCAGAAGAATTAGACGGAAGGGCAGAGCACGTGGTTTTCGCGCTGCCAAAAGCCTTGCGTAATGTTGCAAAACGCGTCGGTAGCCTTTCGTCGGTGGGCGGCGCGGGTTAGAATGCCGCCCGCTTCCAAAGTACGCCGCAATAGCTCAGTTGGTAGAGCAACGCATTCGTAATGCGTGGGTCAGGGGTTCGAATCCTCTTTGCGGCACCAATTTGCAAATAGCGTGGCGACGTTGCTCGGTCGCGAGGTATTGAGCGCGTGCTCTTAGAACCCCTGACAGACAAAAAGACCGGTTCGACAAATTGGCGCAGCCAATTTGATCGGCCGCAGGCCGACCCGGAGGGCGAGGCGCGAAGCGCTGAGTAATCCTCTTTGCGGCACCAATTTGTGCGCGGGTACGATTTTTTCAATAACGGTTTGACGCCAACCCGTAAAATTACGATTTCATGAATAGTCAAATTTTTAGAAGTTTTACTGCAGTCGTGGCAATCGCTTTTGCAGTTGCCGCAAATTCCGCTGAGAATGTGGATATCCTGCATGCCAGACCCTGGAAGCTTACGCTTGCCGATTATTTTTACGGTGGCTATTCTGGCGAGGACTTAAACCTTCGATGGCGCCATCGTGATACCGACCTCTGGCTTGGCGCCTATCATGACTCTGTGTTCGGCTCCCAAATCCGTGGAGGTGTCGACTCCGCAATTAATATTTCACGCATTGTGCAAGTACAGCCCTCGCTACAATGGGCAACACGTGGCTTCGTGGGTGGTAGCATTAATCTGCTAGTGGGCGATGCTTGGTTTGGTCTTATCGGTATCGGCCGCACTAATCTTAAGCCCTACTTCAATCTTAATTTTGATCCTAATGATGCACTGACACTAGGTGCAGGTCATCGGACCGCTGCTGGCGATATTTATTCGGTCTTTGTGGTGGAGGATGACCGCCTACACACCCGACAAAAAGACTGGCACGCGAACGTGCGTTTGTATTTCGGTGAGCATCGCGCCACCATCGACGTACTTAGAAAAAATGGGACGAGTGATGTGGGCCCGATTATCGGGTGGGGCATTAGCGCCACTTGGGATTTCCCTCGCTGGTTCGTGCGGGCGGCACGCGATCCTTATCAGAATTTCTCCGCGCAAAACGCTTGGCGAGTGGCTACCGGAGCGCGGTTCTGACGGGCAACCAATAAGCGTTAGTCCTACAACCACCAAATTATTGTAGGATTTCACCACACAAATTATAGGCGTACTTGAGCAGACGAGTTAGCGTGCTATTGCTAACGTGTTTACCATGGGTAACTTAACTGAAAATATTGGTGATGATGTTAATGCTACTAGTATTGACGAAGTATTGGCTCCCTTGGACCACTTTTTTTACAAAACGGTAGCTATTTTTCCGGTGTTTGCTGAAGCGGCGAAGGCGATTGCGGCGCTGAACACACGGGGCATTGCTAATGACAGGATAAGTTTGCTCGGTCGGGAACAAGAACATTGGCAACAAGATTTTAAATTAGAGCGGAAGTCATTAACTCCAGCGAAAGGAGCAATGGTGGGTGCAGCGTTAGGTGCAATTCCGGGTTTGGTACTTGTTAGTGGGATCGCGCTAACGGGCGGCGCTGGATTACTGGTCGCCGGTCCGCTTTTTGCTGTTATGTCCGCGCTTGGTATGGGTGCTCTGTCGGGCGGTGTGATTGGGGCCGCTTCAAAGGCTTTAAATGTGGACGAAACCGTCCACGATTTGGAAAAAGAGGTGACTAGTGCATTAGGTCAAGGCCATTGGGTGGTAATTGTTCATGACCATGCTGAATCTGACGCGAAAATTTCGCAGACCCTGTTACCCGAGAGCCACATTGTTCAAGATCCAGCATCACCCGCTCCACAACCTTCGCCTGTGGTTGCAGAGCAGATAAACGTCGAGAAGCATCGAAAGGTTGTGGCGGAAGCCATCGCGTCGGTAGCAACAATATCCAAATTCCCGATGGACGTGATGATTCAACATGTCGATAAAGTAGGCGATACAAACATTAAGCAAGTCATCCAAGAAGCCTTCAAGAGCATTTCAACCGCGACTGACCTCAGCACAGTTCAAATTACAAAAGTTTTTGTAGACAACAATAGTAAGAGTGTGCAGGAAATAGTGACTCGCCTTCTTGAGCAAAGCAAACTTAACAGGGCTGCTTGGTAGTATTTAGGCGAGGTTCACGTCGCGTCTATTGAACCGGTCAGGCATTTAGGTGAGTTGCCTTAGGCATGGCAAAGTTCGCAAATTTTCATAGAATTATCACATGTGTCGATTTACGGGTCTACTCGAGGTCGAAAGCGAATGTTTCGATGGCTGAGTCGAGCTACGCTGCTGCTGGATGTTAAATCGTATATACTTACGTTCTATCAGGGGATTGTGGGAGTGAAGTGTTAGAAACTCGTGCGCTAGAGGATTTGCTGCAAGCTTGCGGCCGCCAAGACGCCGCAGCGCTCAAAGAGCTTTATACCCGTACCGCCCCGCAATTGCTGGGTATATTAGTTAGGTTGTTGGGCAACCGCGCGAGTGCCGAAGATGTGTTGCAGGATGCGTTTGTGAGCATCTGGCAGCGGGCTTACCAGTACGACCAATTTAAGGGGCGCGCGATGAGCTGGATGGTGGCTATCGTACGCAACCGCGCCATTGATATGCAGCGCGCCTCTCGTCCCACCATAATGCTGGATACGGCGGAGCTCGCGGGGGCGGAACAATTGCAGGTGGCCGGACCTGCGGAAAATACGGAGTTCGGTAGCGCCGGTCGATCGTTGAGTCGTTGTCTTGGTTTACTCAATACCGCGCAACGGCAATGTTTGTTATTGGCCTACCAGAGTGGGCTGACTCAGGAGCGCATCGCTCTTGCGATGAAACAGCCATTGGGAAGCGTGAAGAGTTGGGTACGCCGTGGCCTGCAAAGCTTGAAGGGCTGTCTAGAATCATGAATTATGGCCCTCAATTGCTCGACGAACTGGCGGCCCAATATGCAATAGGCACCCTGCGCCATACGGCACGGGCGCGATTTGAGCGACTATGCAATGAAGCACCAGCGGCCCAGGCGGCGCGGCAGCGCTGGGAAGATCACTTATTGCCATTAGCGCAAGAGACTGTACCTATGCTGCCGTCGTCGGCGTGCTGGAGCGCAGTCCAACGCCGTATTGGCATAGCTTCCCCTGTGGCTAACGCGAAACGTTTCCGTGCCTATTGGTGGCAGGGTGCGCTGGCAGCGAGTCTGTTAGGTGCGGCACTCATAATCGGTCGCTATACGGTCTGGAACGAGCCTAAGTGGCAGCCCTTGGCGGTACTGGCTTTACCGAACGCTGAGCCGCTGTGGCGTATCGAGCGCAGCGTGGACACTAATCAAATTCACATTCGCACGGTGGGTGCGGTGAGCTTGACTCCTAGTCAAAGCTACGAGTTGTGGGTATTGCCAGCGGGCGCGGGTAATCCAGTTTCGTTAGGTCTATTGCCGCGTGTCGGAGTGGCGGGGCATATCCTTACGCAGGTCCAGCGGTCGCTCTTGCTTGACGCCACCAAGGTGGCGGTGAGTGTCGAGCCTGCGGGCGGATCGCCGACCGGATTGCCGACGGGACCTGTGGTCATCGTCGCGGTTATCTCGCGACCCGTGTAGGTCATTCAAATTGCCAGAGCCTAATGAAAATTGAGCCCGGCACGGTCTTGCCATCCTACTGGCATCTAGGTCTTTGTAAAAAAACAACTATTGGCTGGCCGCAAGGTATCGAAGTGTTATGGTTGCTTGGTGCTATTGTGATAGGGGGTGTTGTCGCTTCCCATCCGCATTAGTAAGTTTATTTGTAAGAGTACTACGTCGGAAGCAAGAACCGCACTTTAAGACGAGTCAGTAGAACTGACTGAGGCGTGGGGGGGGTAATTCCTAAAGCAGGCATTCGCTCCCGACGTAGTAAACAAGATTATACTTTGAAGCCATACGTGCTCATGTAGGCGAAACTAGGAAAGGGCTGTCATCGCCGTCGTACAAATCGCTGGAGATACCATGTTAGACTCAACGTCAGTGGCGTCCGACGCACGTAGACTAGTTTTGCCACTTATGTTCATTGCACTCTCGGAGCAGACTCACCGCGTTTTGGTGAATTTTATCAAAGAGGTGAATGTCGATGAGTGATAAGCCGCAATTTGAATCGCCTGCCTATCCCCAACCACCCCCGGAGCAGCCTCCTCCGAGCGACCCAATAATTCCACCCATTAAAGCCGTGACAAGCTATTTGAGGATGGATGTTTAGGCGGCTATCAACCGTTTTTTTAGCTGCAGCATTAATAGCGGTCGTGGGGCTATATCTGGTCTCGTCGCATCGGGCAATTGCACCGGTGACATTTTTAGGGGTGCGCGCTTTTCCAGACGAGCAAATAGTGCGAGGAAGTGTGCTTGCGGGCGCGGCGAATTGTGCAATCTGTCACACCAGTAAATCAGGCCAACTGTTTGCAGGCGGCGTCCCCTTTAATACCAAATTCGGCATAGTTTATTCGACCAATATAACCCCAGATTCGATCACCGGAATTGGTGAATGGTCCGAAGCAGCTTTTGCACGAGCGTTGCGCGAAGGCATCGCGCGCGACGGATCGCAGCTATTTCCCGCCTTTCCCTTTGATCATTTTACTAAAGTAAATGACGAGGATGTCAAAGCGCTGTATGCGTTCATCATGACCCAACGGCCACTCTCACGGGCGCGGGAGCCTAATCAGCTAGCCTTTCCCTTCAACATACGTGCCTTGCAGGTCGGTTGGAAGTGGCTCTTTTTTCGTCCTGGTGTCTATCAGGCTGATATCACTCAGACTGCGCAATGGAATCGAGGCGCATATCTTGCGGAGGGGTTGGGACATTGTTCTGCCTGCCATACGCCGCGCAATAGTTTCGGAGCTGAGAGTGTCTCGGTCAAATACAACGGGGCGACCATTGAGGGTTGGTTTGCCCCGGCGCTTAATGCGAGTAATTCGGCCCCGGTACCTTGGAGTTCGAATGAATTGTATTCATATTTACGCAATGGAGGGACGGTAATGCACGGCAGTGCGGCCGGTGTCATGTCCGACGTCATACACAACGGGTTGGTGAAATTGTCAGACGAAGACTTACACGCGATAGCGAATTATTTTGCGGCCATTAATGGGTCGAGTCACGCGACGACCGAGTCTATAGAAACAATTTCAGCATTGAACATTACCTCGGCAACCAACGTACCAGCAACTGATCCCGGCGCTCAGATTTATCGCGCTGCTTGTGCATCCTGTCATTACAATCGGGGAGTTCTACACATTGAACGTCCTGAACTTACCCTTAATAATGCGCTTAACGCACCCTCGGCGAATAATTTTATTCAAGTTGTGCTCCACGGAATTGGCCGAGAGGAAGGCTTGCCTGAGTTAATGATGCCGGGATATGCAGACGTTTTTAGCGATCTTGAAATTGCCGAATTGGCGGCTTATTTGCGCCGCTCTCGTACCGCACAGCCAGCTTGGTCTGGTCTTGAAGCCGCGGTCGCTTCGATACGCACAAAAGAGGACGGTACATGAAGGAAACGCTGACATTCAACGGCCAGACCGTGACGGTTGAAGCCGACGGGAACACGCCCTTGCTTTGGATAATCCGTGACAGCGTCGGTCTAAAGGGAACCAAGTATGGCTGTGGAATCGGTATGTGCGGTGCGTGTACTGTGCATGTCGATGGAAGGGCCATCCGCTCCTGTGTAACTCCTCTAAGTGCAGTGAGAGGGGCTAAAATAACCACCATTGAGGGTCTGGATCCAGAAGGACAACACCCATTGCAAAAGGCCTGGATTGCCACCCAAGCGCCTCAATGCGGCTACTGCCAGTCAGGCCAAATTATGCAAGCAGCGACCTTATTAAAAGATTTTCCGCATGTTAACGATCAGGATATTGATAACGTAATGAACGGTAATTTGTGTCGCTGCATGGCATACGTGCGTATTCGCAAAGCCATAAAACTTGCGGCTATGGAGTTACTACAAAATGCATAGCCCAACCTTGGCTTCACGTCGGGGTTTTCTAATGTTCGCAGCCGGCGCGGGCGTTGCTTTCGCTTTTGCTCCTGATAATTTTGCAATGGCAGATTCGGGTAAGGCCGCGCTTACGCAAAACTTCGAACCCACTATTTGGTACACCATCGACTCAACTGGTGTCGCAACGGTTAACATTATCCGCGCCGAAATGGGTCAACATGTTGGCACGGCCTTGGCGCGGATCGTAGCCGATGAACTGGAAATGGATTGGAATTCCGTGCGCTTGGCATATGTCGACTCGGACCCCAAATGGGGTTTGATGGTGACCGGTGGCAGTTGGTCGGTGTCTCAAAGTTTTAACTTGTTAAGTCAGGCGGGTGCAGCCGGGCGCATTGCGCTGATCGAGGAAGGTGCCAAGTTAATGGGCGTGAGTTCCGATATTTGTATCGCGCGTTTGGGCGTGGTGCATGCGGGCACTCGCTCAGTGTCCTATGCTGAAATTGTACGTCGCGGCAATTTAGGGCGGCGTTTTTCTGCGGAAGAGGTAAAAACAATACCGATTAAAAGCCCTAAAGAGCGTCGCCTTATTGGGATGCCGAGCGCAGCAATTGATGTGCCCGCAAAAACCAATGGCAGTGCGCACTATGGCATTGACGCTGTTGCCCCAGGAATGGTCTACGCGCGACCCAAGATTCCTCCGACGCGGAACGGTTCCAAAGTCGTTTCCATTGATGATTCCGCGGCGAAAACTGTCAAGGGTTATATCAAAGCGTTTGCGCTTGATGATCCCAGTGCGACTGTTCCGGGGTGGGTGATGGTGATCGCCGATTCGTTTGTGGGCGCGAGTCGCGCGGCAGATGCGATAACTGTTGTTTGGGCATCTGATGACACATCACGAATCTCGGAAAAAGATATACTCGATCATGGTCGCAAACTAATCGACAATCCGGGTGGAGGATCATGGGTGGTCGAAGACCCTGGAGTTGATGCGGCTTTCTCGGGTGCTCATTCGGTGCTCGACAAGACTTACACTACCAGTAGCGTACTGCATTTTCAGCTTGAACCCGTGAATGCGTTGGCATTGGAACGAGAGGGTAGCTGGGAGATTTATACGGGCAATCAGTGGCAGTCGTTGATCATACCAATATTGGCTAAAGCTCTTGGGGTAAGCGAGAGTAAGGTGATCATGCGCACCCATTTGCTGGGCGGAGGTTTTGGTCGACGGCTTAACGGAGACTATGCCGTACCGGCTGCGCTGGCCGCCAAGGCCATGGGGAAGCCTGTAAAAATGCTATGCACTCGGGCTGACGATGCTCGGTTCGACTCGATACGTTCTCCGTCGGTTCAAACCTTGCGGATGGCGTTCGATTCGGCGGGTGCAGTTATTGGCATGCAACACCATGCGGCAGCCGGTTGGCCTACCCAGGTCATGGTTCCTGGGTTCCTGTCCAAAGGCGTCAACGGTGAGCCATTCGACCCCTTTTCAATTTCCGGAGCGGATCACTGGTATAGCGTGCGGGCGCATCGAGTGCGCGCGTTATCGAACGATCTTGCAAATCGCACGTTTCGGCCGGGATGGTTGCGCTCTGTGGGCCCCGGATGGACTAACTGGGCACTGGAAAGCTTTATGGATGAGGCCGCGCATTCATTGGGTGTCGATGCGTTAAATTTTCGCCTTAAGTTGCTGGACGGTGTCGGCAAGAATCAAGGTAGCGAACCCGTGGCAGTAGGGGGCGCTCATCGTCAGGCGGCGGTGTTAAGACGGGTGGCGGAAAAAGCAGGTTGGGGGGATGATATGCCGAAAGACTCAGGTCTCGGCATCGCTACTACCTTTGGCCAGGAACGCGCCATGCCTACTTGGGTCGCTTGCGTCGCCCGGGTGAGGGTTGATCGCGGTAGTGGTATCGTCACGCTCGAGAAGTTATTCATCGTCATTGATGCCGGTACTGTGGTGCATCCCGATGGCGCCTTAGCGCAGGTGGAGGGCGCCGCGTTATGGGGCGTCAGTATGGCGCTACACGAGGGAACGGAGCTTGCCAACGGACAAGTCCGAGATACCAACTTAAATTCTTATACGCCGTTGCGCATGGGGGATGTGCCAATTATGGAAATCGAATTCATTCCAAGCGCGAATGCATCAGTAGGATTAGGTGAGCCCGCCACTACGGTTGTGGGCCCCGCGATTGGTAATGCCATTTTTTCTGCCGTCGGTGCACGAGTACGCCACTTACCAATTCGCCCGAGCGCGGTTTTAAGCGCGCTGGTTACCCGTAGTTAACATTAAGCATGGTTGTAAATGCTGGCCATATCCTCAGCGTGTTCTTCTTCCTTGGCAAGTATGCTTTCCAGCATACGTTTCGTAGTAGGGTCTTTATCTCCAATGAATAAAATCATTTCTGTATAGGACTCAATCGCTACCCGTTCTGCAATGAGATCTTCTTTTACCATCTCTTTTAGCGAACTACCTTCCACGTATTCAGAGTGACTGCGAGTATCCAAACCAGCGGGATTAAAATTGGGTTCACCACCCAGTTGTACTATGCGCTCGGCGATCTGATCGGCATGCTCTTGCTCTTCCTGAGCGTGCTCCATGAATTCTTCTTTAACGCTCTCCGCCAAGGCTCCCTCGGCGCAAAAATAGTGCCTCCTATAACGAAGCACGCAAACAATTTCCGTGGCTAACGCTTCATTTAATAAGCGAACGATGGTCGAAGCCTCGCCGGCATAGCTTGGTGTCACAGCTCCATTTTCAATATGCTCACGTGCGCGCGCGCAACGTCTTAATATCACTGAGAAACGAACTGCCGATATCCTTCGTTTCGGTTGATTTATCAGTAGACCGAATGGCTGTATTCATTTGGAAAGAATTCCTTAAGCTTAAGTAAAAATATTGGAGCGCATTGGGCTTAGCGCTTGGCAAGACTCATTAAGAATGTAACGGCCGCAATGGCTAAAAATACAAAGAACAATATCTTGGCAATACCTACGGCGCCCGCCGCAATGCCACCAAAGCCGAATATTGCTGCAATAATAGCAATGACAAAAAAAACGACTGCGTAATGCAACACGTCGATTCTCCTTAGAAAAATACAATATTTAGACGGTCCCCGGACTACTTATTATCGCGCCCGTTTTTCAGGGTCCAATGTCGGTTTTGTGTAACAGTGCGTGTAGGATTCCGCTCACACATAGCTAGGTGGTCAAATTCGATATCCGACTTCTCGTGAGCGTTTTAAAATGGTTAAAGACTACTTACAAGAAAACGCGCAAGTTAGGTGTACCCTATATGTGTTCTTGATGATATTGTAATGACCGATCTATTTTAATAAATGGAGAAGATTATGGTGACAAAATTAGTGATTGCTCTGCTCGCGAGTAGTTTATCGATGGTGGCTATTGCGCAAGTGGGTACCGCTATAAAGGAGGGTGCTGGCGCTGCGGTCGAAACTACCAAGCAGGCTGGTGATAACGTCAAGGCAGCTATGTCTTCCGAGCCCAATAAATCAGTAGAAAAAGCCGAGGCTAAGGTGCACAAGGCTAAGGCTCACAAACACGGTCATAAAGCAAAAGCTGCCGCTAAAGAGATCGCGCAATAGTTAGTTAAAGTAGCCGCTGATTTTAATTTCCGCCCAAAAGTCCGGCAGTCACATTTATCGCGAAACCTAGTATGGAGGCATTAAAAACAAATGATATTATCGTGTGCACTATCACCACCTTGCGTACTTTGGACCGGGTGGTGGTGACATCCGAGGTCTGGCACGCCGCTGCGATGGTAAACGAAAAATAGGCGAAATCCCAAAACACCGGCATCGGAGTTTCGGGAAAACGCAGCGGACGTGCTTCTTTTTTTTCGCTGTAGAATAAATCGGCGTAGTGCACTGTGAACATAGTGGGTACTAAAATCCACGAATTAACTAGTGTAAAAGCAGCCAATGCTAAGTGAGCGGTACGCTCTGCCCCGGCAACTTGTTTTAATGTCGCTAGGGGTACCGTGATGGCGAGCAAGCTGGCGCAAGCGGCAAGAATTACAAGCACTAAAATAACGGGAGCGGACTCGTCCTCGTCAGTGTATTGGATGCAAATCTGCTCCGCCGATAGCTGAGTGAGCCAACTGTATATCAAGATCAGGAACAGTCCAACACCGGTATTCCAACAAACCAATACGCGAGTCAATAACGGCCATTGACCGGGCAGCAGAAAATATATTGCGATTCCAAGACCCAAAGAAGTCAGCAATCTTGGGTGATGAAGTAAAGAACTTTTCATGCTTCGCGCACGCGTAACGCGTATCTAAGTGATCCAATATCTTATTTGTCCGATAGCGCATTGTCAACGATGTGTTGGGCTTCCTCTAAAATAGTGCCCAAGTGTTCTTCACCGCGAAAACTCTCAGCCTATATCTTATAGAGATCTTCAGTCCCGGAGGGGCGGGCCGCGAACCATCTATCAGTCGAAATCACTTTTATGCCACCAATAGATTCGTTGTTGCCAGGGGCGCGACTGAGCACTTGTTTAATTGACTCACCTGCCAATATTGTGGTCTTTAGACTCGTCGCACTGAGGCTTGTAAATCGTTTTTTTTGCGCAGGAGTTGCGAGTGCGTCCGCTCGGTCAGCCACCGGGTCACCTAAAGTATGCGTAAGTTCTCTATAATATTCTCCTGGATCGCTACCTGTTTTAGCGCAGATTTCAGCTGCTAGTAAAGCGGAAACAATACTATCCTTATCGGTAGTCCAGACGGAGCCGTTTACGCGGTTAAAAGTTGTCAGTTCTGACCTACGGGCAAGAGTTAGCTGTACGAAAAATACCTCAGGGGGTGCATCCAGAAGTAGGCGCCCGTCGTATTAGAGTTACGACCAACGGATATAACTGGGGGAATCATTGAAAATCGCAATTATTGGAAGTGGTATTGCCGGTAATGTGGTCGCTCATCATTTATATCGCCACTACGACATCACTGTATTTGAAAGTAATCAGCATATCGGTGGACATACTCATACTCACTCCATTGAGTGGGATGGCGAAAGTCACGAGATCGACACCGGATTTATTGTCTTTAACAACTGGACCTATCCCAATTTTATAGCTTTGTTGCGCAAATTGTCCGTAGATACCCGTCCTTCAACTATGAGTTTTAGCGTGCGCAATGAAACTACCGGTTTGGAATACAATGGGACGTCGCTTAATGGCCTATTTGCGCAACGACGTAATATTTTTAGGCCTTTTTTTTTAAGAATACTAAAAGAGATTGTACGTTTTAATCGCGACGCGCCCAAACTACTTGCATCGAAATTAGAGATTTCGCTGGGTGAATATTTAGTAGCCGAAAATTATGGTCAGGAATTTATTCGCAATTATTTAATACCCATGGCTGCCGCCATTTGGTCTGCACGTCCTTCACAGATTTTGGCAGTTCCGGCGCATTTTTTCGTACGTTTTTTTCATAATCACGGCATGCTTTCTGTTGATAACAGGCCAGAATGGCGCGTGATCGCGGGTGGCTCGATGCGCTACGTTGAATCCCTCGTTCGACCTTTCAAAGACCGAATTCGGCTCAATACACCGGTTGAGTCGGTGCAACGTGGTTGCAATGGGGTTGTCATTAGAGCACGAGGGTGTGATGCGGAGCGTTACGATCATGTCTTTTTAGCGTGTCATTCCGATCAGGCACTTAAATTGCTGGCTGATGCGACACCTGTCGAACACCAAATTCTTGGCGCCATTCGCTATCAAGAAAACGAGGTAGTTCTGCACACTGATATATCGGTACTGCCGCGCAATCGACGTGCCTGGGCAGCATGGAATTACCATGTTTTGGCTGAGCGTCAGAGTGAGAAAGAAGGTGCCGACGCCGGGGTTCGCGCGACATTGACCTACAATATGAACATTCTACAAAATTTGAAGTCTCGAAGTACCTACTGTGTAACCCTGAATGGCTATGACAACATTCTAGCAGAGCGAATTCTAAAGCAATTTACATATTCTCACCCGATCTATACCGCCGCGGCTATCGCTGCACAATTGCGTCATCATGAGATCAATAGTGGTAATCGAACCTCCTTCTGCGGCGCTTATTGGGGCTATGGATTTCATGAAGACGGCGTGTTAAGCGCGATTAAAGCTCTAGAACATTTTAGGCAAGCGCAGCAGTGTGATGCCGCACTCTTGAACGTGGCCTAGACAATGCTTACTCCTCTTGCAGTTAGTGAGCCGAAACTATCATTTTTAGATGTTGTGGCTGAACGCGCCGTGCGACAACGACTGGCGGGCCTTGAACACGGTGTACTAGTACTCGACGATGGTGGGCATCGTTGCTCCTACGGAAAATTATCGGAACGCTGTTCGCTTAAGGCATTGGTGCGGGTACATGACCCGCGTTTTTATCGCGAAGTGGCCTTTGGCGGCTCGATAGGCGCCGGTGAAGCGTACATGTACGGCTATTTTAGTGTTGACGACCTGACGTTGTTAATGCGCATTATTTTGCAGAATCGTACCGTTTTAGATGGTATGGAGAAAGGCTTGGCGCGATTACTCAATTCGGTGCAGAAAATATTCCATTGGGCATCGCGAAATACTCGCGCGGGTAGCCGACAAAACATACAAGCTCACTATGACCTTGGAAACGAATTCTTTGAACTTATGCTTGACCCTACGATGATGTATTCGAGTGCGTATTTTGAACAGCCTGGGATGTCGCTTGAAGATGCGTCGCTTGCGAAAATGAAGCATATTTGCGAAAAACTGGATTTGCAACCACAGGACCATCTGGTCGAGATTGGAGCAGGGTGGGGAGGTTTTGCTGTTTATGCTGCACAACGTTACGGATGTCGAGTAACGACTACCACAATATCTCGGCAACAATATGACATGGCATCGTGCCGGATAGCGCGAGCCGGTATGTCGGATCGCATTGAGCTTCTGTTAAAGGATTACCGTGACCTTGATGGTCAGTTCGATAAACTAGTGTCTATTGAAATGTTGGAGGCGGTGGGACATCAATATTACGACCAGTATTTCCGCAAGTGCAGCCAATTGCTTAAACCTAAGGGGTCTATGCTTTTGCAGGTGATCACGATTGCTGATCAGCGGTATATAGCCGCCAAAGATTCGGTCGATTTCATTCAGCGGCATATTTTTCCGGGAAGTTGCATTCCTTCAGTGACGGCCATCAGTGAGACGGTTACTCGCGTCTCCGATATGCGTCTATTTCATATGGAAGATATCGGCGCACATTATTCAACTACCCTCAAACATTGGCGTGAAAATTTTAGACGAAAAATTGATCAAGTACGTTCTTTAGGATACTCGGAGACATTCGTGCGTATGTGGGAGTTCTATCTGTGTTACTGCGAAGGGGGTTTTACAGAACGAGCGATTGGCAACGCACAAATGCTGTTCGTAAAACCCCACGCTAAGTGTTAAATGTGTTTATCGCGTAACATTCCACCTAGCACCGCCGACACACTTGCTATAAATGCGCCAATTAGCATTGACAACGCTGTGTAAATGGCAGTCTCAGCCGCAGCTTTTCTTGCGCTATCTGCAACGGCTTTTGCTTTCAACACATTATCTGCTGAGTCATGCAGTAAAACTTCCACACGCTTCTGCGCATCTGTGGCCGAAATACCAGTTTTCTGTGCGACCAGCGTAGCTAGATAACTGCTGTCTTCAGCGCTGATATTAGTGGCCACAACTGCATTTGCTAATATGTGCCCAGCTTCCAAACGTGCGTCGGAAGCCCCAGGTGGCGAATCTAAACTTCCCCTAAAAAGTTTTTCGATGTCGTACATAGGTGCCGGCGCCGTCGGTGAGCCTCGGTTGGCAGACATCTGGGTAGCGCTTTGCACAACCCCACCTATACCAGAAGAAAGCGAACTCGCGACTACGGTGGCTACTAACACTGTAGCAACAGCCCACGAGACCAGTCCGTGGGCCGTATCGCGAAAGAATACTTCATGGGCATGAGTGCCGTGCCAACGGGTTCGAAGGCGTCCGGCAATGTATCCGCCCAGCGCCGCCGACGTCCATTGTGTAACGATGAGCCATATCGCAGCAGTTACGCTAAACGTTGTTACTGAAATCCCTTGACCGTTCCAAGGCGAAACAGAGGCGAATTCAAAACCAATTCCCAGCGACACCAATACCAGAGACATGGATGTTGCGACGAACGCACCCGCCAATATCGCTCCCCATGAGGCTGCCGATTGATTACCTCGGTGATGCTGGGAGAGATCATCTCCTCCCGCGATCAATACTGAAGCCATTTGCTTCCCCTTAATAAATTAATGAAATAAAGACAATTAACGATGCGAGCACATCGCTAATAATAAAATAACGGGTAGAGGTACACCGAGCAGCCAAAGTAAGATTCCGCGTCCCATTCGATATCTCCTATGTGTTCAACATTGTGACGGCACCAATATCGGCCAGTCAGCGTCGATGTTCTGTACCCACATACGACATCTTGCTGTCAGTCTCGTCGTACAAACTAGCCAGGCATGTAGGAATATTTCCCGAAAGCTGCATCTACGGCGCTTACAGACCCGTAACCCTGACATGCTGTTAAATTCATCATTGCTATCGCCATGAATTATACGCGACCCGAGTTGCTAGATAGGCTTGCGGCTGACTATGCAGTCGGGACGTTGCGATACGCGGCCCGAATTCAGGCCCCATAGTTTATAGCGCCGTCTAAAAATATATTTACTTGGACGTGCATCTACTTCAACGGGCAGTTCGTATGGGTAGGGTAAGGGGGATATTTGATCTCGTCACATTTAACTTAATGGAGAATATCGATGAAACGTTCTAAACCGCCATTACTTCTGATGGCATCGCTTGCAATGTTGGGGGCGACCGGTACCCAGGCTTCGAGCCATCGCGAAGCGCCTTTTATCACTAGCCGTCCCAAGGTCGACGCTAGTGATTTCTATATGTTCCGCAGCTATGAAACAGGTCGCGATGGTTACGTAACACTTATTGCCAATTATCAGCCATTACAAGATGCCTACGGCGGTCCAAATTATTTTTTTATGGACACGCAAGCTCTGTACGAGATCCACATAGACAACACCGGTTCTGGAGTTGAGGGCCTTACTTACCAATTTCGATTCCAAGACAAACGCGCAGGGTTAGCGGTAACCGCGGGCGGTAAGTCGATTCCGGTTCCGTTGACTAATATCGGACCAATAACCGCGACTGACATGAGCGCTCAGAATGTAGTTGAAAGTTATACCCTTACGTTGGTCACGGGTGATCGTCGTCATGGAACAGCCCAGCCGATTGTCGACGCCAGCACCGGCAGCACGAGCTTTTCCAAGCCGCTGGACAACATCGGTAACAAGTCCATCCCTAACTATCCTGATTATGCGAATACCTTTATTCACACGATTACAATTCCGGGCTGCAGTACTCCTGGTAAAGTTTTCGTGGGGCAACGCATGGATGGGTTCGTGGTTAACCTAGGGGAGACGTTTGATTTAGTCAATATTAAATATCCAGTCGAAGAGCTGGCACCTGTGGGCGTCAATGCGCGAAATTCTCAACCTAATAGTTTGGCGGATAAAAACGTCACATCATTGGCACTAGAAATTCCAATTGCCTGTTTGACGGCGGGTGCGGACCCAGTGATCGGTGGGTGGACAACGGCGAGTGTGCGGCAGGCAGGTGTACTCAATTCGACACCCGAGAGTGATAAGAGCGAAGCGGGCGTTGGTGCTAAAACTAGTCCGACAGGGCCTTTTATCGCGGGTGGTCCCTGGGTGCAGGTATCGCGTCTAGGCGCGCCGTTGGTCAATGAAGCAGTGATTGGTCTGCCGGACAAAGACCGCTTCAACGCTTCCAAACCAAAAGACGATGCGCAATTTGTGGACTATGTGACCAATCCCTCACTGCCCATATTGTTGCAAGCACTGTTTGGTAGTGCCGGTGTAGTCGCACCTAATGTATATCCCCGTGCCGATTTAGTTCAGGTGTTTTTGACCGGTGTGCCCGGCCTAAATCAGCCTGCACATGTGACGCCGGCGGAGTTATTGCGATTAAATACCAGTACGCCCGTGACACCGATAGCGACCCAAAATGATCTTGGAGTGATTGGCGGTGATGTGGCGGGCTTCCCCAATGGTCGTCGACCGATTGATGACGTTGTAGACGTGGCTTTGCGAGCGGAGATGGGAGTGCTGTTGTCGCCCATGGATGGTAGCGCTACAGACCCTGATCCGAAATCGGATGCGTCGCGGAAACTTCACTACACCGATGGTGCGGAGCCGAACCCAGCTAACTATTTGACGGTATTCCCGTATCTCATGACACCCATTCCTGGATCGCCTAACGGCGCCACGAAGTAAAGAGGGCAATCATGAATGCGAAAATACTGATTGGCACGTTGCTGCTTACCGGGGGAGTGTTGCTGGCTGGTTGCGGTCATGATCACTCAAACTCGACGACCCCGCCGGTTGTGGTACAACCACCAGCGCCGTTGAGCACAGCTCAAGTGTTGGCGATTGCTCAGGTAACATCTGAAACCGATGATTCGAAGCCGGTAGCCGGCGGAGCGTTGACATTAGCGGATGTTAATAACGAAACCGCCGATCCGATTCCGGTTGGCTAGTGATGGAAGCCAGACAGTTTGTGAAACAACTGCTGGGGATTATAGTTGTGAGCGGCGTTCTCTGTGCGCCGCTCGCAGCTAGTCCATTCACACCGAGTAATGATGCTCAGGTGCTGGCGGATCTGCCTGCAGGTGCTCACCATACGGAGTTAGCGGCACGAAGGCTCGCGCGAGGACGTCTTGCTGTGGCGGTACCGTTGGCGAGGTTTTACATTGAACAAGCCAGAAGTACTGGCGATCTGCGGTTTTTAGGCTACGCAGAAGCAGTATTGCAGCCTTGGGTGGCGCAGGCGGCGCCGGTTCCGTCGGCGTTAGTGCTAGAAGCGACTGTGCAACAAAGCCGCCATGAATTTGATGCTGCCTTGGTTACTCTTAATCGATCGTTAAATGCGCGACGCGACGATGCGCAAGCGTGGCTCACGCGATCGACTATACTTCGCGTGCTAGGACGATATGGTGAAGCGGCGGACGCGTGCGAGCAATTTTCACGCTGGGCTGATGCGGCTTTGAGCATAATTTGTCAGCAGGGGCTTAAAGGTCTTAGCGGGCATCTGAACAGTGCATACGCCGCGCTTGCCGCTTTGTCGAGTCAGAATATGTTGGATGCGGAACGCGGGTGGCGCGACGCCGAACTTGGCGAGATGGCGGTACGTCTCGGACGCGATTCTGATGCCGAGCATTGGTTTCGCGACGATTTACAATTAAGCCCACGAGATTTTTATGTTCGTGCAGCTTATGCAGATCTGTTGTTAAGACAACACCGCAACGCGGAGGTGTTTGCTTTACTTAAAGGCGAAGAGAGTATTGAACCCTTGCTACTACGACTCGCTATTGCACAGAAACAACAAAATGATCCTGGTTTAGGACACAGCACAGCACTATTGGAGGCAGCTTTTTCTGCCGAATCGGCGCGGGGCGAGGCGGTTCACCGTCGCGAGCAGGCGCGGTTTTTACTCGAAGTACGCAATAATCCGCAAGCCGCACTTGCTGTGGCTCTTGCCAATTGGGCAGTGCAGCGTGAACCCGACGACCTATTAGTGTTGGTGAATGCCGCACAGGCGGCGTCTGATATGCAGAAGGCTGCCGCTGCAATTAAGTTTGCACATACACAGGGCATAAGTGATGTGCGTCTTGCGAAGCTAGGAGTTTGATTGTGAAGTCAGCGCCTAAGTGGGTTGGCTTGTTACTAGCAGTTCTTGGCGCCATGAGTGCCTCGGCACATGTGGCGAGCAACAGTTTTTTGAATTTGCGAATTGACCATAATCAAGCCACCGGGTCCTTAGAAATGGCACTTCGCGATGCAGAACTCGCCGTTGGAATCGATAGCAATCGAGACGGCAGAATTACTTGGGGTGAGGTTCGCTCGGCGCAAGAACTGTTAACGCAATACCTGCGGGTGCATCTGCAATTGACAGGATCGGAGGCTGGTTGTTCGCTGCAATTCGGAGCGCTGCAAATTAACGAACGTGTTGATGGTAATTACTTGTGGGTGCCGTTTAACGCCGCTTGTCCCACGGCGCATCAACTGACTATTAGCTATCGGGTATTGGATGAGGAAGATCCGTCACATCGCGGTCTATTGACGCTCACCGCTTCGGGTATGACGCAAACCGCCGTCTTGGGTGGCAATCGCAAAGTTCAGATGTTTGAACTCAGCCATCCATCGGTTTGGTATGCTTTCGACGAGTATCTCCAGGCAGGTATGTGGCATATCTGGAGCGGAATTGATCATTTGCTATTTTTATTGTCACTTTTATTGCCGGCCGTGTTGTCACGTCGGGATAATTGCTGGGTTGCTGTGCCGCAGGCCAAACCAGCACTTTTCAATATAATCAAAGTCGTGACGGCATTTACGCTGGCCCATTCCATAACGCTATCGCTAGCTGCTTTCGACATTATTCGGTTACCCAGCCGATTGACCGAGTCCATAATTGCGGCCTCAATTATTGTGGCGGCACTTAATAATGTCTTCCCGCTGGTCACCGATGCCCGCTGGCGCATCGCGTTTGCTTTCGGATTACTTCATGGTTTTGGATTCGCTGCGGTGCTGTCTGAAATGGGACTTCCGGCAGGGGCGCGACTTATATCACTAGTGGCTTTCAACTTAGGTGTGGAAGCAGGACAGTTAGCAGTCGTAGTAGCGGTGATGCCAATTGCTTACTGGCTGCGCGCCACACGATTTTATCGGCGTGGTGTAATGCCCTGGGGTTCCACAGCCATCGCTGGTCTAGCGTTGGTTTGGCTTATACAGCGTGCCATTGGGCGCTAATAACGTCGTATCTGCCTGCGCCAACGTGTCGGAGGGCGCCGACATGTAATGACTAAATACTGTGCCAAATGAGAGCCTTTGGCCGACATAGCGGAGTGTCAAAGCCAGTTAATGTTTGGTAACTCATGAAATCAGTAAACATACAGTGAAGAATAAGCTCAACGCAAATCGGCGCATTCGGGGCCGATTATGAAGCTGTTTCTACTTTGGCTAATAGGAGTGCCATCGGTAGTTGTGTCGATGATCGCTTTGAGCAGTCAAGTTGGAGTTGCAAGCTTTCCGAGTGCGCATGATACGAATACACGTAATCACGCGGTAATAGCAAGTGGTAACCGACGACTCTAACACTTATCGAAGGGAATATCATATGAAATCAAAAGTGCAAGGTGAGGGAGATTATGAGTCGGCGCGTCGCTTTAATGCAAAGGAGACGCAATTTGTCGCGAGCGGCGCAGTAGAGGGTAAGAAGCGTAGAAACTTGCAGCCGCAAACTAGGGCTGAGGCGGACGCAGTGGAGAAAGGTAAAGCCCACGCCAGGCTTCCCGCGCACGAAGCTAAAGATGCGGTAATTATGAAAGTTCGTGTAAGTTTACGGAACAACAAACATCGAGGCTAGGTTGAATTTACGCTGGGTTGGTCGAGAGTGGTGCAAAGCTGTATATCGACTCTTAGCTCTTGATGCGAAGGGCACCTCAAAGGTTTCCACCGACCGGGAGCTTATTGACTTAACCAATTATCTGCACCGTACTGCCGAGCGAGAAAAATCCGAGTTAGGTCATAGCTTGCATGCTGTAATGGGTGATCTGTTGACTGCAGCGCGCATGGATTTGGCTTGGGTTAGTGCGCGGCTTTCTTCGACCGATGTAGTTGTTCTAGAAAAAATTAAGGGCATAGACGTTTTATTAGGTGAAGCTGTTGAAATAGAGCGGGCCGTGGTTGAGGAGCTAAGGCCTGGTTTACTGAGCCATTTTGGGTTGCCTACTGCCCTCCAGGTTTTATTCGAGGAAGGTTGTCGGACCGCGAATCTTGAGTGTCGCGTTTCGATTGACAATGATATCCCTATAATTTCGGCTGCTGTTGGTATCGCTATGTATCGCGTCGCCCAAGAGGCTTTATTTAATATTGTGCAGCACGCTCATGCAACCTGGGTTCGCCTCTTCATTTCAACAGCGGGTGGACGGTTGCAAGTGATTGTTCAAGATAACGGTAGGGGTTTCGATAATACGTTATCACCCGCAAAACCTGCGAATGGAATTAGCAGTATGCGTCACCGTCTTGAGCATCTGGGGGGGCGCTTCGAAATTATCAGTGCATTGAACCAAGGTACTTCAGTTAAATTTTCAGTGCCGTGTGCCAGATGATTCCTACACAAACTAGTCTAGAAGATCCCGCGGAAGTTTGGCGTTTATAGTGTAGTTTCTTGGGAGGATCTTGTTGCATCATAAACTTAAAGGATTGTGGCATGTACAAATTAACAGTTAATTTAGTCCTTCTGGCATCGTTAATGGCGGGGTCATCCATATTTGCAACTGGGAAAGACCAGACACTGAGTGGTGATCAAGAAGTGCCTCCAGTTTCGACGTCAGCGTCAGCGCGCTGTGACATCGTAGTGGCAAGTGACATGACGGTAAGCGGAGGTATTGATACGACCGGCACTGACGGGACGGCGGCTCATATTCATTCCGGCGCTAAAGGGGTCAACGGACCTGTAGTGGTAAAATTATCGAAATCCAGTGATAGTCATTGGGCAGTGCCGGCCGGTACCAAGCTTACCAGTGCCCAATATGAAAGCTATAAGGCCGGAAATTTATATGTCAATGTACATAGCGCTGCTCATGCAAATGGGGAGATTCGTTTGCAGTTGAGACCGTAGAAAATGGGCGATTTAAACTTGTCTTGCTTCAATGAATCGTTGAGTTTAGGTGTGCTAGCAAGTCGATTTAACCTGCGTTTGCGCGGAGATCCTGATTTATTGGTGAATAGGGTAGCGAGTCTGTCAAATGCTGAATCCGGCTCGGTAAGTTTTCTGATCGATCACCGCGGGTCGCCCTATAAAAAACGGCTTGAGGCAACTCGTGCTACGGCCGTGTTGCTGGCTCCCGCAGACGAGCACAATTGTCCGGTTGCGGCGCTTGTTGATCCGAATCCCTACCTTGCGTTCGCGCGTATCGCAGCGGTGCTCCACCCGCAACCAGCCTTGAATGCAGGTGTTCATCCTAGCGCCGTCATTGCAAGCACAGCTAGAATAGCGCCGACAGCGTGTGTGGGAGCTTTCTCAATCGTCGAAAGTGACGTCGATATAGGTGACCGGGTGGTCATCGGACCCGGATGCTTTATTCAACAGGGAACGCGCATTCAGGAGGATGCCTTGCTGGTTGGCAAGGTTACCGTGTACTCAAAGGTCTGTATCGGAAAACGTAGTATTGTTCACGCGGGAGTGGTGCTGGGCGCTGATGAATTTGGTTTTGCGAAGGATGGCAATACCGGTCGCTGGGCGAAGGTTCCTCAGTTAGGCGGCGTGAGGATAGGCGATGACGTCGAAATTGGCGCTAATACGACCATAGATCGCGGTACATTAGATGATACCGTTATTGAAGATGGGGTTAAGTTAGATAACCAAATTCAGGTGGGGCACAATAGCGTAATTGGCGCACATTCCGCGGTTGCGGGCTGTGTGGGGATTGCTGGTAGTACCACCATTGGTAAGCGTTGCATGATTGGCAGCGGAGTCGGCATAGCCGGACATTTATCGATCGCTGACGATGTTGTCATCACGGGGTATAGTCTTATAACAAAATCTCTTAAGACTTCCGGAAGCTACTCAAGTGGCATGCCGGCAGTGAAATCTTCAACTTGGCGTCGAATGGTTGGCCATATGCGGCGTTCCGCTTGAGCGATTCGCAAGGTTCCTAGCCTGTACCCGCAGAATATGTCGGCATGTGTACCATAACCGAGCGGATTGCCGCCAATAACTCAAGCGTATCCCCCGATTTGACGACGAATCCGCTAGCACCCGATGCCATAGCATGTCGCTGAATATCTGCGTGCGCATGACCGCTATGAATCAGAAATTGCACCTTCGGCAGTTGGCTTCTCAGAGTTCTTAATATTTGCAAACTCGACCTCCCTTGGAGCTCGATGTCTAATAAGACGACATCAGCTTCGTACTGTTCGGTTAGCTGCGCCACATTGTCAAGATTCCCCGTTTCGGCTACGCATCGCAAATCGGGTTCGCCATCAAGCAATAGCCGTATTGCCATACGTAAGTCGTCATTGTCTTCGGCAATCAATACCCGAATCATATTGCTGCTTTGCGATTGTTTAAATGTCAATTTAAGTCCCTCCCTGCGGGGAAATGCATTGGCGATCATTAGTTAATCTGCGCGTCAATATGTTATAGGAAAATAGGAAGTGATGGATAGTTCTGCGTTTAAAAAAGATTCTAAATTTCGTCAATGTGTGCGATGGCGTACCGACAGAAAAGCAAATTCAGGTGCCGTTTTCATTCATTGATGGGTAGAACGAGCAGCGACAAACGGGTATGGTTAAGCATTGTATCTATATGGCTAATATTTGTAATAAAGATGCTACGTCGCCCCAGCTCATGCTTTCGCGCGCGCTATATGCCTTGCAGGGGCTATTTAACTTGAGTCGATCAGTGTGGTTGCCGATCGTGTGTACGTCGATCGTGGCCTTGAGTGCATTTTTTTTCAATGAGTGGTCAGTACGCCAGTTGGGTAAAAACACTACACAACTTACATCGTTAATGTCTTTACAGAGCGAACTGATCGATTTTCGCGCGCGCCTTACAGAAGCTGAGTTGAGTCAACAGGGGTATTTACTAAGCAATGACCCAAGTTATCTTGAGCCCTATGAGCGTGCCATTGAGTCATTACCGGCTATTGAGACGCGCTTAAAAGAATTGGCGCACAGTGACGCACTGTTTTTAAATCACGTACAAAAACTAGATGCGCTTCAGAATACAAAGATTTCTGAATTGCGGGCAGCCGTCCTGCTCGCTCAGCGCGGACAAGTAAATTCGGTACTTACTCCAGTGCGCACTGGCGCGGGTCGCATTGCCATAAATGCATTTCTCCTAGAATCAAGCGCTTTTTTTAAAGATATAGCCCAACAAATTGCTGCATCGAAAATGCAGGCACGGCGATATAGCCAATTATCACGATTTGCATTTGTTGCGCTGACGTGTTTAGCGCTTATGTTAGTTTTTTTTGCCGTCCGTTTATTGATCAGAGATTATTGGCGTCAAAACGAAAAATTTTCTATTCAGGACAATGAGCGGCATCGACTGGAAGAAGTTGTCAAAAATAGAACCGTTGAGCTATCTAGCTTAACAACCTACTTACAATCCGTCGCCGAAAAAGAGAAATCTGACTTGGCCCACAACTTACATGACGAGCTAGGCGGGTTATTGACAGTTATTAAAATGGATTTGGCGTGGTTACAGGGGCGCGCCGCCGCCAGTGACCGGGATGCCATCAGCAAGCTCGATGCTATTTCTTCCGGTGTTGACGCTGCGATGAATGTAAAACGCCGTGTGGTTGAGAATTTGAGGCCCTCACTTCTCGCTCATTTTGGGCTTCCAACGGCGCTACAAGCGTATTTTGAAGAAACTTGTGAGAAGGCGAAGTTGCAGTGCGTCACCGCAGTCACGGAAGAAGTTGAGGGTCTTCCCGATTCTCTGGCTATTGCTTTGTTTCGTGTCAGTCAAGAATCTCTGACGAATATAATACGGCACGCGCGCGCAAAAAATGTCGGTTTAATTTTCAAAGTCGGTAGCGATAACTATTCCTTAGAAATTACCGATGATGGCGTGGGAATCGCGACGGTCAAGGTTGAGGGAGATGCGTCGTATGGCTTGGCAAGCATGCGCCATCGCATCGCAAATTTTAACGGAAAACTTGAGATTTCAGATAATGTACCTCACGGGACACGTGTTTATGTGGTCGTTCCGCGGTCGCTTGCGTAGCGCTCTATGACCGCTAATGCCGCGCCGCAATTAATGGATACACCTGATCGAATTGTCGAACTTTATCAAGAAAATAATCAGCACCAGCAGCAAGGCAGCGAGTCTTAACGGTCGGCAGGGCATAGTTGGTCAAAACGATGACTAACGGTAACGGAGGCAACACCCAGTGAGCGCGAGCACCTCTCACGACGTTGATGCCGCTGCCTTCACGAAGTTCAACATCAACAACTAAGGCGTCAAAATCTCGATTTGCAATCCACTGCAAAGCTTCAGCTTCAGTTTCGGCACTCGCTGTGACGCGCATGACTCCAGGAACCGTCAATAGCTGTGTTAAACGCTCCCGAAGGGGCGCAGAGTCTTCGACCAATAATATTCGCCTTTCCCCGGCGTCCGACAGCGGCGCTGAATTATTGGATGAGGTTGTTGCGAATTGCATACGATGTTATATCAGCATTGGTTTTCATGCCCATTTTTTCTAACAACCGTGACCTGTACGTACTAACGGTCTTGACACTAAGAAATAATTTATTAGCAATGTCGGTAACGCTTCGACCCTCAGCCAATTTGCAAAAAATCTGAAATTCCCGCTCAGAAAGAGCGTTGTGCGTGGGTTTGTCTGCGTCAGTATCCATTCCATTGACTAACAAATCGGCTAACTCGGGTCCTACATAACGTTTGCCCCTTGCAACAGTACGAACCGCGCGCAGTAATTCCGCTTCGTCCGCACCCTTGCTAATGAACCCCTTAGCCCCGGCGCGCAGCACGTTGATACCAAATTGTCGTTCCGGGAAACCACTCAACACCAGAACCGACACGGTGGGATGATGCTCGCGTGCCGATCTTAATACGTCTAAACCCGACATGTCCGGCAGGGATAGATCCAGCAACAAAACATGACAGGTTTGCTCTTTAAGAGCTGCTAACGCTTCCGTTCCCGTACGACATTGCGCGACCACTCGAAGGTCGCTTTGAGCCTCTATCATCTTACAAAGACCCGCTCTAACGAGTTGATGATCATCGGCTATAATTAAGCTAAGTGCTGGCAAGTATCACCTGATGCTATAAAAAATATGAGTTTCAAGCTAGAAAATTTATCTCTAATTTTTGCATATTTACCAGCACATGTCACCGCATTGAGATTGCGCACGCTTACAAGAACCCACGTAAGAGTATTAATATTTACGAATTGTGGCACAGCAAGTTGAGCGCTCGGTGAAGTGTAGGAGACCACCGACACCAGAATTTAGCCTATTTTGACTCGTTTCGACAATATGCCGCCCCTGCAAGCCTGAAAGCGTCAGATTGCGAGGGATACGTGTGGAGAATTTTGGCCAAATCCCTCAATCCTAACCTGGCGTTCATTGCGACACATACCTCGTTGATCATTTCGCTGGCGCGCGATGTAACTATGGTGACGCAATGAGACGGCTGATTCGCTGGCGTTTTTTCCCAAAGCATTCCGCACTGCCCTCCGCCCAGAGGTTTCAGCTTCCTGCGGCGTATACACGATGATTTGAGGATTGCAGAAAATCATTGATCATAATTCCGCTTTCTGCGTCGAAATCGACCCGTGCATTGCAGAGTCCCAGTATGGCGACATTGGGTGCACCGCCGATGCTAAGTAAGATTTCATCGCATCAAATTTGTTCATACAAATCGTTGTTTATCGTGTGGATTATTTTTATTCCGGCCCCACCTTCCGCGCCGGTGACTGTGGTAATGACCACGTGCACGCCCAGTCGACTAAAGGCTTGTGCGAGTTCGCAGCCGAGCTGGCCACCCCCTACCACCACTAAACGAAACCTACGACCGCAATGCTGCAGGGCGATCCCTCACGAGATGTATCAGCAACTAACCCGTTATCAGCGTTTGTACAGTGTTCAAAATATCGAAATGCTTCACGTCGCAATTGCGTGAGCAGAGAAGCGTCCGCACTCACACAATATTCTGCAAATTATCAACGGCGAAAGACCAGTTAATCAGTTTGTCGAATACTGCATTCACATAATCTGCACGCAGATTTTGATAATCGAGATAGTACGAATGTTCCCATAGGTCTATTACCAGCAAGGGTTTGGAATGCGATGTAAGCGGCGTATCGGCATTGCTTGTCGTAATGACTTTAAGTGTAGATCCAACATGAATAAGCCATACCCAGCCGGATCCAAACTGTTTTAAAGCCGCACCGGTAAATTGTTTTTTTAGCGTTTGAATATCCCCAAAAGATGAATCTATAAGTTTCTTGAGTTCCGCCGGAACTACGCCACCCGCACTCGGTGCGAGGCTATTCCAATAAAATGAGTGATTCCAAATTTGCGCGGCATTATTGTAAATTGATGCGTTGATAGTTTTATCGGCTGACGCAATAATTTGTTCTAAGGATAATCCGGCGAAGGCAGTCCCAGCGATTAACCGGTTTAATTCATCCACATAACCGCGGTGATGTTTACCGTAGTGAAAACTAACGGTTCGCTCCGAAATAACCGGACTGAGCGCACTTTCGCTGTACGGTAGTGCCGGTAATTCGTGACTTGGCCAGAACTTTGAGGTGCTAGTATCCATATGTTGCTGTATGTTATCTCTGGGAGCTCGACGGCCCTGTAGGATGAGCGGCAACCACTTGTAAGATAGTTAGACGAGGACTCTCGTGGGGGGCTATTAATGCGATATGACGATATTGAGCACCTGGCTGCCCACCTGCGGACTCGCAGGTCTAATATCTTGTCCACTTGGCGTCGCAAGGTTGATCTGGATGCGAGCGTATCTGCATCGGCTACACTGGCACGCGCCCAGTTCATCGATCATATCCCGAAAATTCTTGATGCGTTTGACCGCCGCTTGCGTGCGAGAGACTCCATTGAAGCGCAAGATGCAGCCGCGGACGAGCGAGCGGGAGCTGCCGAACATGGAATTAACCGCTGGCTTCACGGATATGATTATCGAGAAACTATGCGCGAGTGGGGCCATCTACAGGTCGCATTGACCGATGAAATTGAGAGGTTCACCCAAGTTAATGAGCGTTTGGATCCGATTGCGATGTCTGCGGCGCGACGTAATGCTACTCAGTTATTTGTGGATTGTGTGGTGGAAAGTGCGGTGGGTCATGCGAGTTTGCAGCAAGCTGAGGCCACCAATCGACTCGCTGATCTTGAGCGGGTACTTGAACAACTGAAAGTCGTTGAGCAAGATCGTGCAAAACGCTTGCACGAGGTGACTCATGATCTGCGCGGCAATGTCACTGCGGTAAAAGTAGCGGCCGGCGTCTTAATGCGCAAAGATACAAGTAGCGCGCCGACCGCAGTGTTGGCTATTCAGTCAAGTGCAGAAGCGCTTGGATCTCTTCTCAATGATTTGGTCGAAGTGACCCGCCTCGAGGCGGGTCGGGAAAGTCGCGTGATTGCAACTGTAGATATAGCAGCATTGCTACAGGATATGATTGCAAGTTTTCAACCGACCGCCGCAGAAAACAATTTATTTCTTACTATTGCAGGCCCGAATTCTTTGTTGGTAAGTAGCGATGCCAAAAAATTGCAGCGTATCATTCAAAACCTGTTGGTCAATGCGCTGAAGTACACTGAGCGTGGGGGTGTCCAAGTGACGTTTGGCATAGTTGATAATGCTGAAATACCAAGTTGGAGCTGTAGCATTAGCGACACCGGTACAGGATTTTCGGAAAACGGCGTCTCGTTAGCGCAAGTATTGGTTGCGGCAACGGATGAGGACGCGAGCGTTGCGGGGCAGGCGAGCGGCGAGACCTTGGTCTCTGCCTCAGCGATGAGTCCCGTTAGCACAGGTACTGGTGAAGGCATCGGCTTAGTAATTGTAAAGCGCTTATGTGAGTTACTTGATGCAACTATTGAGCTACATAGTCCGGCTGGGCGAGGCACCACCTTTCGCTTAGTGTTCCCCATGAGATATGCGGTCAGCACAGTGTAGGAAGTTGCCTACCTAGCAAATTGGGCGGTGTGTCTAGTGCGTTTTAAAGCAGAGTTGCATGATTGAGGTGGTGAGCCGCGACGACTCTAATTAGCAAGGGTAGCAAGATGAAGATAGGTAATATTGTAGCGGGCGCTTTATTAGTTCTGACTACAATGACAGTTACAGCTTCTCTGCCCGAAACCGCTGAGTACGGTCCCACACCCCAGTTAGTGGCACCGACAAAGGCGCTTCTGCCGAGTCTTCATATCGCGAAGATCGACCCTTGGCATGTGGGTCGTAAGCCAATAGCCGCAGAAGATCTCAGAGTTGCAGCCTACGCCACAGACTTGCTGCATCCGCGCTGGCTGTTGGTTCTGCCCAATGGCGACGTTTTGGTAGCCCAAGCCGAAGCGCCTCCCAAGCCTGACGATGCGCAAGGATTGATGGGAAAAGTTCGGAAAGCGATTATGAAGCGTGCTGGTTCCGGTGCTAAGCCTAGTGCAAATCGTATTACTCTTTTACACGAATTAAAAAACGGCGAAGTTGAAAAGCATATTTTTCTTCAGAATCTAAATTCACCGATTGGTATGGCTTTAATAGGCAATACTTTGTACGTAGCGAATAGTGATGCCGTGGTTAGTTTCCCGTATCAAGTCGGAGATATGGAGATTCATGCGCCGGCGAGTTTAGTTACGGCGCTGCCAGCGGGGACGATTAATCACCATTGGACTAAGAGTCTGCTAGCAAGTCCGGATGGGCATTATTTATACGTCGGAGTGGGCTCCAATAGCAATGTTGCGGAAAATGGCTTTGAAGTAGAAAAAGAGCGGGCTGCCGTTTGGCAAATCGACCCGACTAATGGTTCTCATAGAATATTTGCGTCAGGTTTGCGCAACCCCGTGGGTCTCGCCTGGGAACCGAGCACTGGCGCACTCTGGGTTGCGGTAAATGAACGTGACGAGTTGGGCGATCAATTACCCCCCGATTATATTACTGCTGTGAAGGAGGGCGCTTTCTATGGTTGGCCCTACAGCTATTATGGGCAGCATGTAGACACTCGCGTAAAGCCTAACGATCCCGAAAAAGTAGCATCCGCGCTGGCTCCTGATTATGCATTGGGTGCCCATACAGCATCGTTGGGCCTAGGTTGGTCCGGGAGTCACTCCCTGCCCACGCGCTTCCAAAACGGCATGTTTGTCGGCCAACACGGCTCCTGGAACCGTAAAAATCGAAGTGGATACAAAGTCGTATTCGTTCCTTTTATCAATGGCAAGCCTGATGGGCTACCTATCGATGTGCTAACAGGGTTCTTAGATTCGAGTAATCATGCGCAAGGAAGGCCTGTCGGAGTGGCGATAGATGGTCACGGCGACCTCTTGGTTGCGGATGACGTTGGAAACGTGGTGTGGCGCGTTAGTGGCTCCGATAAAAAAAGCCCATAGTACCGTTGAGGTCGCTTCCATTGCCTACCGTCGAACGCAAATTGATGGGGGTGCAGGCCATGTCCTACACAAGCTGTTTAACAAAGCTCACTGCGTTGCGCAGGTTTTTGCCGGACACTTACGATTTATTTAAGCATAGAAGGAGTTTAGGATGAACATGTCAAAGGTGGTGTTAGTAATGGCATTCGCTACATTGGGCCTCGCGGCTTGTGACAAAAAGTCACCGGAAGAAGTGCAGAAAGATGTAACTTCCGCTGAAATCAAAGGGCAAGAAAATGTTGCCCACGAGCAAGACAAAGCCGATAAGGTGGCTCAAGAGGCCGGTAAAAACATTCAAGATGCGAATGCCGACGTTGCTTTGGTAGCGGCAAAAGCGGACTACAAAATAGCTCTGGCCGCGTGCGAAGCACAAACTGGTGCAGCGCGCGATGCTTGTAAAAATAACGCTCAGTCGGCGTTAGATGCAGCTCAGGCGAAGGCCGACGCCAACAAACCAAAATAGGAAACAGAGCTAAAAGAGGGTCGGCAACAAGGGGGTCGTAAACCGAATCAGGTAACGGTCATTTTGACCCAATGTTGTCGGCCATCTTTGATTAAAGGGATTTTCCCGTCAGAGCAAGTAAAACCGTCTAATAGAACAAAGGCCTCCGCGGCACTCTTGACTCGTTCAACTTCTATTAAGTAATTGAGTTCTTGATATTGAAGTACGACTTCAAAACCGTTCCAATGGGGCGGCATACAGGGCGCTAAGTAAATATACGGTGCACGAACCTGTACACCCAGGACGGATTCTAAAATAGCCCTATGAAACCATCCGGCTGCTCCCGTATACCATGTCCAACCTCCTCGTCGTGTGTGCGGCGGAGTGGAATATATGTCGGCAGCAATTACGTAGGGTTCTACTCGGTAAGCCTGGACGCCACTACGCGTGTCGGTACGTCGAATTGGATTTAATATATCTAGCATTGCACCGACTTGAGCGTGATTTTTAAGGCTCGCGTGCGCCATGAGCGCCCATAAGGCAGCATGAGTATATTGCCCGCCATTTTCGCGTACTCCCGGTATGTACCCTTTAATGTAGCCAGGATCAAGATTCGAGTTGTCAAAAGGAGGTGTGAAAAGTAGTGCTAATCCGTCTCCGCCCCGTAGTAGCTGCTGGTCGAAGGAATCCATTGCCCGCGTAGCACGTTCGGTCTCTGCTGCTTTGGATAACACGGCCCAACTCTGTGCGATCGAATCTATCCTGCACTCGGCATTAGCGGCAGAGCCTAGCGGACTTCCATCGTCAAAATATGCACGCCGATACCAAGCGCCATCCCATCCATGTAGTTCACAGGCTTGGGTTACGGCATCAGCGAGCGCTAACCAGCGACTTGCCCGTTCAACATCTCCACGCAGCACAGCGATTGGCGCGAACTGACGCAGATTGGTGATCAAAAACCATGCTAGCCAAACGCTTTCTCCGCGGCCCTGATATCCAACACGATTCATGCCGTCGTTCCAGTCTCCGCCCCCCATTAACGGTAGGCCGTGTACGCCAACTTGCATGCTCACATCGATAGCCCGAGCACAGTGTTCATACAGGCTGGCAATTTCTGCGCTGATCGTGGGTACGTAATGAGCGTCTTCTTTGTCGGCCGCGAGGGGAGGACCTTCTATAAAGGGAACCCCTGCGTCAAGTACGGCAATATCGGCACTTGTTTCTAAATATTGATGAACAGCAAACGGCAGCCATAACCGATCATCGCTAAAATGTGTCCTAACCCCGCGCCCGCTAGGCGGATGCCACCAATGTTGAACATCGCCTTCTACAAATTGACGCGCAGCCGCTCGCAATAAGTGCGCGCGAGTACGAGCCGGTGCAGTCAGCGAAATCGCCATGCCGTCCTGCAACTGATCGCGAAATCCATACGCGCCACCTGCTTGATAGAAAGCGGCGCGTGCCCAAAGTCGACAACTAATTGTCTGATATAGGAGCCAACGATTGAAAAGTAAATCAAGTGCACGATCCGGTGTACGAATTTGAACTGCACCTAGCAAACCATCCCACAACTTACTAACTTGGCTCAACGTCTCGTCCGGGTTGACGCGATGTCGTGATACTAAAAGCTTTGCGGTAGCCACGTCGTTGGCTTGGCCTAGAATCATTAGAATTTCCGCGCTGGCTCCAGGCTCTAATTCCAACGTTTTTGCCATCGCGCAACATGGATCTAATCCCGCGCCGACTCGACCAGACCAAGCAGCAACGTCATGCATTCCCGCTGGTGAGCTTAGATCTCCGCCGCGTCCGAGGAATTCCCGGCGGCTGCCGGTTACATATTGGCGACCCGCCAGATCGCAAAAAGCGACGCGGGTCCCGAAATCAATTTGGGTTGAATTTCGAGCAAACATCGTGCCGCTTTCGGGATCAATCTCGGTGACAATGTTAGGTGCGCTTGCGGCTCGCTCGGGACCGAGAGTCCATTCAACGTAAGTGGCTAACGTCAATCGTCGGTTGCGCTGAGAAGTATTAGTAAGTCGCAAGCGACACAATTTCACCGGATCGTCCGCCGCTATAAATACTGTAAGCTCGCTAGTGATTTCCTGTGTATTTAATAAGAATTGGGAATATCCTTGTCCATGACGAATTTCATAGCGTCGATTGTGAAGTCGAATGGGAAGCGGCGTTGGGCTCCAAAGGGCATTTGAATCGTCATCGTGTATAAAAATCGCTTCGCCGCTCGGGTCAGACACTGCGTCGTTTGACCAAGGCGTGAGTAGGTTTTCGTGACTGTTGAGCGACCAAGTGCACATTGCTCCGCTTTCCGATACCAATGTGCCAAACTCCTCATTAGCGATGACATTGCACCATGGTGCGGGCGTTGTAGTCCCTGGCTCGAGTACGATCACGTATTCTCGACCCGCTCGAGTGAAGCCCCCTAAGCCATTAAAAAATTCACGGCCTGCTGTGCCGCGGCTACCGACTGTATCCAGCGAGAGGTCGCGATTACGTGGGATAGGTATGAATGATCGCTCTGGTGGTTGTTTTTCACCGCCAGGTCTGCGTAATTGTTCTGTGAGACTTCCGTGCGCTGGGATCAATACTACCCGCGCGGTTGCGAGTATCAGAGAACGCTCTGCTTCTGTAATCAGGTCAGTGCGCAGCGTATATACATCGCCACGCTCGTCTCCGGATGCAATCGATGCACGTACGGTATAGGCTCGCACCGTACGCTCGATGTCATTCTGAAGGTCTTGAAGATAGGAATGCTGTATTTCGTTAAGTATCACAACGTCAACAAATAATCGCTTTATGCGTAAATACTCTTGAGCTCGTAGACACTGTCTAATAAACTCCAATTCTTCATTTCCTCGACATCGAATTAGCAGAATAGGTCGATCCCCAGATATAGAGAATCGCCACAAATGCGTCATATCCAGTCTATTTGACGCAATAATATCGGTGCCAGTCCGAAGTCGTCGATCAGGAAACAATAAATTAGCAGCGAGAATTTGAAATAATCGGGCCTCACTCAAATCGCTTTGTAAATGATGTAATTCGGCGCGCACAAAAGTCCAAGCAAAAGCGCAAGCATGTGCAAATATTGCTGGATGACGGTATTTAGATGCTAGTGCCATTGCCATTTCGCGCGATTCGGCGACGAGTGTCGCAAAAGTAACGGTTACCGTTTCCTCTGGCTCAATGACAATCCGAGTTCGTAAGCTGAAAATCGGATCTAATACATTTCCCACAGTATTTGATAGTGCTCGCCCATCTTCAATCACAAGCGGTGCGCGAACGTTTCTGCCGCGACCTATAAAACGTAGGCGATCAGTCTCATATTCCAAGTGAGCGGCGTTGCTCGTTGTACTTAAGACGTGCACCGCCCAAATTGATTCATCTGTGCTGCTACGGCGCCGTCGAGTTGCAATTAATGCACCAAAGTCTTCCGCAAATTCGGTCTGCACAAAAAGGTTAGAGAAACTCGGGTGAGCTACATCGGCGCGGTGGGGTGCTAGTACAATCTCTGCATAAGAAGTGAGATCAACACTACGGCTACTCGTTCCGTGGTTGCGAATAGAAACACGACGGAGCTCACCGTTGTCTTCAGCGGCTACCACAATTTCGGTCAAAGTAGACAGACTTCCATCGCGGCGACGGATTTCAACCGCTTCTTCTTTGTAAACCACTTCGTAATGATCAGGAACCACCGCAGTGGGTTGAAAGCCTGCCGACCAATATTTTCCCGACGTTACGTCTCGGAGATAAATAAAACTGCCCCACGCGTCGCGGGTAGGGTCTTCACGCCATCTGCTTACCGCGCGTGATCGACATACACTATATCCGGCGCCGGAGTCCGTTAGCATTACTGCGTACAGTCGATTTGAAAGCAAGTGTGTCACGGGCGTAGGTAACCCTACCCCGACAACTGTGCGCTCAAGCGCTGGGAGTTGAAGCTCCGACTCGGTACCGGGGAGCTCTGCTTCGATTACAATTGGCGCATCGGCGAATCGGATAGCACGTTCCTGAAGTAGAAGCTCCGCGGCGCAAATCATAGGTTCTTGATGGAATCGGCTTTGCATAACACGATCGTTTAACGCGTTATCCAACGCAACTATTGACATTCCTTGGTGATGTGCCATGTAGCAGCGAACAACCACGCCCTTTTTTTGATCAGGCACGCGTTGCGTCGTAAAATCGATTGCCTCGTAGTATCCGTATTCTCCACGTCCCCCCCAAGAGTCTAGTGCATGAAAATTATTAATTGCGGCGGCGGGTGCAATCATCGTCGCTAGCGCCGTCGCATAGGGGGCTGCCACATAATCCGCACCGAGGCCACGTTTAAGTCCTAGCGTAGCCAGGCCAAATGCGGAGTACTGATACGTGAGTTCACGATCCCGAACATTATAGGCGGATTCTGAAATACCCCACGGTAGTGAGTGTTCCAGACCAAATTCAATTTGTTGAGACACCGCCCGGTTATTAGTTTGCTCCAAGAGGCTAAAACGCGGCTCCTTCATTACTAGCGCTGGCATTAAATACTCAAACATCGAACCCGACCACGATGCGAGCACAGGTCGCTTGGAACCGCCGGTCAAACGTCGGCCTAATCTGCGCCAATGAGATCTCGGCACATCGCCTTTTGCAATCGCCAAGAAACTAGCCAATCGTGACTCCGACGCAAGCAAGTCATAATATCCATTATCAAGAGTGTGATCCGCGATTCGATATCCAATTGCAAACAAGCCACGATGACGGTCATATAAAAACCCGAATTGCATTGAGTCGACGAGCTGCCAGCATTCTTCACTAAGTCCTTGCAATCGTCCAAGTAAGATTAAACTGGCCTGATGTGCGCGCTCTATATTGTTAATAAGCTGTTGGTGGCTTTCACATTCGGCTGTGGACCAAGAACTGGAATTCAAAGCGCGTATCTCGGTAAGACTCTGCTTGTGATGCTTGATCGTCTCTGGAAGACTTGCTGTGCGAGTTAGTTGATTTTCGCGACTATTCCAATGGTTGGCTAGCGCCCCGGATATTTCATGCGGTACTTTAGGGCACAGAATATCCAGCTCGGCTAAATGGGAGGAAATGTCCTTGTGAATTAGTTGAACCCACGTAAATACTGCTGCATGCTGGGGGCCAGCGTTCAATGTAAACGCGTGCGTCATGTCAAAAAGTTTCTCGGCAATCTCAAGGGCCGCGTAGAGTTGTTTTGCTGCCAGAGATAGACTCGCCATTGGCGTGCCCAAAAGAGTCCGTAATTCGCTTAAGCAAAAATTGATTTCTACTTCGGCAGCATTACTGTTCGGAGCGGGGTAAGGCAGCGCAGCTAGTGCGATAGTGCAATGATGCACCGAGTCTAACGCGCCGGCGTTCGCGTTAATCGTCAATAGGGGCTTTTCAATCGCCTGATTGAGTGCTTGACGCAAAGTGAGTAAATGTCCGGCAAGATTTCCGCTGTCGACGGTCGATACATAGAGCGGCGCCAGTGGTTTTAGCGTCCGTGTGTCGTACCAATTCAACACGTGGCCGTTGAAACGCTGTAATTGTCCGATAGCGCTAATTGTAGAGCGCAGACGCAGCGCGAGATTCGATGTGCCCAACCACCCAAAATCATGCGCGGCAACACAGGACAGCAAGTATAGACCCATATTAGTCGGTGAACTGCGGTGCGCAACGGTCGGTAGCGGTTGTTCTTGGAAGTTATCCGGTGGCAGCCAGTTGTCTTCTGCTGTTACAAAGGTCTCAAAATACCGCCAGGTTAGCCTTGCAATAGCCCGCATTTCGCCCTCAGCTGTTGCGCTAGGAGTTAGATCATGCTCCTGAGGATAAAGGGGACGACTTAAAAATCGTGCTAGTAAAGGAGATAACCACCATAAAATTAGCAGGGGCGCGGCTTCAGTAATAGCTTGAGCATTAAACCGCATTATAATTGCACAAGTCGCAACTACGACGATTGTTGCGCCTTTAAGCGGCCAAATAAAACTGGATAGGGAGTGATCGCGCCGCTCGTTGAGCTGAGCGGCAGTTGTCCATTCCAGCATACGGTGATGACTGATGGTCAAGCGAAATAGTGTCCGCCCAATCGCGTCCATGCTAAGCCATGCATTCTGGGCAAGTAGGCCAACAGCGACAATGGTTCGCGCAATATCGTCAACGAAATCAGCTAACAGTTGGCGTAAGTGATTGTAAGCTGACTGAATGGGCCGCCAAATAGCCAGCCGCGCAACCAGACTTGCCAGCGCCGGCCACACGATTGGCAGAACGACCAGAATCATCCACGCTACGAGCCTGCTGTTAGGATTGCCCCACGCGGCCACTAAAATGAATATTGCTGCAGGCGCGAGCAAGGATCGGCGCAGATTGTCTAGCATTTTCCACCGCGCTAGTGACGGCAGCTTCCCGCGCAGCCCGAGAATCCAAGGCAAGAGCTGCCAATCACCGCGCATCCATCGATGCGCGCGAGCAGCCGCCACTTCGGAATGCGAGGGAAATTCTTCGAATAACTCTATGTCGGTGACTAATGCACAACGGGAAAAAACACCTTCAAATAGATCATGGCTGAGTAACGCGTTTTCCGGCACTCTATTTTTTAACGCTGCCTCGAACGCAGCTAAATCGTATAAGCCTTTCCCGGTATATAAACCCTCGCCAAAAACGTCTTGGTACAAATCCGATACAGCCGCTGCGTAGGGATCCAAGCCACTTCCACCGGTAATAATTTCGCGATACAGGGATCGTTCCTCCCGCGTGGGCAACAGGGGAGTGATCCTGGGCTGCAGTACTCCAAACCCGCGTACTATTCGTTGCTCCTTCTGATCAAATACCGGCTTATTTAAAGGATGGGCGGCCACGCCCACCAAATCTCGTACCGCGCCAAGGGGTATGCGGGTGTCGGCATCTACGGTAAAAACGTAGCGAATATTTTCCGGCACGGCCGGCAAATTACCCGTCGCATTTACAAACGAAGTATCTTGCGCGCCGAGCAATAGATTATTAAGTTCAGATAACTTTCCGCGTTTTCGCTCCCAGCCCATATGGCATTGTTCATGCTCATTCCATTGCCTTTGACGATGCAAAAGATAAAAACGAGGTTCGTTGGGTGGTTGCCGATCTTGATGGTTTAGAATTGCTATGGCGGCGGTGGCAGCTTCAACGATAGCAACATCATTTGCGGTGGTTACGCTCTTTGCATCAGCAAAATCAGTGAGTAACGCATAACGGACCTCTGAATCCGGATTGGCAAGTGCGTGGACTTGCAATTGACGGGAATACCGCTCTCCATCGTGCACGTTTCGCAGGATTACGGGCATCACGACTAGTGTTTTCAACTCAGGTGATAATCCTTGCTGTAATGCGAGGCGGGGCATGTGCCTTGGCGCAAATCGGCGCATCCAAATACGATTTATAACCGCTATGGCAAACTCAGAGGCGGGAAAAAATCCCATAATACATAGCATTACTCCCGCAACGCCTAGAGTGGAAGAAAACCCCCAAACCGTTGCAAATCCGACTATTGATATAGTCACGGCAAGCACACTTCCAAAATATAGTGTTCGCCCATACTGTAAAACCCATCTTTGAAAAAGTTGGGATTTTGTTGGTATGAAGCCTAACAGCGCTTCTGTTATTAAGCGGCGTGATCCAATTAAAAATTCCCCAATATCAATTTGTGATTCAGGAAAAGCTTGCGACTCAGCAGAAAGTTTTACCAACAGTCTTTGAGTGACCGCAATTTCGCTGAGGTTTGAGGACTTCGCAAGCTCTTGAATGCAGCTACGATAGCGGTCACGCGTGAGACGATCGCATTCATAGTAAGAGGGGTGATCACGTAATAGTTGCTCAACCAGTGATACACGCTCAAATTGTATTCGCCAATCGAACGCTCCAGCCTCGCGAAGGCTGGTCATAATATTTCTAACCGTAAGATTGCTGGCGCTGCGACGGGTATGCTCGTGCTGAATGACCTCGTCTATGGTCGTACCAATTGAAGTCAAATGCTCTATCAGTTGGTCAAGCACCGGTTGCCGCTCGTCCCCCATGAACTGTAGACGTTGCGCGAGTTGTACTATATAAGGCCGACGCTTATCAGAACTACGACGAGCTAGATCCAAAAATGCTTGCTGCGAGTATTTCCTGGAACTAGTCGACAAAAGAGCATTTACAAACGTATCTGCATCACCACGAGCTATTAATGCAGCCTCCATTCTCACGGCTACGCGGCGCAATTCATCTATTAATGCAATTCGCAAGATCGGATAGAGCGCCCACAACTCCTTCATGGTGAGCGGAGTGACACTCTGGTAGCTTAGGAGATATCGGCTGAAAGTTTCAGTATCAAATTCATAATCTGTATGCGCCAGATATTCACGTACGAGATGAAATATCCGTGGCCAATTATCGCCCTGTGCTTCGCGGGGCAAATCATGCCACACTTTGGGCGTGAGCTTGACCGGAATGTCAGTCACTTGTTCAGCCAAAACATGATAGTTATCGACTAACCATTCTGACGCCGGCGTGATAGCACGTCCTGCTCGAAGGGCTTCTGTGACGGTTAAATAAGCACTTTCTAATCGCTTTGCGTTGTCCTTAAGACGGGCTGGTAAATCGATACGCGCTGAGGTGGGTGCTGAGCATGCGTGCTGGGCTAACCAGCGCGCATGCTCTTCCAATCGTTCAACGCTCCACATCTCCTCGCGAGTGGGTTCTTCTTGTATTGAATATTCCTCGCTGCGACGTTGCGGATTGTTGCTGCCAATCACTGCCCCGCGTGCCGCTCAGCTGCCGGCGAAAATCCCCCATTTTCGTCCGAAAATATTATTTCGACACGACGATTTTGCTGACGGCTGCCAGGACTTGAGTTCGACGCTAGCGGGTAGTCCATTCCGCGTCCTCGACTGCGTATCCGCTCTCCAGCCACACCTCGGGATAATAAAGACTCACGGACCGCATCCGCCCGACGTTGAGATAAGTCCAAGTTGTAATCAGCGCCCCCGATATTATCTGTGTGGCCTTCGACCAAAACGGCTAATTTCGGTTGCTTGTGGAGAAACTCGGATAGGCGATCAACTGTTTCGGCCGCGCCAGGCAACAATATTGCCTTTCCACTTGCGAATAACACACTTCCCAGCGTCAGTACCATGCCGCGGTCCGTTTGTTTCGCCTGCAGGTTTTCGAGCTCACTTCTTAGTCTTGAGGATTCATCCGACGCGGCACTTGCCAAATTTTTGGATCGATCAGCATCCGCTTTTGCTCGGTCTGCTTCCGTCTTCGCTAGTGCGGCCTCGGTGGTACGAGCTTCCAGCAACACCTTACTGCGCTCCGCTTGACCTTTTTCAATATCTTTTCGCGCTGCTACTTCCTTGGTTTGTTCCTCTGCAATTTGAGCTTGGCGAGAAGCCACATAAGATAGGTGCTGAATGTCAACAAGAGCTTTGTGCTGCTTAAAAGAGTCTTCGGCGGTTCGCAATGCCTCGTCCGCCTTCTTCAGCCTTATTCCAGCCGCCTCTTGTGCGAGCGGATCGCTGTTTGCTTTCTGCACTTCTGCCCGCGCAGATTCAAGCTCGGGAATTTGTTGCGGTGTGGAGGCACACCCCATTGACAGTATCGCGGCGCAACTAAAAAGACTCAAATTTCTATGTAACTTAAACATCAATATCTCCTGGTACACACGTTATTTCGAGGTTTGGTGCACAATTTCTGCGCGCAATGTTTCTGTACTGGCGCGTACTTCGTCTGCGGCCTTCGCCGCGCTCGCGCTTCGTCCTCGCGCGGCCGCCAAATCCGCGTCTAATTCTGCTTGTTCGGCAAGACGGTTAGCGGTTCGTACATCGCCTTTATCCGCTGCTGTTTTTGCATGTGATAATTTTTCTTTGGCAGAATCAAGATTCGCTGGGTCAAAGCGGCGCGCTTCGGCCTGATCTGCTTGCTCTATGCTGGTTTGCGCACGCGTCATGGCCTCAGTAGGCCGAGGTGGGTTCCCTGAACAGCCGGCAATAGCGGCTATAACTAACGCAAATACTCCACATTTAATACCCATGATCGTTAATCCCTTGGTTAATGTTACTTCTGTATTTGATCATACGCGTAAACCTGCGAATGTCGGGAAGATAGGAGGTTAAACGTGCAGCATCGCCGATCGAGATGTAAGAAAACGCTTACATAGAATTGAGTGACGGGCGTTGAGTTCGCGGATTAAAACTATTTTATGATGATCGACATCATAACTAATGCGATTAACAAAACATGTGGGGGCTAGTGCCACTTAATACGACGCTTCTTTCGCTGGTGCATTTATTGCTCGCGATTACAGTTACGCTGCATGTCTTATATTTTAAACGCGACGCGGGTTCGTCGGCGGCTTGGATTGGCCTTGCTTGGTTGGCCCCGTTTCTTGGAAGCATTCTATATTATCTACTAGGGATTAATCGGGTGCGCAGGCACGCGATCGCAAAGGCAGGCATTAATGCAACCAAGGCGCCTCTTGTAGTTGATAGTCCGGCACTGTGCAACCAACTTTTTGGGTTGGAGCGCGCTGGGCAACTTATCACTCACCGCGCCGCCACGCTCGGCAATGAGATCAGTCTCCTGCGTGGCGGTGATGATGCCTATCCGAAGATGATCGCGGCAATTGACGGTGCGAGGCATAGTGTTGGTTTAGCGAGTTATATCTATAGGCACGATGATATAGGGAGTATGTTCACAGCAGCGCTCATTCGCGCGCACACACGCGGCGTACAAGTCCGCGTACTAATTGATGGTGTCGGTGGCGGGTATTTTTTTTGTCCTACCTATCGTCACCTTCACGAGAATGGAGTGTCTGTCGCTCAATTTATGCATTCAACATGGCCTTGGCGAATGCCGTTCCTAAATTTACGCAGTCATAAGAAAATACTAGCCATCGATGGGCGAGTAGCTTTTACTGGCGGCCTAAATATTGGCGATGAAAACTCTAAGGCTCGTCACTCTCGGTACCCTGTAGTTGATACGCACTTCGAAATAGTAGGGCCTGTGGTCGCCGAAGTTGTGGAGGTTTTCGGCCAGGACTGGCATTTTACTACAGGGGAAGCGCTTGCGGGTAAGCATTGGTTTCCACTGCTGCAGTCTTCGGGTGAATGCATTGTCAGGGCAATTACTTCTGGACCTGATCAAGATATGGAAAAAATTGAGTTATTAATTTTAGTGGCTATTGGGTGTGCGAAATCCGCAATAAAAATTATGACGCCGTATTTTTTGCCTGATGATCGACTCATTACGGCGTTAGCTTTGGCCTCATTTAGAGGCGTACTAGTTGATGTCATATTGCCTTTGCATAGTAATCATCCCTTGCTGGATTGGGCTGCGCGGAGCCAAATACAACCGCTCTTAGCCGCCGGTTGTCGAATCTGGACACATCCACCGCCATTTGACCATTCAAAGCTAATGAGTGTTGATGGGTTGTGGTGTCTCATTGGAAGTGCCAATTGGGATATGCGTAGTTTTCGGCTTAACTTTGAACTGGATCTTGAGGTCTATCATGACGGACTCGCGACCCGGATCAATAAGGTGATGTCCGCTCAACAGGTTGACCGTTTTACGGTCCAAATGTTACATCAGCGTTCAATGCTCGCGGTGTTTCGCGACCGCGTTGCACGCCTAATGTTGCCGTATTTGTAGGAAGCAGATGTAAGATGAGCATATCCCAGCAATCTTATTCCAATCATTTGCGGTTGATGAGTGTATGTGCATTACCGTTACTTTTGTCTATCGGATGCAGCACTCTCCCTCCTGCAGGTAATTTTCATAGAACAGAGTCGTATGCGCTTCCCTCAGCTGAGAAAACACGTTTGGGCAACAAAATAGCGCAAGCAAGCGCCACCCATGCAGGGAATTCGGGTTTTCGCATCATAACAGCAGGAGAAGATGCCTTTTTAATCCGAGTGCAGATGATTAATGCTGCGGAAAGAACCTTGGATTTACAGTATTACATTTTTCGAGGCGATGAAACCGGGCGGCTCATAACTGACGCACTGTTGAACGCAGCTGATCGTGGAGTGCGAGTCCGGGTACTAGTGGATGATGGCGATACGTTAAGCGGAGACGAGCAGATATTAGCATTAGGATCTCATCCTCATGTTGAGATCCGGATTTTTAATCCGTTTGTGTACCGCGGGCATTTAGTGATTTTGAGAGCTATGGAATTTTTATTTAATCATTCCAGACTTGACTATCGTATGCATAACAAGTTGATTGTCGTTGATAATTCTGCCTCACTCGTTGGGGGGCGCAACATCGGCAACCAATATTTTCAGGTCGATCCAAAGTCGCAGTTTGCCGACGATGATGTTTTTGCGGCCGGACCCATCAGCGCATTGTTATCGGCGAAATTCGATGAATATTGGAATAGTCGGTGGGCCATCCCGGTGGCCGATAGGCAGGCCAAAGCAGCGCGTGATAATACGGCTCACAATGTGCAACGGCAGGCAAATAGCGGCACTAAATATATGGAAAAAATTCTCAGTGGCGAGCCCTACGGGGGGCTTATTTCTGGTGCATGGCCGCTTGTTTTTGCACCCGCACGGATACTGTGTGATAGCCCGGATAAAAAAGACGTACAGCAGGGCCTGCGGTCGGGATATTTGATGAGCCAGGCGCTATTGGAGTCCGCTAGAGAAGTTCATTCAGAACTGCTTATAGTAACGCCTTATTCTATTCCCGCGCCTGATGAATTGGCGCTGGTCAACGACCTGCGCAAGCACGGCGTGCATGTGGGAGTAGTTACTAACTCTCTTGAGTCAACGGTTGATATATTGGCACAAGCGGCATACTCCGGTTACCGAAAACCCTTGCTTCAGAAAGGCGTGGAAATCCACGAGATTCGAGCCTTACTCGGAAATACTAATGGAAGCGGGCAAACCAAGCATATCGCCCGCTATGGACATTTCGGTCTGCACGCCAAACTCTTTGTCTTTGATCGCAAAAAAGTATTCTTTGGGTCGATGAATTATGATCAACGTTCTAGACACTTAAATACTGAAATCGGTCTTATCGTCGATAGCTTAGAGCTTGCGGAGCAAACAGCCACACGCTTTGCAGCGATGGCACAACCCGCTAACGCCTATACACCCACCTGGCAAGGGCGCGTTGGTCACCGATTTAACATTATTTGGCACACTGAAGAGCAGGGCGTGCCGGTTGATTATGTAAGAGAGCCTGTGCGAAGTAGCTGGAAACGGTTGCAAATGAAATTACTGTCACGGCTGCCCGTGGATAAAGAATGGTGAACAATCATCTGAATCATTCGCTATGTGTCGTAGCGTACAGAGGAGTGCATTTTCGTCAGATAGTTTTCGTTTTGCTAAGAAACCGTCATTGCTATAGTTGCAGTGATTAAATTTATGCTAAATCCAACAGTAGTTGACTTAAGAAGCAGAGATCACACGGATGTGGTAAAAGTGGGTGGTAAGTGGGCTGGGCACCTGCCCCAAACCAGCGCAACCTTATTCTCGATTCTATACAGAATTGCAGCGGAAGCCACTAATTTATCGCAAAGCGAGTGGTCACTTTGTGCCATGTGTGAGTTGTGGGCCTCTGTTAATAATAAGGCTTTGATTACTTATCTGGGTGAAGATGCTGATCGGCTTTTAGTTACGGCTTGCGTTAGTTTTAGGATTATTGGCTCCACGCAGGTGGTAGGCATCTTGGAGCGTGCCACTGGGGAGTTAACCCGCGGCGTACGACTAACTGAGCGACACGAGCGCATTCGACATTTAGAGAAAAAATTGGGCGATACTACTGATCCAGTAGATCAGCTGCTCCTTAAATATGCGCGCAACTGTCGACCCCTGCGGTAAGCGCGATTTTAAGACGAGAGAAACGCGTTAGAGTGAGTCATCAGTTTTTATTATTTTCGTCGTCTGAATAGCCAAGTCCCGATCAGTTGGCCGACCGGCAATCTAGATAAGGCCCCAGTCACAAGTGCGGATGCGAGCTGACGCCCAACCGAGCGATTAAGTAACCACCTGAAAGTGTTACTACGAGGAAAAACATTGGGTTTATCCGCGGTATCAGTTTCACTCGGTAATAGCAGAGATCGGGCTTCCGCGCGGTTTCTTTCGAGTGTGCGCGCAGCACCTGCCGCTCGAGACTGGGAAGGAATAGTCATCAAACTTCCTCGCGATGGGATCGCGTGAGTATTTCCTCGAGTAAGACCCGGTCTTTATGCCATTCTGTCGCAGTTTGCGGTAAGATACTTAATGTTTCCTTCGGTGTCCGCAATGCGACTAGCGCGCATATTGCTATCAGCGAAAACAATCCCAACAAGCCGCCAATTGTCCATAACCGCGCGGGAGTTTCCCAGGTAATTGCAATTACCGCGACGCAGGCCAGTACCGTTAAAAACGTAACGGCACCGGCCAATATCACGCCCGCCCAAAGACGTCGCATAAATCTTCCATAAGCAATCTTCAAATCGTCTGATACAAGCTCGCTGTAAGCTCCAGCGTGACTTAGAATCAGCGAAAAAATGGCTTCGACGCGCTTTAGCACTTGCTATGTCTATCGTCTATCGTCTAGCGGCTAGATAGCCAACCACCAAGCCAACAACCGCTGCAACACCTACCGCCTGCCAAGGCTGTTCTTGCACATAGGCGTCACCGGCCGCCATTGCATTTTTTGCCTGTTTTTGCACTTGTTCTGAACCATCAGCAATCGCTTTCTTGGCTGTAGTCATAGCCTGTTCCACTTTAGTCCGCAGTCGAGCAATCTCCGGATCCGCAACATGGGTAACCCGACTGAGTAAATCTTGAACGTCGGCCATTAAGTTGCTGACTTCTTGTCCTCCCGCCGCTTTTACTTTCCGGGCAGCATCCACGGCATGCGCTTTAAATTCATTAACATCGCCTCGTATCGCTTTAGTACTATCATTAAATGTAGAATCCATGGCAAATTCCTCTAGTTACTTATTAAGACCTTTTACTTTTTCCGCGAGATCGCCTGCTTTGGCCTGTCCAGCACCAACTGCTTCTTTGAGAGCGCCCTTCACTTGCTGAGCTTTATTACCAACCAATTTACCGAACTCTCCTTGAACTTTGCCAGCCACTTCCTTTGCGCGTCCTTCAACTTGATCCTTATTAATACCCATAGGTTACTCCTGAATTAATGATCGGCAAGCGGCCGATACGCGAGCTGTCACGCACTTGCAGACAAGACCTTAACCAAATAGTAAATATCGTGCTCGTACCCAGATGTCGGAGCTGAAGACCTGTCTGTGTAGGATAAATTACCTTAATGAAGGCGGAGTCCTACAAATATTTTATCGCCGTACTGACTGTGTCTGGATCCGATTAAAACGGACAATAACGACCTTAAAAACAGGAGATTAAAATGTTGCACTATGCCGTGATATTTTTTGTAATCGCTCTAATCGCCGCGGTTTTCGGTTTTACTGGAATCGCAGTCGGCGCTGCGAGCATTGCAAAAATTCTGTTTGTGGTGTTTTTGATATTGGCTGCCGCTACCTTCATTATTAACGCAACGCGGCGTATTTAAAGCTATCTTTACTATCAGAGAGCAAACTTATGAATAGAAATCGAAATGTAAAAAATATTCTTTGCAGTGGAGCGTTACTGGTCAGCCTTACGCTGGTGGCCAGCTGTGCATCCACGCGTACCCAAAAATCTACCGGAGAAGTGGTAGATGATGCTGTAGTAACTACTCGAGTAAAGTCCGCATTAATAGCCGATCCCGTGACGAAAGCACGTGATATTGATGTTATTACGTTTAAGGGTCGAGTGCAGTTGAACGGTTTTGTTGATTCGACGCAACAACGTAATGAAGCGAAGGTTGTTGCCACAAAAGTTAACGGGGTCGTGGATGTGGATAACAATTTAAAACTTAAGGGAGCGGATCGCAGCGCTGGTGTCGCGATTGATGATGCTGGAATTTCTATTAAAGTCAAAGCCGCTTTGATTGGTGATAAGCGAACAGAAGCGCATCAAATTGAAGTACAGACACGTGACGGAGTGGTGCTCCTCGCCGGTTTTGTAGACAGCGGCGTTGCGCGTAGTGCTGCTGCGGAAATAGCGGGCGCGGTAAGCGGAGTTTCGAAAGTGGACAATCAAATCACCGTAAAGTGAGGATGGGATATGCAACCACTTAGATTTATGAGTCTAGTCACTTTGTTGGGTGTTGGGTTTGTTGTTTGGACGAGATATGTCGCGACACGTGCAGAGGCGCTGCACGACTCCGCAGCAGTAGATCGTTGGGAAGATGAAGGAGGCCCTACGCGGTATGAGTAATGAAGCCTGCAAACCTACCGATTTGCAGCTAAAGCTATGGAGCATGACTAAGCAAAAGTGTGTCCGGAACCGCCCGAATTAACGTCGATGTAGCCCGGAAGAAGGAGTTTTGGAATACGGCGATTCAGGCTTGGTTTCCGGAGGTCGTGGAATCCTCATAAGTAGTTTTGCTTGAGATTACGCCGAATCATGGCGAATACTGGGATGCGGAGAGCAGCAAATTGGTTCAGTTATTTGCCATTGCACGCGCGGTTGCCACTGGAGACACCCCGCGCGATTTAGGTGAGCATAAATCAGTGTCTTTGTAATAGACTTAGCTACCAAAAGACAGCGCAAAAGTGATGGGATGATTGGGGAGTGTAAATGGGCAAACTTGATTTGCTGGCCAACACGCGAGGCCACACGGGGTTCAACACCGGAAAGTTTTTAATGTTGGCGGTTCTCGGCTGCTTGTTATACGTGGGACGTGCAGCGTTTTCTCCAATCGCCCTTGCGTTGCTATTTAGCTTAGTTCTTTCAGGCCCGGTTGAAGCGTTGCATAGACTTCGTATACCGCGCAACGTGAGTGCAGCACTGATACTCCTAGTGGTGCTGTCACTGATGGCGGGTGTCGTTAACCTTATCTGGGCGCCTTCTCAGGAGTGGTTTGCCAAAGCGCCGCAAACGATGTCCTTAATTAAGCGCAAGCTAAGTCCGGTGGCGAGCTTCATGGTTCACATTGATGATCTGCGGAAGAACGCTGCCAGTATAGAAATGGCGTCGCGCGCGCAGGGCGGGGCTCAACCCGTGGCCGTTGTCGCAGGGGAGAGTGCCTCGGCAGTAATTTTGGACGCCACCAGTGGAACATTGGCAGGTATTTCCACCTTTGTAATTGTTACACTTTTTTTACTCGCCGGGGGGCCCCCGATGTTGGCCCGAATGACGGTTGCATTTGTCGATAATTTGAATGTGTCATATGTGATACATATTCTGGAAAAACTACGGGCTGAGCTAGGTAGATTTTATATTACCACTACCTTAATTAACGTCGGGCTGGGGATAGCGACCGCCGCCGCGATGACCGCCTGGGGTATGCCGACCGCCTATCTTTGGGGCATTGTAGCCGCGGTGCTCAATTACATCCCTTACGCGGGTGCCGCGATAACCTTAATTCTGTTGACTTTAGTGGCTCTTGTTTCATTTAATTCTTTGAGCCACGTTTTTGGAGTAGCTGCGACCTACGGGACCCTGGCGTTAATCGAAGGTCAAATTGTACAACCGTTGTTGGTGGGCCGCCGACTGAACGTCAATCCACTTCTGGTTTTTCTAGGACTGTGGTTTGGTGGTCTTTTCTGGGGGATATCGGGCGTCATTCTTGCGACGCCCCTGCTCGTGGCGTTGAAAGTCATTGCCGAAAATACCGAGAGTGGTGCGGCATTGATGGAATTTTTAGGTCCCAACGGTCAGAGCGCGGACCGTGTCAATAGGCTACGCCAGCTGGCGCGGCGCAAGGGGGGTCCGAGGCAGTGAATCGGCTAGCGGCGAGCGCAAAGGGTTGGGTTGCGCTCGGATGCATGGCAGGCCAACTCAGAGTTTTAATCGGTTTTTTGCTGCTGGGTTCGTCGGGATTTTCGACTAACGCGTTAGCGGATGACTCGCCGTCCGCGGATTGCACTATACAGGCAAAAAATTCGACCAGCACTGCGGGCCCACCCGTTTGGGTGGATCGCATTCAGGCTGGATTACAATCCGGGGCTTGCAGTTCCGCGCGGTGGATAGATGGGCTTTTTGGGCCACCGCCAGATAATAGTGTGTACCGTACAGCCTCGGGTTCGTTAGAAACCGCATTCCTGTGGAGTCGCTATTATGGGGCGCATCCTCGATTAAGATTTCATGCGGACTTGCCGCTTCCTCAATGGGACGAGCGAGTTCACGCATTCGTGGGGCGATTTGACCGCAACGAAGCTATTTCCGAAGAACAGCAAACTTCGGGAACCATTCCCCGCCAATTCGGCGGCTTGGTAGATGAGCAAACTTTGGTAGGCCTCGGCTATTCGGGGCCGCCTCGAAAAACCGGCGGATGGTTTGATTCAAGTGCGGGCATACGGATTACCACGCCGCTTGATCCCTTTCTTAAAGGAAGTTATTACTACGTAAAACCGATTCGGAAAGCCTCGGTCATGACTTTGAAACAAACGACATTTTGGGATCAGAGAGAAGGGTTCGGCATCACCACCCGCGCCGACCTTGACCATGTGTTTAATGGGCGAGTAGATAGCAATAGTTGGTTTTTACGGTCGGAAGCGTCTGCTACTTTTTCGCAACGGTCTCGAGGGGTGCGAGGCTACGTCAATGGGACTCTATTTCATAAACTGTCTGAACGACGTGCAGTTGCCTTACAACTCGCCGCGGACGGTGAGATGGATGCAGTCGTGCCTCTGCATGATTATGGCGTACATTTTATATATCGCCAGAACTTGTCTAGAGATTGGTTAATTCTCGAGTTGCGGTCCAGTGTCGATTGGCCGCGAGAAAAATTGACAGACCCTCGATCGCCTAGCGTAGGGTGCGGCATTGGGCTCGAATTGCTGTTCGGTGGAGGCCGTCCTCTAGGGGGTTTGTAGTCGGAAATTCCGAGGTCAGCAACCCCCTACATTATAAATCGATTGTTGCGTGTAGACTTTCCATTCGGTTGAACCGACTATACTTAGCAAGCAATAAATGAGCGTCTGGCAATGCCTATCTATGAGTGCGATCCGTGGCGAGAACAATATTTCGTGAATGTGTCATGTCCTGATGATGTGCATATCCCGACCGACGATGTAGATGCGTATCGTTTTAATTCAAGATATCGTTGGGTTTACAATAAATTGATGGTGGCTAAAACGCAGTCGTTGGAGTGTGGCCTTCCCGACGAGATGCCGCTGCGATATCCCGTGTTTAGTAAACCTGTGGTTAACCTTAAGGGGATGGGCATCGGTAGTTGCATGATCAATCGCCCCGATGAGTTTAAAAATAAATGTCCGTTTGGGAATTTCTGGACCACCTATTTAGCAGGTGATCACGTTAGCTCTGACTTTGCCGTAGTGAATGGAAGCGTGTTGTGGTGTCGTAATACATTGGGTATACCCGCGGGCGGAGGCACTTTCGATTACTGGGTAGTCGAGGCCTCCCCTAGAATAAATTTGGAACGCTATTGCCGTCGGTGGATAGCTAATTTCATGCCTACGTACACGGGTATGTTGAACATCGAGAGCATTGGTGGTCGAATTATTGAAGCGCATTTGCGCTTTTCAGATCAGTGGCCTGACCTATATGGTGAGGGCTGGTTGGAGGCAGTCGTTCGCCTGTACCAATATGGAACTTGGGATTTTAAAGATTCGAACCGCTCGGACGGATACAGCATAGTACTCTTCGGTCCGCATAATCGTACCTATAAGCATCCTGATATATATCGGCAAATAGCCTACCGCTCGGCACCGTCCATCAAGAGTGTCCAAATTACATTTCTTGCTGACAATGCTTTTGGGCTGCAAGCAATGCCGCCTGGTGGATTTAGACTCGCGATTGTAAACACGCAGAACAGTGCCGACGGCTTTTTCTTAAGAGCCGTAATAGCGAACGATTTTGGCTTGCCCATGCGGGATGAAGAGAACACCGAAGGGCGAGAGTTAGCGCAGTCCTACGCTTAAAGATTATCGTGTAGGCATAGTCTGACTCCGGTGTATTCACAATGGGAGTTATGCGAATCGTTTTGCAAGGTTATTATATTGGCTTAGGCGTATTTAGGTTTGCGGAAGCCTACATGGACGACCGGTTTTTCGATCTAATCGGGCGCTAGAAGCATATGTACGGAAGAGTATTACAAAAGATATATCATCATCCACTGCATAACCACCTGTTGGCGGCATTGCCCAGCGTGGACTTCCAGCGTTTATTGCCACATCTAAAACCTGTCGATTTACCCCTCGGTGAGGTGTTGTATGAGTCGGGTACGTTGTTACGAGATGTGTATTTTCCCATCGATTCTATAGTTTCATTACTCTATGTAATGGCGGACGGCGCTTCGGCCGAAATCGCGGTAGTCGGCAATGAGGGCATAATCGGTGTATCACTTTTTATGGGTGGTGAAACAACTCCTAGCCGAGCAGTCGTGCAGAGCGCTGGGCATGGTTATCAGCTAAGTGGCCAATATCTGAAAGATGAATTTGCGCGGGCTGGGGCGATGCAGCACCTGTTATTGCGTTACACGCAGGCGCTATTGACTCAAATGGCTCAAACGGCGGTGTGTAACCGTCATCACTCTCTCGATCAGCAATTGTGCCGCTGGCTGTTATTAAGTTTAGACCGGTTGAGTTCTAACCAATTGGTCATGACCCAGGAGCTTATAGCTAATATGCTCGGCGTAAGGCGCGAAGGAGTGACGGAGGCGGCGGGCCACTTGCAAAATGCAGGATTGATACAATACAGCCGCGGCCGAATTACTGTTATTGACCGGCCTGGGCTTGAGGCGCGAACTTGCGAGTGCTACGCAGTCGTTAAACGAGAATGCGACCGGTTGTTACCCGAAAGGGTCGCTAAAGTACCTCAAAGCCCAATCAGCTGTGTTTCTGACCCTTAATGCTGGTTCGTCGAGTATTCGATTTGCTCTGTATGATGATGCGGAGTCCTTAAGTTTAAGCTTGCGCGGTAAGCTTGAGCGGATCGGCCTCACCGACACGACCTTCACGGTCAATGATTCTTCGGGACAGTTGTTGCACCGTCAAGTTATTGAGAAAAATGCCGGAAGCCCTTCAGATATTGTTTTAGCCTGGCTAGAGGCACAGCCGAGCTTCGGATTCATTCGCGCCGTGGGACATCGTGTAGTGCATGGCATGAGGCACAGCAAGCCCGAGTTGATCACGGTAGATTTGCTGGGCGAATTGCATCGTATGACACCCTTCGATCCTGAGCATCTCCCTCGCGAGATTGAATTGATCAAGGCGCTTGGCAAGCGACATCCACACCTGCCACAGATTGCCTGTTTTGATACGGCATTTCATCGCGATATGCCGCAGGTGGCGCGATTGCTACCTATTCCACGCAAATATCAAGCGCTAGGTGTAGAACGCTATGGCTTTCATGGTCTTTCTTATTCGTACCTTATGGAAGAACTAGTGCGCTTAGGCGATCCGGCGGCGACCCATGGACGTGTCATCTTGGCGCACCTTGGCAACGGTGCGAGTCTTGCTGCAGTTCGCAACGGCCAAAGCATTGATACCAGCATGAGTTTCACGCCGGCTTCCGGGCTTATGATGAGCACGCGCTCAGGTGATTTGGATCCTAACTTGATTTTTTATTTGGCGCAGACGGAGCAGATGACCGCAGCCCAGTTTCAACACTTAGTTAACCACAGGTCGGGACTGCTAGGAGTTTCACAAATTAGCTCAGACATGCGCGATTTGCTAAGGCTCGAAGGTACTGAATCTCATGCTGCTGAAGCGGTGACGCTCTTCTGTTATCAGGTCGCTAAGTGGATTGGAGCGTTCGCGGCGGTGCTCGGTGGCGTGGACACTCTGGTGTTTGCGGGTGGCATCGGCGAGAACGCGCCTGTAGTCCGCACGAGGGTTTGTGAGAGACTTGGTTTTCTAGGCATAGAATTGGATGCATCGCGCAATGCCGCCACTGCTGCGGTGATTTCCCGCGATGCGTGCCGCGCCATTGTTCGCGTCATTCGTACTGATGAAGAAATGATGATTGCGCGCTCGCTGCAGCGCTTCAAGGAGCTGCTGTGACTCTCACGCCTGAAATACTTGTCCTGATAGATGCTTACTGGCGGGCCGCGAACTATTTGGCGGTCGGGCAAATGTACCTTTATGACAATCCATTGCTCAAACGGCAACTGATACCTGCTGATGTGAAGCACATGCTATTGGGGCACTGGGGTACGACCCCCGGACAGAATTTCATTTATGTGCACTTAAATCGGGTCATCAAGAAATATGATCTCGATATGATTTACGTCTCAGGTCCTGGACACGGCGGCCCCGCGGTCGTAGGGAACACTTACCTAGAGGGCACCTACAGCGAAATATATCCCAACATCAGTCAAGATGAGGCCGGACTTAAAAAACTCTTCACTCAGTTTTCGTTTCCGGGAGGAATTCCAAGCCATGCTTCGCCGGAGTGTCCGGGCTCGATCCATGAGGGGGGCGAGCTAGGTTATTCGCTTAGTCACTCGTTCGGCGCGGTGTTCGATAATCCCCATCTTGTTGTCGCTTGCGTTGTCGGCGATGGCGAAGCGGAAACGGGCCCGTTGGCTACGGCTTGGCATTCCAATAAGTTTCTCAATCCTGCCACCGACGGAGCGGTGCTGCCTATTTTGCATCTGAACGGCTACAAGATCTCCAACCCGACTATCCTTGCTCGCATCAGTCGCGAGGAATTAGAACAATTGCTGCGGGGTTACGGCTGGACTCCCTACTTCGTCGAGGGGCACGATGCGACACTGATGCATGAGAAAATGGCGGCGACGCTCGACATGGCGGTGGAGCAGATTAAGGAAATTCAACAGGACGCTCGCTTACATGGGAAACTTGTGCGTCCTCGCTGGCCGATGATCGTTCTGGTGTCCCCAAAAGGCTGGACCGGTCCAAAGATGGTTGACGGCCGACAGGTAGAGGGCACTTTTCGGTCACATCAAGTACCGCTTTCCGACCCGGCTGGTCATCCTGCACACCTTAAAATGCTGGAGGAATGGTTGCGAAGCTACCGGCCTGAGGAGCTGTTCGATCACGACGGTCGTCTGAAGCCCGAACTGGCAGCCCTTGCACCTACGGGCGAACGACGGATGGGCGCGAATCCACACGCCAATGGTGGTCAACTGCTGCGCGACTTACGAATGCCGGAGTTTCGCAACTACGCGGTCGAAGTGCCTCGGCCGGGTGTACAAGGCAAAGGCGATACTCATGTGCTCGGCGGTTTTCTGCGCGATGTGGCAAAGCTGAACAATGAGCAACGGAATTTTCGCGTCTTTGGCCCAGACGAAACACTCTCTAACGGCTTAGAGGCTCTCTTTGAAGTGACCACACGCCAGTGGGAAGCTGCGACTGTGCCGGGTGATGAATTTCTTGCGCCATCGGGGCGCGTAATGGAAATGCTCAGCGAACATCAATGTGAGGGCTGGCTGGAGGGTTATCTGCTGACCGGGCGTCATGGGCTCTTTAACTGTTATGAGGCGTTTATCCACATAATCGATTCTATGTTCAATCAGCACGCCAAATGGTTAAAAATCACTTCCAAACTGCCTTGGCGTCGAGAAATAGCGTCGCTCAACTACCTCCTAGCCTCACATGTTTGGAGGCAGGAT
>JANYFY010000017.1 GCA_025359565.1 Gammaproteobacteria bacterium | reverse complement strand
ACTACTGGGAAGATTCCAAAGCATTACTCACCCGTTCGCCGCTCGTCAGCATGTATTGCTACACCTGTTACCGCTCGACTTGCATGTGTTAGGCACGCCGCCAGCGTTCAATCTGAGCCAGGATCAAACTCTTCAGTTAATTACACTTAAATACTGAAGCTATTACGATCCCAAACCCTCACCTATTCATATCGTGTTTTAAAGCACGAATGAACAACTGGTCGTTTGGTTCTCGTTATCATCAATTGCACTAAAAGCAATGACGCGAGTCCCCACACAAATTACCTGTTCGAATTATTAAAGAACAACCCAAGGCAACAAAGGCCCGGGTAAAGACTTCCAAGTATAGCAGATTTCCGAGTATCGTCAACGTCCGATAAGTCTCAAAAATCGCCATTCACTTAAGAAGGGCGCGCAGTATAGCCCTGGTTTCCAGCCTGTCAACGGATTGTCACAACTCTTTTTTTTACGCCGCACGCGAAGCCCTGAAGACATCCGACTAATGAACTTCTTTCAGCATAATTTTCGCGATGGATCGCTTGCCAACCTGAACGATATAACTCTTTCCCAGCGCGAGTGAGAATGTGAATTCATTAACTTTTTCCTGGTTAACCCGCACCGCTCCCTCTGAGATCTTGCGATTGCCTTCAGAAGCGCTCGCAACAAATCCTAGGTCCCTTAAAATCGTGGTCAGGCGCACCTGACCGCCCACCGCACCGGTGTCAAGACCATATACGAGCGATTGCTCGACCAGATTCTCGGGCACCAATCCTTTTTGAAAACGCGCCAGAAAATCTACCTGCGCAGCCTCCGCTGCAGCCGGCGAAGAAAATCGCGCCACGATTTCTCCCGCCAGCTCGAACTTTATATCGCGTGGATTACGCCCATCCTCCATCTCTTTGCGCAGCGCCGCAATTTCACGCAACGGCCTAAAACTCAGCAATTCAAAGTAGCGCCACATCAAAGTGTCAGATATCGACATTAATTTGCCAAACATCTCCACCGGAGCGTCGTGAATACCCACCGTATTGCCCAGCGATTTGGACATTTTCTGCACGCCGTCCAACCCCTCCAGCAGAGGCGTCGTCAGCACGATCTGCGGCTCGAGGCCATACGCCTCCTGCATCTGCCGACCCACCAACAAATTAAATTTTTGATCCGTGCCACCCAACTCCACATCCGCCCGCAATGCCACAGAATCGTACCCCTGCACCAAGGGATATAAAAACTCATGAATAGCGATAGCTTGGCCACCGCGGTAACGTTTTTCGAAGTCATCCCGCTCCAACATACGCGCCACCGTATGTTTGGCCGCTAATTCGATTAACCCCGCTGCCGTCATCGGGCCCATCCACGTCGAATTAAACTCAATCAAAGTAAGCTCAGGGTCCAATATCTTATAAATCTGCTCTTGATAGGTCCTAGCGTTGGCAGCTATTTCCACCGGGGTCAAGCGCGGGCGGGTCGCATTTTTCCCCGTAGGATCGCCAATCATGCCGGTGAAGTCACCGATCAAGAATATGGCCTGATGCCCAAATTGCTGAAACTGCCGTAATTTATTGATGAGTACCGTATGCCCCAAATGCAAATCAGGTGCCGTTGGATCAAAACCGGCTTTGACGCGCAGTGGCATTCCTCGGGCAATTTTTTTGTGCAGGTCTGCTTCATGAATAAGGTCTACCGCACCCCGCTTCAACTCAGTGATCTGATTTTCTATCTGGCTGTTCAAGCTCGTTCCTTATGCAACATTTTTAAATAATAGACTATTATCCGCACCTCGTTTACTAAGCGGTGCCGCATGCCTAAATTACAAGAAACTACACTTAAGGGTCTACGACCCACTCAGCTAACCGTCGGAATGAGGGAGGTGAAAGATAAGAAACTGCGCCTGCTCTCACTAAATCCCCAAGAAAAACTACAATTCATGCAGGCCCACCCCATTCCAGCCGTAAAGGGTCCCGGCGGTCAAGCGTATATCACCGATCATCACCATTTGGGCTTGGCTGCCATTGAGGCTGGCTTTAAAACTGGATTTTTCGAGGTGATTGCGGATCTCTCTAAGCTAAAATTAGCGGACTTTTGGACCGAAATGAACAAGAATCTCTGGGTGCATCCTTTAGACGCCAACGGCGTACGTCGCCGTTATTCAGCCCTTCCTGCGAATTTAAACAAATTGGTCGACGACCCCTACCGCTCATTAGCCGGTTACGTACGTAATGCTGGGGGCTATGAAAAAACACCTTCTCCGTTTGCCGAATTTGTATGGGCGGATTTTTTTCGTCGCAGTATTGCCGCAGAGGATGTTAAGGCTAGTTTTCAAAACGCGCTGAAACTCGCGCTTCCACTCGCCACAAGCGGTTTAGCCAAAGGATTGCCAGGCGCACTGCAAAGAAAATAAGTCTGGCTTCAGCGCCTTATGCCACTCGCGGTTGTGTTTGACGAGACCCATGGATCGACACGAACGCAATTTCGGCCACTCCCTTTCGCCACATACAAAGCCGAGTCAGCGCGGCTTAGCATGCTTGTAATTGATTCGTCACCGCTGATCGAGGTAGCCACTCCGATACTCACGGTAATATGACGTGCACCAATAAAATTGTGCAAATCCACACGCGTCGTAGCTTCGCGCAAGTGCTCTGCCATAGCGCGCGCCTCCGCCAAACGCGAGTTCGCCATCACCACCGCAAACTCCTCGCCGCCCAACCGACCAAAAAACGCCGGATGAGCTGCAATCTGTAGCTGCGCGGCTAACGTTCTCAACGTTTGATCGCCAATCGGATGTCCAAATCGATCATTGATTGTTTTAAAATAGTCGATATCAATCACTAAAATCGAAGTAGGTTCAATCGAATCCCGCAATAGTTGATCTAGCCGCTCCAACACCGCTCGGCGGTTGGGTACGCCTGTCAGCTCGTCGGTCATCGCAAGCGCGCGCATGTGCGTACTACTACGACGCAGATACAACACCAGTGCAATAAGTGCCATTAATAATAATGCACTGAGCGAAATGACTCCCGATTTGAATTGATCTGCTCGGTGCTGTTGCTTTAGCACCAGCGAGTTCGCGGCATTTTCCTGCGTCAACAGTTGATTTTCCTTCTCCGTAGTCGCCGTGTCGTACTGAAATCTAAGCAAGGCGAATCGATGATCCAACTGTTCCCGCAAGATCTGCGTGAAATGACCTTGCGCGAGTCGCTGATAGTTGTAGGCACCCCGCCAATTGCCAAGCTCAGCATTCACTTTTGCCAATAGGTCAAAAGTATTTGCCAACTCGAGCGCTGACTGATTGCGTTTGAATATCGCCAACGCTTTTTGTAACTCGGACTCACTCTCTTTGAATTGTTCCAACTCCTCTAGCGCCTCACCCCGCACATATTGAATGCGCGCTTGCAACAGCACGTCACTCACACCTTGCAATTTCACGGCTTGATCGAGCAGCCGAAGGGCTAAGTTAGGGTCATGCTGCAGGGTGGCCACGCCGGCAAGGCCGCGCAGCCCATAAGCCTCATTCAGTGCAAGGCCAAAACGTCGGCTTAGCAACAGCGACTCTGAAAATGCGCGGCGCGCCGCTTCAATTTTTCCCAGCAATAGGTATGAGCGACCTAAATTCGTCAAGGTATTGGCTTGATCGCTCACAAGACCCCCCACCCGCTGCATGTTTAAAGCGGTCTCAAACAATTCGACCGCTTCGCTGTGGTCCCCCATATCAGTGTAAATAATCGCAAGATTGTGGATAGTGGTGGCAACATCCGCGCTTCGACCAAGCTGCTCATACAGTGTTTGTGCCCGACGCAAATCAGCGAGACTTGCCGAATAATCACCATGCACGCCACGCATAAAGCCGCGATCGGCAAGTGCCGCGGCTAACATCTCGTTATCGGCAGCTTTAGTAGCAATTGCCACCGCCGCTTCGTAGCGCAATCGAGCGGTTTCCAAATCGCCGAGGCCTTCCGCAGTCTCGCCCTGGCAAGTAAGCACGCCCGCCCGCAAGCTGGGTCGTTTTGCACTGCCGAGCAACGCCATCGCCGCCGCACTATGCTGTTCGCGCGCCTTATAATCTCGGTCAGAATAATAATTGCACAAAATAAGGTGCGCGCGAATTGCCAAATCAGAGTCAGGATTTTGAATTAAGCGCTGCAACGCCGCCTCCGCATTCGCCTTCGCCGCTTCTGGATTCTTGTTCATTTGCTGCTGAGCGCGCTCAACAAGGATCGCCGGCGTTATCGAGGTTGCTGCGTAGGCGCTACACGCAAAAACCACGAACGCCGTTAATCGTAAGATCAACTGAACCAATTTACCTATCCTCACAGAGCCACCATACCGATTAATGTGATCAACCAACGCGAAAATTCCCGACCCACAGCCCAGAAATACCGGCCTAACTACCCCACACTATTGGAACCACCCCAGCTTTATAACATAATGTTTTTTGGGATCTAGCGACCGTACTTCCTGGCGGTTTGCGGGTCGCCTGGAAAATCGGTATTTGCGAGGATTTTATGTTGGTGAAGAGGCAAATGATTTACGCAGCTATACTCGCCAGCGCGCTGCTATTTTGGCAAGGGATGCAATTTACCGCAGGTTTAAACACAGCGATTCCCGCCATTTCCGCGGCCAAAACTATCGCGACCACCAGCGCCTCACACCTCACTACTGCCGTCATCCGCATCATTCCCCAACAAGCAAGTTTAGTCTCCTCGCTGCAAGTCATTGTTTCCCGCAATGACACGCTCGACGGAATCTTTCGCCGACTAGCCCTAAACCCTGCTGACCTCGCAGCGATACGCAATTTACCCGGCATTCGCCAAAGTTTGGATTATTTAAAACCCGGCGATGCTATCAGCCTGACTCACCAAGCAGCGCAAGTGCGTAGTTTGACTCGTCGAGTCAGCGAAACGCAAACCCTTGACGTGCAACGGGAGACTACAGGTTTCGCCGCTAAAATTATCGAAAATTCGCTACAGTCGCGAGTTCGCACCGCTACCGCCACTATTCATTCATCCTTATTTCAATCGGCAGAATCAGCAGCGATATCTGATCTCATAGCATTGAAGCTCAGCAACATTTTTGCGTGGGATATCGATTTTGTGCTTGATATTCGTGACGGCGATCAATTTACGATAGTTTATAACCAAGTTTTTCAAAACGATCACTATTTACGCGACGGGGACCTATTGGCGGCGGAATTTGTTAACGCAGGCAAGAAATATCGAGCTGTCCGTTTCATTGACGACGCCGGGCAAATCGCCTACTACACACCAGACGGTCAACCGCTGCGTAAAGCGTTCCTGCGCGCCCCACTAGAATTTTCTCGCATTAGCTCAAGCTTTAACCCGCATAGGTTACACCCCATCCTGAACCGAATTCGCGGTCATATGGGTACCGATTACGCCGCCCCAAAAGGCACGCCCGTGCATGCCGCCGGCGATGGGCGAGTCACCTTCGTAGGGAGACGCGGCGGCTACGGCAATGCCATTATGCTGACCCATGCTGATACGGTAAGCACGCTGTACGGACACTTGGCGCGCTTCGCCAAAGGCATTCACACGGGCATCCATGTGCAGCAAGGTGACACTATTGGCTATGTAGGTATGACAGGCCTCGCAACCGGCCCCCATCTGCACTACGAATATCTTCGATGCGGCATTCACTTAAACCCGCAGACAGTACATTTACCGGGTGCAGACCCGCTCTCAAGTGTTTCGTTACGAAACTTCAACGCTCAAACTAGCGCGTTGATTGCACGATTAACTCCGCTTGCGCAACTAAAATGAAGGCGATCGACTTACAAGCAACGCGGCTATATATCAACCGCGAACTTTCATTTCTTGAGTTTAATCAACGGGTTCTTGAGCAAAGTAAGGATCCCACGATTCCTCTGTTAGAAAGAGTGCGATTTTTGTGTATTTCCTGTGCAAATCTCGACGAGTTCTTTGAGATTCGCGTCGCCAGCCTGAAGGAACTACTCGAAGCGGGCGCGCTACAAGGTGGACCGGACGGGCTAACGGTTCCAGAGCAACTAAAAGTCATCCGCGCGCGCGCGATTCGTTTGATGGACGAACAATACGAAGTTCTAAACGACATCTTAATGCCAGAACTTGCGCGGGCCGGCGTAGTATTCGTATCGAAAGACTCCTGGAATGCCGCACAAGCGTCCTGGCTAAAAGACTATTTCACCAGAGAAGTGGAACCCGTTCTGAGCCCTCTCGCGCTTGATCCGGCGCGTCCATTTCCGAAAATATTAAACAAAAGTCTCAATTTTGCCGTCGTGGTCAAAGGGGAGGATGGATTTGGACGCGATAGTGGTCTGGCGGTTGTGCAGGCGCCGCGCTCGCTGCCGCGACTTATCCGACTCCCCGATGAACTTGGAAACCGCCAATTCGTATTTTTAGGAACCATTATAGAAGCATTTGTATCATGCCTTTTTGCGGGGATGGCGGTACACGGGTGCTACCAGTTCCGCGTCACTCGTAACAGCGATCTATTCGTCGAACAAGAGGAGGTCGATGACCTACTTCGTGCCGTCGAGGGCGAGCTTGCGTCGCGGCGCTATGGCGACGCGGTACGTCTTGAGACCGCCCACGATTGTCCGAGAGATATACTCGACTCGTTGTTAAGTCAATTTGCGTTGACCGAAGATGATTTGTACCGCGTATCCGGTCCTGTAAATTTAAATCGTCTCATGGCAGTCTATGATTTAGTAGATAACTCGAGCCTGAAATACGCACCATTCTCTCCTAGTATTCCCCATCAGTTGAAAATGGGTGCAGATCTGTTTACGACCTTGCGTGCCGGAGACATACTTCTGCATCATCCGTTCCAAGGCTTCGGTCCCGTCGCGGATTTCATAACACGCGCAGCCGCAGATCCGCAGGTGCTGGCGATTAAGCAAACGCTGTACCGTGCAGGCAGTGATTCCACAATTGTCGATGCGTTAGCGCAGGCGGCACGCGCCGGCAAAGATGTAACAGTCATCATTGAACTTCGAGCACGATTTGATGAAGAGGCGAATATTGAGCTTGCGACCCGCTTACAAGAAGCCGGCGCGCACGTTATGTACGGTGTTTTTGGCTTTAAAACTCACGCTAAATTGGTCATGGTAGTACGACGCGAAGAAAAGGGCCTAAGGCGCTATTGTCATTTAGGAACCGGCAATTATCACACCAAGACTTCGAAGCTATACACCGACTACGGTCTCATGACGGCAGACGAGTCGATTGGCGATGATATTCACGAAATATTTCTACAATTGACGGGTCTCACACGAGTACCACGCCTCAGGAAGCTATTACATGCGCCTTTTAGTCTACATCCGATGCTGATCGCAAAGATCGAGCGCGAAGCTGAGCATGCTCGCTCGGGTCATCCCGCGCGCATCATCGCCAAGCTCAATGCACTTACTGAGCCAACCGTTATTCGAGCGTTGTATTTGGCCTCGTGCGCGGGCGTAGAAATTGATCTTATCGTTCGAGGCGTGTGCTGCTTGCGTCCTGGTATAGCAGGCATCTCAGACAATATTAAAGTTCGTTCGATTATTGGACGTTTTCTTGAACATTCACGCATCTATTATTTTAAGAACGCCGGCAATCAAGAACTGTATTGCGGTAGCGCCGACTGGATGGATCGCAATTTGTTTCGACGCATTGAGGTAGCGTTTCCCGTGGAATCAACCACGTTGCAAAAAAGGATCCTTGACGATCTAGACCTGTACCTCAACGACAATGCCCAGGCATGGTTGCTCAACTCAGAAGGTCAATATACAAGAAATTTCGGCGGTGTTAGCGTATGCGCCCAGATGCGTTTATTGACCCAGTACGACGAACGCGTCGCTCTTGGCGAATAAAATTCGCTATCGCGCACTTCGCAATTCACAACGCCAAATTCACAATTCGCAATTCGCAATTCGCAATTACGCAATATTGAGCCGAAATCCTGCCTCTCTTAAATATATGCGTTCCTGCTCCAAGTCCTCCAGCGTCAGAGGATGCTCCTTCATCCAACGCGCTGGCAACTCTAAGTTCAAGGTTCGGCCCTTAACGATAAGAGCAACGTCCGGCAAGGGCTGCGGGCTACGACCACGATGCATCAGCACCGCAAGACGCAGCAGCACAATTAAAAACTCCGCATGATGATCCCAGGGCGGCACTAAATCCTCGATAACTTCTAAGACCAGCTGACGTCGATGTCCCCCCACTAAAGCAGACAATAGCAGCTGCTCTTCGCGCGGAAACCCCGGCATGTCTGCATGTTGGAGCAGATAAGCACTGTGGCGGTGATATTTCGAATGCGCAATATCAAGGCCAACCTCGTGCAAGCGTGCGGCCCAGCGCAACACTAATTCTGCCATGGGTTCCTCAAGGCCCCATTCGGATTCAACTTGTTCCAACAACGCCACCGCGGTAGCTTCAATACGATCTGCTTGCAAGCCATCGACGTGATAGCGCTTTTCCATAGCGCGAACGCTGCGTACCCGAGCATCTTCATCGGTGTATCGACCCACCAGGTCGTACAACAACCCCTCACGCATTGCGCCCTCGGCGACACGAATGCGCTCAATACCAAAATTTTCAACCACTTCTAAAAGGATCGCAAGGCCACTAGGAAAAACTGGCGCTCGTTCAGCGTCGACTTCCTCTATATCGAGTTCATCCACATGTCCGCTGGCAATTACTCGATCGGCAAGTTTTTGTAAATTGGCAAGGGTGATTTTACGATCGTCCGGATAAAGGCGTTTTAATACGTCACCAATGACGCGCACCGACCCGGAACTACCATAGGCCTGCAACCAGCCCATTTTGCGGTACGCTTCTTGAATAGGCTCAAGCTCAAGTCTCACAGCCGTACGAGCCCGCTCGAAGCGCTTCTCCGATATTTTACCATCCTCGAAATATTCAATGCCCAAACCCACACATCCCACCGACAAACTCTCTAACAAAAGCGGATTAAACCCCTCGCCGATCACCACCTCGGTTGATCCGCCGCCTATATCAATCACTAAACGCTTGTCAGGGTTCATGGGGCTGGTGTGCGCGACCCCAGAATAAATAAGTCGCGCTTCTTCTAAGCCCGAAATAATTTCAATAGGATGACCCAAGGCCGCTCGGGCTCGCTCCAAAAAGCCTCGCTTATGCCTCGCGCGCCGCAACGCATTGGTGCCTACCACCCGCACACTACCCGCTTGCATGGCGCGAAGTCTTTGACCAAAACGCTCTAGACAACGCAACGCGCGATCTGTCGCCTCATCGTCTAGCCGGCCGCTGTCACCCAGTCCTGCCGCCAATCGGACCATCTCCCGCAATCGGTCCAATATGACCAATTGACCGTGCGAGTGACGCGCGACCACCATATGAAAACTATTGGAACCCAAATCGACGGCCGCCAGCACGTCAGGAACATCATGCCCACGACTCATCCGGCAGAGAACGACGATCCACAGCCACAGGTAGTCTTGGCATTCGGATTGCGAATAACAAACTGAGCACCCTGAAGGTCCTCTTTATAGTCGATTTCGGCACCCATCAAATATTGCGCGCTCATGGGATCTACCAACAACTGTACACCCCGATTTTCCACGCAAAAATCACCCTCCTCGATTTTCTCATCGAAGGTAAAGCCGTACTGAAAACCCGAGCATCCACCACCCGATACAAAGACCCGCAATTTTAAACTTGGGTTGGATTCCTCGCGGATTAGCTCACCAACCTTGCCGGCCGCCGCATCGGTAAATACCAACACATTGGGCGCGGGCGCCGAAGGCTCAGAAGAAGCATTACCAAGAGTTGTCATAGATGTATTTTACTCCAAAGCACCGTCAGGGGAAGCCTCATCCACAGGGGATTTAACAGAAGCCAAATGTATCAACTTACCATTAATTTGGGCGCCGACCGCGGTTTCAATGACGGTGTAGTGCACATTTCCCAAAACGCGCGCCTTTTTTCCCAATACAACCCGAATACTCGCCTCAATATCACCCTTGACGATGCCGTTTAGCACAATGTCCGGCGAAAATACTGAGCCCTCAATACAGCCCTGCTCACTGACCGATAGAAATGCCGTATCACTGGCTTCCCCTCGAACGTTGCCGTTAATGCAGCCGTCGAGGTGCAAACCACCCGAAAATTCCACATCGCCATTGATCCGCGTCCGCGCGCCGATCAAAGTGTCGATTTTCGCCTGCCTAGTCGGTTTCCGCTTGAACATCTACACCACCCTTAGACGCGATATTGCTATTAGCTTCCGTTTCAACCGACATTCCTTGCGTTTTCCAAACAAAAGCCTGCACGAACGCGTGGCTTGAGTCCCTGCCGCTGTGAACCTGCGCACCAAGACGCGATGGCTCAAATCCTCGTGGCAACTGTATAGATTCAGCGTAATCCTGAAAGTATCGAAAAGAATAAGCCAGGCTAACACGTCCTTTAGGCGACACATCCGCCAAACTTAAGCTCATCGGGCGACCGCCTCGCGATCCGTCAATCGTCAACACGACATTGCCTGCAACGACATTGTCAGGCTTTCCCACCTGGGTTAATACGAATTTTAAGAGATAATTCCCAAGACCGCTCTGCGGAAGTATTTGCATTTGCTGTACCTTGACGTGCGTCACACTATCAGGCTGAACTAGACCTCGATAGAATGATAAGTCTTGCGTTAGGCGTGCAATTTGGGCTTGCATATCCCCGAGACTACGCTCTACCTGATTATAGCCCTCACGATCTACGCGCCGAGCAACTTCCGCCGCCTCCAATTGCGCATGCTGCCGAACATTCTCCGCCTCCAACGCCCGGATTCGCGAACTTGCCGACAAGGCACCTCGTACCGAGTCGACAACATGAAAACCGGCCGAGTACCGGCCCCATTCAAAAATCGAATAAAATAAACCTAGCGCGAAAAATCCGGACACCCAAAGCAGCAGCGCACGTCTACGTGGCGCATAAGAACGCACAACTAGCTTGCTAAACGACTCGGGCATTAGATACTTCCTGTCATTATTCGCTGATAATTCTCAAACTCGCGCTATTATCAATCGTCGAACGTCAAGGAACAACTCATGCTCTGGCTTAAAGCCTTTCATGTCATTGCCATGGTCACTTGGTTTGCGGGACTTTTTTATATTCCGCGACTATTCGTCTATCATGCTGATGCTACGGATTTGGTAAGCAGTAATCGCTTCAAGATAATGGAACGCCGATTATTTATACTTATGAATATAGGTGCAGGGGCTACCTTGCTGTTCGGCATCTCCATGATCGTCGCTGCTCCAGGATATTTACAACTGGCATGGTTACAAGTCAAATTTGCGCTAGTCGCGGTGTTGATTGCATATCATGTCCTGTGCGGTAAATTGGTGCGCGCGTTTGCCGAAAATCGCAATAGTCGGAGCGCCAAATGGTTTCGCGCATTTAACGAAGTACCCTCCCTTCTTTTGATCGCTATCATCATCCTCGCGATTGTTAAGCCCTTTTAAAAAATCTGACAACAGCTGTGCTAAATTTCGGACCACCAATCTGGGTAAGCCGGTAGCCCATCGGGAAATTGTAATTTACCGAGATCATGCAAAGCACGAACGTACACTCGACGTTTAAAGTGCACTACTTCGCGCACCGGCGTCCAATAATCTGTCCAGCGCCAGCGGTCAAATTCAGGTTGGCCGGTCGAATCGAAATGCAATCGCGACTCTGCCGCCAACAGTTTCAAAAGAAACCAACGTTGCTTTTGGCCGATACATCGATCGCGGATATATTGTCGGGGCAGGCGATAACGCAACCATCCTTGAGTAGAACCCAGAACCTGCACGTCGGATTGCTCTAAGCCAATTTCTTCCTTAAGTTCACGAAATAATGCCTGCTCGATCTGCTCGCCTCTATTCACGCCACCTTGAGGAAATTGCCAGCCTCGCCCCCCTACGCGCCCCCCCAGGAATAGCTCCCCTGACTCACGCATGAGAACAATTCCCACATTAGCGCGGAAACCGTCTTTATCGATGTAATCGGTCGGCACCTTAGGCTGCATGCGGACATTGTTCCATAACACCGGGGTCTTGTGGTGAAGGCTCAAGAGCCATAAGGTATCGGGCTTATGCAAGCTCGACGCCTGTTGCCCATTTTAAGTTTAATCGCCGTACTCAGCCTACTGACCGCGGTTTCCGTAGGTAGCACGTCAGTTTCCTTCGATATGCTACTAAAATCGCTTATAGGCGGATACGAACCCATTACCCGCGAAATTGTGATGAACCTGCGACTGCCGCGTGCCCTCAATGCCTTCAGCACGGGAGGGCTTTTAGCCTTATCTGGCGTGCTCATGCAAATCCTGCTACGAAATCCCCTAGCAGACCCTTTCGTTCTGGGAATATCGCAAGGAGCAGCTATCGCCGCCCTGGGTGCCATGCTTCTCGGGCTTGGCGGCGTAGCAATTGAGGGTGCCGCTGGCATGGGTGCTTTGGGCGCCACTCTTCTTGTTTTTGCCCTGGCCCATGCCAGCGGCGGCTGGACTCCGCAGCGACTATTGCTCAACGGGGTAGTGGTCGCCTCCGGATGTACTGCGATTGTTGGCCTGATGTTGAGTCTTGGCGATGAAACACATTTACGCGGTATGTTGTTCTGGCTGATGGGCGATTTATCGTTCGCCTCTTTTTCTCCTACCGCGTTCGTACTGCTGGTATTCTCCGCCGCTTGCGCAACCATAGGTGCGCGTAATTTAAATGTCATGGCACGGGGCGAAATTGAATCTCAATCCCTTGGCGTAGCGCTGGTACCGGTTCGCGTCGTTTTATTCATTGCCACAGCAGTTCTCACCGCTAGCGCCGTCGTCACTGCGGGTGGCATTGGATTCATTGGCCTTGTCACACCGCACTTGGTACGGCTTATCGCAGGAAGTAATCATCGTATCGTCGTTCCCGCCTCTGTGCTGTTAGGCGGCAGTCTATTAACCCTTGCCGATACTTTAGCTCGTACCATCGCCGCACCCCGCCAACTTCCGGTAGGAGCTCTTACCGCATTAGTCGGCGTTCCTCTCTTCCTGCTTCTGATGCAGCGCGAACGTCGCGTTACGGGTTAGCCGGTTCCCGCTTGCACGCGATTACGGCCAAGCGCTTTGGCTCGATACAGTGCGGCATCCGCATCAGCCAACAAGCGGTCCGCGAGCGCTTTTAGATCAGTCTCGTGACGCCCGGGAGATACCGCCGCTACACCGATCGAGACGCTCAGATGTCGGGTAATTTGCTCTGCCAAAACAAACGGCCGCGCCGCAATATTATCCCGTATTCGTTCTGCCAGCGTGGCCGCGGCGGCGACCGAGGCCTCTGGCAAAATAATTGCAAATTCATCACCACCGAATCGCGCAGCGGTATCCATACTGCGTATTTGACTTTCAACTCGTAACGCAACTTCTTTAAGGGCATTATCGCCAATCAGGTGACCATAGCCATCGTTAATATTTTTAAAATGGTCAATATCAATCATTAGGCAGCTAATTGAAGCCGCATGCCGTTGTGCGCGCGCCAACTCCTCCTTGAGACGTTGTTGCAAATAACGCCGATTGTGCCACCCGGTCAAAAAATCAGTAATACCAGCGCGCAACAAACGCGCGCGATTAATCGCATTCTCCAGACACACGGCGGCAACCGCACCCAAATGCGCCAGAAAATCCGTGCCGTGATGGCGTGTAAATCGGCCGGTTTCGGTGCTACCGAAGCACAACACTGCAGTGGCCTTATCCTTGCGCAACAACGGCACTAAAGCCACGCTCTTTAAGTGCCCGACACCTGGAAATAGCAAACCATGCTCCGCCATTGCGTAAGCTCCGAGCCAGGGTCTACGCAATGCTGACAATTGCGGCGCTTGTCCTGTCAGCGAATCAACAAACAGTATCTGCTTAAAATCTTCCGGGCGTTCGCCGTTCGCCGCCAACAAATGTCGAATTTCGTGATGGGGATCTAGCATCACTACGCCAGTAGCCTCAAGCGAATGAGACTCACGCAGACCTTCCACCAACACACGCAGCAATGATCCCAAACTATCAGCCCGCAACAACAATAATTCACGCGCCTGAGCGCGTTTTAGAATCCCATCATTGTGCGCTGCTTGGTCTGTCAATTCCTTAAGATGCTGTTTTAATTCCACAATTCCCATCGGCGATTCACCCATAAAGTTCAAGCCTTTACGCGAACGATCAAATGACGCGCACCGCAGCTCTACCCTCAAAGTAGTGTCTTCCACGTTGCATCAGGGTTGTGAAGTCGTCTGAATTCTTGAGCCCTACCGCCGTCACCAATCGCGCCACAGCTTCCTGTAGCGCGCGCAAGGATTCACCACCATATTCGTTAAGGCTTTGAATTTCAAAATACAGATCTGGACTCTCAGCCGCGACTCGGGCAGCAACATCCATTTGTGCATCAAAGGTCGTGCTCGAAAGACGCGCTAGACGCGGAGCCGCTTCACCACTTTCGGCCAGCGCAGTAAAAAACGCTATGTTAAGCGCATGCGATAGCCCCAACACATAGGCAATCAATCGGTCGTGTTCATCTAACCCCATAACAACCCGCTCCGCCATCGTGGACGCAAACAACTCTTGAGCCTCGGATAAAGCGGCGGCATTGCCCAAATCAATAAAAATCACATGTCGCCCCGACAATAATTCTGTATCGGGACCAAACATAGGATGCACGGAAGTCACTTTACAGCCCGCTGCTACTAGCGCGGCCAGACCCGCGCGCAGCGGCGTTTTAAGCGAGCCTAAATCGAATATTAGCCCACGTGGGACGCGCTGCGCTAAACCCTGCATCAGCGGGACGGTAATACCCAAGGGCGTAGCCAGCACGATCAAATCAAAGTCTAACTTATCCTTTTTCCAGTCATGTAACGTCTCAAAGCCGACTAACGAGCCAGCGGGATCGGCAATACACACGCTGAAACCCTGGGATGCAAGGAATTCGGCAAACCATGCACCCATCTTGCCGCGCCCACCCAGCACCAAGGCGCGTTTGCCGCTACCGTGCGCTTGAGCGGCGACGCGTGCCTGTTCCTGAGTAGTCAACGATGATTCGATCAATTGCCGCAGTAGGGATTCCACTAGAGCTGGGGAAACTCCTAAACGAGTAGCGGTATCGCGTCCGCGCACGATGACTTCGCGCTCTCTCGCAAAATCTCGAGTCGCGCGCCCAAGGGACCGTTTAGCGATCGCCACTTGCTCGCTTAAGGCTTGGCGTTGCGCTACTAACTCCACGAGTTGGACGTCTAATTCGGTCAGTGAAATACGCAATTCATCCAAACTCATGGCATACAACTTAACGTGCAGCAACCACTACCGCAAGCGATAAGATGACTTCGACCGCTGCGCCGGATAACATCAGCCTATGAATTCAACGTCTCATATCCTGCCTATTCAGGCACTGCCCGACCCGCTCCCTACGAATCCGCTCGCCCTAGTGCAAGAATGGCTGGAACAAGCCATTCGCGAAGCGCGGCAACCGAATCCAGATGCTATGGTACTAGCGACCGTTGATGCATTCGGACAGCCCTCAGCGCGAGTGGTCCTTTGTAAGGGCATTATTCCGCAACCCGGTATCATCACTTTCGTAACTAACTACCAATCGCGAAAAGGGCGTGAGTTAGCCGCAAATCCGCGCGCCGCATTGGTATTTCATTGGGATCATCGTCACCGTCAAGTCCGCGCTGAAGGACAGGTGGAACAATTCACAGACAGCGAAAATGACGCCTATTTTAGCCGTCGACCCTGGCTTAGTCGCTTGGGAGCTTGGGCTAGCCAACAAAGCGCAGCGCTCCCCACTGGCCGTACCCTCGCAGACCAGCTAAGCCAGGCGGCGGCTCGTTTTGGAATTCCCTACGCAGGTCCAGGGTCGCCAGAACCTGCACCAGGTACAGATATTCCGCGACCCGATTATTGGGGCGGATATAGTCTTCGAGTGGAAGCGGTGGAATTATGGGTCGAAGGGGCTTACCGACTCCATGATCGCGCTCGATGGACACGCTCACCCGAAGCCGGTCGAGCGCGTGGTGAAGAGTGGTCGGTTATGCGTTTGCAGCCCTAGTGAGTCTTAAAAGCGCGGTTACCCAACCGCTTCTTGAATGTCGCAATTTGCAGGTTCGTATCCAGACGAGAGTACTCGTACGACAGCTTGATTTACAAGTCAGACCAGGATCAGTACTTGCCATATTGGGTCAAAATGGTTGTGGCAAAAGTCTTTCATTGCATACCTTCGCCGGCCTACGCGCGTCCTCTGGAGGCGAAATATTCGTAGCAGGTCGCCCCTTGGCTGAATGGCCGCGACGCGCTCTGGCACGCACGCTGGCCCTACTGCCACAAAACATAGAGGATCCTTTTCCAGCAACCGTAATTGAAACAGTATTACTAGGACGACATCCACATGTCGCGCGCTGGCAGTGGGAAAGTGCCACGGATAAGGCTATAGCATTGAGTGCGCTCGCCTCTGTTGGCCTTGCAGGATACGAAAATCGAGAAATCTTGACCCTGTCCGGTGGCGAACGGCGGCGCGCCGCACTAGCCGCTGTAATCGCGCAGAGCCCTAAAATATACTTACTCGATGAGCCTACCAATCAGCTCGATCCCCAGCACCAGCGCGAGGCTCTTACGCTATTGCGTAGACGCGCCGATGAGGGTGCTGCGGTCATTGCTACGCTGCATGATGCGAACCTTGCCGTGCGCTTTGCCGATCACGCCTTACTTATTGGCGAAGACGGCCTCTGGAACTACGGCACAGTCGCCGAAACTCTTACAGCAGAAAATTTATCGATTTTGTACAAGACTCAATTTATCGCGGTAGAGAGCTCAGGCCTACGTGGTTATCTGCAAGCCTAAGAAAATCGTCAATTCTTTAACAAATCATTGCGAATCGTCACTCCATTCTTCATCACGAATTTGACATGTTCCAGTTCGGCGATATTCGTTAACGGATCACCGCTTACGGCAATAATGTCAGCGTAAGCACCCGGTTCGATAACACCCAATTCGCCGCGCGCATCCAACATTTCTGCTGCGCGAGATGTCGCTGATTGAATGGCATCCATGGGGGTCATGCCCAATTGCGTCATTCGACTAAATTCTTGCGCAATAGGTTGTTGCCAAGGAATCCCACCCATATCAGTGCCAAATACAATTTTAATTTTCTGATGTAATGCCTTACGAAAGGACACCTCATGCAAGCTTGTTCGGAGTCGATCACGCTTACCCTCAGCGGTGTTTTCCGGTGCCCAATCCAAGTAATACACCGCCAAGGTTGGGCAATACCAAGTACCCTGACGCATCATTTGTGAAATCTGTGAATCCGTCATATCGAGCCCATGCTCGATCGAATCACAACCACCATCTAGGGCGCGTTGCAAACCGATGCCGTTATAGGCATGGCATGCAACGCGCTTTCCCCAACCATGCGCCTCATCCACAATAGCCTTCAATTCCTCTACGGTGAGTGTCGGTTGCGATACCAATTGGCCTTCTTTACCCAACCAAGATCGATGCGTCATGTAAACCTTCAACCAATCCGCACCGTGATCTAATTGCTCGCGAGCAGCCTTGCGGGCTTCCACGGGTCCGTCAATAATTTGTACGCCCTTGGGTAGGGTCAACTCAGGGGCATACCCTTCTAAATCGTAACCTCCAGTCGTCGAAATTCCGCGAGTCGCGCCGAAAATCCGTGGCCCTGGAATTGTTCCCTCGTCGATGGCCTGTTTAATTTCAATATCACCATAACCCGCACCTTCGGTTTCAACATCACGAATCGATGTAAACCCCTGATCCAATGCTCTCCTCGCAGCATAGGTTGCCCGCGCTGCTCGCAATGAAATTCCAGCATTTAATATATTGGCATCGTAACCGCCCTTAGCAGGATCTTCGCCCCACAAAAAAAGGTGGGTATGTGAATCAATTAAGCCCGGTAACACCGTTGCACTGGACAAGTCGACTACCTGTACACCTCCAGGTATGACAGTAGCGCCATCGACGACCCGCTCGACGCGAGCACCTCGTACAAAAATCAATTGATTATGCTTAACAAGACCATTTTTCGCATCGACAAGCGACCCCGCGCGGATGATGGTCAGCAAATCTGAAACCGGTGTTTGCGCGTGCGCGCAGTTGAGAACAAGATTTACTAAAACCGAAAAAATGCAAAACATCCGCATGATTTACCCTTCCTTTCCTCAAATTTAACTTTGACTAGATTAGTATACGCTACAGGTCGATACTTAAATCTTCACCCCTACGCCACAGAATCGCGATGCCGCCGAATGGAGTAAAATAATGTCACCAAACGAAGATGTTGACTGGGACGCTATTGTTAGCGACCCACGCTTCGTAGTCCTCCACCGGCGTAAGTCACGATTCTTGTTCGGGCTCATGGCATTTTCAGTCTTATACTATTTTTTACTGCCTATCGGGGCTGCTTATTATCAGCCGTTTTTTAAAATACGAGTGTGGGGGGTCGTCAATATAGGATTACTATTTGCCCTCAGTGAATTCGTGGCGGCATGGGCGATAGCATGGACTTACTCACGGCGCGCGGGGCAAGAATTTGATCCACTCGCCGCCGCTATCGCGGGCGAGTACGCGAGGAAATTATGAGCGGGGGTGTGAGCGATAACTACCGATGGCTAACTTTCACGGTATTCTCGATTGTGATTGCCATTACCATGTATGTCACCTACTTGGCATCTAAGCGAGTCCGATCCGCCTCTGATTTTTACACTGCGGGCGGCGTAGTTTCTGGACTGCAAAACGGTTGGGCCATTGCCGGCGACTACCTCTCGGCAGCGTCATTTTTGGGTATTGCCGGTTTGATTTCGCTGTATGGGTACGACGGCTTCATGTATTCCGTCGGATTTTTGATGGCTTATATCACAGTCTTACTTTTGATTGCCGAGCCCTGTCGTAATATAGGGCGCTATACCCTCACGGATATTTTAGCCTACCGGAATAACCCGAAGAAGACGCGAATCGCAGGCGCGTTTTCAGTGATTACCGTATCGACTATCTATCTCACCGCACAAATGGTTGGTGGGGGTGTATTGGTAAAAACCTTGATCGGTATCGACTACGAGACTTCCGTGATCGGCGTCGGCACCCTAATGTTAGTGTACGTTCTATTCGGTGGGATGGTGGCCACTACCTGGGTGCAGATTATAAAGGCCGTACTATTGGTTGTTGCGTCATTTATTATTGTAGCCTTGGTATGGGCACCCTACGGGTTTTCACTGCCTGGATTTCTGAGCGACGTAGTATCCGATCCGAAAATCCAGGCACGCGTCGCCGTGTTGTTAGGCGATCCCGCCAAATCAATGACTGGCGCTGAACTTGGACAGCGTTTTTTAGAGCCGGGTTTGTATTTAAAGGCACCCATTGACCAAATCAGCCTCGGCATGGCTTTGGTATTTGGCACCGCCGGTTTACCGCATATCATGATGCGATTTTTCACTGTGGCCTCGGCCCAGGCCGCCCGTCGCTCCGTGTTGTGGGCTATGGGCATTATTGGGGGTTTTTATGTGTTGACCCTAATTCTGGGATTCGGCGCCGCTAAACATGTAGGTCCCGCGAATATTGTGGCCATCGACGCCGGAGGCAATATGGCAGCACCCCTTCTGGCCCAATACATAGGTGGCGGCGCCAATTCACCGATGGGAAATTTCTTACTGGCCTTTGTCTCAGCCGTAGCTTTTGCCACTATTGTGGCAGTAGTTGCGGGCTTAGTGCTCGCAGCGGCTTCCGCTATGGCCCATGATCTATATGTGGGAGTCATTCACGAAGGTCGACCGGTCTCACCCATCGCACAAATCAAAGCGGCACGAGTCGCAACCGTTATTGTCGGCACACTTTCCATCGCGATAGGCATCGTCGCCAAAGGCCAAAATGTAGCAGTGCTGGTAGGTTTGGCATTTGCGGTCGCCGCCAGCGCAAACTTTCCCTGCATCCTATTGACGCTGTACTGGAAACGCTGCAACACCAGCGGTGTCGTCTCAGGCATGCTCGTAGGCACCGTTGTAGCCATAGGGCTAACTTTGGTATCGCCGAATCTTACTTACCCCAAAGCGGTCAAAGCCGCAGCTCATAAAATACTAGTGACACAAGTCGTCAAACGCGCAGCTACCACCGATGCGAACCAACTCGCCGTGCTCGATAGGGCGATTGCAAAAGCACATGAGGATTTAAAGAAATGGGAAAATGTTGAGACTTCGTTCATGGGTTTGGAAGCGCCGCTTTGGCAATTACGAAATCCTGGAATTATCTCCATCCCGTTAGGTTTTTTAGCCGTCATTTTGGGTTCGTTTTTATCCCGCGACCGGCGCGCGGAACAAATGTGGAATGAAATTTATGTCAGGCAAAACACTGGCATTGGCAGATCGAAAATAGCTAATCAGTGACGGGCACGACCCCGCAAGGTTGCTACCGCGCCGGATTGCTCGGCCGCCTCAAGCGCTTGGGCTATTTGTTGGCGTTGCATATGAATCCAACCAGGCACCGCTTGCGCCGCCATGGGACGGCTAATAAAATAACCCTGCGCCAAATCACATCCCAAACGTAGTAATGTAGCCCAAGCTTCAGATGTTTCTATGCCTTCTGCGACCACCTTAAGGCCAAGACTGTGACCCAAGTCAATCGTGGTGCGCACAATCATATTATTGCTGGCTGAGCGATCTAAGTTCATCACAAATGCACGATCAATTTTAAGTTCATCGACCGGTAACGCGTGCAATTGCGCCAGACTTGAGTGCCCAGTGCCAAAATCATCAATCGCGAACCGTACTCCACTAGTACGCAATTGTTGCATGACTTGAGCCGCAAGCTGCGGCTCGCGCATAATGGCGCTTTCAGTTACCTCAAGCAATAGTCGAGTAGCGGGTGCTTGATGTTTACATAATAAATCGAGCACACGAACACTAAGCTCCCCATCTGCGAAATCCGCCGCCGACAAATTAACAGCAATCTCGGCCTCAATACCTTCGCGGTGCCAACGCCCCAATTGGCCAATCGCTGTGTCCAAGACGAACTTTGACAAATCCGGCAAAACGGAAGCCCGCTCTGCCAAGGGCACAAATTCTGCCGGCGAAATATTTCCCAACGTTGGATGTGACCAGCGTAGCAGCGCTTCAAAGCCGACCACCGCTCCATCAGTCATATTGATCAATGGTTGGTAGTGCAAAGTCAGGCCGTCTCCGACCAGTGCTTTGCGCAGTTCCGACACTATAGTAACTCGCCTACGATGTTCCCTATCATGCGAAGGTTGATAGACCACCGCTACCGTACCCCTTTCTTTAGCCTGCAGCAGCGCCACGTCGGCTTGACGAAGAAAATCATCTGGCAGAATTCGTGGCTCACTCCACTCACTAATTCCGATGTGCACGTCGACACTTAGCCGAATTTCACCGACCTGAACACCCTCGCGCATCTCGTCACTCAAAATAAGTGCGCGGTGCAACAATTCACTATCATGTTGCGCGCAAATTGCCACGAATTGATCAGCTCCCACTCGAGCACACAGCGTCGTTGCCGCTGCGAGCTGCGCAATACGTTCTGACAATGCTATGAGCAGTTGATCCCCGACCTGATGTCCGACCGATGCATTGATATCACGGAATCGCTGCACATCAAGCATGAGAATGCTGCACGCTTTATTTTTCGGCATATCCACAAGGCACTGACGCAGCCCTTCTCTATTCGACAGTCCCGTTAGCGCATCGTGTGTGGCTTGATGCAAGATGTGCGTCTCACGTTCTCGAATACCCAACTGCATTGAATTAAAAGTGTCAGCAAGACGCTGAAACTCGCTGCTGCCAGCGACCTGAATGTTATCGCAGTAGTAACCTCGCTCAATTTGCTTTGCCGCTTTGACGAGTATACCCAATGGCCGCGCCGCACTGCGACTGACCCATAGCGCTACCGCGATGGCACTCAGCAGCGCCAAACTGCCGATCACTAACAACGCGAGGCGGATTTGATGAAACTGCGCCATAGCAATGTCTTGAGACTGCTGTGCCACTAACCGCAATGTTCCATTTTGAGTTTGTAGTGATGAACTAAGAGTCAAATATTGCTCACCATCAAGAAGGAACATACTCGGCTCGTCGGTGGAATTCGCGGCGGGCGGCGTTAGTGCCAATGAATCGGCGCGAGTAGTCGTCAACGACGAAATAGTATTATTGGCGGTATTCGGCTCGCTGAACACAAAACTGACATCGGTACTGGATAATTCTGCAAGTTGCTTTGCAAGTGACCGATCAAGCGCAAAGCCTAGCGCCACCCATCCAATGGTCTGCGGTGCGCGAAGCGGTGCAAATACGATCTGATAGGGACGACCTCCCACCAACGCAAACGGCAAGGGCGCCGAATTCGCTTCAGGAAGATGCAAACCTCGACGTGCCTGCTCGGCGAGCATGGAGGTACTCGCTGTCAGTATTGTGCCGTCGAGTCCGTAGAGCACGGCAAGTTCGGCATCGACTCGTGCTGCGTGATTGCTAAGGGCTGACTGCATCGTGGGCAGGTCAGCCGTAGCGACTGCCTCTTTAAATCCGAAATCCCTGACTAGTACGTCGGTGGCGGACCGGAGCCGTCTCGAGCGTTCCGCTAAAGTCCGATCCAGCATCGCCCGAGCAGCCGTCAGTCTACGCGCTGAATCAGTACGCACCGCACCATGAATCGACGCCAGAGCCAGAACGATTGTCACACTTTGCGCCAGAACCATGAGCGAGACAATCAGAATGAGGAGTCTGTTCTTGAAGCTGCGCAAAGATTTAGGCTCTAATGAGTTAATAATGAATAATAGTCGTTTTTTCGGGGTTTTTTGTGTGACGGCCTACGCGATTTTGAGTAACGCGGTCCACCCCTGTTTCTCTGCTGAGCTATCGGTCACAGTGAGTTCGATATCCGGCTCGGCCGTGGAGGGTGCCGTAATTATGGTAGAAGCCACCCGATCCACTGATCAAGCACAAACCGTAAAAAATGCCATTATGGATCAACGCAAATTGCAATTCGTGCCAGACGTATTAATTGTTCAGACCGGGACCTCGGTGGACTTCCCTAATAGCGATCAAGTCCGTCACCAGGTGTACTCTTTTTCGGGAGCAAAGAAATTTACCCTTGCTTTGTACGCAGGTCACAGGGCTGCTCCAGTGCTCTTTGACCATGCCGGCCTAGTGACTCTTGGATGTAATATTCACGACGATATGCTCGGTTATATTTGGGTAACCGACTCTCCTTGGTACGGACGAACGGCTATTGATGGTCGACTGCAATTGTCAAATATACCAGCGGGCGACTACACGCTTCGCATCTGGCATGCTTTATTAAATCAAGCCGAACCGCCATTCGAACAACCCCTATCCATAATCGAGAATCACTCGAACTCGGTAACCCACCAATTCACACGCGTACTGCGTCAACCACCACAACATCATGGGGCGAATAAGACATGGCAAGATTATTAGTTACGGCATATGCGCTCGTCTTGCTGCTATGTTTGTGCGACCAGGCTCGCAGCGATGGATTCGATGTCGGCGTTGATGTACGGGCCGTGAGCAGCAATACGGCTGAATCTCGTTATACGGGAGGTCTAGGAAAACTACGTTTTGATGAAAATCATGATGGTCTGCAACTTGGATTTTTGCGTGCAGAGTATCGCGCAGACATATCACCCACGCTACGCTTCGCAGCGGAAGCGGTAAGCTACGGAGCCAACGACGTGAATCCTGTGGACCTTACGGAAATTTACGCGGAGTGGCGTCCTATACCGACCTCTATTTGGCGCTCGCGATTAAAAATCGGGGCTTTTTATCCTGAATTGTCGCTAGAGAATCGTATGCGAGGCTGGCGATCACCCTATACCCTGTCGTTCTCAGCAATCAACACCTGGGTTGGCGAAGAATTACGTACGATCGGCTCTCAATATAGCTTGGACTGGCTGGGGTTTGCGCGGGGGCATAATTTCGAATTTAGTGTGAGCGCTGCCGCTTTTGGCTGGAATGACACAGCCGGCACTGTGATTGCTACTCGCGGTTGGGGTCTCAGTGATCGTCAGAGCACTCTCTTCGGCCGATTCGCTAATCGCGGGCAATCGCTAGAGCAGCGCACACTGTTCTACCACGACCTAGATGGCCGCGCCGGTTACTATGTTTCGTCAAGTTTTCGTTACAGCGGCATAGTCGAACTACGAGCCATTCACTATGACAATCGTGCCAATCTCGCCGCTACCTCAACGAAAATCCAAGACAGCGCCTGGGCAACCTATTTTGATAGTTTTGGCGCGCGTTGGACGCCTACAGATCGGGCAACTTTGGTTACGCAATGGTTGCACGGACGCACTCTGGTAGACACCTATCTTCCGCAAAATGCGTGGAGCTTTAGCAGCGCGTTTCTTTTAGGTAGTTGGCAATCAGAACCCTGGCGCTACAGCGTTCGAGTTGATCATTTTGCCACTCAACAAACTTCAAGCAATTTTCTCGCTGAGGTTGGATATTTTTTGGGTGACAGAGGCAATGCCTTGACCATCGCCGTGCAACGTGATTTCGGGCCTCACTGGAATGCAATCGTTGAAGGCATCCAAATAAACAGTGAGGTAGCCCAAAGAGCAATGCTCGGTATCCCCCTCTCCGATAAAGAAAGAATCTTACAGGTCGCTCTACGCTACGAACATTAAAGCGCTGCCGCCGCTAGCAAAATTCTAGTTATAATGCCGCATGTTAATTACCAGCGGCTCGAAAGCAAAATCACCCCCGATTGATTTGCGTAGCGACACCGTCACGCGGCCGTCGCCGCCAATGCGTGCCGCAATGTCGGCGGCTGAAGTGGGAGACGATGTATACGGCGACGATGCGACGGTGAATCGCCTACAAAACGTTGCTGCTGAACGCTTCGGCTTTGCCGACGCTTTATTTTTTCCAACCGGCACGCAAAGTAATTTAGCAGCATTGATGACCCATTGTGATCGCGGCGACGAATACTTGGTCGGTCAAGAAGCGCATACCTACAAATATGAGGGTGGAGGTGCGGCCGTATTAGGCAGTATTCAGCCGCAGCCCTTAGAGAATGATTCTGACGGCAGCATTGCCCTTGATCGTATAGCCTATGCTATCAAGCCGGCTGACATTCACTTTGCGCGAACCCGGCTTTTAGCGCTCGAAAATACCATCGGAGGCCGTGTCTTACCCCTCGCCTATCAAAGCGCTGCCACCCAGTTAGCTCGAACCCATCATTTAGGCACCCATTTAGATGGTGCGCGATTATTCAATGCAATCATCAAACTTAATGTCAACGAAACCAGCGCGGTTGCCGGCTTTGATTCGGTGTCGCTGTGTCTGTCCAAAGGACTGGGTGCACCCGCAGGCTCGTTGCTGCTAGGCTCGCGCGATTTCGTGGATAAAGCACGACGATGGCGCAAAGTATTAGGGGGCGGCTTGCGCCAGGCTGGCATTTTAGCGGCTGCGGGGCTCTATGCGCTAGAACATAATGTTCAGAGGCTAGCGGAAGACCATGCCAATGCAAATACTCTGGCTGATGGCTTAACCCGACTCGGCCTGCATGTAGAACCGCCACAAACCAATATGGTGTATGTCGTCATTCCAAGCGAGCGAGCGGGCGCCCTGCAACAGCATTTAATCGCACGCAATATTCTCGCCTCAATCTCACCGCGCACCCGATTGGTAACGCATTTGGATCTATCGGCCGCCAAAATCTCACTCACCCTTAAAGCCTTTAAAGAATTTTTCGACGTAAAACATTCTAATTTAGCGCCGCCAATATAAGGTCGTGCAGCAACCCATTAGTTGCGAGAACTGACTTCGATCCAAGCGAAATGGGTTTTCCATTAAGTTCGGTAAACTGTCCTCCGGCCTCTGTCACGATAGCCACCAACGCAGCAATATCAAGAATACTGACGTCGGATTCGATTACCGCATCGACTTTACCCGCTGCTAATAAATGATAATGTAAAAAATCACCATAACCTCGGATACGATCCACCTGTGTCACCAACGCGCCATATTTACTCCACTGGGCGGAGGCAGCCAAAGATTTTAAGTTGCCGGATGACATCGTCGCCAACCCTAAAGTCTGAATGTCACTAACGACCAAGGGTTGGCCATTTAAGAAAGCGCCGCTACCGCGCTCAGCATAAGCCAATTCGCCATAAATCGGCGCACTCGAAACTCCAAGCACAATTTGACCTCGCCGAAGCAAAGCAATCTGCGTTGAAAACATGGGATATTCCCGCACGAAAGCTTTGGTACCATCAATCGGATCAACTAACCAAAGATTCTCTGTATTCCGGTCCTGACAACCCGTTTCCTCTCCCCAAAAACCATAATTAGGAAATTGATCGGTAAGAATCTTGCGAATCGCCGATTCACAACGAAAATCAGCCTCCGTAACCGGTGATTTATCCACCTTAATCCGCACTTCTAAGTTACTTCGATAAAGATTCCGCGCAATTTCAGCCGCCTGCTTGGCAGCTTCCAGGGCGGCTTGTAGTTCCGGTGATTGCGTACTCATATCGCAACCTTAGCAAACCTTATGCTACCGTCGCAGCTTAATTTTGGGAGGAGTTCATGGGCAATCGACTGAGTAAGATCTATACGCGCACCGGTGACGACGGCAGCACCGGTCTCGGCAACGGCTTGCGAGTGCGCAAGGATGATTTACGGGTCGAAGCGTACGGCGCCGTAGACGAGGTTAATAGCGCTATAGGCATGGTACTTGCCACCACCCTACCCGAGCCTGTCAGAAATTGCTTAATCGAGATCCAGCATGATCTATTCGATCTCGGTGGTGAACTATGCATTCCAGGACATCGTATTATCAGCGCAGAGCATGTACTACACCTCGAAATTACTTTAGATCATTTTAATGAAGCACTACCGCCTCTTAAAGATTTCATATTACCGGGTGGTGGGCTAGCGGCGGCGAGTTGTCATCTTGCACGCACTATTTGCAGGCGTGCCGAGCGACGCTGCTGCTCGCTTGCCAATGTCGAGACGGTTGCGCCCGAGACGCTTCAATACTTAAATCGGTTATCCGATTTATTATTTGTCATTGCGCGTGTGCTTGCGCGCCTGGAACAAGGTAGTGAAGTGCTGTGGAGTCGATCGCGCTGACACTTAACGCGATTTTGCCCGCAGCTTCGCGATAGAGAGACGCGCCTTTGGCCAATCAAACGCAGGACCGGGATCAGTTTTGCGGCCAGGTGCAACGTCGCTGTGACCTACCAACCGTTCAACGGACAACCTAGGATACGCCTTGCACAAGGCGTTAATCACAACGGCAAGTGCTAGGTACTGCGCGGATTCATAAGGCTGTGTATCAGTACCTTCGAGCTCAATACCAATTGAAAAATCATTGCAATCTACCCGACCTTTATAACTAGATCGGCCCGCATGCCAGGCGCGTTCGTGGAATTTAACAAACTGCGTGATACGACCGTTGCGTCTCAAGAGTAAGTGCGACGAAACTCTTAATGTCGCAATTTCCTTAAAATGCGGGTGCGCGTCAACAGCCAGCGTATTGGTAAATAACTGGTCAATCCAGGGCCCGCCGAATTCTCCGGGCGGCAGACTGATGCCATGGATCACCATGAGATCCGCTTCAATCCCTGAGGGGCGCGCGTCACAGTTAGACGACGGCGTAAACTCCGCTCCACTTAAGATCCCAGTGCTCGTATCAATCTGCAAATCCTTACCCTCCAACCCAGCTGCCATAGCATATGCGACAATGCACCACCCAGGAGCAGACAAGATGCGCTTAACCAGAATTTATGTTCCCAGCCCCTTAAGTTCTGGCATCCAAATCGAATTACCGCAGGGTACTGCAGCACACCTGGCCAAAGTTTTACGCGCGCGCAGTGGCGATGCGCTAATTGTATTTGATGGCAATGGCGATGAATTCTCCGCGGTAGTTGAAACTGTACACGGTGCACGGGTCAGTGTTTCCCTGGGTACCGCTTCGCGGTTAAATCGCGAATCACCCTTAAGAGTAACCCTAGTGCAATGTGTGCCACGCGGAGATCGCATGGATTTCATTGTACAAAAAGCCACCGAACTGGGTGTAAAACGCATTGTACCGGTCTTAAGCCAGCGCAGCATTGTACGGCTAGACGATAAACAATCCGAGTCTAAAGCGATGCATTGGCGAGCCGTAGCGGCTAGCGCCTGTGAGCAGTGTGGACGAAATCTACTGCCTGAAATCTGCACACCGCAGCCACTGCTGGATTATCTGGGAGCGTCTACAGTAAGCGCCTGGCGTCTTGTATTTGAGCCCGATAGCGTAGGGCAACCATTATCCCAAAGTCCGCAAACAGAAGCGGAAATTGCCATCGGACCTGAAGGCGGATTTGCGCCCGAGGAACTAGAGGCATTTCGGCTGTCAGGGTTTTTAAGGGTGCAACTGGGACCACGCATCCTGCGCTCCGAAACTGCAGCAATTGCCGCGCTAACCTGGTTACAGGCTCGCTTCGGGGACATGCAAGGGCTCTAAGGGATAACCGAGGTTTCCTCAGCCATCATTTCTTCTAGGCGATATAAATCTGGTATTAACGGCGTCTCATTGACCATATGGACTTGGCAAAATACCGGGGCACGCTCCGGAAAACTGCGCGAAGGATCAGGGCGCACAACGTCGGCATTGACTCTGACTAACTGCGGAAACCCTTGGGTCAACATACCAAAATAACCGCACCGCAATTTACCCGCTGATGCATGGAAAATTAAGATGCGGGTTCGATTCGATACAGTGGGCAAAACTTGCCCAAAAGCCCCTTCGAAGGCGACTACAGGTACGCTATGATTACTCCAGTTCACCAAGCCCAAATACCACGGCGGCGCGTTGCTCATCTCAGCGGGAACTTGATAGCTAATAACCTCGGCAACACAAGCGCGGGGCACAATCAATCGCTCGTTAGCCAGCGGTACCAGCAAACTATACAGCTCTTCGCGCAAATCAGACACCAGCGCTCCCACGTGCTCGCCGTTGATTGACTAACGGCTCAATCGCATCTAACAACTGACTTTCCTGATACGGTTTGCCCAAGTAATCATTAACTCCCAGTTCAATAGCGCGCGATCGATGTTTTTCGCTGACTCGAGAGGTAATCATCACAATCGGAACATCGCGCAAGCGCGCATCACCGCGCACATGCGCCGCCACGCCATAGCCATCCATGCGCGGCATTTCAATATCGAGCAATATAATATCTGGCAAATGTTCCTGGAGCATCGACACTGCATCAACGCCATCTTTAGCGGTCAGCACGCGCATGCCATTGCGCTCTAACAATCGTTGGGTGACCCGACGAACCGTAATCGAGTCATCCACCACCAGCGCGAAAATACGTCGATCACGTTGATCCACTACGATTTCCGGAGTACGGACGCGCCACTCTGACCGCACCAAGGCACCCATATCTAGAATGATAACAATCCGGCCATCACCTAAAATAGTCGCTCCAGCAATGCCGCGAATGGCTGATATTTGGGGTCCTAGGGATTTCACAACAATCTCTCGACTGCCCACCAATTCGTCGGTCACTAACGCTGTTGAGTGCTCGCCGGCCCGAATCAATACCACCGACATCGCCGCGTCCGATTCTGGCAATACCGTGGCGCTGAGGCCCACGAAGGACCCTAAATGCTGCATACGGTATTTTTGGCCGCTGTATTCAAAGGGTGGCGAATCCTTGCCTAGATGGCGCAAGACTATATTTTTCTGCACACGCACTACGCCTTCCACAGTCGCAAGTGGAAGCGCGTAGACTTCCTCGCCTACTCGAACTATTAGGGCCTGACTAATAGCCAACGTAAAAGGTAATCGGATGGTAAAACGAGAACCGCTGCCCGGCGTCGACTCAATAAATAGCCCACCGCCTAGTTTTTTGACTTCAGTGGCAACCACATCCATCCCTACACCGCGACCAGCTGCCTGGGTAACTCGACCCGCCGTACTAAAGCCAGGTTCTAATATAAGCTGCATCGCTTCTTCATCGGTCAATCGAGACTGCGGATCAGCTAGACCTAAGGAAATCGCTTTCTCGCGAATCAGCTTTACGTTGATACCACCCCCGTCGTCGGTTACTACAATGACGACTTCCGCACCATCGCGCTCCAAACTAACCGAAATCCGTCCAACATCCGACTTCCCCAGCGCGACACGACGCTCCGGTAATTCAATGCCGTGGACCACGGAATTTCGCAACATATGCTCAAGCGGCGCCACAATGCGCTCCAGCATTTGTCGGTCGAGCTCTGCCGCGGCGCCCTGTACCACCAACTCAGCCCTCTTTCCCGTGTCATTTGCCGCCTGGCGAACCAAACGAGTCAACCGTTGAACATGCCGCTGGAACGGCACCATACGGGTCCGCATCAAACTGTTTTGTAGCTCAGTAATGACTCGAGACTGTTGCAGGAGCAAGTTTTGCGCTTCCCGAGTGAGCGATTCCAATAAATTTTGAATGCTACCCACATCGCTGGACGTTTCCGCCAACCCTCTTGAAAACTGTTGCAACGCTGAGTAACGATCCAATTCCAGAGGATCGAAATCGTTGCGCTGTGGGTCTTCTTCCTGATGCTTATGCAACACCTGCGCCTCAGTCTCAATTTCCAAAGCGCGTAGTTGATCTTTAAGACGTGTAACCGTACGCGCAAGCTCGGCTAAATTGAAATCTATGGAACTGACTTGCTGATCCAGGCGGGCACGGAAAATACTGACTTCACCCGCATTGTTTAGCATCGTGTCCAACAAATCAGCATCGACACGCGCCATCTCGGCCCGCTCTATCGGAACAGGCTCACGTCCCGGCAGTGAAGCCGCACCACTCGCATCCGACACTAGAGTAGTGATGGAGTCTTCATTGAGGCTGGTTTCGGCCGGCTCCGCAAGCACCACCGCGGCACGTGCCTGCGCACTATGGTTGGCCACGATATCCGGTCCATCACCGGTTGCATCACTGGGCGCATTGGATATCACGCTGGGCGCACTTGGTGATGCATCCAACGCCACCACAGGCATAATGTTGGGCGTACTTTCGGGTACCACTCCGGTTGCCATATTGCGTAACTGGACCAGTAAAGTGGTTGCTTCTCCGGGCAAAGTCCCTCGGCTGACGATATCGCGCATACGCGAAAGCTCATCGAGGCTCGTCTGTAAAAGCGCGTGTGCGCGCTCATCCGGCAACACCAGACCCGCATCTATCTGAATCACCAGACTTTCGAGCTCATGGCTCAGACCACCCATCGCGGAAATGCCGGCCATACGAGCGCCGCCCTTGAGCGTATGTAATTGGCGCTGCAGCTCCGCAACAGGCGCCTTATTTTTTGAATCCCGCTTCCAAGCTGCGAGTGACATTTCCGCCGCCTCTAGCAGCTCACTAGCTTCCTCACAGTAAATGTTAGCAATTTCATGATCAAACGCTTCACTCTGCAGCGCCAAGGTCGGCACGAGCGCAGATACGCTAATTTCGTTTTTTACATCGGCTAAGCGCTTGTCCAACTCAGCTTCTAATTCTTGCAAACGCACCAATAAGGCGGGCTGGTTAGCAAAAAAAGCGGTTGCTTCGTTGATATGTGATAACACATCCTCGATCGCCCGCACAGCATCAGCAAGTGTAGCCAGCCCGATATTAGATAGCCCGTGGCCACTCTCAAAAACCTTCCGCATGTAATGATTAAGGGGCTCGGTAATGCGAATACCTTGTCGCGCTTCCGCCATCTTCGAGCTGCCGCTCAAAGTGTGAATGGCCCGATATACTGCCTCGGGCAAATCATGCGGTTCTGGCTGCGAAGCACGTTTGCCCAAATAATCGCGAATAATCGCCAAGTGGCTTGAAGTTTCCTTACTGTAAATATCGTGCAGCTGCGGATCCATGACCGGTGCAACGCGCGCCGGGGGCTCAATCTCCGGCACCGCTGGGCGGTCCTCAGGCGCCAGCGTGGCCTGAATCTGTTCGGGCTCGCGTCCGTCCGCGAAGGCAAAAGACTGTGCCATCAGAGCATTGATCGGCACGTTGAGAGGTCTTCCAGTTTCTAGATGTTCTACAAGCTGGGGCAAAGCGGCAACCGAAGCGCGTAGTTGGGTCATCATGCCGGGCGTTCGCGATAAAGTCTTATCGAGTATACGATTCAATAAATTCTCGACCGACCACGCAAATTCTGCGATGACGCCTGCGCCCACCATCCGGCCACTACCCTTGAGGGTATGAAAACTACGGCGCAGGGTAACCAATGAATCCAAGTCCATCGGACTTTGGTCCCACACCGGGAACGCTCGCTGAATCGAATGAATTTCCTCTTTCGCCTCTTCAATGAACAATTCTACAAACTGCGGATCCACTATCGTGGCCCGAATCGCAGGCTCTTGGACGAGCGGCAAACCGACACTTAGGACTTTGGTGGTGTGATCCAATATCAACGTAGTTTGCGGATCAATTTTTACTGTCTTGGCATTGTCAGTCTCCGGCATATCCAGCAACGGCACGCTGGAAGGAGCCTCAGAATCGAGCGCCTGCAAACAGGTCTCAGCATTATCCAACATATACCACGGGTCATTGCGACCGTTCTGCAAAGTCTCCATGTAGTACTCAATACTAACGATAGCGTCCGCAACGCGCTCCATACGCAATGCATCGGGTGCCCGAGCCTGCGGCTCAATCAACTTACGCACATGCTTACCGAGCCCATCCATTAAATCAACCGCGCGACCCTTGCCCAACATCAAGAGACCCGCAGTAATTCCTCGCAGTAGTAGCGGTACATTGTCGACTCCCTGCGGCGAAACCTCGCTGGGTTTTTGCACAGCCAAGGTCACCGCCTCTTTGATACGCGCTAAATTGACGACACATTCGCGCAGTACTGCCTCGCTAACCAGGCGATATTCGGTGTCTTGATGAGCAGGATCTGCAGGTAAAGGCTTAGAGGCAACCGGAAGAATTAAGCGAATCAATTGATCGTCTAGACTATCCTCCACCGACAGTAGAACTCCTGCGACGCTGACCAACGCTTTCTCTGGTGGAGTCTTCCCGTCTGCGATCACGCGTGATAGTTCTGTAACCTCTTGTTGAACGCGTTGACGCAATTCTCCTAGTCCGAGGACACCAAGCGTATCGCTAATTTTCTTTAATAATTCAATTTGCGGCGCTAGCTCTTCCGGGCGTCCGCCGCCCCGCCGCACGAAAATATCAAGGACATCTTTAACTTTAGAAAGGTCTTCTTTTATTGCGGCCGCAACCGTACGCATCAAGTTAACGCTGGGAGCGGATAGGTTGGCACGCTCTTGCTCAACGGTGTCATCCGTCGGCAATAATTCAGCTAGCCTAAAAGATGCGCGCACGGCGCTGATTCGCCCGCCATTACTCGATGCTTGCGCAACGTAGTAAAGTAAATTGTTGAGTAAATCAATAGGTGCATCTTGGCAATAGCGCTCCTCACCGACCTCGTATAAGGCTTTAATCTGTCGATCTGCCTGGCCCAACAAGCGCTTCAATGTAGCGCTACTCTCTAGCCCGTTAGCGCGCAACCCTTCAAGCACTGCACCGCAGACCCACCACAATTGGAACACTTGCTGAGTGGTGGCGACCTGTTCAAGTTTCTCGGCAACCTTAGCCATGATTTCAAGATTCTGCGGAGTACGTTCGCCGCGAATATAGCCGAGTAACCCGATTTGAAACCGTGAACGCAAGCGCCGCGCCCATTGAGTCACAGAAATCGAATCCTCACCCTCTGGCTGCGAGTGCGGTCGTGCGGCTTGATCCGAGCGTAAGTTCAACAATAACAGTGTCCCTTCAGACAAGAGGGGACTACCGCGTACCGAGCGCAGATCATTCAGCAGCGGCAACAACACCAGTGCTAGGTCACGGCCACCCGATAAGACTCGTTCTAGATAGGTCGGTAATTGCACCATCGACCTCATCAACGCGTCCAAGCCCTCTACCTGACGTTTTTGATCTGCGCTTGCGCCGATCAAGTACCAGGTAACATGCTCCATTTCCTCAGCCAGCAATGCCGCCCCGTAAACCTCAACCAATCGCAACGCGCCATGCGCCAAATGCAAATGAGCGGCACATTTCTCCAATTGCACGTTTTGATCGGGACGATCAGCGTAAGCTTCCAGCGCTGCTCGAGCATCATTAAGTGTGACCGCCAGTTCCTTGGCGACCACATGCAGCGTCTGCGAAGTAATATCAGTCATAACTCAAGCACCGTCGAAGCGCATTAAGCGCCAACGCCGCTGACCTTACGAACCTTCCCAGTACTGGGAACTTCCGCGGGCTGTTTCAATATTGGTAAACGTGATGAAGTGGAAGCCGCTAACGTAGTTGCGCCACCACCGAAATCCGGCAGCCTAAATCCCGCAGCTGAACTGCGTAATTGCGTAGCCAAAGCCGCAAGCTTGGCGATTGATGCGGACGTTGCGGTAGAGCTCTCTGCCGTCTGGGTAGATATTTCACGCACGACTTGCATATTCTTCGAAATGTTGCCAGACGCGGCGGCTTGCTGTCGAGCGCTTGCCGAGATATTCTGCACGAGGCTCGCGATTTGATTGGAAACCTGTTCAATTTCTTCAAGCGCTGCGCCAGCATTTTCAGCCAGCAGCGCACCGCCCACCACATCGGTCGTACTACGCTCCATTGAAACGACAGCCTCATTGGTATCAGTCTGAATAGTTCGCACTAATACTTCGATTTGCTTAGTTGCATTAGTAGCGCGCTCAGCTAGCCGCTGCACTTCATCCGCAACTACCGCGAAGCCGCGGCCCGCCTCACCCGCCATGGATGCCTGAATCGAAGCATTGAGGGCAAGAATATTAGTTTGCTCGGCAATATCATTAATTAACTCAACAATATTTCCTATTTCTTGGGAGCTTTCACCCAATCTCTTAATGCGCTTACTGGTATCTTGGATCGTCTCACGTATTGCGTTCATGCCGTCGATGGTACGCCGTACCGCATCGCCACCTTTGTGTGCGACATCGACCGAATGCCGCGCAACATCGGAACAACGCTCGGAATTCCCGGATACTTCCTCAATCGATGCCGCCATATCGACCATAGATTCACTAGCCGCAGAAATTTGACGCGACTGCGCGCTACTCGCTTTAGCCATGTGTGCGGCTGCAGCTTGTGTTTGCTTGGTCGCTCCGTCTAGCTGAATGGCGCTATTATTGATGGTAGTAACTAGTTTACGCAGCGCTTCAATGGCATAGTTAATAGAATCGGCGATCGCACCGGTAATATCTTCGGTTACAGTAGCCTGCACTGTAAGGTCGCCATCAGCCAAACTGGATAACTCATCAAGCAAACGCATAATTGCTTCTTGATTGCGCTCGTTCTCACGCACCCGCAACGTAGCAGTGCGGGTGCCATTAGTCGGTTTCAAATAAACCCAAACTAAAGCGATCAAGGAAACCGCTGCAAGTCCCAAGAGCGCCGTAGTCCATAATTTAAAATTGGTTCCAGAGTCACTACGCGTAGGCTTAGCCGCCGCTAACTCACCGGCCAAAGAACGAGCTAATACGGGCAAAGAGCGAGCTGCCACTTGGGCCTTCGAAATTGAATCTGCAGCGTTAATCGCGTTGCGTACGCTCGCGGCAAATTGCTGATTGCGCTGCACGACCGCCTTCAAACGCTTCTCGGCGTCAACGCCCGTGACCTTTGATAAGGTTGAGCCAGCATCGTCGCCGGATAAGCCACGAATGACCTGTTGTAAAAACTCTAGCCCATCAGCCAATCGCTGCGCAGAAGGAGCCGCCTCGCTTACGCCTAACGCCATACCATTCAGATCCTGCTGGATGCGCTGCACCGTTAGTTCAAAGCGCTCTAAATGACGGCTCATGCCTTCCAGTTTTTGCACGCCTACCGCGCTTGCCAGATCACCCAATTCCGATAAAAGCTTAGGCGCCAAGTCACGGACTTCTTGGTTAACGGTACGAACGACCGCCACTGCAGGCCTCGCCTCATCCACTGTTGTGACCGCGCTAGCTAACTTGTGCAAACCCGGCGTCACGTCAGGCATGGCCTTAAGAATAGCCATACTTTTTGTCAGTTCATCGAAAGCGCTAGTCTCACCGCGTAGCGCATTCTGAGCCTCGAGCGGCACACTCTGTAAAACCACGACGAACTGATGACTGGCCACGGGTTGCACGCCATCCATCAACCCTATCAACGTGCCAGCACCCAAAACCGACAATACTATGAGCACCATCAAACCTGACAATAGTTTATTTTGTAATGGATTATTTTCTTGGTTGGTCATTACCTAATTTCCAATTTCATTTAACTTGCGGCCTGCAAAAAACTTTGGCTATCCACTAAATTCTTTAATTTTAATACCGGCCACACTTCACCTCCGCGCCGAAACGCCCCGGCTAGATAGCTATCACAGCGAATCACGGTTTGTGGAGGCTCGGAATTAAATTCACTCTCGGCAAAGCGGCGAAATCCCAAAACTTCATCCACCATAAGTCCCGCCGGTATTTCCTTATGATTAACGATGATAATCCTTGTATTGCGCCCAGATGTCGTCGGACCACTTCCCAAAAATTGCCTTAAGTCCAACATAGGTAGAAGCTGACCGCGAACGTTCGCGAGTCCTTTTACCCAAGGTTTAACTCCCGGTATACGCGTCACCGCGCCCGGATACCCCAGAACTTCACGGGTTTCTTCACGTGCAGCCAGAAAAGTTTCGCCCCCCATCCGAAACGCAACACCAACCCACTCACGTGCTCCCGCAGGCTCTGCGGCACTAACTGCGACTACGGCACGGCTGCGTTTTTCTAATTCCACCAGCAGTTCAAACGGTCGATCGCGCAGCGCGCGCAGGCCATCCTGAGAGCTAGCTTCCGTATTCGTCATACGGCCAGAGCAGCCTGTGCCTTTTCAACTAATATCTGTGCAGACACGGGCTTCACCAAATAATCTACCGCGCCTTGGCGCAGACCCCAGATGCGATCGGTTTCCTGACCTTTGGTCGTTACCATGATAATGGGGATCAAGCGGGTCTCTGGATCGTTGTTCAACGTGCGGGTAGCTTGGTAGCCATTAACCCCCGGCATCACGATGTCCATGAAAATAAGGTCTGGCTTCATGGCACGAGCCTTTCGGATCCCTTCTTCGCCATTTTCCGCAGCGGCCGTCTTAAACCCGTGTTTCTCCAAAGCTTTCTGCATAACAAATACTTCGGTCGGCGAGTCGTCGACAATAAGAATCAAAGGCATTTTAAGATTCTCCGTCATTTGTGGACATGGGCTTCAATGGCGCCCAATAACTCATCTTTTGTAAAAGGTTTTGTCAAGTAATGCTCCGAACCCACAATCCGACCACGTGCGCGGTCAAATAACCCATCTTTGCTCGAGAGCATAATGACCGGAATTTTCTTGAAAACCTTATTGTGTTTAATTAGCGAGCAGGTCTGATAGCCATCCAGCCTTGGCATCATAATGTCCACGAATACAATATCAGGCTGGTGATCAGCGATTTTGGACAATGCGTCAAAGCCATCGACAGCCGTAAACACCTCGCAGCCTTCTTTGGTAAGGAGCGTTTCTGCCGTCCGACGAATGGTCTTACTATCGTCGATCACTAAGACCTTAAGTCCCGTGAGTCTCGGCTTAACACTATTGATCGTACTCTCCATTTATCGTTCCTATGGAATACCTAAGGTTTGATAAGCTTTTTAACATATCTAAGGCTGGCAAGCCACGGAATCCCGTCAACATTTCGACCTATGCACGCCTAAACAAAGGGGGTCTAGTTCACAGTTCCATCAACAGATCGGTTGTCAGGTGAGCTTGCGTTAAACTGCCGCCTTGTAGCTGGTTTTTATTTCCGAAGGATTGAAGTATGTCTGCCCGAGTCCGCCTGGTCGTGATTATGGATCCCATCGCTAGCATTAAACCCGCTAAAGATAGCACTCTAGCCATGCTGCACGCCGCACAGGCGATGGGTTGGGAGTTATTTTACGCGGAACAAAAACACCTTGGACTGCGCGATGGTGTAGCCCTCGCGAGGCTCGCGCCCCTGCAAGTTGCCGACAATCTCAACAATTGGTTTACCTTAGGGACCCCCAATACCGCCAAATTGGGTGAATTCGACGTTATTCTGATGCGTAAAGACCCGCCATTTGATACGGAATACATATACACCACTTATATCCTAGAGAGGGCTCGCGATCAGGGCGCCCGAGTTATTAATGATCCGCAAGGGCTGCGCGATATGAATGAAAAAGTCTATACAGCGTGGTTCCCTGATTGCTGCGCACCGACTCTGATTACTCGGGATATGGGTGCTATGGGGGAATTCTTAAAAGAGCATGGTAAAGCCGTGTGTAAACCCCTGGACGGCATGGGTGGACGTTCAATATTCGTACTCGAACACGGCGACAAAAATCGCAATGTGGTTTTTGAGACGTTAACCGAGTACGGTAGCCGCTATGCCATGGTGCAACGCTATTTACCGGAGATTGTGACGGGAGGTGATTGCCGAGTGTTGCTAGTGGACGGTGAACCCGTGCCTTTTGCATTACAGCGGATGCCCGAGGCCAGCGACAATCGAGGCAACCTCGCTGCGGGTGCTACAGCCATGAGCCGCCCTTTAAACAGCCGCGATCGCGAGCTATGTGCGAAAATCGGGCCGAAATTAGCGGCTGCTGGCATGCTGTTCGTAGGGCTGGATATCATTGGCGAGTACGTCACTGAAATCAACGTCACAAGCCCCACCGGCATTCGCGAAATCGATCAAAAAAATAACCTTAACATCGGCGCATTGCTTATGAATGCCATATCGAGAAAACTAACGGCATGAGCACCGAGGCTCTAAATATCGGTTTGCCGCCCGCAAATGACCGCATGATAACAACGGGATTTCTGGCTGCATTGTTGCATGCGATTGTGATATTGGGCGTGACATTTAGCAGCCAAAGCCGTGACGCTACGGACAAAGATGCACCCGCGCTAGAAGTTATCCTGGTTAACACGGACATCCAAACCAAGGAAAAAAATACCGCGGCAAAATACCTCTCAGATCACAACCAGAAAGGCTTTGGCAATACCCGGCAGACAGAGCGCGCGCTCATCCCCAAATCTTCCGTAAACGCCGCACCGAGGGCTGGCACGCCCTTAGGGGAAAGTACGTCTGACCCACAAATCGGTACCCATTCTGGTGACGACGAACTTGTCGCGACTCACGCCCTAGCGGTAAAAGTTTTGTACTTCGCTTCACCCAATAGCGCAAAAGACGCCTCGCAACCTCCGCTATCACAAGAAGACAAGCCCGATTTGGGCATGAAAGCGAACGATGACGGTATTGAACTTCGACTGCGCGGCGATTCGAAAAATCAATTGTGGACCGCGGCTGATACCCGCGAATCTGATGTCGCGGTGTACCTAGACAGCTGGCGTCGCAAAATTGAACGCGTCGGCACGTTAAATTTTCCCGATGCGGTGCGCCGCCAAAAACTCTCGGGAACGCCAGTAATCGATGTCACCATTGGTGCCGACGGTACGCTCGTGCAGGCGCGAATTCGCCGCACCAGCGGGCACGTCGAGGTTGACGAAGCCGCCATAAGAATCTTGCGACTAGCGGCGCCCTTTGACCCTTTTCCAAGCGGCCTAAATGCTCAGCACGACGAAATACGCATCGCCTACGAATGGCAATTCCTAAGCGGCGAGGCGCAAAAATCCACCCTATACCGCTAACATAACGTATTGAGTAACCCTATGAGCACATCGCATTATTTAACTAATCAATTTTTGATCGCCATGCCATCGATGAGTGATTCAAATTTCGCTCAGACAGTCGCCCTAGTATGTGAGCACAGCGCGCGCGGTGCTCTTGGCTTAATTGTCAACAAACCATTGCCCATGCGTATGTCGGAAATTTTCGAACAAATGGATATTGGCCTCCCCGATAGTCAAATCCGTAATAGCCCAGTATTACGCGGCGGTCCCATGCAAAGCGATCGCGGATTTGTAGTTCATCCCGCGCAAGGTGCTTGGGATTCAACCCTGATAATCTCCGATACCCTACACGTAACGACTTCACGCGATATTTTGAACGCCATGTCGCAAGGTGCGGGACCATCGAATGCCGTACTTGCTCTCGGATATGCGGGCTGGGACGGTGGTCAGTTGGAAGCAGAGATCCGCGCCAACTCGTGGTTAAACGCCCCAATCGATACTCGCATTATTTTTGACTTACCGTTCGAGTCACGCTGGCAAGCGGCCGGACGGTTACTGGGCATCGAACTTTCTCGTCTCAGCAGCTTAAGCGGCAATGCCTGAATCACGCCAACCAGCGCGTGCACAATTAGCTCTCGCCTTTGATTTTGGCCTACGCCGTATTGGCGTAGCGTGCGGCGATACGCTCAGCCGACATGCTTCTGCACTCAATGCAGTATCGGTGGGGCCCAACGGTTCGCCGTGGGAACAAGTTCATTGCCTTATTCGTGAATGGCAACCGGCTTTTTTTGTAGTCGGCATACCGTACAATGTAGATGGGTCGGAGAACGTAATGACAAACGCAGCGCGTTCCTTTGCGAATGAGTTAGTGCAACGCTATTCACTCGACGTTCACTTAGTTGACGAGCGATACTCATCATTGGAAGCCAGCAGCCGGCTACGCGAAGCCCGAGCGTCGGGAATAATTAAGCGCAGAGTCGTTAAATCTGACATCGACGCAGTAGCCGCCTGCGTGATTCTGGAACGTTGGTTCATCGAAGGAATTTAGTATCCATGCAATCACAAGAAGATGTAAGGGGAGGCCTACGTCACCTCATTAACTTACAAGGTCTCAGCCGCCAAACCTTAACTAGCATTTTGGATCGTGCTGAAATTTTCCGTCGCCTGCCAGGTCAGCCTACCTATTCAGGGCAAGAACTGCGCGGAGTCACGATCGCTAATCTATTCTTCGAACCCAGCACCCGCACCCGTGCTTCGTTTGAACTTGCGGCATTGCGACTCGGTGCGCAGGTCGTGAATTTAGACCTTCAATCCAGCTCGCGCGTTAAAGGTGAAAGCATTCTTGATACGCTTTTCACGCTTGAGGCAATGAACACCGATATCTTTGTAATTCGTGACTCAGAGCCAGGAGTACCCGAATACCTGATCAACCACGTCGCCCCACATGTATCGGTTATCAGCGCCGGCGAAGCGCATTTGTCACATCCCACCCAAGGGTTACTCGATATGCTGACGATTCGCACCCACAAGCGCCATTTCGCGGGTTTGAAGGTAGCCATCGTCGGTGACCTTAGACACTCCAGGGTAGCGCGCTCCGCCGCACAAGCGTTGGCGACCCTCGGTACTACCGATGTGCGCCTCGTAGCGCCAGAACCACTGCTCCCTGACGAAGATTTTCCAGGCTCACAGCGCTTTACCCGAATCGAAGCGGGTATTGCAGGTGCAGACGTTGTGATGATGTTACGTATTCAGAAAGAACGCATGAAAAAATCAACTTCACTAGACGATGCCGCTTATTTTCGTGATTTTGGCCTAACCGAAGCGCGGCTGACACTCGCCTCACCGAGCGTTTTGGTGATGCATCCAGGTCCCATGAATCGAGGTGTCGAAATAGCCTCGGAGGTTGCCGATGGGCCACACTCAGTCATACGGGAACAGGTCAATAATGGTGTCGCAGTGCGCATGGCCGTTCTAGCAATCATCGCGAATACACTGGCTCAGCAGCGAAGAGCACTTTAATAACTTGTCACCCAAAATTAATTTTTGTCTCGAGATTTGAACGTGAATCAGCACTAACCAAAGCTTCTTCTAACTCAATACGACCTTCACGCACTAAGTTATACAACGCGCTATCGAAACTTAACATCCCTCGTTCAGTACCCGTACGAATGGCTTCTTTTACCCCCATCACATCGCCTTTCTTAATGAGCTCAGAAATGTGCGGCGTGTTGACCATAACCTCTGAGGCTGCCACGCGCCCACCCTCTTTGGCAACTACTAGGCGTTGCGATAATATGGCTCGCAAATATTGCGAAAGATCCAAGAAAATTTGATTGTGTTGGTCGCGCGGAAACATATTGATAATGCGATCCAGCGTCTCGGCACAGTTATTAGCATGTAAAGTCGAAATACACAGGTGTCCAGTTCCAGCCAATGCTAGCGCCGCTTCCATAGTTTCGCGGTCACGGATTTCACCCACCAAAATAACATCAGGTGCCGCGCGAACTGCGCTGCGTAAAGCGCGCGCGAAAGATTTAGTATCTAAACCAACTTCACGCTGATTCACAATAGAATTCTTGTTGGAATGTAAAAATTCTATCGGATCTTCAATGGTTAAAATATGATCCGACGAAGATTCATTTCGGTAGTTAATCATTGCCGCCAGCGTGGTTGATTTGCCGGCTCCTGCGGCACCCACCATCAGGATGAGGCCACGCTTTAACATCACCAATTCCTTGTAAATGTCAGGCATGCCCAAATCTTCCAATTTGGGCATTTCCGCGGTGATATATCGCAGCACCATAGCCGGATAGCCACGTTGATAAAAAACATTTACTCGAAATCTTCCTAAGCCTGACTCTGAGATCGCAAAGTCGATCTCCAGCTCCTCATTAAAATAATCAATTTGTTCCTGCGTCATCAATCCCAACGCGGCTTGTCTCACAGTCTCAGGGCTTAATACCTGCTTATTAACAGGAAATATTTTTCCTTGAATTTTTATTTTAACCGGCGCGTTGCAAGAGAAAAACAAGTCCGACGCCTTGCGCTCCACCATCAGCTTGAACAAAGGCTTTGTATTCATCACATAAGTAGACGCAGCTTCCGTCATGAACTAAAACACCTGTCCTTCTTCTTCTTCAACAATCTGAAGGGATTGATCCTCTTCTTCAGGATTTTTCACTTCCCGCTTACTGTCTAATTTCACGCGTAAACGCAACTCGTTCTTGGAGTCGGCATTACGCAGTGCATCTTCATATGAGACTTCACCTGCTTCATATAGCTCAAATAACGCCTGATCAAAAGTTTTCATTCCCATGCGATTAGATCGCGCCATTACATCCTTGATCTTACTAACGTCGCCTTTAAAGATTAAATCGGAAATCAACGGAGACTGCAGCATGATTTCCATGGCGGCAATACGGCCCGGCCCCGCCTCACGCGGAATTAGACGCTGCGAGACGAGGGCGCGTAGATTTAGAGACAAGTCCATCAACAATTGTTCACGACGTTCTTCAGGAAAGAAATTGATGATTCGATCAATAGCCTGGTTGGAACTATTGGCGTGCAGGGTAGCGAGTACCAAATGTCCAGTTTCAGCGAATTGAATGCCGTATTCCATAGTCTCCCGATCACGGATCTCGCCAATCAATATGACATCAGGTGCTTGGCGCAAAGTGTTCTTAAGCGCCAAATGCCAACTTTCGCAGTCGACACCGACTTCGCGGTGGGTAATCACACAACTTTTATGTTCATGCACGTACTCAACCGGATCTTCGATGGTTACGATATGACCCCGAGTCTTCTCATTGCGATGACCAATCATGGCTGCCAATGTAGTGGATTTGCCAGAACCCGTACCGCCCACCAGAATTACAAATCCACGCTTAGATAACACTACTTCTTTTAATATTGACGGTAGCCCCAGTTCTTCGAACGACGGAATTTTTGCGTTAATGGTCCGCAGCACGGCACCCGTGTGTCCTTGCTGCACAAAGGCACTCACACGGAAACGGCCAATACCCGGAGGCGAAATCGCAAAGTTGCACTCCTTTGTTGAATCGAACTCTTTGGTTTGACGGTCATTCATAATGGCTCGGACCATTCCGGCCGCCTGTTCCGGCGAGAGCGATCGTTCAGACTGAGGTCGTATTTCACCGTCAATCTTGATTGCCGGTGGAAAACCCGCGGTAACAAACAAATCAGAACCCTTCTTGTCGACCATGCGCCGCAGCAAATCCTGCATGAGCTTAATAGCTTGTTCGCGTTCCATTTAAATACTGTCCTTATTTTGCGCCTTGTAACGCGCTTCTTCACGGCTAACCACACCTTTTTGCACCAAATCCTGCAGACATTGGTCCAGCGTTTGCATCCCCTGACCCTGACCCGTCTGAATAGCCGAATACATTTGCGCAATCTTTCCTTCGCGGATTAGATTGCGGATCGCGGGAGTGCCAATCATAATTTCATGCGCCGCAATCCGACCACCACCCACTTTTTTCATCAGTGTTTGAGAGATTACTGCCCTTAAACTCTCCGAGAGCATGGCACGCACCATATCTTTTTCGGCTGCCGGAAACACGTCAACGATACGGTCAATAGTCTTAGCTGCAGAGCTGGTATGGAGCGTGCCAAACACCAAATGTCCGGTTTCAGCTGCCGTCAGCGCCAAGCGGATGGTTTCAAGATCGCGCAACTCGCCGACCAAAACCACATCCGGATCCTCACGCAAAGCCGACCGCAATGCCTCAGTGAACCCTAGCGTATCGCGATGTACCTCGCGCTGATTAATCAAACTACGCTTACTCTCATGTACAAACTCGATAGGGTCCTCAATCGTGATAATGTGATCGGGTCGATTGTCATTACAATGATTGACCATTCCCGCTAAGGTGGTCGACTTACCAGATCCGGTAGGGCCCGTCACGAGCACCAGGCCACGGGGTAACATGCATAGATCTTTGAATGTTTTCGGTGCGTTTAACTCATCCAGGGATAGTATGGTCGATGGAATACTGCGGAAGACGGCGCCGGCACCGCGATTGTGATTAAACGCATTGACACGGAAGCGGGCTAATTTTGGTATTTCAAATGAGAAGTCGGTTTCGTAAAACTCTTCGTAGGCCTTACGCTGCTTATCATTCATGATGTCGTACACCATGCTATGCACTTCTTTGTGTGCCAACGCCGGCATATTGATGCGCTTGATATCGCCGTCCACCCGAATCATAGGTGGCACCCCTGCTGATAGGTGCAAATCCGATGCATGATTCTTTACTGCGAAAGCGAGAAGCTGAGCGATATCGACCGCCATATGCGGCTCCTAAATTAAGCTATTGGTGTAGGCAGCATTATATAAGACAGGCTCACCCCCTAATATGTTAATTGGTCCGCAGAATTTAGCGGTTAACGTCAATCTGGTGCGATCTCGCATCAATTTAGTCGCGCAAGTAGCCGGCAGGACCCCTTCCGGGGTCACATTAATCGCCGTCAGTAAGTCCCAGACTAGCGCAGCATGCCGCGCCGTCGCCACAGCAGGAGTCGCGGATTTCGGTGAAAATTACCTACAGGAAGCAATTTCAAAGATAGATTCGCTCACCGACTTAAAGCTATGCTGGCATTTCATCGGTCGCTTGCAGTCCAATAAAACTCGCACTATCGCCCTGTATTTTGATTGGGTTCACGGAATCGATCGATTTGAAATAGCCAAACGCCTGTCGGATCAGAGATCGTCACACCGCAACCCGTTAAACCTCTGTATTCAAGTTGCATTGGTTCCAGAATCTACGAAGGCTGGTCTTTACCCAGAGGAAGTACCTGATCTGGCGCAAAAAATTGCAGCGCTTCCCCGCGTACGCCTACGCGGCCTAATGTGCGTACCCCCCGCACAAACCGACGCCAGTAAACAGCTATCGGTATTCATTCGCTTGAAACAGCTACTCGATCAATTAAATAGCCAAGATTTACAGCTAGACACCCTTTCAATGGGAATGAGCGAGGATTTTGAGGCTGCTATCGTTGCGGGAGCCACCCATGTGCGAATCGGATCGGCCTTATTTGGGCCCAGAACTGTCATACCAAGCATAAAGGAAACCCATGAACACTATACGTAGATTGGCATTCATCGGCGGCGGCAATATGGCGGCGGCGCTTATCGGGGGTCTGACTAAGCGCGGACTTCCCAGCAGCCATATCGTGGTGGCTGATCCTAGCGAAGAGCAACGCAACCGCTTAAGCCGCGAGTACGCTATCGAGGTGACCGATAACAATGTCACCGCCATTCGGGACGCAGAAGTAATAATCCTTGCGGTAAAACCGCAGCAAATGCGCGCCGCGGCCTTAAGCCTCACCCCTAACCTTAGCCAGCATCCACTCATAATTTCAGTTGCAGCGGGAATCCCTCACGCTGCCTTGGCGCGCTGGCTTGGACCCGATATACCAGTGGTACGCACCATGCCCAATCGGCCCGCCTTGAACGGCTTTGGTGCCACCGGGCTATATGCTCCAATCAATGTCGGTGCCGCCTATCGTGCCTTAGCGGAATCCATTCTGGCTGCGGTGAGTGCAACCGTATGGGTAGAACATGAATCCCAGATGGACACAGTTACAGCGCTCTCGGGCAGCGGTCCCGCCTATTTTTTCCTGTTTATGGAAGCCCTCCAAGCGGCCGCCCATGAACGCGGCTTACCCAATGAGATTGCGCATCAATTGACACTAGAGACCGCGTTTGGTGCGGCACAAATGGCGCGACATTCCACAGAACCTTTAAGCAAGCTGCGCGAACAAGTGACCTCTAAAGGGGGTACAACTGCGGCGGCACTTGCAGTAATGGACGCGGCCGGACTACGCGCCATTGTTGGCCATGCCGTTGCTGCGGCTGATCGCCGTTCCGCTGAACTCGCGCTAGAATATGGGGGCGAAATCCCGCCTACGCAGAGTTAGACCTATGGAAGCTATTCGGTACATCGTTGATACCTTGCTCTGGTTACTAACCTTAGCCTTTGTGCTGCGTTTAATTTTTCAGATCGTCCGTGCCGATTTTCGCGACCCCATGGCGGATGCCATCGTCCGAATTACGAATTGGTTGATTTTACCTTTGCGCCGCGTTTTGCCGCCTATCGCCAAAATTGACACCGCCACCGTATTAGCGGTGCTTATGGTCGCCAGTGCGCGTAGCGCTGCAGTCTTGGCACTTGGCGGTTACGGGTATGGTGGCCCTGAGAGTTTTCTAAGAATAACGCTGGTGGGCCTGGTTGACACAGTGTTGCGTATCTACCTTTTTGCCCTCCTGATCTATTGGCTAACGAGCTATATGTCGCCAGGTGGTTACGCGCCGGGTGTGCGCTTATTTGGACAAGTATGCGAACCCTTGTTGAAGCCTGTACGAAAAATTATTCCACCCATAGGCCAAATCGATTTCTCTGTGCTGTGGATTTCGATCGCAATTGGCGCTTTATTAATTCTACTGCGCTCACCAGCAATCGCGTCTATATGACTGAATTCACAGTAAACGCTGCACTCGGATTGAATGCGTAATAGCAGGCTAGTAGGCGCGAAAGCTAGAAATATAAGGGTTCCTACCTATTAATTTAGTAAATTTTTTTAGTAATTTCGCTAAACATCCGCTTTTTTCTGTGTTATTTTCGGCGCCGAGTTGAATTTTTGGGCAATTAACGCCCGTTTTCGCAAACCACCAGGAGATTTTAATATGGCGAAAAAGAATGCAGCACCGACCAAGTCTGAAATTCTCACTAGCATTTCGAAGGAAACAGAGCTCTCCAAGAAACAGGTCGGAGCCGTGTTTGATTCACTTTCGGCTTCGATCAAGAAGAGTCTGCGCGGCCATGGCGTGTTTACCCTTCCCGGTCTTTTGAAGATGAAAGTTGTCAAGAAACCCGCCACTAAGGCCCGTGAAGGCGTCAATCCCTTCAACGGGGAAAAAATGATGTTCAAGGCGAAACCTGCGAGCAAGAAAGTGCGTATTGCCGCGCTCAAAACGCTCAAGGAATTCGTGAACTAGTTTCTTTAGCATTCCGGACGACCGAAATCTCAGTCGCTCCGGAATGTATCTATCAATATTTGGCGTAATTCCGTCAGCTGACCGTGAAAAAAATGGCTCGCGCCTCGCATCACGATAACCGTAGGTTTAGGGACTTGTAATCTCGCCCAGTCAATAACGTTCTGGGGCTCGACCACGTTGTCAGCATCGCCTTGAATCACCCACCAGGGGCAGCTCGGGGTATTCAATTCGGAAAAACTAAAACGACCGACCGGCGGAGCTATAGTGATCAACCGGGACAATGGATAAATTTGGCTTACACGCAGTGATACGTAAGCACCAAAGGAAAATCCTGCCAGCACCACACCTCTGCCCGGCCAGCGTTTCGCGCCCCATTTGACTACCTGAAGCGCATCAGCGGTTTCTCCCTCGCCTCCATCGTAGCTTCCCATGCTGCTACCGACTCCCCGAAAATTGAACCTCACGGTTGGGAAATTTAGACCTCTAAAGGCACGTGCTACGGTGGTCACTACTTTATTATCCATAGTACCGCCATACAACGGATGGGGGTGACAGATAACCGCGTACAGCGCCCCTGCTATGCCCGGATCGTCGACTATCGTCTCAATCGACCCTTGTTCACCCTCGATAGGCTGAGACTCGCTCAGATTCAAAACCACCAGAGCCGAATAGCTCCGATAGCATCATCAATTTCATCCACAAATTGCAACATCCACTCCATTGCCGTACTTTAGCTCATTATCATTGTCGCGGACCGTGAACACTTTCACAACCCTAAGGATTCTTGCCTTGCAGTAAAAGCCTGCGTAATCTTAATGGCCCATGCAGCGAATTGACCTATGCAGCGAATCGTTATACTGAATCCCAAGGGTGGCTCAGGTAAAACCACGATATCGACTAACCTCGCGAGCTATTTCGCAACCCAGGGTGATCGCCCTGTACTCATTGACAACGATCCGCAAGGCTCAAGTAGCCGATGGCTAAAAAAGCGCAAACCGCACCAAGCGTTTATACACGGCATCGCAGCATTCGAACGCAATAGCAGCATGACGCGCGCATGGCAGATGCGGATTCCCCTAGAGGCGGTCCATGTCATTGTTGATACGCCTGCGGCAATTCCACCGCAACAGATGCCCGAGATAACCCGAGACGCCGATGCCATTATTGTGCCTGTGCTTCCCTCGGACATTGATATACACGCGTTTTCAAAATGCATTGCCGACCTGCTGTTAATTGCAAAAGTTCGTCGCGACGAAAATCGAATCGGGGTGGTAGCGAACCGTGTGCGGCGCAGTACCATAGTTTACCAATCCCTCATGCGATTTTTAGACACACTTCGCATACCGGTCATCACGACTTTGCGGGACTCGCAGAACTATGTGCGAGCTGCCGAGTTAGGCGTGGGTTTATACGAAATGAAAAATCATTTGGTATTGCAAGACTTAGAAGATTGGAAACCGCTACTTAAGTGGTTGAACGCAAAGGCACCGACGTGGCGGCCCATTGTCAATGAAAACCCAGAAAATGCCGCTTAGTGCCGGATTTTATACTTGCGATTATTTATCCCAATTACCGCGGATTTTCTCGGTCCAAGTTTTATAATTGTGCCAGTTATAAAGACTGTTTGTAATCGCTGCATGACGACCGCCGGGCTTATATAATTTAACCGGCGCAATCCCGGGTTTAACAATAGCTGGTTCCGCGCGTGGGCTGCGTCGATCCACGCCTGCGTACCTGACTTGCTCTCTGAATTCACTCATCGTTGCGTTACCTCGGTCGATGTGGGGACGTTAAGCGTGACACGGCTTTCCTGACAGGAACTGTGTCACAGGCAATGCCCACTCGTCACAAGCTTAAGCCCACGTTGAGATGCGCCTCTCACAGCATGTCGCGGTAAGTTAAATGCGCGGTAACGCTACGCGACTAAACGATAGCACGGCGTGTATTGAGCGCCATTGAGCTTCATGCGTCCCTGAGCTACAAAGGCTTTCAGTAACTGATCTAAGGGCTCCATGATGGCAGGCTCCCCACGAAGCTCAAACGGTCCGTGACGCTCGATGGCGCGAATACCATATTCCTTGACGTTACCGGCCACTATCCCGGAAAAAGCGCGTCGCAGATCCGCGGCCCGCTCATGCACAGGTCGATCACCGGAAAGCGATAAAGAATGCATATTTTCGTGCGTCACTTCAAAAGGTTGCTGAAATTCTGCGGGAATTTTCAATAACCAGTTATAGCAGTAGGAATCATTATTTTGCCGACGGTAATCACGAACCTTAGATAATCCCTTAACCATGGCGCGCGCCACCGCCGCAGGGTCATCAATAATTATCTGATAACGCGATTGCGCCACGGGTCCTAACGTCGCGCCAATAAAATGATGGATTTGGTCGAAATATTCGCCACTACCCGCCGGCCCTGAAAACACCACAGGGAACGGCAATTCGATGTTAGCGGGATCAATTAAAATTCCGAGCAAATAGAGTATTTCCTCAGCGGTACCCGCACCACCCGGAAATATCACGATACCATGACCTAAACGCACGAAGGCCTCTAAACGCTTCTCGATGTCCGGCATGATCACCAATTGACTCACAATGGGATTGGGCGACTCGGCGGCAATTATCCCGGGCTCTGTGATGCCGAGGTATCGACCACCGACAATACGTTGTTTGGCATGTCCGATAGTTGCGCCTTTCATCGGACCTTTCATAGCACCCGGCCCACAACCGGTACACACGTCCAGGTGGCGTAGGCCAAATTCGTAACCCACTTTTTTGCTGTAATCGTATTCCAGCCGACCGATCGAATGCCCTCCCCAGCAAACCACCAAATTTGGTCGCCCTTGTGACTCCAGTACCCCTGCGTTGCGCAAGATATAAAACACTGCATTGGTGATACTTGCAGAGCGGGTCAAATCGAATCGGCCGCTCTCCATGATCTCGTTCGAGATAAAGACCACGTCGCGCAACACCGCGAATAGATGCTCTTTCAGACCCTTAATCATCTGACCATCCACAAATGCCGTGGCCGGCGCGTTCTTAATTTCGAGTTTGATACCCCAGGCTTGACGCACAATCTTTAAGTCAAAATCACGATATTTATCAAAAATTATTCGCGCATCATCGATATCGCTATCGGAATTTAGAACCGCGAGGGCACACTGGCGAAATAGGGGATACAGCCCCCCTTGACCGGTATCATGTAGCTGTTCGATTTCCTGGCGCGATAAATGCTCCAGGCTGCCCTTAGGCGTTACCCGTGCGTCGACCATATCCGACGAGAGAATTGTTGTTTCCAAGGGCTGAATGTCCTTCAAGGTAAAATATCGATGGGTATATTGTCTTGCGTCAGCATCCAAACCTCGACCATATCGGAGTTCGATAATGCAATGCAGCCGTTAGTCCAATCACTGGAGGCATAGTAAGAGGCCGGATGTCGCGGCACATTAGGCTGTCCGTGAATCATAATGGATCCTCCTGGCACCCATCCCCGGCGACGCGCGCGTTGCGCATCCTCTTGATTAGGATACGACACCTGAATCGATAGGAAAAAGTCACTACGAGTATTGCGGCGGGTGAGCAAATAATGCCCTTCAGGGGTTCGAAAGTCGTGTTCACGTTCCTTTTGACCCGTAGGGCTCAAACCAAGCGCGACTGTATATTCGCCAACCAACTGCCTTTCGTTGTATAGCAACAGCTTATGCTCAGATTTGTGCACAACCGCGCGTGTAGCGATAATCCGCTCGGCTGCTGCGACTGGGCCATGGATTAGGCAAGCAACCATGCTCCACAGCAATAAACGACGTAGGGGATTGAACATAAACAAAATTATAGCGCGATGATCAAGCGGGAAAATCGGCGCTAGATCACGCCCTGGGTATAATGCAAGCTATGCGCACGCGACATTTCGGTTTTTTTATAACCTATTCATTGATTATCGGATGTACCGCAGAGACTGCAATCAAACCTGAGGTTCTTGACGAACGAACCGGAATCACCGTGGCAGCATTGCAAGAGCCGATTGAAATGGTACAACTTGGAACCTTAACTTTCGGTCAGCGCGCCAGTTTCGCCTATTTTGGTCCCGTGGAATGGAATCGGACGGGCGTGACGCAATTCGGCTTGTGGGTACACGTAGCGCCAGGCAACGATCAGCCTATCGGGGACATTCACGAAGCGGCTGCCGTGGCACTAGTAATCGATAATAAGCCTGTACCGTTGACGCTCATAGAAGTCCCGCCCCTTGAGAAACAACCTTATGAACCGAAGGTTTCTTGGGGACAAAGCGCCTATTTTGGACTAAGTTCAGCAACACTTATTCGTTTGGGTGATAGTCGAAAAATTGAACTGCAATTTCGCGGCCGCAATATTCAAACTGTACGCTTCATTGAAAGCCATGATAACCGTGCCGTTTTAGCGGAGTACGCTCGCGCACGCCATGCAGTCCCTTAGAACACGCATCAACCGCACTTTGAATCGCCGCAGTTCAAACAGGTATTACAACCATCCATCATCACCATAGCAGCGGTACTGCATTTACTACACAGCTGAGCTCCTTCCGGAAAATGCGACTTTGAAAAAGCATCCGTTTGCTTAGTGCGCGCTTCGAATTCAGCACGCTTTTCCTGCACTAACTTGCGCTGATGTACATCCAGCTCGGGTTTTTTTAGAAGTCCGATTGATTGTAGGTGCCGTTCGATCACATAACCTAATTCAGCAATTGTCGAGGGCATAAACTTACCGCCGGGCTGCCAATAGCCACCGCGCGGATCGAATACCGCCTTGAGCTCGTCGACCAGAAAAGTGGTGTCACCGCCCTTGCGAAAAACCGCAGATATCACGCGGGTAAGCGCCACAATCCATTGGAAATGATCGAGATTTTTAGAATTTATAAAAACTTCGAAAGGTCGACGCTGCTCGTGCAAAGTTCCCTCATTCAGCAATATGTCGTTAATCGTCACGTACATAGCATGATCAGACACGGGAGTTTTAATCTTGTACGTCGACCCTATTAGCACCTCGGGTCGCTCTAATTTCTCATGCATCCAAATAACATTGTCTTGTGTCTTCAGTGCTTCTTTGGCAAGCGGAACCTCCTTAATCTGAGGCTTAAGCACGCGATACTTGGCAATTTTTTTGTCTATTTTAATATGAGTCATGATCAAAACTTTCCATAATAGCCTTCTTTCAAAGCATCAAAGAGATTGGCAGCGGAATGCATCTCGCCGTCATATTCGATCTCATCGTCGCCTTTCGCTTCGATTTCCGTACCGTCGTCGGTCGTAAACACATACGTGGTGTTCTTAAGATCTTCATCTTTGACCAATACGCCTTGAAATGCCTCAGGATTGAAACGAAAAGTGGTGCAACCTTTTAAGCCTTTTTCATAGGCATAGCGATAAATATCTTTAAAATCTTCATAAGGATAATTAGTCGGCACATTTGCCGTCTTCGAGATCGACGAATCTATCCAAATTTGCGCAGCCGCCTGAATATCCACATGTTCCTTGGGACCGATATCATCTGCTGACACAAAATATTCCGGTAGTTTTTCCGCCGGATTTGCTGAATTTGGGACTGCGCGCGGATTAACCAACTCGCGATATGCGAGCAACTCAAATGAAAACACATCAACTTTTTCTTTTGATTTCTTGCCTTCCCGAATAACATTGCGAGAATAGTGATGGGCAAACGACGGTTCAATACCATTTGACGCGTTATTAGCAAGCGACAGCGAGATCGTTCCAGTAGGCGCTATAGAAGTATGGTGCGTGAAGCGCGCCCCTATTTCCGCAAGCTCATCCACCAACTCCGGCGCTGCTTCAGCAATGCGCTGCATATATCGGCTGTAGCGAGCATGCAGTACTCGCCCTAAAATACGCGCACCTACACGCCATCCATCTTTAATCATTTCAGGGCGCTTACGCAGCATTTCAGGCGTCACATTAAACTCTTCGTTCATGATCGGCGCCGCACCTTTTTCGCGGGCCAATTCCAATCCTGCTTCCCAACCCGCCATTGCCATTTCACGCGATACGTTCTGCGAGAACGCTACCGATTTCTTCGAGCCATACTTCATGCAGAGCATAGTAATAGCGGATCCCAATCCTAAAAAACCCATGCCATGGCGGCGCTTGCGCAATATTTCATCTCGCTGTTGCGCCAGGGGTAGGCCGTTAATCTCCACCACGTTGTCCAGCATGCGGGTGAACACTTTCACCACCTTACGATAGGTCTCCCAATCAAAACGCGCATCATCCGTAAATGGATCGATCACAAACTTAGTGAGATTCACTGAACCCAAGAGACACGAGCCGTAAGGCGGCAATGGTTGTTCCCCGCAAGGATTAGTGGCGCGGATATTCTCCACCCACCAATTATTGTTCATCTCATTTACCTTATCGATCAAAATAAAGCCGGGTTCGGCGAAATCGTAGGTGGACGACATGATCAGATCCCACACACGACGCGCGGGCAATATTTTATAAATCTTACACACAACCAAGCCGGCATCATTCGCTACATAGCCGGCAGTGCTTGGCCATTCACGCCAAACGAATTTCATCGAGTCCGCAATATCGGGTTGGTCCGCTTCAAATTCTTTGGTGTCCAGAGGAAAAGCAAGACACCACGGCGCGTCGTGCTTGACGGCTTTCATGAATTCCTCGGTAATAAGTAAGGACAAATTAAATTGACGCAAACGTCCATTTTCACGTTTTGCGCGAATGAACTCCAACACGTCAGGGTGTCCGATATCAAAGGTCCCCATTTGAGCGCCCCGTCTCCCGCCGGCCGAGGACACCGTAAAACACATTTTGTCGTAAATATCCATAAAGGACAAAGGCCCGGAGGTGTAGGCACCCGCTCCTGACACATAGGCGCCGCGAGGCCGTAAAGTAGAAAACTCATACCCAATTCCGCAACCGGCTTTAAGCGTCAATCCCGCTTCGTGCACTTTATTTAAAATATCGTCCATCGAATCACGAATCGTGCCCGATACAGTGCAATTGATCGTCGACGTTGCTGGTTTATGTGCCAATGCACCCGCGTTCGAAGTCACTCGACCGGCGGGAATGGCGCCTTGACGCAATGCCCACAAAAACGATTCGTAGCACTGCTCACGCAATTCTTCTATTTCTACATCGGCTAAGGCTCGTGCGACACGCTTATAAGTATCGTCCATAGAGTGGTCAATGGGTGAGCCGTCCTTAGCCGTCAAACGATATTTCTTATCCCAAATATCAATTGATGCATCTTGAAACGGAATGCTGCTAACGCTTTTGGGCTCTATTTTAACCACCGTGTTCATGTTTATTAATGTCGCTCCATTTCAAAAAAACCAAGCCCCATCCAAAATTTCTTTTGAATGCACAATGATTTAACGTTTTGGGAATAAGGAAATTCGGTAACCACAACATATTGTGTCGGGGGGAGAAGGTTAAAACGTGTGGATGATCACCGTCAAGAGCAATTAGAGATTATTTTATATAAAAAATATCGTTACTTTTCAGTATCTTACTAGGATTTTCCGAGAGATAGCATGATTGCACCATGTCAGGCATGCGTCAAGTGAATTAGTAGCCAATCGCAACATCTTGTGTTGACACGATGTTTAACAATATCGAAGCTTGATTTTCGATATTTGCGGTTGACTTTCAGCACCCCGTTAAGATTAATTCGATGAAAACTTTGTTACCGCCGGTTGAAATGCTCTCCAGGATCCCAACTTTTAACTCTATGCAGAATTGTTCTGCCACCTTCAAGGAGTTCGGCAATGACTGTATTACGTTATGAACCATGGTCCCTTGTCAGCCGGCTGCAAAAGGATATCGATCGCCTGTTTAGCGCGCCGATGACTACCGCAGCGGACAGCGGTGCTTGGGTACCCCCTGTTGATATTCATGAGGAAACTCACGCCTTTGTGCTGCACGTCGATCTTCCGGGCGTCGACCTAAAGGCCGTTGAGATTACAGCCGATCAAGGCGTTCTCACAGTGCGTGGGCAGCGCGCAGCCTTGCGTCCCGAGGCGCGCGAGGGATATCGGCGTATCGAGAGGACCAATGGCGAGTTCCAGCGCCGTTTTAGCCTCCCGGAAACTGCGGATACGTTAAGCATCAAGGCAAAGTTTCACAATGGCGTGCTGGAAGTCACGATACCCAAACAGGCAGTGGCACAACCACAAAAAATCCTGGTGGAAGCCGCTTAACGGGCAAGCAAATAGGAAGTTGCGCGGTGCCACTCTATAATACCGTGGCTATCAATTTGGAGCCGGACGGAAACTTCTGTCCGACTCCATTGTCCGTCTTACCGCCATTCAACAACTTTAAGGACCACGCAATGAATCTGCGTTTCAAATTTGCGGCAGTGACTTTATTAGCGATTGCTTTTATTAGTCCTATTACCATTTCTCCGGCCTTGGCTGCGTTGCCGCTTGCCGAGGCGCCGTTTCCGTCACTTGCCCCCATGGTTAAGCGCATCTCGCCTGCGGTGGTCAATGTGGCCACCAAGGGCACCATTAAGGAACAAGCAAATCAGCAAAATCCATTAATGGAAGATCCGTTTTTTCGCCGCTTCTTTAACGTACCACCGGGTGGAAAACCACGCGAGCGAGAGTTCCAGAGTGCTGGATCCGGAGTCATTGTCGACGCGAAAAATGGCTATATCATTACCAATCATCATGTGGTCGAGAATGCCAGCGAAATTACGATTACGCTGCTTGATAATCGTACTTTTGAAGCCAAAGTCATCGGCACCGATGAAGGTGCGGATATCGCCATACTTCAAGCCAAGCAACCGAATTTAGTCGCGATGCAGTTAGGTGATTCAACTCATTTAGAGGTAGGTGACTACGTGGTTGCGGTGGGCAACCCATTCGGCCTGCAACATACCGTGACCGCTGGTATTGTCAGTGCACTTGGCCGCACCGGCATCAATCCGGAAGGCTATGAGGATTTCATACAAACCGACGCGTCCATCAATCCGGGTAATTCCGGCGGCGCCTTGGTTAATCTGCGCGGCGAATTAGTGGGTATCAATTCGGCAATCCTATCGCGTAGCGGCGGCAATATCGGTATTGGTTTCGCGATTCCGATCAGCATGGCCAGGGGAGTCATGGATCAACTCATTAAGTATGGGAAGGTGAAACGCGGCGTTTTAGGCGTTAATATTTATGATGTAACGCCTGACATTGCTAAGGAATATGGTTTGAGCGAGTCTACCGGCGCGTTAGTGGGTGGTGTCGTGCCAGGATCTTCGGCGGAACATGCTGGCGTAAAAACCGGTGACATTATCACCTCTATTAATAATAGACCCATGAAAGGCGCAAGCGAACTACGAAATTCAATTGGTATGTTGCGAGTAGGCGATAAGGTCGAAATTGGTCTGTTGCGCGACGGAAAATCTGTCAAAGTAACCGCATTGATCGCCGACCGTGGCGAATCCGAGACGGCTAAAGCAGTCGATATCAATAAAGGCCTAGAGGGTGCTGATTTAATCGATACCGAAGGCGGCGTTCTCGTCAAGACCGTTCAGGAAGGTAGTCCGGCTGCGGAAGCGGGTCTGCGTTCCAATGACAAAATTGTAGGAGTCGGCCGTACGCCGGTTATCAACACCAAAAGCTTGCGCCAAGCCGCAAAAGGCGTCTCGGTACTGTTGTTAAATGTGCGGCGTGGTGGCGCGATTATTCTAATTCCCATTCGTTGAGCATGCGTTCGCTATCCATATGCGTATTGGGCGGTACCGGGTTCTTGGGAACCCGAGTTACCGTCCGATTACTCAAGGAGGGTCACCAGGTCACAGTGCTTTCGCGCGACCGCGAACAGCATAAACATTTACGCGTATTGCCCGGCCTTAAGCTTGAAAATTGCGATGTGTATGACGCAGCTGCGCTGGGTGAACGCCTGCGCGGCCAGGATGTTGCAATTAATCTTATTGGAATTCTTAATGAACCCGGCTTTGGAGGAGCAGGTTTTCGGCGCGCACATACGCAATTGGCGCGAACTCTAGTACAAGCAGCAGGCTCTGCGAATATTGCTCGACTGCTACAGATTTCCTCACTAAAAGCTGCGAGCGATGCCCCAAGCTATTATTTAAAAACTAAAGGTGAGGCAGAGAAAATTATCCAGGCGCAAAAGTCCGAACTTGATTGGACAATTTTGCAGCCTTCAGTAATTTTTGGTCCTGGCGATTCGTTTCTCAATCGATTTGCCAACCTTTTGGGGGCTTTGCCAATCGTTTTCCCGCTCGCGAAACCGAATGCACGTTTTCAGCCAGTACATGTCGATAACGTAGTCGATGCAATAGTCCATTGCCTACAGGGAGGTGCAACCAGTCGAAAGACTTACCAACTGGGGGGACCTGAAGTTTTTACTCTTCACGAAATTGTTTCGCTGGTCGCCAAAATTATTGGCCATCACCGCCTGATTATCGGACTGCCTGATGTTTTAGCACGTGTACAAGCGCTGATCATGAATTTTGTCCCCGGGCGACCGTTTTCTAGCGACAACTACCGCTCCTTGTGTGTGGACTCGGTGTGCGACCGCGATGGCTTTGCCGAGCTCAATATCAAACCGCAGTCCCTGGAACCTGCGGCACGGCAATTTTTAGGAGCCCTAGAATATAACGCTCAGTTGAGTCAGTACCGCAAGCGCTCGCGAAGCCAATCTTGAACGAAGTGAGTGGCCGAAATCCTCAGGCCGCGCAAATGGCTGACGAATCGATGGTGCGCACTCTAGCTGCGCAAATTGAGGCTATCTGGCCACAAGAACAAACACTTATCGCGCGTTATTCTTTGCCTCGTACGGCACACATTCTCGACGTAGGATGTGGCACCGGTGAATTCACCGCACGCATGGCGAGGCTGCTTCCAGAGGCGACGTTAACTGGCGTCGATATACTAGAAAGCTCGCTTGCCATTGCAAGGTCTCGACATGACGCACTCGGCCCGCGCGTGCGATTCCGGCAAGAAGATGCTTTTCACTTAAATTATCCCGACGCGTCGTTCGATTTAGTAGCCTGTCGACATGTTACGCAATCCATACCGTCACCTGAATTAGTGCTCGCGGAATTGATCCGTGTCGCGCGGCCCGGCGGCTGGGTTCACGTATTGTCGGAGGATTATGCGATGCTTCATATGATGCAAGGCGCACTTGATCCAGATGAATTCTTTCGGCGCGGACCCATAGAATTCTCTCGACGAACACATTCGGATGCGCGCGTCGGGCGGCGCACATGGGCACTGTTGAAGACCCTTGGATTACAAGAATTGCGAGTTGATTACGTCATCGTCGACACTATTCGCGTTGCACGTGTCACGCTCGCCGCTATTTTTACCGCATGGCGCGACGGTTACACCGAGGCGCTGGCCAACGCCGATTTTCCCCTGCCACTGGTACGCCGTCATTTCGACCAAATAATTATGAGCGTTCTCGATCCGGATCAATACGCCGTATGGTTTGTGCCGATCGTAAGCGGTTGCAAGGCAGGTGTTCCTTAAGATTTGTGGCGCCCCGCCCCTTACGCACGCTCTCGATCCACTGCACGCCGTTGCCGCTCTTCTGCCTCCCATCGCTCATCGTCGATTTGCCTCATCACCGCTGCAACGTCAGCGTTCGCCGCATCGCGTGCGAATCTCCCGGTCAGCACCGAATCGAGCTTAAGGTCGCCGGCTTCATAGCGCTGCCAGATCTCGTGCGCGTATTCGCTAGTTAGTAACTCGGGCGCTGTCTTACCAAAAGTTTCACGCATATTATTAATATCGCGCGCCAGCATCCGAAAGGCATTGTTATTGCCGGCTGCATCTACCGCCTGAGGCAGATCAATAATCACGGGGCCATTAACGTCCATGAGTACGTTGTACTCTGAGAGGTCGCCATGAATAAGTCCAACGCATAGCATTCTAACGATTTGACTGATCATAAAGCCATGAAAACGTAAGGCTTGTTCTGCGGTGAGAGTCACTTCATTAAGACGGGGTGCGGGATTGCCTTCCTCATCCTGCACCAGCTCCATCAGTAAAACCCCTTCGTATACCATGTGAGGTCGCGGAACCCGCACACCGGCATTGGCGAGTCGATAAAGAGCATCCACTTCTGCGTTTTTCCACTCCGTCTCTTGCACCTTGCGCCCATGGCGTCCTTTACGCCCCATCGCACGTGCGTCGCGACTATTGCGAGTCTTGCGCCCCTCCTGATACTGAGCCAACTTGTGGAAGCCACGATGCTCGGCTTCCTTATAGACTTTGGCACAACGAATTTCATTGCCGCAGGCCACAATAAAAATCGATGCCTCCTTACCGCTCTTAAGTCGCCGTACCACTGCATCGACAATGCCATCATCAACTAATGGCTGTAAGCCCTTCGGAATCTTCATCAGGTACGCAGGTAGCTAGCGCCATTCACATCGATGATGCTACCGGTCATCGCACCCGGCGCATCCAACGCGCAATACACGACCGCATTGGCAATTTCATCCATGCGGTTAATTCGACCCAAAGGGTGTTCATCGAGGATGTTAGACTTATTCGGTCCGCTCAAACTGGCCTTTGCCATTTCTGTCTCTACCCAGCCTGGAGCCACGCAATATACATACACGTCGCGCTTCGCCAGTGCTTTGGCTAACGATTGACTCAAGGCATTAAGTCCCGCCTTACTGGCGCCATAGGCCGGCGCATCGGGTTCACCCCGAAACGCCCCGCGTGAAGACACATTCACAATTCGCCCCCGCCCAAAGGCAGCATTGATAACCTGGCTACGCGCAGACATTGAATGAGCCGCGAGATAAGAAAGATTGGCCGGCCCCACAAGATTAGTCGCCAGAGTTCGCTGCCACAAGTCCTGCCAGGTAGCGTAACTGGCGATCAGCGGCGGATGTTCCAAGAAAATTCCAGCGTTGTTAACCAGCACATCAACGCTCCCCAGCGTATCTGAAACCTCCGCCCATAATCTAGAGATGGCCGTCGCATCCGCAAGATCCGCACTCACCAAAAGATGACCACTACCCGCGAGGCTTCCCAGAACAGCCTCCGCCGCCGCCCGATTGGCATGGTAGTGAACAGCGACCCGCGCCCCCCGATCCGCCAATTCGACGGCGATTGCACTACCGATACCGCGCGATCCCCCGGTGACTAGGGCTGTAGGATGAGAGGAATGATGCTTCGCAGATCCGGTCATTCGGCTTCGGATTCCTCCGGCGTAACGAATTTCTGCGCATGCTTGATCTCGCTACGCAAAGAATCCCGGCCATTGTTGGTCGACTTCAACAGAATAGAATAATAGCTCTGCGCCGCCACACGATCCCCTGAGTTTTCGGCAGCTAGGCCCGCATTGAATAAGCCATTAAAACGATTCGGACTGAGCTGCAACGCGACGCGATATTCGCGCAACGCATCTTGTGGCTTGCCAAATTCCAGCAACAAATCGCCGAGCATCTCCCGCGCCGGAATATCAACCTCATCCTGACCCACCTTATCTTGTAGGTCCGCGCTGCCCCGCATGTATTTTTCGGCGTCGACCGGATTACCCTCCGCGAACGCGATCCACGCCTGCATTTCGCCACGCTCGATTTTGGTTCCTGTGGCATCGACAATGTACGCATGCCGACCCTTTTTTATCTGATCCATCAACGATTCGTAAGCGACCAAATCCGACTTGGCCTTCTCAGCATGCTTCAAATGCCCGTCGGCAACCGCGCGTGCCCAATACACCAGCGTCTGACTCTCTGGCGGCGCATCGTTAACCGGTTCGAGCGCTGCGACTGATTTCCAATCACGCATTTCCAAGGAATAAAATATCGGCAGTTTAGTGCGATAGTAGGGCAGCATACCGGTCATGTAATGATCCGCCATGTTTGGCATGCCTTCGAAGTGGCTGACCGCGGCCGCCGAATCGCTGACCACGTGACGCGCAAGCGAATCCTGCCCGCTCTGCAAGTAGCCATAGAGCAGAAAATCATCCGAGTGAAATTGGTCCATGGCGCCACTTTGTCCGCGCGCTTCAGCAGCTCGCGACGCTATCACCGATTTTACGTTGGATTCGATGTCCTCGCGCCACATACCTAAGCGCATGAAAATATGCCCCGGCATATGCACGGCATGCGGCGCGGTGGCCGCCAGCTGGCCGTACTGTAGTGCGGCAACCAATCCATCCGCCGCTAACGCCGGCGTGTCGCAGGCATGAATAATGTAGTGGACGACTCCGGGATGCTCGGGATGTTTTACATACAGCGCATTCAATAGGCTCATCGCCATGTGTGCCTGTTTTAGGCTCGTGTCATTGGGCGCCGTCGCGGCGAGCACGGACAGTGCGTAGAACGCACCCGCATCGACATCTTGTGGATAGTCGTGCGATAGACCCGCCATCGCCGCAGAATAATTCTCGATGCGGCTTTGGTAGTCGCTCCCGCTTGGTTTAAAGAAATTGCTAAGCGCAGCAACATACCGGCGCTCGCGCGTACTCTTCGCGAGGTGCAATTGCGCCGTCTTGAGTTCGTTCCAAGCGAGCGCACTGGTCGCATCGTCAGGCCGATCCCAGATCTGGTGGAACACGCTCATTGCGACGCCCCAATGCGCTATCGCGCAGGAAGGGTCGGCCTTAAGAATCTTCTCAAACTGCGACCGAGCCTCGTCGTACCAAAAATCGTGTAGCAGCGCGACGCCGCGATTAAATTCTGCACGCACCAGCGGAGCACAGGATATCGGGAAAGCGACCAATCCTAATTTTTCTACGGCTACGGTAGCCGGTCGGTGACTCGTATAGACGCCGGCGCCAGACACGATTGCGGGCAAAAATGTAATGCTGACCATTAAACCAATGCGGAAGAAATGCGCAGTACTGTTCATAAGCTCACAGTATACACTGGCTCCAATGCCTCAAAATCGGGCGATTTCAATCACCCAGATAGTGTGGCACGATAACGCCGCTCAGCGTTTCTTCTGCCAAGGTAATGTAGAGCGTGTGTTCGGCCACCGACAAATCCATATCCATGCGTTTTTCGAGCCGCGATGCGAGTGCGGCGAGCAATTGTCGATCCACTTCAAAAATTACGATGCGTTCGGCGCGATGAATACGCTCGCCTGCAAGCCGTATCAACCAAGGTGCTACCTCGCGATGCGCGTAGACGGCCACACGTGTCGCTTTTTTTGAAGCTTTGTGTAACCGCGCAGCGTCGGGCAACCCAATATCAATCCAGGTTTGTAAAACGCCGGTTAAATCGTGTACTGCAATCGCCGGCTCATCAGGATCAGAGAGTCCTTTAGAAAAAGCAATCCCTTCGGTGTACTCCAGACAATAAGCAAGCAAGCGCACCAGCAAATATTCGGCGGTCTCTGATGGGTGGCGCGCCATCCTCAAGTTCAACGTTTCATAGAGTGCCCGGTCGGAATCCGCCAACCGCACCGTGAATGCATAAATTGTGGCACCCAAGCTCACGAGTGATGCGCTAAACCACGGCGCCAAACGCCCAAAACAGCATCTTCACATTATCGGCCATAAATTACCGGCCATTTCGCGGCGAAATAATCCGTCCGTAGGAGGAAGCTCGCGCCAGCAAGTCGAACAGACTATAAGTCTCCGCAGAAATACGGCTAATAGCATCCTCACCGGCTCGCTCCTGTGCAAGGTAGCTCGTCATGACACAAATGATATAGGGGCGATTCGCTATAAAAACCACACCCGAGTCAGCACGTACTCCCTCAAGCGCACCCGGTTTATTAGCAATTCGAATTTCAGAGGGCAGATCACGCGGCAGCCAACTATCTTTGTGCGTCGCCAATACATTAAAAAAATCATCTCCCGATGACGCTGCAAAGACTTTGTGTCGATACACCGCTTCCAAGAGATGCATCATTTCGCGCGGCGTCGAAATATTTTCCCGACCTTGAGCCGCCGCTTTTAAATCCATCATCTTGCGCCTCAGCCGGGTATCTTTCAGACCCAGGCTGTCCATCAGTCGTTGCACATTATCCATGCCAATCCGATCAATCAGCACATTAGTCGCCGAATTATCGCTGACCGCCACCATCATGGTTGCGAGGTCGCGGTTAGTGAGCTTTGTAACTCCGGGCGTAAGTCCACCCATAATATCGCTGTCTGCAACCAAATCGCTGCTGCGAACCGTGTAGCTATCACTCAGTCGCGCCTTACCCAATTTGCCAGACACCGACCCACCATCCTGATGATAAAGCTCTGCGAGAACCGCAATTTTAATGGAGCTTGCCTGTGGGAAAACTTCGTCCGGATGAACTAAAAGTTCGTGCCCCGTGCTCAGATCCATAATCGCCACGCCCAACACGCCACTCAAGTGCTGCTCGACCTCTGAGATGGACGCCCGTAGGTGCTCCCACAGCATGTCCTCTTTAACGCTAGAAACGCGTTCATTGGCGCCCAGGAGCGCTTTGACGCCAGTGTCAGTTTCCTTGCTGCCACTAGAGGCGACTTCGGCTGGCACCGATCCCATATCAGCTTCCTCCACACTCGGCGCGGGGTCAGCCGGAAACAGAGTGCGCGCCAACATCCGAGTATTATCGCCATTCTTACCACTGATAGTGATGCTGGCCTGCGCCTGGGCTTGTAGCTGCGCCATTTCGATGCTGCTGATGGGCGTCAGTCGTTGATGACCCGATAATTTTTTCCCGGCCATATCCTTAAAGACCGACGCCATTAATTGTCCTTGTGAAATGTAGCTCGTGATGGCAGATCCTGTACCGCGCGAGGGCAGCATTTCGGCACGAATCGTCTTATCAAGAATCGGATAGTGCGTACAGAAATATCCAACCACATTAGGCGTAGCGCCGTACCCTTGCTCAGAGTGCAGTAGCTTTAAGTCCCGGCGTATCGCATCGTGCTGAGTCTTTATATCAGCACCATGCTCAATCATTTCAACCCAATTCGCCGGCGCCAGTTGATACACCTCGACGACATGACCCGCAAGCCGCATAACACTTTTTTGGGTCAGACTCTGGACCGAATCACCCGCAGCCTTAAACCAGCGTGGCTGCACATATTGATGCGCGGGTTGCTCTTCCAAAGGCACTCCATATAACGCGGCAAGTTGCCTCGGATAAACCATGCTTTTAACCGTGGCGGGGGTTGCCAGAATGACGAAAACAGCCGATTTTTGTGTCGTTAAGGCCGCATCAATGCGCAGCTTAGCCTCGCGCGTGGAAACATCGATGATGGAAATTACCGGACGCGCTTCACCCGGGTAGGTAGTGTCAACTGCTTGACGAATTCGTTGGTACTGGGTCGAGGCGGTGTTGCAGGCAATAAATACCATATCGGCACCTTCTTTGAAGGCTTTCAATACACCCGCACTACCAAGCGCGGCGATTTGCTCCGGAGTTTTTTCGCCATAGGGTAGATTCTTAGTATCGCCGTAATGGTGAATTGTGATGTCAACGCTGTAGTCTCGTAATAGCGGCAACGAAGCCTGCTCGATACTCTTAGCGGTCAGGTACCCCCCGAATCCGGAATCAAAAGTTGCGACATGCAGCGAAATCGGGGCATCGCTCGCGTGCGCCACCCCGCCCCCCGTGCCGGCGAGCAATGAGCCGCTTAGCACGCCAAAAAATACAACCCTGAGCCATACTTTCAAAGCCACAGCAATCCCCATAAAAACCCCTTAAACCTTACTCTATTGCCACTTCCCGCCAACGCAAGACCAGACCATACGTTATACGCTGCTGCACACCACCGCGTCGCGTTGCTTGCGCGGAAGTTTAGCGAGCTCACGCACCCGCCCAAAAAAAGCCGCCAAATCGCCGCCCACCGCAGCCAATTCGCGCTCAAACCCCGGAACGCAGTTTCGGTAAGTCGCTACCGACACCAAATCTGCATTGTTGATCTCGGCGCTGAATAAGCCACTAAAGGCAAGACGGCCTTGATCCCGCTGCAAATGTTCATAATCCTCATGCAATTTTGCGAACACCCCACGCTTAGTCTCGCGCATCGCGACCGGTGGCTGGCCCGATACGTATAAAGCAGCCAATTGGCCCCGCGCTGCGATTAGCAACCCAAGCACCTTGTCATAGCGAACTTGCGCTTGTATAAATTCCTGCAAATCCACAATCCGTCCCGTGGCGACAAGCCAACGCCTCACTCCCTCCTCCTCCATCATCGTCGCCAGCGCCTCATTAAATGCAGCATCGTTAGCGACGTACAGCAATTGATGGGTCAACTCGTGGAAAATAATCGACGCCAATTGGATATCACTCCATCCGAGCATGGTATTGAGAATGGGATCATTAAAATGACCCAGAGTGGAATAGGCGGCAGATCCCCCCACCGTCACATCAAAACCTCGCGATTTTAATTGTGTGGCAAAACTGCGCGCACGCTTTTCAGAAAAATATCCGTGATAGGCCACGCAACCCACAATTGGATAACACCAAACCTTAGGTTGCAATGAAAACTCAGGCGCAGCAAACACATTCCATACTACATAGGGACGCTTTAAATCCGCGTAACTACGATAACTACCGTTATCGGGCAACCCTAAGTGGTCAATTGCAAATTCGCGAATGGCAGTTACCGCCTCAAGCTGCCCTCGAACACGAGCAGGCGTCGATGGTCGGTTAATGACAGTGACAATGGATTCACGTTTTGCCATCACCGCCCACTGACCTTGGGCACCGCGTAACAGGTAGCAACCGCTCATAAGCACACCGAGCAAGGCTACTGCTGAGGTACGGATCTGCGCGGTGATGCTGTTATTATTCACGTATGCAAGTCTATCTGGTTGGCGGTGCGGTTCGCGACACGTTGCTAGAGCAACCGGTCAAAGAACGTGATTGGGTGGTCGTAGGAAGCACTCGCGAAGAGCTGCTGCGACTGCAGTACCGCGAAGTCGGCAGAGATTTTCCGGTATTTCTCCATCCCCAAACCCAAGAAGAATATGCGCTAGCCCGCCGTGAACGCAAAGTAGCACCTGGCTATCGTGGCTTCACCGTAGAATTCGGTCCCGAGGTGACCCTGCGCGATGACCTAAGCCGACGCGATCTAACCATTAATGCTATCGCCCAAGATAGCGACGGTGCGCTGATCGATCCCTACAATGGATTGAGCGACTTAAAATCCCGCGTTCTGCGCCATGTCTCCGACGCTTTTATCGAAGATCCGGTGCGCGTGCTGCGCATTGCGCGTTTCGCCGCTCGCTTTGCACCTCTGGGATTTAAAATCGCGCCGCAGACGCAAGACCTCATGCGCAGCATGGTGGAACGCGGTGAGATCGACGCACTTATCGCCGAACGGGTGTGGACTGAAACCGAAAAGGCGCTACACACATCTGCGGCCAGCCAATACTTTCAGACTTTGCGCGACTGCGGTGCGTTGGCGCGTATATTCCCGGAGCTGGATGCGTTATTCGGTGTGCCACAGTCACCGCAATGGCATCCCGAGATTGATACTGGGATCCATACGCTCATGGTTCTCGATCAAGCCTGCCATTTAACCACTGATTCCCGCACTCGCTTCGCATCTTTAGTCCATGATCTTGGCAAGGGAGTGACTCCCCCTAAAGAATGGCCGCATCATCACGGTCACGAAGAACGCAGTGTCGCGTTAATCGAGGCCTTGGCCGACCGCTTAAGAATTCCCAGCGACTATCGCGACTTAAGCCTAATCGTGGCGCGCTTCCACGGGATCGTGCATCGCGCCTTTGAGTTACGCGCCAAAACCATCTTAGAATTTCTCGAGCGCGCCGACGCCCTACGTCGTCCCGAGCGATTTAGCCAAGTCCTGATTGCCTGCGAAGCCGATGCACGCGGCCGTACCGGCTTTGAACAAAGAACTTATCCTCAACACGCCTATCTGAGCGCCGCGCGTGCAACGGTCGCCGCCATTAAACCCGCCCCTGCCGATATAACCGCACTCAATGGCCCTCAAATTGCTGAAACCCTACGCCGCCAACGCCTACAGGCACTCGAACAGTTGCGCACCGACACTAAAGAGTGTGCCGCAAATCCTGCAATTTAAAGCCCAATAGTGCAGCACCGCTAGGCGCATCCACGCGACCGGCTAAGCCCCGCGTCCAAGCCATCGCTTTGAAAGACTCTCCCATTTCTCCCGGCAACATGAGCTGCCTCGCCTGATTAGCCAGTCGCGCAAAAACAGCCGCATCATCACCGGCCAGCATGCGCATCTCCTCATCAATATGGGTTGCGGCGAGAAAATACGCCTGCGTAGTAAATCCAGCCACCTCAAACTCTGCCGGAGCGGCCTCCGCCAAAGCTGTAAAATCCACCCATGCAGTGATGTCCTGTAATCCTGGATAACGAAACGGATCAGCATGCGCACGCTGGCGAAAATGGCAAATTAAAGTACCCGCATAACGTTGACCAAAATAGTACTGCGCACGCGGCAACCCATAGTCGAACCAAAAAACGGCACCTCGCCGCAACGAGGCCGTGACCTCACGCGTCCAGGCTGACAAACGCGGGCAATATTCTGATTCGTATCCCTCACTCCAATCGCCACCATCCGCTCCGCAGGCCGCTGCCCGCAGCACGCCACACGCTTCCACCACACGAGGAGCCGCCGGCCGCGCCACCCACACAAAGGGCTCCCCACCAACAGCGCCGCCTACCGCCCCGCACTCCCCCATCCGAACACCAAGCTCCAGAACACCCGCGCGATGCCACCGAAAACGCACGACAGGTAACGCATCCAGCACTTCGTTCGCAACGATCACGCCCTCAAATGAGTCTGCCAACGGGGTATCCAACCACTGCAAACGCGGCGCCAGATGCGGTAAGCGCTGAGATAAATACTGATGTTGCCGCGCACGCAGGTCAGCGCTCACCTCCAATATCAAATAACGCTCAGGCAGAGCGCCCAAGGATTCAAGGCGCGTCAAAATATCTCCGGCCAAACGACCACTGCCCGCACCTATTTCAAGAATAGATCCTCCGCCAAGCACACTCAGCACCTCGGCACATTGCCGTGCTACACAGCCACCAAATAACGGCGACAACTCGGGTGCCGTGTTGAAGTCACCGCCTGCCCCCAGCTTGTGCGCACCCGCGCTGTAATATCCTAGGCCCGGCGCATACAAGGCAATCTCCATAAATCCCTCGAAACTCAACCACCCACCGGAGGCGGCGATTTTCTGGGTGATGTGCTCGTTCACCGCTTGGATATGCTTTGCTTCAATAGCGCTTAAGCTCGGTTCACGTAGGGATGACAATCCGGTATTGTGTGGTTGCATGATGCACAGTATCGACAAGATTTCATTGCAGGGCCAGGTTGTTCTGATTACCGGCGGTGCCCGCAGAGTAGGCGCTGTGATAGCAAGCGCATTCCATGCAGCGGGTGCCCATATACTGATTCACTATCGCTCATCCGCTGCCGCCGCGGAAGAGTTGTGCGCCACACTCAATAAACTCCGCCCCGGGTCCGCGGCAATGTACGCTGTTAATCTTAGCGAGGCCAATGCACCTGAAAAATTGGTTGCCGCGACCTTGAGCGAATTCGGCGGAATCGACGTGTTAATCAATAATGCCTCGAGCTTCTACGCAACTCCAGTAGGCAAGATAACGCTTGCACAGTGGGATGATTTAATCGGTAGTAACTTGAAAGCCCCGCTATTCCTGTCGCAAGCCGCCGCGCCGAGCCTCGCCCAGCGCCAAGGCCTCATTATCAACATGATCGACATCCATGCCGCCAGGCCTTTGAAGGGGCATCCCGTGTACTGTGCGGCGAAAGCCGGGCTCGCCATGCTCACGCGCTCACTGGCCCGCGAATTGGGCCCCGCCATTCGAGTCAACGGCATAGCGCCTGGACCCGTGCTCTGGCCCGAAGAACCGATCGACGCGGCTTTGAAACAGGAAATCATTAACAAGACCGCTCTTAAACGGCACGGCACACCCCAAGACATCGCGCGCACCGCGTTGTTTCTAGCCCAAGACGCCCCCTATATCACCGGACAAATAATCGCCGTCGACGGCGGACGCAGTATTTAGCGGGCAGAACCCGTGACGCGTGGTCTGGAACGATGCTTTAAACAGCGATACATAGTCTGTGCGTCGACAGCATCTCGACGTACTACATGCAGCTTTTGGCAAACACCGTCCTTACGCAACACCCTCTAGTAGCAGCTCGCGCACCCGCGCAAGATCTTGAGCCAGCGGCCGATCATCTCGATACTGCGGCACTCGCGCACGAACCTGCGAATAAATATTTTTGGTAAACGCGGCGGATGCCAGCGCACTTTCCTGCAATTCGTAGGCCTGGGTAGCGGCCATCAGCTCAATTGCAAAAATAGTCTCCGCATGCTCAATAATTTTTAGCAACTTAATTGCTGCGGGCGTCGCATGACTGAGATGATCTTCCTGTAAGCCTGAAGTAATTCCGCCGTCCACGCTAGCCGGTGCCGCGAGGCGGCGATTCTCGGCGACTAACCCGACGGCGGTGTATTGCGCAATCATGAACCCTGAATTAACGCCGCCTTGTACTGCGAGAAAAGCCGGTAAGCGACTCGCCAAGGGATTGAGCAGCCGATCAATACGCCGCTCGGACATCGCAGCCAGTTCAGCGACTGCAATCGCTAAGGAATCGGCCGAAAGGCCGATAGCGGCCCCCACTGCATGCGCTTCGGAATGTACACGAGGAGATTCCGGCGTCCCCGATACCAGAGGATTATCGGTCACCGCGGCTAACTCGCGATCCACGACGCTCGCAGCGCTCTCAAACTGATCGCGAACTGCACCGTGTACCTGGGGAATTGCCCGTAGGCTCAAAGGATCCTGCGTGCATGCGCCCGCGCTCTGCCCCAGTAGAGCGCTGTCTTTAAGCACCGCGCGTATGCGCTCACCCACTTGCACGACGCCAGGTGATGCCCGCAAGCTCAACACGAACGGATCAAAGGCCGCCAGCTGGCCCCGTAAATTTTCAAACGTCATCGCCGCAATAACATCCGCCCACCCCAACAAGCGATCCACGCGCTGCAACGCCAGCGAGCCAAGTCCCGTGGCACAGGGCGTTCCATTGACCAGACTCAAGCCTTCTTTGGCTTCGAGTACCAATGGCGCTAGATCCATTGCCTGCAAGGCCGCGCTCGCGGATAGTCGAGTTCCCTTTAACACCACGAAACCCTCGCCCAGCAATGCCAGCGACACGTGGGCCATATGCGTGAGGTATCCCACCGAACCCCCTGCGGGCACCTCCGGCACACAATCCTGCGCCAGAAAACCCACCAAGCCGTCGACCACTGCTAATCGAAGGCCGGAATATCCGTGGGAAAAATTATTAATTGCCGCGGCAATAATAGCCCGCGTTTCCGGCGCCCCGAGCAAAGAACCCACCCCGATCGCATGGCTCATCACAATATTACGCGACAATTGCCGCTGCTGACTACGATCCACCAAGACATCGCTGAGCGCACCCACCCCGGTGTTCACGCCATAGCCACGAATGCCCTGAGCCACGATCGCCTCAACGAGGCGCCGCGCCCCCCGAATACGTTCTCGCGCCGGCTCCGCCAAATCCACTGAACCGCCCTCAGCAATACTAGCGACTTGCCGCCAGGTAAGCGCGCGCTCCAGCGTAACATCCCTTTTCAAAGTCCCTTCTTCGTACCGCCACTCGCCAAGCGCCACTCAACCAGGTCCTTTTGAGTGCGTTCAATGCCGATCCCCACGTCGCGCGAGCTACGCACCGCACCGGGTTTACTTAAGGTCAGTCGCACACTGGCTACGTCAAACTCCGACAAGACCAACATGGCAATTTGTTCCGCCATAGTTTCCACCAAATGAAATTGCGAAGCCTCGATAAACGCGAGCACCCGCTTCGCCACCCGCTTATAGTTCAACGTATCGTCGATTGAATCGCTCAGCGCAGCCTTACGAATGTCAGTGCTCATTTCAAGATCAACAACCACGGTCTGCTTGACCTGCCGCTCCCAATCGAAGATGCCGATGATGGCCTCAGTCTTCAAGGCATGAATGAAAATCGTATCCATTAAAATCTTTAACCCTCAGTAACTCTCGGCAATCCTTTTTAACCTCAACCCATCGGCGATGCCACATCCGCGAGATTCCATTTTGCCCTAGCCGCAAAAGAGCGACTTCGCGTCACCACGCCCACGCCCGCGCCCGCGCCGGCCTTCGCAGCCAAGCCTGCCGCCATCCGCATACAGCCCGCCAGCGCAATCATGGCGCCATTATCCGTACAAAATTCTGGTCGGGGGAAAAACAATTGTGCACCATTGGCCTCTGCAGTCTGCGCAAGCTTAATACGCAGCCGACGGTTGGCTCCCACTCCGCCAGCAACCACCAGGCGGCATCGGCCCGTCAACTGTAAGGCTCGCCGACACTTCTCCGCCAAAGTATCAACCACCGCCTCCTGAAAGGCGAACGCCACATCGGCTCGAATTTGATCGTCTAACACGCGCCCACGCAACGCCACCAGTGCGGCGGTCTTCAAACCACTGAAACTAAATTCAAGTCCCGGACGATCCAACATCGGCCGCGGAAACACAAATTGCCCACGACGACCTTTCTCGGCTAATTCCGCCAATTGCGCCCCGCCCGGATAAGGGAGCCCCATCAACTTGGCGGTTTTATCGAACGCCTCACCGGCGGCATCATCCAAGGACTCGCCCAAAATTTCGTAATGCCCCAAGCTCGCGACATCTACCAACTGAGTATGCCCTCCAGAGACTAGCAGCGCCAAAAACGGAAATTGCGGCGCATTCGGCTCCAACAAGGGCGCGAGTAAATGCCCCTCAAGATGATGGATCGCGAGCGCGGGCTTACCCCAGGCATAGGCGAGACTGGCTGCAAACCCAGCCCCCACGATAAGCGCCCCACTCAAGCCCGGACCTGCCGTGTAGGCTATTGCATCAATAGAATCGCGCTCAGATTTGGACTCATCCAGCGCTTCGCGCAACAGCGGCAATAAACGTCGTAAATGGTCGCGAGAGGCGAGTTCAGGGACCACCCCCCCATAGGGTCGATGCAGGGCAATTTGGCTATAGAGCCGATGTGACAATAGCCCGCGAGCCGCGTCATAAACGGCAACCGCGGTCTCATCACAGGAACTTTCGATGCCGATAACACGCATAAGCGGCCGGACCATACCCTAAACGCCCGAGCTTTACCAAACACCCCTAAGGTTTGCCGAACACCCCGAAAATTATGCCCATTTCACACAAGCCTTTGCCTTTTGCGGGAGCGCCCTTTAGAATGCGCGCCCCGTTGCCGATTGTCGGCGACGCCTTAGCCCCTTTTGAGGTATGAATGCCCAGCGTTCGTGTTCGCGAGAATGAGTATTTTGATGCCGCCCTGCGTCGTTTCAAGCGTGCCTGCGAAAAAGCCGGTGTGCTCACCGAACTGAGGCGTCGCGAATTCTACGAAAAACCCACCCAGGAACGGAAGCGCAAAAAGGCGGCGGCGGTTAAGCGTCATCTGAAGCGTTTGTCGCGCGATAACATGCGGGGCATGGGCGGACCACCGGCGGCCCCTCCGGCAGCAGCGCCTGCTCGGCCCTCATACCCTTCCTATTGAACTGACATGTCTCTTAAAGAGCGCATAACCGACGACATGAAGGCGGCGATGCGCTCCGGCGAAAAAGAGCGCCTCGGGCGTATTCGCATGATCACCGCGGCGATTAAGCAGCGTGAAGTCGACGAGCGCATTATTTTGGATGACTCCCAGGTGCTGAGTGTGCTTGAAAAAATGATCAAGCAACGCAAAGAATCTGTGGTGCAGTTTGAAGCCGGTAGCCGCCCCGATTTGGTCGAAAAAGAAATCGCTGAAATCGCTTTATTGCAAGGCTATTTGCCCTCGCAATTGAGCGCAGAAGAACTCGATCTCTTGATTACAGATGCCGTCGCGAGCACAGGCGCCGCCAGCATCAAAGACATGGGCAAAGTCATGGCGCTCATCAAGGGCAAGGCTCAGGGGCGTGCCGATATGGCGGCAGTCGGCGCGAAAATCAAAGCCAAGCTCGGCGGTTGACCGCAACCGGTCCATGGCCGGCCGCATTCCTCAATCGTTCATCGACGAGATCGTGGCGCGATCCGATATCGTTGAACTCATTGGTGCGCGCGTTGCACTCAAGAAATCCGGCCGCGAATTTAAGGCCTGTTGCCCCTTCCACAACGAGAAGTCCCCGTCCTTTTGGGTCAGTCCTGATAAGCAGTTTTATCATTGCTTCGGCTGCGGCGCACACGGCACCGTGGTGGGCTTTCTCATGCAATACGAGAAATTGGGGTTCGTCGACGCGGTGGCGGACTTAGCCCAGCGCGCAGGCCTTGAGCTACCCCGCGAGGCACAAACTAGCCAAATCCCCGGCGGCGCTGACCTGCACGACGTCATGGCCCAAGCATCACGTTTTTTCGAACAAAACCTCGCTGACAATTCGCGTGCGCAAAAGTACTTAGCTAAGCGCGGTATCGATGCACCCACGGCGGCCCGATTCGCACTGGGATACGCCACCGACTCCTGGAACGCACTGCTCAATCGCTTCGGGCTTGAAGAAGAAGATCGACGCCGCCTGTTGCAAGGCGGCTTGATCATCGAACGCGACGCACGCGGCACAGAACGCCAAACGAGCTTCTACGACCGCTTTCGAGACCGATTAATATTTCCCATTCGTGATTCGCGCGGACGTGTGATTGCCTTCGGCGGTCGCATCCTCGATCAAGGCGAACCGAAATACCTTAATTCACCGGAAACGCCCTTGTTTCATAAAGGTCGCGAGCTGTACGGGCTATATGAGGCGCGTCAGGCTCGCACCGATTTTAAGCGTCTGATGATTGTCGAAGGTTATATGGATGTCGTGCGCCTGCACCAAGCCGGCATCACCTATGCGGTGGCGACTTTAGGCACCGCCACTACTCAAGAACATTTGCACAAAGTCTTCAGAATGACCAGCGAGCTGGTGTTCTGTTTTGACGGAGATCGAGCCGGTCGACAGGCCGCCTGGCGGGCGCTCGAGAACGCCTTAAGTCTGGCCCGCGATGGTCGTGAACTCAAATTTTTATTTCTACCCGAAGGTCATGATCCCGATACCCTGGTGGCCGAAGAGGGGCCCGCGGCTTTCGAGGCGCGGCTAACCAGCGCGTTGCCTTTGTCCGAATATTTAATCCAGCATTTATTGCTTGAGGTCGATCTGACTCATGTCGACGGCCGTGCCAAACTCGCGGCGCTGGCGCGACCATTGTTTGCGCGTTTACCAGAAGGCGTATATCGCGAACTCTTGGTGGATCGGCTGGCAGGTCAAATTCGGATGTCTGCACCCAAACTCCAGTCTCTCCTCCTCGCCGCCACGCCTCCTAAAGACTCCGCCGCCGCAACGCCATTAGGGTCAAAGCCGCAGGTCAAGCATGCGCGCATGAGTGCCGGCCGCGGCAATATGTTAACCCAGGCGATTAGTTTGGTACTCCACTACCCAGCGGCGGCGCACGCGGTCACCCATAGAGAGCAACTTAAACTTCTCAATAAAGCCGGGGTTGCTGTTCTCGATGAAATGCTAGAAGCGGCTCTGGGTGACGCTGCCAGTACCGCGGCGCTACTAGAACGGTGGCGCGATCGACCTGAATATGATCGCCTCGCCCAGCTTGCCATGGCCCAGCCACTCGTGACCAATCCTCAATTAGCTAGCTATGAACTGCAAATGGCAGTCGAAAAACTACTGGAAGAATACGGCCCCGGGCAAAGAATGAACGAATTACTGCGAAAATCCGAGGAAATGGGCTTGAATTCCGACGAAAAGACGGAATTAAGCACTCTTCTACAGTATAAAGGGCGACTCCGGTTGCCTCTGTAGGGAGCGCGGCCCCCTATTTAGGTTGGCGAGGCGGCGATGGCAATCGTATACTTACCGGCTACCTGTTTAACACTAGCAATCATGAGGCGTCCCTTTGAGCAAAAAAGCCCCAGCAGGCACAGCAAACCAAATCGCGGACGAGCGTCAATCGCAGCTAAAATTACTAATAGCGCGCGGTAAGGAACAGGGTTACCTCACCTACGCCGAAGTTAACGATCATTTGCCGAGCGAGATCGTCGATCCTGAACAGATCGAGGATATCGTCAACATGATTAACGACATGGGCATTCCGGTGTACGAAAAGGCACCCGATGCAGAGTCATTGCTGCTCACTGACGCGACCGCCGCGCCTGACGAAGAAGCGGTTGAAGAAGCCACCGCGGCACTCGCCAACCTCGACGCCGAATTCGGTCGCACCACCGATCCGGTGCGCATGTACATGCGTGAAATGGGTACCGTAGAATTATTGACTCGCGAAGGCGAAATTCGCATTGCGAAACGCATCGAAGAAGGTCTAGCAGCAGTTAAAATAGCGCTCGGCAGCTACCCCGGTACCTATGACCTGTTGCTGGGGTGTTACGAGAAAGTGAAAGCCGGTCAGATGCGCCTTGTCGATGTGATCGTAGGCTACATAGACCCGAATGCGCCCGATGAAATTGCGCAGCCACAAAATCCGAAACTCATGGCGCTCGAACCCGAGCTTCCCGCCAACGACGACGACGAAGCCGCGAGCGATGAGGAAGAGGAAGCCATTGATACGGGTCCGGACCCCATTGAAGCCGGCAAGCGCTTTACCGCGATTGCAAAGCTGCACCAGCAATTTTTAGCCGCATTGGATAAGGTCGGATCAAAAGATCCAAAGACCTTAAAGATCCGCAAGAAAATCTGCGGTGAGTTGATGGAATTAAAGCTTGCGCCGAAGATGTTTGATCAATTAATTGATCATTTGCGCCAGCATGTTACCGAAGTGCGCTTGCTTGAAAAAGAAATCATGTTCTTGTGCATCAAGCAGGCTGGCATGCCCCGCAAGGATTTCATCTCCACCTTCCCGAAGAACGAAACTTCTACTAAATGGCTCGATAAGCACATCAAGTCCAAAAAACGTTACTCGCCTGCCCTGTTGAAGTTTAAGGAAGAGATCGAGCGGCGACAGAACAAGCTCGCTAATCTTGAGGGCATCTACCATGTGCTGATCAGCGAGATCAAAGAAATCAATCGCGAAGTATCCATTGGCGAAGCCAAAGCACGACGCGCGAAGAAAGAAATGGTCGAAGCAAACTTGCGTCTAGTGATTTCCATCGCCAAGAAATACACCAATCGCGGCCTACAATTCTTGGATCTGATCCAAGAGGGCAATATCGGCCTGATGAAGGCCGTGGATAAGTTTGAATATCGCCGTGGATACAAGTTCTCGACCTACGCGACTTGGTGGATTCGCCAGGCAATTACTCGCTCGATCGCCGATCAAGCGCGCACCATTCGTATTCCGGTGCATATGATCGAGACTATTAATAAGCTCAATCGTATTTCCCGCCAAATGTTGCAGGAAATGGGTCGCGAGCCGACACCGGAAGAGCTCGCAATTCGTATGGAAATGCCTGAGGATAAAGTCCGCAAAGTGTTAAAGATCGCTAAAGAGCCGATCTCTATGGAAACTCCAATCGGCGACGATGAGGATTCGCATTTAGGCGATTTCATTGAAGACACCGCTGTGTCGTCGCCCATCGATTCAGCCACTACCGAATCATTGCGCGAAACCACCCACTCAGTACTCGCTCAACTAACACCCCGCGAAGCTAAAGTACTACGCATGCGTTTTGGCATCGACATGAATACCGACCATACGCTAGAGGAAGTCGGGAAGCAGTTCGACGTCACCCGCGAACGCATTCGCCAGATAGAAGCCAAGGCGCTGCGTAAACTTAGGCATCCCAGTCGTAGCGAACAACTGCGTAGTTTTTTAATGGATGATTAGGGAGTGAATGACCGCGCTACTATCCCGATATAACGTCCATCGTTAAATGCCGTTCAGCGATGAGCGAATTAGCAATCAGGCAACTTTGTTCGGCTTTCTCTAATAATTTTTTGGCCCGTTCCACGTCTGCGCCCACTGGTAATATCAGTCTGGCATGCGTCGTAAAAGCGGTAAAGCGCATTTTGCCTTCGATGCGATCCAAGGTTCCGTCGGTGCGCGCATCCAGGCTAGTCCAGGCAAACTTAATAGAACTCGCGATCGCGCGAAAACTCAACACAAAACAATCGGCCACCGCTGCTGTCAGCAAACCCTCAGGCGACCATTGGTTGCCGGGACCCCCAAATTCCTTGGGCGGTGCAGACTCGATGATACGCATACCTTCGCTCGACAGGGGCACATCGCCATCGGGGCGAACTGCGGCGTTGACAATATAGTGATGAGGAAATGGGTGCATTAACAACTCCTAACTTAGGTTTAATTCTAAATAATTTTTCAATTTGCGCAAGCATCTCGGCGCTATCCCATTCCCGAGCGCCATACACTTTTTCCAACACCCGACCGTGAGCATCTACGAGTAACGTCAGCGGCAACCGAGTGGCCCCCAACATATGCTCAATCTGAAGTTGAGTATCAATAAAATGACTAATAGTTGCGTGATTATTTTGTAACAACGCACGGGCTTGATCCGCATAGTCATCAGTCGATATTCCGATAATAGAGAAGTGTGCAGCAAGGTCCAGCCACGCGAGCCGCTCCAATGACGCCATTTCGGCTCGACAGGGGCCACACCAACTAGCCCACACATTGATGATCAGCGGCTTACCCAGATAGGACGAGAGCTTTCTGGAGGTTCCATTGAGTCCGTTAAGGGTTGCTTCCCGAAGCACGCTGCCAACGGGTATTTCTTCAGAAGTCGCGGCGGCTGCTACAGGCCCTTCAAAGAGCCACGCTACCGCCAGTACCACCCCACCACACAGCAGTGCTTTATTTCGAATATTCATGGGTGCAAATCGTCCAACGCAAAAGATCCATGCTGAGCGAAGGGCAGATCGCGTAAGAAGGGCAGATCAATGCTCACATGACCCAAAAGTTCGTAATCCACAGCAGATTTTTGATCGGTTTTTTTCGCAAATTTCAATAATGCGAGCGCCATATTCGCCGTGATAGTCATGTCAAACTCACCTTCCCCCAGTGCCGGCACCACGAAAGCGTGATTACTGACGCCACTCGCAATCGATTCACCATTCACTTTGAGTTGCGCGTGTAGTCCATTGACTGGCAATGCTCGATCGTTAGGATTCTGGATTTTAAAAGTCACTTTAAAATTCTGTTGCAGAAAATTACCGTTCAACATCTCGATGTTCGTAACCGATAGATTGGGTTTTTCAAATTTCGGTGCCATGCCGGCACATGCCACCAGGACAATAGCGAGCATGGCTGTTAAGAATGGGCGATAGGACAACATAACTAAAAATGCTACCTTAAATAACCATGTTAAGTCCTAAATACCTGAAACTGCATCCGCAATGTGTCGCTCTCCTTGTTTTAATACTTGCGCATTCCCCCACGCAGGCCGATTCGCCTGCCTTGACTAATAACGATTCGTGCTTAAGCTCCGGAGACGGGTATTTGCGCGCTCATCTCGCCGGTGACATCGAGGCTCATATAGATTGGCCCAATAGCGGCACCCACTGCGACGGCGAACCTAAGCCCAAACCCCCCGGAGTGCGCTTAAGCTTTCGGCGCGCCGCCGTAGGATCACCCGATCTATTATTTGTCTTTGGCCTCAGTGATGTGTTTGAAGGCCAGCCAGCGCGTGCCATCGGCGCTAACCTGACCATCATTCAACAGGGTACTTCGCATATCTTTGGCACTCTCGGCGATTCGCGGTGCACCGTCGATTCACTGACTCAAAGACCTCTCAAAATCGCGCATTCCTATCGCATTGAAGCTCGGGGGTTCTGCACTCAACCTGCGCACGCAGTCAGAGGCGACGGGTTAGTGCTGGTCAGCACCTTTGATTTTGCCGGCGTGGTGAATTATGAGTTTCCAAAAGAATAAGGGGCGGACATTCTGCATGCACCGTAATTGTTAAATTGTGTTAAAAATGCAACAAACGTGAGAAAATGCCTTCACGCAAGTCGGCATCCTGTTCTATTATCCGGCGTCTTTTCGTGCAACCATCAATTTTTCTAAAAGTGTTGGTATATCGCGAATCAATCACGGAGTTTTTGGCTATGAAACGAATTATGTTATGTGGAATGATGGCTTTGGCAGCAAGCGGCGTAGCAGCAAGCAGCGTGGCAGCGGCCGCTGACGATACGGGTGCTTGGTATTTTAGCCCAATGGCGCAATACCATCTGCTCGACAACAAGCGCGTCTCCAAAGACGACCTTGGCTATCAGGTGGGTTTAGGCAAAGATTTTGCGAGCAACTGGGCTGCAGAACTTGGTTACAATCAAGGCGGCTTTAAAATCAAAGACTCGGGAGCGAGCCAGCGCTTGAGCGGCTATTCACTGGATTTTATTCGTAAGTTTATGCCGGACTCAACCGTGCGTCCTTACCTATTGATCGGCGGCGGTGCGTTGGAAGATGCGATCGCTGGAACCAATAATCATCATGCCGCCATGGCCGAAGCGGGCGTCGGCTTGCTCACCGGACTAGGCAATCAGACCGGTTCTAGCCGGATTCAATTGCGCACCGAAGCTAAATATCGCCAGGAATATGCTTCCGCAAACCAATATGGTCGAAAAAACCCCGGCGACATTCTTTTAGGAGTGGGTCTCCAATTTATGTTTGGCGCCCCGGTAGCCCCCGCTGCGAAGGCCGTAGTGGCGTCAATAGCCCCACCCCTCGATAGCGATGGCGATGGCGTGCCCGATTCCATGGACAAGTGCCCCGGAACTCCGGCCGGTGCGAGAGTCGATGCCAATGGCTGCGAATTTGACAGCGACGGTGACGGTGTTGTGGATCGTCTCGATAAGTGCCCCAATACTCCCCAGGGTACCGCAGTAGATGCCACCGGTTGCCCCGTCGATAGCGATGGCGACGGCGTAGTTGATTCTATGGACAAGTGCCCCAACACGCCCAAGGGCGATAAAGTGGACTCTGTCGGTTGCACTATCAAGGATGAGATCAAACTACCCGGCGTAAACTTTGAAACCAACAAGGCTACCCTACTCCCTGAGTCTGCCGCCACGCTTGATCAAGCCGTTGCAACTCTCAAGAAGTACCCCAACCTCGTAGTCGAAGTACACGGCCATACGGATAGTCGCGGATCAGCGAAAAAGAACCTTCGCCTGTCGTTACATCGTGCGCAGTCCGTCATGGCCTACCTCCACGATCACGGCGTTACCAACAGCATGAGCTCGAAGGGATTTGGCAAGAGTCATGCCGTTGCGAGCAATGCCACGGCGGAAGGTCGTGCTCAGAATCGACGAGTGTCGATTAAGATTGTTAGCGGATCCTAAGAGAGGTAACGTTAACCGCTGATCGTAAAACTGATCAGCCGAGAAAAATTGGCCCCGAGCGTGATTGCTCGGGGCTTATTTTTTCCACCCTGGGAAAAACGCATTGGTCCGCCGCACATAGTCGGCATAGCCCGGCCGCCGCTCGCCAATGTCTTGCTCCAGTAGTGTCACCCCCGACACTCGCATGAGCAGTACTGACATCAGCAAGGGTCCCACAACGCTCCACCAAGCCCCCGCCCCCAACGCCACTAAGTAGAACCCCCACCACACGCAAAAATCTCCGAAATAATTGGGGTGTCGGGTGTAGCGCCAAAATCCTCGATCCATCACTTTGCCTTGGTTGGTGCGATCGGCTTTGAATCGCGCAAGCTGCCAATCGCCACCGGCCTCAAAGCTAAATCCTACCAGCCAAAGCGTCGTGCCAGCGAGATCAAATAAACCTAAAGGCTTAGAGCTAGAGAGCGCACCCTGCAACGGTAGAGCAATAATCCAAGCGAGTACCGCCTGCAATAAAAACACCAAGTACAAACTCTTCAGGGCGAAATGCGGTTCATTACGAGCGCGAATGGCTTGATAGCGACGATCTTCACCATGACCCCAGTTGCGCCACGTAATATGGACAAATAATCGTACCGCCCACACGCTCACTAGCACCAACACTAGCACCGAGCGGCTTCCAAGCGTCGCCCAGCCCGCCCAAGCGGGTTGGGCCAAGACAAAGGTGATCGCCAGCATCAAGAACATCAGCGACCATAAACTGTCAACAATACCAACATTGCGTTTGTACAGGCTTAAAACCCAAACCACGAATGCTGCGATGCCAGCGACACCTAATCCTCGAGCATAGACTGAAAAATCGAACACGCTTATTGCTTGTCGAACACCGTGATCGTCTCATAGTGTTTTCCAGCAGCGTTCTTGCCACGGGACGTTAGGGTCAACACCTTGCCATGATCCGAGACCGAACGTGTCGTCACGCCGACATGTTTCCCGGATTTCATCATTTCGCTTTTAACCGTGGTGCCATTGACACGCTTCAACGAAAGCATGTCGTAGTCAGGCGAACCGGTGATCGGATAATCCTTGCCGTCATACTTGAAAGTTGATTGTTGCGATATAGCCGATCCGTCCGCAGCGACACCGGTAACGGTAAGCGATATGCCGTCAGCCGTCTGAACATATGTTCGGGTTTGAGATTTCGGTGTCGATGCCGAATGAAACTTAGATTTGCCGGCATTCATGGTCCAGGTCCCAACCACTGGATCAGCGGCTTCGGCCGCCCATGCAAGTGCGCCCATACCCATAGCCAGAACGGTGCCCATCAGAAAATTTTGCAATGTATATTTCATGTAACTCCCCAATTGGTTATTGATTGAATTAAACCTAAAGCTCCATCTACGATCCAGAGCGATGCGCATGCAACGCTGATAAACCGCGAAGTCAAGTATGCGCTCTGTGAACTACCTGTATCAACGCACAGCGCCAACACGTGCCGCGCCAACGCGGATCCAAACTTTAGTCCGCGTAAAGTCGCCACCGGCCGTTTTCTGATGGGTCACAAAGGTCAGCTGATTGCCGGTAAGCGCCACATTCTGCGAATAATTAACGCCGTTTTCTGCGGGCAGCAACGCCGAGCCGATATGGTGCGTCACAGTGGCGTGACTCGCATCGTAATCCCAGGTACCAAAATATGCGTAGTAGCTATCGAGCGCTGCAGCTTTCGCCGGGGCATCCACCATCGTGGCGGCATCGACCGGTCGGGAATTCGGAACTGGCAAACGGGGACGAGTCAATCCGGCAATTTGCACGCTCATTGATCCGGATTCGTCATAGGTCAACAACCCGCTCGAACCGGCATGGTAGAACGGATCATCGAGTGGGCCATTGGGCCCCACATAATCAATGCGCACCAGGCGCCAGACACCCAATAAATCCTCGCGGCGCAGTACAGCCTGCACGCCGGCATCACTCGGACCTCGCACTTCGATTTGAGCAAGCGCCCCAGCCAGATCTTCACGCGCCAGGCGACGATTCGGAAATATATCGAGAGTCTTGCGAAACGCTGTGGCTGCTTCATCCAACCGCCCGTCGGCAAGCAAAAGCTCGCCCAGTAATTCGTCGAGCGGCTTGACTGACCAGGGCGGCCCATAGTCAAACTGTAGATGCTCAGCGCGTGTGCAAGCGTCCCGCACTTCATCGATTCCAGAGGCTGCCTCACCAGCGTAAAACCGTATGGTTCCCGAGAGTGCGAGCGCCAGTATTTTTGCCTCTTCTAGCTCCTCATGAGTGACATTATCGAGCCAATCGATAGTCACCGACTGCGGCGCGACTTGCGCCATATCGATGCGCCCTTGTAGTTGGACAAGTGCTGCTTTTGCATCGGCAGGCCGACGAGGAGCTGCGCTAATTCCTCGTGCAAAATCATGCACAACAAAATAATTAATGGAGTTTATGCCTTGATTATCCACTGGAGTATTCGCATCCAGCCCTGCCATGCCGCGAGTTTCGACTAACCACATGGCCCGCGCATACGAGAGTCTTGCCCGGTTATCTTTACTAGGGGTTGCTACGACATCGGCGGCAACCGAGCGGACCAACTGCTCCGCCTGAGCGCTTTGGTTATTCTGCAGATAAGCATAGGCAAGCCATAGCAATGAATGGTACGACGACTCTCCATGCGCCCGACCGTTGGTTAGAGAGGCCAGGTTCGCTTCGATCGCGTCATCCCACAGACCGAGTGCAAAAAAAATGTGCGATGGCATGTGCTGGGCATGAGAGGCGGACGGTGCCACTTTGCCGTACAGTCGGGCCGCCTGCAGGCCCAGCGGCGCATGCACCGGATCATCGGTCGCATGGATCAAGTAATGCAAGGCGCCTGGATGTCGCGAGCTGACGCGAAGTACCGCCTCGGCTTCCGCAGCAGCTCGCATATAGTTGGCTACGTTGCGCTCACCATTGGTCAAACCCAATAACGACAGCGAATAGAGTGCGCGCGCGTCCAAATCTGCAGGATATCGCTCCGCTAACAGACCCAGCGCCACGCAATAGGCGGCATCGCGCACGGCTTTGTCGCCAACTCCGTACAGTTGCTCTACCGAAGCAAGATAAGCCCGTTCACGAGGCGTTGCCGCTTTCGCTGCACGAGCAGCCGGATCCCGCGCCAACCTAGCAAGAGCTGCATTCGCAGAGTCGCGATCTTGTTCGCGCCACAGGGGTTGATTGTAAGTCAGAGCCTCACCCCAGTAAGCCATTACAAAACCGCGATCGATTTTTTCAGCCTCCAGGAAATCGCGTCTAGCTGCTGCATACTCGAAGCTATGCAACAACAACAAGCCGTGAAGAAAAGCTGGTTGGGCACGGCGAGCACCCGAATTAACGAATTGTGTGACTCCGAGCTCCCCAGCCCTTAGTGCGGCCAAAGAATGGGTTTCATGCGCGAATGCTGGACCTACTGCAACAAAATTGCAGAATAAAACAACGATCAATATTCGAATGATATTCACATAGTCCCAGCGCAGAGTTCTAGTTCTTTGATGCGCGCTTAGTCTAATGTTTATCCCGAAGCAGTGGAACCCCAAACAGGCACCTACGCCTCGCGTTATGTAAATTGCGCGGCCCTACACTTGGAGTCATTGCATCGTTCCATTGCAAATCGCTACAATGCTGCCGCCGCTAGGGGAGTCAATCTTGTCTAAATCAGTAAATTTAAGCCGTAAATTTTCGCGGCTTGTACACCCGAAACCAGTACCCGGCATGTACCAAACTCACAATTCGTCCTGGATGCGCGCCGGCGCAGGCGAAGCGCCGGTCATCGCGCTACTCACGCGGCATCTGAATCCTGGCATCGCTGTTTTGACACTTTACGTTGCGGCATTGACTCTCGGTCAACGCTTCACAACTTCGTACGGCTTTCTTGCAATACTGACTTTTGTCTTGGCCGGACAGTTAATGACCCGGCCGCAATTCGAGGTGGTCAGCCGAAGCATGATGTGGCGCCGGGACTTGGGTCGCGTACTAAGCGAATGGGGGTGTGTGGTGGTTCTTCTCACCCTGTTTGGTCTGCTCTTTCAACTCGCGGCAGCGTATGAGCGCAGCGTGTTGATTACCTGGTTTGTGATAACACCGTTTGCTCTCGTTTTAGTCCAAGAAACCGCGCGGAAAGTAGCCACCTGGCGCCGCCGGTTCGGGGCGATCCGCCGCAGATTGGTCATCGTCGGCGCGACGAAAATAGGCTGTGAGCTAGCAGCAAGGCTGGCTCGAGAACCTTGGATCGGTTCGGTTGACGGGTTTTTTGACGACCGTCAGCCGGCTCGTATGCCCCGCGAAGTCAGATCGCGGCTTTTGGGTCGCTTTCGCGATCTAGCAGAGTATGCGCGGCGCAATCAAGTCCACGCCATTTATGTCTGCGTGCCAATAATGGCGCAATCACGCATTCGTTCACTCTTGTCGGACTTGCGCGACTCTACCGCCTCAATCTACATTGTTCCGGATTTGTCCGCATATGACTTACTGCAGGCGCGCTTTGGCGAGATCCAAGGTATTCCGCTGTTAGCGGTACGGGAAAGCCCTTTTTGTGGCACGACTGGGATTTTGAAACGCGTCACTGATGTTGTATTGGCTGCCACCGCACTCCTATGTGTCGCACCCCTGATGCTCTTGATTGCGATCGCGATCAGGCGCTCATCTCCTGGACCAGTTATATTTCAGCAGCGGCGCTATGGTCTCGATAGCACTGAATTTCTCGTATATAAGTTTCGCACCATGACAGTATGTGAAGATAATGCGATTCAACAGGCTACGCGTGACGATCCGAGGGTGACCCCGCTGGGGAGATTCTTGCGTCGGTCTTCGCTCGACGAATTGCCGCAACTGTTCAATGTGCTCAAAGGAAATATGAGTTTAGTGGGCCCACGGCCACATGCCGTTGCTCACAATGAGTACTACCGAAAATTGGTTAGCGGCTACATGGTGCGACACAAAGTACGACCTGGAATGACTGGTTTGGCACAGGTCAATGGACAACGCGGCAACACGGGTAGTTTACAAAAAATGAGCCGACGAGTTCAGTTTGATATCGAATATCTCAACAATTGGTCCATAGGTCTGGATCTTCGAATTCTACTAAAGACCGTACTAGTTGTTTTACGCGCGCGCCGCGCGTTTTAATATGCAGGCGCACGCTAAAAATCTCAGCGGACATCTCGCTGCAGCTGCTCAAGCACCGCCTGAAGGTTCCCAAGCGTATCCGCCTCCACTGCCCGTTTATCGGTGCGCCACAGCTTGATACGAGGGAAACGCAGCGCAATCCCCGACTTGTGCCTAGGTGAACGCGCTATTCCTTCGAAGGCGAGTTCGAATACATGGACAGGCTCAACGCTGCGTACGTTACCAAACTTCTCACGCGTATGGCTGCGAATCCACTTGTCGAGCGTACGAATTTCGTCATCCGTTAATCCGGAATATGCTTTAGCGACGGGCACTAAAACCTCACCGTGCCACACGCCAAACGTATAGTCCGTGTACAAATTTGAGCGCCGCCCATGCCCTGGTGCAGCGTAGAGTAGGACGCCGTCAAAAACAAATGGGGCAATCTTCCATTTCCACCATGCGCCACGTTGCCGTCCCGTACCGTACGGCGAGTCCCACGCCTTGAGCATCAGCCCTTCCACGCCCTGCGTGCGCGCAGACTCGCGCAAAACTGCAAGTGCTTCCCAAGAATCTTCCCGCAACCCAACTGAAATATCGATCTGCTTCGAAGCTAAGCTTGTCAAGACGCTTTGTAGTTGCGCTCGTCGCTCTTGTAAAGGCCGATTACGCCAATCTTCTGCGTCCCATTCCAAGATGTCGTAAGCCTTAAATCGCGCAGGAATTTCTTTCAATATTTTCTGCGTTAACTTGCGTCGTCCGATTCGTTGTTGCAACTGAGCAAAAGGTAGCACTCGGTCATCTCGCCAGGCAAGAACTTCACCATCGAGTACGATCCCATCAGGCAGCGCTGCGGCTGCCGCCACTATTTCCGGAAATCGATCAGTGATAATTTCTTCGCCACGCGACCATAGCGTGCATTGACCCGCCCGGCGCACGATCTGTCCGCGAATGCCATCCCATTTCCACTCTGCTAACCAATCCTTTCTTGGGCCTAAGGCGCCAATCGGCCCTTCCAGGGGCGATGCCAAGAAGAAAGGGTATGGGTGGGTGGAATCCGTGCTGCTCTCATCGCGCATCATTGCGCCCCAAAATTCGGGTGTTGGATCCCAAGCCCCGATAAGCGCCCGTTCAACATGCGTTCGTGGTTGATCAAACAACTCGGCGAGCGCCCGCGTGACTAGCACCCGCGACACACCCACACGCAACGAGCCCGTCAATAGCTTGTTAACAAGAAAGCATTCGCGATAGGGCAGGGAACGCCACCAGCCCACGATCAAGCGGCGTTTTTCCTCAAGATCCAAGGAGGGTAGCAATAATATTCGCTCGTGAAACCAATCTCTTAGCCGCAGCTCCGAACTAGTCGAACCACGGCCGTCGGGAGGAGCAGGCGGATCAGGCGTCACTAGCAGGGCTACCGTTTCCGCTAAGTCCCCAATGGACCCATACGTTTCCTCGACCAGCCAACCTGGTAGACCCGCCTCCTCAATTAGCCAAGTGTGAAGCAATGAAGGGCCAACACTGCGTTTGAGGCGTCGCCCGATTAAAATATAAACCGCCCAGGCAGCATCAGCCGGATCCGCACCGCGAAAATAGTCAACCATTGCGTCAATTTTTGCGTGTGTGGACGTCGTTGTATCGAGAGTTTCGAATAAGTTTGCAAAAAGACGCATTAGTTTTCGGCGCCGTACTCGGTACGCAACGCAGTCGCAGCGACCCCCTGTTCCTGCAAATAGCGGCACATGGCATCGGTGTAGCCATGAGTAAGGAGCACACGCCCCGCGTGCGTTTCGCGAATTGTGCGCAGTAAGCCCGGCCAATCAGCGTGATCAGACAAAACGAAACCTCGATCGTAACCTCGGCGTCGGCGATTGCCGCGCACTCTCATCCACCCCGAGCAAAATCCCGTACGACATTCTCCGAAGCGACGCATCCATGGAGATCCCGCGGCACTGGGAGGCGCGAGCACCAATGCGCCCGCAAAATTCTTTGCACTGACTACAGTTGCTGGAAATGTCGGAAGCATCGTAACGCCCGCTTCTCGATACGCCTCAACGAGCGACGCTACAGCCCCGTGAACATAAACCGCCTCGTTTGTGAGCGTGGCAAGTTCGGCGAGAATTCGCTGCGCTTTGCCCAGTGCATAAGCGAACAGCACGCTAACAAAGCCTTTTTCACGATTACTGTTCCACCAATCAAAGATCTCTCGAGCAACGATCGGCGTACTCGACCAACGATAAGCCGGCAGCGCAAAAGTGGCCTCGCTGATAAAAACATTGCACGCCAATACCTCAAATGGCGCACATGTCGGATCGAACTCGCGCTTATAGTCGCCTGAAACGACCCACACGCAGCCATCATGTTCGATACGCACCTGAGATGACCCCAATATATGGCCTGCGGGATGCAGGGAAATTCGCACGCGGTCAAATGTATGTTGCTCACCATATTCTAGTGATGCCACAAATGCGTCTTTGGGGAGGCGAATGCGGGCAACCCCTTCACCGGGGCGAGCAAGATAGTAGCGCGAACTGCCTCCGCGCAAATGATCCCCATGAGCGTGCGTAATAACGGCGCGTTCCACGGGCTGCCATGGATCGATATAAAAGTCGCCCGCGGTGCAGTACAACCCGCGCGGCGTTGCGACGACGAGATCATCTGATATCACTCTTGCTCCAATTCACACTGAGCGGTGAATGCTAGGTACGTCTACCAGGTGGAGAATCACGCCATAATGTACCAACTGCCCGCGCCGACGGGCAATATCTAGGAGTAGTTTCGAAGTAGGTAACGACTGACAGGTATTTATGCCGTTCAAGCGATGTTTTACATAGTCCACGCTTATAGAATTATAAAACGAAAAAAAAAGCGGAATTAGGGTACGGTCGTGCCATTGCGTACCAACGAATCGTACATCCATGGAGAATAACCTTTGTATACTATTTTGGCCTCTACAATACTTGTCTCAGCGACGTTCCTGAGTGGCTGCGCATCGATGCAAAAGGCACCTATTAAACCGATGGACCATGTGGAACTCGCAAGGTTCATGGGTTCTTGGTACGTGATAGGGAGCATTCCCACGTTTTTAGAGAAAAATTCTTATAATGCTGTTGAGTCTTACCAGCAAAATCCGAACGGGACGATCGCAACTACGTTCACTTTCCACAAAGGATCTTTTGATGGACCACTCAAAACCATGAAACCCACCGGATTTATTCGCGATCCTAGCAACGCCGTATGGGGCATGCGCCTGGTTTGGCCGGTCAAATCGGAATACCTGATTGCATATCTCGATGCAGATTACTCCGAAACAATCATCGCGCGAACGGCGCGGGATTATGTGTGGATCATGGCTAAAAAACCGCATATATCGGATGTCGATTACCAACGACTTCTCAACGAAGTAAGCTCAATGGGGTACGACATCTCTAAAGTGCGGGCCACGCCGCAACGGTGGCCATAGAAGACTTGTACCTCAGTTTACGTTGCAGTGCCGAACGCACTCGGTTGTGGCGCTAATAAGCAGGGTAACGACGCTACACCATGTAGGCGCGTACCGTACAAATCATAGCGCCCACTACTCCAGTAAGTCGCTGTAAATGGTAAACTGCGCCTTAAATGATGATGCCGGTGCAACGTAATTTAAAAAATCAATCCCTATTGAGGCGGTTCTCATTTGCCGCGAAAGGCATCTACTGCGCTGTATTAATGGAAAACAGCTTTCGTACAGAGCTATTGCTCGCCGCCGCATACGCCGCACTGATGGTCTGGCTAAAACCACCGCTAGTATGGGTAGGACTGTCAATTATTACCGCTGGACTTGTACTCGGAGTCGAGTTGCTCAATACAGCGCTTGAACATCTCGCAGATCGTCTCCACCCAGAACAACACCCTACCATCGGTGTTGCAAAAGACTGTGCCGCCGCCGCCGTTCTGGTAACTTCGATTACTGCCGCGATTATTGGTGCTTTAACCGTGGCGGTCAGTTTAGGGATGCTTCACTCCTCTTAGTACAGGGCTACCGCAGCTCGTGTGTGTACGCTATTCCAACCCCCCCGCCTATCGGAGCAATCGACCAATTACTCGCCGTGTGATTAAGTCCATGACCACGGTGACTTACGTACATCCCAGTCGAAATTCCGATGGCGGCACCCGCAACGGTATCTGATAACCAATGCTGATTATCCTTTAAACGCAAATAAGCCGTGCCCGTCGCCAATCCATAAGCCACGATTCGGCGCGCAATGATGTTGTCTGCATCGCGTTCCGCAAAAACCGTCGCCGCTGCAAACGCTACCGAAGTGTGCATGGACGGAAATCCATCGCCACTTTTAAACCATTGGTTAGAATTCAATGTCTCATTCGGTCGCTGCCGCCCCGTGGCGAATTTCAGGGCAAAGGTAGTACCCCCGGCAAGCACAGCCGCCTCCATCATGCCGAAACTCAAATTGAGCGCAGGCTTATCACCCAACAACCCTTGCACCAATACCGCCCCGCCCAGCGCCGCCACCGGCACAATGTCCCGCAAATTATGTGGATCTCTGCTATCAAAAGGTTGTGGCCCAAAATGATCCCGTACACTATTGTCGAAGTGATGGGCTACCGCCACGGTCGCGATACTTCCCGCAAACCACGCCCAATCGGTCTGATCCCAATGCAGTGGCGCCAAAACATAGTCTTTGGCGTCACCTACGTAATCACCAGCATCCTTCGCTCCTGCACCAGCAGCACCCAATATAAATAGAGCAAAAAACCATGAGCGTATCGTTAAAACAGTCAATGATGCAGGCACTTAAAAACCTCATAAATCGGGAATATTCAAGATTATACCCTGAGCGTCACATCAGTGTCCTCCCTCGACCCGCAATCCACTCGCCTCGAGAGCCTGCGCCAATTCCGCTTCGATACGGCAAGCTTCACTGCGCTTAATGTACTGCAAATGCAGCGTTGGCCCGATCAACACCTCGAGTCCGCGTTTCAATACGCTGCCGGCGGAGCGAATGCCGGCCTTGTGTTGATCAAATCGTTGCGCGGGGTGGTACTTGCTCATCCCCACATAGACCCCATACGGCTCTGCGTCGCGATCGCGATAATCGAGCAATACTAAGTAGATATTAGAGCGCCCCTTGGCCGCCGCTTTAAACTGTGACGCTACTTGGTAGGCACTCGGAAGCCACTCGATATACCGCATTGGCAGCCAATCCGGAATGCTTTCGGCCGCGCAGCTCCAAAGTCGCCGCAAAGCGGCCTCGATATTCACAGAACTCTCACCCCGCATCCACCACTCGTGAATACAATGAGCGCCCTCGATGCCCTCGCCGCCCTGAAGCGCCCGATCAAATTCAAGTTCAATTGCCCGATCGCTCGTACCCTGTAACGGACGATCACTGGGCAGTTTTTTAAAAAAGCGCTGCATTGCTCATAATACTATCCCAGGTTAGCGTTAAGGACTGCGCAGTGCATCTCCCGCCTTCCACCGAATTTCGCCAAGCGCAGGCTTCAATAAACAGTCGACACCCGCAATTAATCCCATGGTGCGCACCAATGCAAAGGCGCTGATAGCAGCGCTCGGGAAGACCTCACGTACTCGAGTTGCAGCCGCCAGCAAAGTACGACCTTTGGTAATCACGTCATCTATCAACATGATCCGTTTCGGCACCAGGGAATCGGCTTCGATACAGCGGAATTCAACTCCCAGAGAATCGTAATGGCGCTTAACCGTCGGTCGCTTACCCACCGGGGCCGTTGCCGATTTCGGAACCGCCCATTTCCGCTTAAGTAAAGGTAGAACCCGTTGGCCAATACCTTCCCGTACCAAAGCCACTGCTAAATGCTCGGTCACCGAGACAACCCCCACTGGCTGCGGCATGCTTCTAGGTACTGGCATCAAACAATCTGAGCTCGAAAAGAAATCTTGCAGCGTGGAAGACTCCGCCTGCTGTCGCACGCGAGCGGCGTATTTTGCAATGAACTTAAGGTCATCGGCTTTCAATAATGCCAGCAGCAAACGTGACCGCTCCGAGACAATGCCACCCCCCTGTGGCGAATACACATAAATAGAAGCATACGGTACCGCGCCAATCACAGCGAATGGTCTGAGTCGCTAGTACGGTGCTGTCCACGATCAGTATCCTTAGGCGATGGCAATACCACGGACTGGCGCATTTTAAGCCAATTCTCGCGCGCTTGACGGCGGATTTCCTCTAGCGTACGCACCTTTTGCTCGCTCGATTCGAGCGCTTTCACAGGCGCATGCACAGGCGCTTGCACCATCCCCTGCTCGCTCGTCTGCGCTCTTGTATGCTCGCGACGCTCCACTCGAGCGTGAAACTCCGCGCGGATGTTATCCGCAACATGGCTACGATAGCCCAATCTTTCCATCTCTATCAGAGCATGTGGAATACGAGGGTTTGGCTCACGATCGACTCCTTGCGCAGCCAGACTCCGATGATCGATTCGCGCTGACACGTTAGCGGTTTTTAGTGCGTGATTGGTAACACTAGCCCAACGTTCACGAGTATGCACAACCTCATGAGCCACCGATTGCATTCCTAAGCGATATCGATTCCGGTCGCTAAATTCCAAATGAGTCTTACCGCCAAGACCTTCGAAAGTAACTTCACGAGTAGTCGCCAAAAGGTGCGCATGGAAATTTCGCGAATCGCTATCAGGCGCGGTGCGCGGTGCATGAAGGGTAAAATCGACTGCAAATTGATAACGATTAGATAGTTCTTGCGAGAACTCGCGTACTAAAGTCAATCGTTGTTCGGGTGACAGCTCCACCGGCAACGCGACCAAGTACTCGCGCGCCACTCGGGAATTCTTACGCGTCTCAGCCTCTTCCGCGCTATTCCATAATTTTGTACGATCGCGCGCCCACTCCATGTCGGCGTTGGCAAACTTAGAGGGCAGCACAATCTCCTTGTGCAGGACCCCAGCACGCTCGGTGTGATCGTAAGTCTTCCCAGTTCGCTCATCGCGAATTCGTTCGCCGGAGCGGTATGCCGCTGCACTCACTGCGCTACTGCCATTCGCCCGACCAAAGCTCGTAATATTGAGATAATAAATAGCCATGGCGGACGCTCAGTGTGTAACCCGTGGCCTAGAGGAAAAAGCAACCTTGCGCCAGCCCGGTGAGGAAGCCAGTTTTAAGAATCCCGCAAGATCGGGAAGCGTCTCGATCTCAGAGGGCATTACCGCAGCTTCCGTGACATGTGCGGTCGTGATATTAGTAGAGCGGCGTCTACCCTGCCCGCTAAATCCACTCTCGCCATCGCGGCCGCGCGATATTTGCCGCCGAATGATTTCCCGATCCCCAATGAGACGCGACGCAAATTGAGAGGTGCCGCCATTCTCACTGCCTGAGCAACGCAAGATCAGCGTGTTGCCACAATTCTCAACAATAGTTTGTGCTGCACCCGAACCATACGTATCGGATACCTGCGCAATTGATTGGAACCCTAAGACGACTCGACCGCCAAATTTACGCAAACGCGCCAAGGCGTCTTTTAATCCATCAATGGGCCCTAATGCGTCGAGTTCGTCCACCACTAGCCAAAGATGTTGATCTCTATCCTCATCCACACTCATTGCCTCAAAAATAGCCAACTTAAGCCAAGTCGCGATCATCGAACGTAGCGCCGCGATCTGTCCCGCCTTATAGGGGATAAAGAGTAACCCTGAGTTTGAGCCAGAGCGCACCCAATGCCGCACCGAAAAGCTGGGAGCACGTTGTGCTTGAACATACTCAAGTGCCGCTACCGCCGAACCTGTGACAGAACGAATAGAGCCAAACATTCGGGCATTTTCGGGATCTAAAAAAGGCTGCGCCGGCGTTCCTGCCACTAGAGCGCGCAATTCGTCATTGGATGCTATCGCCAGTAGACGCCACAACTCAGTGCAATCACACCGTCCTTCAAGATGACAACGACGTATCACCGCTGTTAAAAATGTCCGTGCATAACCGCGCCACTCGCTCGCAGCCGCATCGTGACTCTCAGGTATTAAACCACTGACGAGCTGCTCGACATCGTAAGTATTGTGAAGCTCCGAAAATAAATCCCATTTAACTGCGTTTCGCTCAAATGGATTTAAGATAATATCGCCGCGTCTTCGATCAAAAAAGTGTCGCATATAACCGCCATCGGGATCGGCGATCAATGCTCGGTCACCTCGATCAATGGCGGTACTCAGAAGTTCGCGTATCGCAGTTGATTTGCCGGTACCGGTAGTGCCGATAAATTTGAAATGTTTAGTTTCATCGAGTGTAGGGATCGTAATACCCGCCACCGACAACACGCCAGGACGAGTACCCCGTAACGGCCATCGAGCTCCAAGACCGCTAGCCATCAGCATTACTCCTCGATGATGCGACTCATACGGCTTGCGCCTAAACATCATAAAAGTCGTGGCAATTACCACCGTCCCGCCAGCGACCCCGGTCAACACCAACACTTCGTGCCATGCCAAAATTGACAACAGCCACGACATACGGTCAATACCCCTTCACAATTAAATAGTCGGCTTTCAGACCATAAGCCGACGCTTTGGCATCCACTCGCACACAAAGTCGACTCGTCGCACCGCATCGCCTCAATTCCACTCGTCCCCCTATTCGCTCGAGACGTGCCAAATTCTGCATCAACGTATCCCGCTCACTTCTAAGCCGCACAATCTCCTCGGGAGTTGGCAATGCCACTCTGACAATTGCGCACGGAATAATGGCGCAAAGTGCTGCAACTGTTAGGCACGTAAAAATCCCGCGCCTATCAGCGATGCGTCGAATAGCTCTTAAAGACCGCACAGTCTGCTGGTTTTCGTGGTTAAGCTCACGTAACTCATTGATCAAGGTTCGCCGAATCTCCTCTCGAACGACATCGTCAAGTCCAAGTGTGTGCACGCGCAATTTTTCCAAACTCGCTTCGGCTATTTGTTGCTGCGCTTGCACGCCTTCCATCAAAAGCCCCATTCGTAGCGTTTCGGAATCAGTCATAGTCAAATCCGTCTATCGCAAGTGTTTTTTTCTGGTTTTTTGATGCCGCGATGGTCAAAGATCTCACGACGTGGCGTTCCGCCGGCGGGACTAACCTCACACGCGTCCATTGCGGCTCCGAGGCGTATTTCAAATAGCCAACCAGATCCGGCAGCTGTTCAATCTGAGACGGCATCAACGCCGCTTCAACGCTAAAGTGCTCACTGCGTGAACGGGAAACGACTTCATCGGAGTTCCCATGATTGGTCGATAGGGTCGTACGCAATATTTCTCGATCACCAATCAACTGCGAGGCAAATCGGGCCGTACCACCCCCCTCGCTCGCTGAGCAGCGCAAAATCAAAGTGTTGCTACAGTTCTCAACAAGGGTATGGGCGTCACTCTGACCATAAGTTCCGGAAACTTGCGCGATGGACTGGAAACCCAGCACACATCGACCGCCAAATTTCCGCAGCCTTACCAAGGCATCTTTGAGGCCATCGATTTTCCCCAAGGCATCTAGTTCATCAACCACAAACCATAGCGGTTTATTGTGATCTTGGCCCACGGCGAGCCCCTCCTCCCTTGCATGCATCTTCTCGAAAATGGCAAGGCGCATCCAACCGGAAATAATTGAGCGTAAAGCTGGAATTTGTCCCGCCTTGTAGGGCATGAACAATACGCCAGGAGATTCGCTGCGCACCCACTGCCTCACCGACATCTCAGGAGCGTTCTGCTCGGCCACATATTCAAGCGCCGCCACCGCCGAGGCAGTTACTGAGCGGATGGAGTCAAACATTCGACTGTTATCTTCATCTAAGAACGGCTGCGCGGGAGTACCCTCGACTAAGGTTCGTAACTCTTTAGGTTCAGCAATTACGAGCAGCCGGTACAATTCAGCGACACTACGAACACCGGCATCGCGCGCCTGGCGAGTAACCGCAGTAAAAAAAGTACGAGCGTATCCCCGCCAGCTACGATCCGCGCCCTCGTGATCGGGAATAAAAGAGCGTGCCAGCTGGTCGACATCGTAGGGAGTATTTATTTCTCCGAATAAATCCCATTTGACCGATTTCGAATCGAAAGGATTTAGAATTTTATCACCGCGCGCCGCGTTAAAAAAACGCTGGGTGTACCCACCGTCAGGATCCGCAATGATGGCGCGATCGCCCCGTGCCAGCGCACTGATTAATATTTCCTGAATGGCAGCGCTCTTTCCAGTACCCGTAGTACCAATCATTTTAAAATGCTTAGTTTCATCTTCCGCACGCACATTGCGTCCCGCTAACCTAATAGCCCTTTCAGCGGACTGCCGAGGTGATTTTGAGGAGTCTTCCCCCTTTAGCTCCGAGATCAACGTTCCCCGCTGATAGACTCGGTTACTGGGCTGCAGTCCAGCGCATTCCTGACCGCCGATAAACCCTAGGGTGGCGCCCAGACTCAGGCCCATTGCCCATTGGAGTACGCCATCGCCGGCAGCCATTCCCGGAATGAAGGAACTCGCTGCGACCACACTTAAGCCCGCTATGACGGTGAGCGGGGCCGCCACTAATGGCGATAAAAAGTATCGAGACAGCGGTGCATGATTTTGTGCCAAGCCTACCCACATTGGACCTTGCACCGCCCCATAGCCCAGCGCCAGTGCCTGCCACCCATGCAGCATTGCCAGATCCATCAGCCAAATTCCCCACGCGCTTGCCCAGCTTTTCGCGCCGGGTCGTACCAAATTTCCTTGATATAACGCTCATGATTTTCTACGTTAAATTGAATAACGACGTCGACCAATAGATACAGAATATTCTTGATATCCGCACGCGCAAGCTCCCGACCCCCTTGATTTTGTTTGACCAACAGCACTAGTTGCTCAAAGGCCAGCTCAGCACTCGCCGCGTGTATGCTCGTAATCGAGCCGGGGTGACCCGAGTTCACCGCGCGAAGGTAGTCAAAGGCTTCTTCCCCACGCAATTCGGCCAGTAGTATTCGATCCGGCTTCATCCGCAGACATGACTCCAACAATTGCTTAGGAGTCACTCGGCTCAAGCCCTGATCGTCTTTTGAGTAAAATAATCGCACATGATTGGGATGCCGATCCAACACCAACTCGCGAGCATCTTCGATGGTAATGAGACGCTCATCAGGGGTAATTTCCTGAATCAGCGCCTTAGTCCAGGTAGTCTTACCAGAACCCGTGGGCCCCGATACGATAATATTCTGACGACTTCGCACTGCTAGACGCATAAAGTCTAGAAAAGCACCCGTAGCCAACAATTCCTGCAAAGCGATCTCTATGGCATCAACGTTGGGCGCTGCACGCCGGGTCTTTTTGAAAATTCCCGCAGCATCAAGCTCTTCGATCGACCACACCTTGTCAGACGGCCGCCTAATGCTAATCGCGACGCACCCAGGAGTGGTGGCGGGTGGAATTACTATTTGAATACGCTCGCCACTGGGCAGCGTCGCTGACAACAAGGGGGACACCTCATCGATGCGTTGCTGAGTTGAATTTGCGACCAATTTCGCTAATCGCATGCACCACTCATAGTCTGCATACGGCAGCTCCTCGCGAAGCCACCCCTCCGATGTTTCGATGAATGCCTCATGGGGACGATTGATACACAGCTCAGTTATGTCGCTATTATTCAGTAATGGCCGCAGAGCTCGTAACGTAAGCGCCAACGCTGAAAATTCGCTCGCAGTATTAGTGCAAATGACTGGTTTTAAGCTCATATACCGACCTGAAGTCTAAATCCTTAGCCACCAATACTTGAATACGATCGCCGTGCTGCTTGACCACCGTGGGAGAAATATTGATCGTGCTTTTAAGCACCTCGGTAAGCACGCCTTGCGAGCCACTAGGATTGACGAGCACGGTGCCATTTGATCGCGATGACTGAACTGCGCCTTGAATTGCCCCATCAATCACTGAGACCAACACAGCCGCACCAAAACGCTCCCAGAAATGACGATTGATATTGCCGGGCAATCCCGAACGCCCTAGCTCATCCGCTCCAGGGGAGTCCAACGGAACTATCACGCCCGTGGGAGTACGTGCTTCGGTCCACACCACAAAGACACGAGCCGCCCCTTGCTGCACCTGCCCGCGAGTCTCACCGACCAATTTGGTGCCCCGTTCCATCAGAACCACTTGGCCGTTGACACTAAAAGTATCCGTGGCAAGAACACAGGTGGTCATGCCAGGCAAAGTCGAATCAATGGCAGTTTCAAGCGTGCAGTCGAGAAACGCGCCTTTAGGCAGAAGTAACGCCTGTGTCGGCAAAACTTGGGCGTTGAGTGTCGATGCAGCGCTCGGTTGTAACAGTGAGGCGAGTTCGCCCCCCTCCGCCCGGACCGCCGCAGCTGCTCCGCCACTTAAACCTTGACGGGAAAATACCGACCCCGATAAGCGACGCTCTGCAGCGATCTGAGTGGGCGTTTTAGCGGGCACGGCCACAGCAGCAGGCGCGCTATTGTTATAGGGGGAAACCAGGCCGCTCATTTGCGGTATTTCTGGAAGCGTGGCGCTTACACTTGCCGGGGACGACTGCCAGACGGGCTCCTCTATTTTACCCAAACTAGGCAATGCCATCTCGCCTTGAGCATGCACCGACGACAGATTTTGTGCGTTCTGGCGAGCAAGGCCTGGCCGCGACATCGCATTGGCGTAATACCAAGTGAGGGTGCCAAGACCAAGAGTACCCATAAGTCCAATCGCCAACACCTGAGTCAGACGCGACTGAATGGACCTCACCCGCGTGACGGCTGTCTCACGCTCTCCAACCACCTGATCATTCATGAGACACCGAATGCACCTGACGCTCCACCTGTGGCGCGATCGTTCCAGATTTCAGTCGTACTCCGCCGCCGACATAGCCGCGATTCACAATACAGCCGGTTTGCTTGCCGCGCCGTAAGACAAAACGCGCTGCGAGTCGATGCACCACGACATCATCATCGTCCATACTGAAATTCACGAGCGACTCACCGTCTTCATTACGCACAAAAATTGCCGGAAGGTCCGCATGAGAAGCAAATCTCAACCGCGTATGAACCCCGTCGTCGGAAGCCGCAATCGGTCTTATTGCCGAACTACCGCAAAACCAATAGTTCGAATTCTGCAAGCGCTGCGCCGAAGCCTGCTTTAATTCGCTTGAAACATTCGCCGCTGCTTTGTCATCCGGTACCGGAGCTGGCGGTGGATAGGTGAACCGCAACGCATAAATAACCTCGCCTTCAGAAATTTTAGAATTTGTTACTGACGAGTAGTCCAACTGATAGTGCCGCCGATTAGTCAGCACCGTAAGGTTAGTAGCCACGCGTGTAGCTTTGGGTTTTAAGAACAGATGATTGTCTTGTCCCACAAAAGACAAACCGTCGATATCGCCCGCACCCAAACCAACAAATGTCTCGCCACTCTCAAACTGCAAATCAATTTGGTAACCCACTAGTCCTTGCAGTCTATAAACCTCCTCAGCGTTATAAGGAGCCACCCGAATTCGGCTATCAATCGCTCCTTTGGGTGGGGAGAGCTCAGCCAAAACATTGAGCGACCACAGTCCGCTTAAGCACAGGATAGTGACCCTCACAACCTTATTCATGATGACCATCCTCACGCGCAGCTTCGATGACGACTTCTGGGTCGGACTTAAACTCCACCACTTTGAATCCCAGCGGATTCCACCGACGAGTCTTCGGGTCCTTAGCGGGCTCTGTGTAGGCATACTGAATGGCGGCTACCCAGTGAGTAATTTTCTCGCTAGCTCCTCCCGCCTGACGCGTGGCAGTTAAATACCGCACTTGTGCCAAGTCACTCAGCCCACTAGATCGTGTGAAAAAGCTCACCGATTTAACTTGCGCCCGCACGGTACTACCATCTTTATGTACGTTGAGCGGCGATCCCGGATTAGTAGTTGCCCACGTTGATGACCAATTCTGATTTCGCTGCGCGGAATGAAATGCACCACATTCCTCGTAATCACTTTCAGCGGTTGCAAAATTAAAACGCTCACAAACACTCAGATAGTGTGTCAGAAAGTATCGAGTCACGATCTCAGTCGGTGGCGCCCCCGTATAGCTAGGCACCACGTCCACGATGCCGGTGCTATTGTCGACTCGCACTACAAAGGGCTCTACTTGCTTTAGCGGCATCAGTAAACTCAAGGCTAACGCGCTGCATACTGCACAAAACCAGCCAGCGCCCGCCACCCACCAGGCGATGCGAGCACTGCGCCGACTGAGCGCAGCCCGATCAGCATCCCAGGACTCAGCGTCGCGAAAATATTCGGTTAGCGTCGCAACGGAATTCATAGGCCGCTCCGCACGGGCACATTGATAGGTCGCAAAATACCGTCACATACCTCTTTACTTGCGCAGCCAGTCCCTAGAATACAGAGACACAACATCACGATAATTTTCATACGCCCTCCTTGGCGGTAACAACATTTTATTCTGGCCGACCTCTCAACCATCGCCCGCTTACGAATCGACCCATCACCCGAGCGACCACTGGCTCGGCGTAGGCGCGGCCGTGGCCACCGATTGCCATTCCAGTTCGTACGGCCATGCGACCACTTTCACTGACTAGCCTAAAAGAAAGTAAGGAAAAACCGCCAGCCAAACTGGAAGCAATTGGCAACACCTGGCGGAAAACTAAAAACACTAGCACCGCCACTAACATCATATTGAGCGTATCGACGGTATTGATCGCAGTCCCCAGCGCAGCCGTTTGGATGGCAAAGGACTCGACGATACTCAATAAAAGTGCGCAAACCATGATGGTCAATATCGTAATGAACGCGTAATTAGCCAATTGCGATATCCAAGCCGTAAAAAACCGTCGCGTGGCGTCGAAAAACAGCATGGCAATAAAGAACGGTCCCATCGCCAATAAGACCGCCAAGGCAATGCTCGAAAGTGCGATGAGAAACATCGCATATACACAAAGAATGCCCATAAATAGCCAAACTACCGCGCCGGCGAAATAGTAGCCGAAGTCATAAAAATGAGCCGCCTTAGCCCACATGACCCCGGCGACGCTACCACCACGCTCCCAAATGGTATCGATTGTCTTCACGGGATCCGCCGCTCCGACGACCGCCGCCGCAAGCCGCGCCGGCGCATGATAGAAAGTATCAACAATAACTGCGTTGTATAACCACAGCTTCAGGCTCACGCCCAATATGAGCGCCAGCACCATGATCCGCTTCAGTCCCGTTGTGAGCGGTTCTTCAATCTTGCCCGTCAAGTGCATGTATCCCCAGGCCATCACATACAGAGTCGCGAATGTCACGATCGCGGGCTCCAATAGCGCCGCTAGTAGAGCCGTATTGTCCCCGATATAAACTGTTAGTCGGCCGTTTAACCAACTCCAGAAAGTTGCAAAGAAGCCCATAGACCACCCCCTCCTGCTACGGTTTCGGTTGAAATCGCGTTTCAAATTGCCCATGGCCCGCGATAGCCAACTCTCGCAGCTGCAATTGGTTGGCGGCGGCTTGCGCTTGGGAGTTCTGAGTTAACACTTGAAGTTTGGTCTGCTCGTTCTGCAACATGTTCTGTTCTGCGCTTATTCGAGCCTGAAGATCTAAAATTGCTTTTTGATCGGTTGCCTGCGGAATCGCGTTAATCAAACTTTGAATGGCAGTAAAGCGACCGCTGGTAGCCGCCAATGCCTGGCGCGACAGCGCCGTTTGCAAAGCCACCCATTGACGTACCGCTTCGATCTGTTTGCGCTCAGGAGGGGCCATGTTCAATAAATTCTCAGGTGACAGCACAGAAACACTCCTCAAAGCATTTTGTACGTCCTTAGATAATCCGGAGTACCCACTATTGAGACCTTTCAAAGACGTAGAGAGTTGGTCCCAATCGAACGGCAGATAATTGCGTACGGTCCCATTGAGCAAGCGCTCCATGCCACGACGTCCCGTCATAGAATCTAAAGCCTGTTTGGCTTGTTGCAGTTGATTGAGCGCGGTCTCTAGTTGTTGCTTGGTCGTCGCTACCTGCTGCACTAGCTGAACCGTGGCGGGAATATCAACAACGGCCCATTGAGCCCGAGCGTTATGCGTCAGCGCGAGACCCATTGATAAGAAAGCCGCGAGAACCGTAAAATTCCTTTTAAGCATGCGAGTCTCCTGCGTAAGTACCACCGTTCTGCATCATAAATTCGGATAACCACGCGGCGGTTTCGGGACCCGACGTTTTCATAATCTGATGCATTTTCTCCACTTGATTAGCTCGTCCAGAAATTACAGCGAGTTCAGCGGTAAAGTCTTTTAAATCCAATTGGCAAACCACGCTCTGATGCCCTTGCTTCACCAGAAACATTCGCGAACCGGGCTCTAATTGATCTTTAATCAATGCAAATTCTCGTGCTGTCAAACCAAAACCTTGGGTATATTCGTGATAATCGGCATTACCATTCGGGAAAAATATTTTCGTAGGGGTTTGCTCGATCAATGTGCGGCTAATAGGACTGTTTAGTACATCGCTGGCACTCTGAGTGGCAAGACACATCACACCATTCAGTTTTCGCCAAGTCTTAGGCCCATCCTTAGCGAAACTCTCGAAGGCCGAATCCGCTAACAATCGCCAAAACTCGTCCATCCAACAGACCAGTCGCCGACCATCTAAAAGCTGACGCACCAAATGGAACAAGTACAGAGTAATAGGCGTGCGAGTCAACGCGTGATCCAAGAATTCGGTGACATCAAATCCAATGGTCGAATGTCCGTTCAATTTAGGCAACACGCGATCTATGGGATTATCAAACGCCCAAGCGTAGTCCCCACGCGATTCACACCATCGCGCCAATCGAGCATGCAGGCCTTCGAGATCGGTAGGATCTAAGAATTCCACTAGTCGTGACAAGCGTCGCGACGCATGCGGCAATGCCAAAGTGCCATGCAAGGCTTGATTAAGATCCGCTTGTTCGCGTACCGTACTGCGCCGCTCAACAGAAGCGGCAGGCCCAGCAAGCTCTTGCAGCCATATTTTAAGAAACTCAATATTGGCCGGCGTTACCGGCAGCTGTAAGGGATTGAAGCCGGTCGAGATGCCGCTCCTTAACGCCAAATACTCTCCGCCCAAGGCTCGCACTAAAATTTCGAGTCCACGATCTTTATCAAATATCACCTGCGTAGCGCCTTGCTGCGATAGTAAGGCAATTAGAAATCCAATAAAAACGGTTTTGCCAGAACCGGTCGGGCCACATATGAGGGTATGCCCGGTATCTCTGTGGCCATTCCCAGCAGACTGAGCGTCGCTAGCATGCAGAGAAAAATAGAAAGGTGATTTTGCGCTCGTTACCAATAGCGCTAACGCATTACCCCAATAATTCCCAGTCGCTCGTCCTACAGGGAAATTATGGAAGGGAGCCATAGCAGCAAAATTTCGCGAGGTAATTGCTGCCTTACGCGGTCGTAGAGGAAAATTCCCCGGCAACTGTGCCCAAAAAGCAGCTTCAAGCGCCAAATCTTCGCGCGCAACAAGCATGCCCGTATCGGCAAGATAACTGCGCGCCAATGCCAGATGATCGTTTAACCGTCGCAATCGCTTATCGCGGTTAGTTGCATCAACGCTCTGGACTTCCGTCAGTACCTGAAACGACAAATGATGGTCGCCCATAACAAATTCGTTGCTCGTCAATGCATCCAAGGCATGCTTTAGTTGCTCTGCTTGAGAAATAGCAAAATCACCGGCATTCGCCATGCGATTAAATTGACGCTGCAGAAGTGACTGGCTAGCGGCTTTAGTCAGAAATGCAAAAGACTGGGTGAGTACGAATGAGAATGGAGCTGCCAATAACCGGTTATACATGCCGACTATGCTGGGCGTAGGATATTCCTTAATGCCTAGCATAGCCCCGACACGTGTTAGCGTGGGCATCCGATACTCTAGGGTTTCGGCGCCAAAGAATAAGCGCGTACTGGCTAGCGCGAAACTTAACGGTCCTCGTGGCAACGCTACTCGTTGCCACTCACCATTGACCAGCAATCCTAGATACTCGAGTAACGAAGAGCACCATGTCGCTCCCGCCAGGTAGGTCCCCAAAATTTCCGGGTCATAGCGATTCAAGGATGCGCTCACTGTTTGCGACAATTTTTCACAAGCCTCTAAGGCATCGCTAAGTTCATATTCAGGTGCATTCTTCTGCGCGCGCGCCAACCCTTTGGCTAGCAATCCCGTTACAGCACCTGCAGCTGGCCTAAATACCAATGCCAGGTAAAGTTCATTGACCATTAGAGTTTCCCCAGCAAGGCGTCGTCGGTAACGCGACTCTAGGGCACCTCCAAAACCGCTCGCGGCCGGCTGATCAAGTAAAGTAGCCTCACGACGCCGAATAACGTGGGTCCATAAGGCCAAAGTGGGACTTGCCATATTTCGCCATAGCACATTGAGTCGTTCATGCCAGTTATTAAGTTCCCCATCCTCGTTGCTCTCGAAACTTGCGCCACCCAAACGGAACACCTGCAAGTAGTCACCGAATGTGGTCTTCACCACATGGGGTGATACATGCGCGGAGTAGGGAATATGGTTGGCCGCCACAAACTCACGCTGCGCCGCCTTGGAACGCGTTAGCATATCGGAGTAATCACTTGTAAACGCCTACGGCCTCGAATCGGCAAATCGAGAGCTAACGGACTATAGCTTCCCGCTTTCCACCAGGTAAAATTTCCCAAGAATGCAGGGAAACGGGTCCGCATCCACAAGAGCAGTAGGTCAAAAAAGCGCGCATCGCGCGCGCACAGCAGCATGCAGACTCCATGGATAGGCAGACACAGTAACAATGCCAGTAAATTTTTACTGAGCAAGAATGCTTCCATGGTGAATACCATATTGAAGAGTAGCGCAGCGTAAGTAACTCCCCAGCGCATGGCCGGGCGAGTTGCTCCAACGAACAAGGGATCACAAGTAAGCCCGGAATTCTGATCGTTCACGAACTCATACTCCGAACATGCCGCGAACCCACGTCACAATCTGCGGAGCACCGAAGGCAATCGCTATTCCTAGAATCGCACCGATACACCATCCCCAAGACATGCGATTAGCCATGGCCATTCCGCCCAATATCATCACTAGGATGATTGCAACCGGCGTCAACCATGCGAGTATATTGGTCTGCAGCGCCGTTGCACCCGTCATGAACGGCGACGCTTGGGCGACTGCCAAATCCGGCGCGCACACTGCAAGTGTTAGTACCAAAGTAGTCCAAAGAATTAAGCGTTGCATACAGGACCTAAACCTCGGCTTCGAGTGCGCCGATATGCGCCTCATCATGGCGAGCGGCAAGCTCTTCACGTTTGATTTTTCCAGGCGCGCCGAATTTAAAACTTTGCACAACGAAAGAATAATCGTATTGCTTTTCACCTTCGCCATCGGTCCAATTGTTAGCGCGGATATGCGCTTGAAGAATCAGCTGATCACCTTTACGCACATTTTTAGCGATCGCTTCGCCCAAACTCTCGAAAGCGACAAACCACAAACTGGTGACCACCTCACGTGCATTCCCTTGATCATCCTTGCCGGCATAATCGTTGCCTACTAAACAGATTCGCGTGTAAGCGGTGTCGCCCTTGATAGCGAGCTCGGGATTCTTGGCGACATTTCCTATCGCGGTGACATTAAAACTATTCATGAATTTCTCCTTAAACTTATTGAACAGTGCGATTAGTAAAAATTATTTACCGATCGCATGTCCAACAGCTTGGGAGAAAATTAAAATTGGCGACAGCGCATTAATTGATGAGTTTTAAGAGAAACTCACGCACCGCGCAATATAAGTGGTGGGCCCGCTCGGACTCGAACCGAGGACCAAGGGATTCACTTTTTCCCCACCGTTTCCGGAAGGAGCGGACTATCTCTTCACCCCCGTGGGGTGCGGGACGCTCTAGCCTGTTATTAAGCGCACCTAAAGCGCTCAGGTAGTCTCTGCACCTTCCGACGGTGTACCGCCGGCTTGGCTCAGGATTGCCATCAGCACTCGCGAAAAACGCTAGTCTGTTAAGGTTTCCCTGAATTCATCCCGTCCACTTCGCGTCTTGCGGCGCGAAGGCACCATTAATTGATGAGTCCCCTGCTCTAACCAACTGAGCTACAGGCCCGACAGCCAGCAGTTTACCAGGTATCTTAGGCATTGTGAGCGCACACACACCACCACCATCAGCAAAGCCCGCCCCAGCCACACCACCACCCATAGCCCTGCCTCAACTTCCCATCCAAGAAGCGCTACCGGCGCTCATCAAAGCATTGGCAAGTCACCACTCGGTATTACTTCAGGCTCCTCCAGGCGCCGGTAAAAGCACCTTCGTCCCACTCGTTCTGCTCAACAGCCCATGGCTGAGTAGCCGCAAAATACTCATGTTAGAGCCACGCCGCATCGCCGTCCGCGCCGTTGCCACCCGCATGGCCCAGCTACTCGGCGAGCCCGTAGGTCTAAGAGTCGGTTATCGAACCCGACTAGACACCAAAATCAGCCGCGACACCCGCATCGAAGTGGTCACCGAAGGCATTCTCACCCGCATGCTGCAACAGGACAGCGACCTCAGTGAACTCGCCATTGTCATTTTCGACGAATTTCATGAACGCAGTTTAAATGCCGACCTAGGTCTTGCCCTGTGCATTGAAAGTCAGCAAACCCTACGCCCCGATCTGCGGCTACTGATTATGTCAGCCACTCTCGATTTGCAGCCATTGGCCCGACTGCTCGATGCACCCATCATCAGCGCCCGCGGTTGCAGCTTTGAGGTCGTCACTCACTACATCCCCCGCCGCCAAGGTATCCACCTCGAAGCTCAAACAGCTCAAGTGATTAAAACCGCGTTCAACGAAAACAGCGGAGACATCCTCTGTTTCCTTCCAGGTGCCGCCGAGATAAGGCGCGTACAACGCACCCTGGATGAATCGAGCCTGGGGCCCAAGGTGCAAGTACTTCCGCTCTACGGCGAACTCACCGGCCCGGCACAAGACGCCGCACTAAACCCTGGCCCGCTCGGTCATCGTAAAATCGTACTCGCCACTACCATCGCCGAGACCAGTCTTACCATCGAAGGCATTCGCATCGTTGTCGATGCAGGCCTCAGACGTTACGCCGAGTTCGACCCGAGCACCGGCATGAGCCGACTCGTTACCCACAAAGTGTCACAAGCCTCCGCCGATCAACGGCGAGGTCGCGCGGGCCGCTTAAGCACAGGGGTATGTTATCGCCTCTGGTCCGAAGGCACCCAAGCCACACTCGCCCCACAAACCGCCCCCGAAATACTACACGCCGACCTCGCACCCCTCGCACTCGAACTTAGCCTTTGGGGCGCAACCGACGCCGCAAGCCTTCAATGGATAGACGCACCTCCACCAGCACCCCTCGCGCAAGCACGCGAATTACTCCATCGACTAGAGGCCATCGACAGCACCCACCGTATTACTCCCCACGGCCGCGAACTCGCGAAAATTGGCGCCCACCCCCGCCTCGCCCACATGCTCGTGAAATCAAAAACGCTAGGCGCCACGCGTCTAGCCTGTGATTTAGCTGCCTTGTTAAGCGAACGCGACATTCTGCGCGCCACGCTCAATAGTCGCGATGTCGATCTACGGCTAAGAATAGCCGCACTACAGTCCCCCAGCAACGCCCTCCCACCGGGCATCACTTTAGACCCCCGTGCACATGCTCAAGCCACGCGCAGCTCCGCCGAATGGCAGCGCCAATTTCGCGCCTCCGGCACGGTCAACGCAGCGACCGCCGCAATTGACTCGCACGAAATCACCGGGATTCTGCTCGCCCTCGCCTACCCCGACCGCATCGCCCGCGCCCGCGGTGAATCCGGACGCTATCTTCTCGCAAACGGGCGAGGCGCACGCTTTGGCGAACCTCAAGCATTGGCAAAAAGTGAATTTATTGTCGTCGCGGAGCTTGACGGTGCCGAACGCGAGGCAAAAATATTTTTAGCCGCACCCATCGCCTTGGCTGCTATCGAAAAATTATTTCGCGGCCAAATCGAACAACGCGACACAATCGTTTGGGACGAACGCTCCACATCCATTCGCGCAAAGCGCGAACGCTGTTTTGGTGCCCTTATCCTCGATTCCGTCGATATCCAACATCCAGACTCTGAGACACTTATTACCGCCGCGATCACCGGCATACGTCAATTAGGAATCCAGTGCCTACCCTGGACTCGAGAGCTCACTCAATGGCAGGCTCGCGTACAACTCATGCGTCAATATAAAGTTCCTGCCTTAGAAGCATGGCCGGACTTAAGCAATGCCGCTCTTCTTGAGAGTTTAGAAAAATGGGCACCCGCTTGGATTTCAGGGTTTACCCGTCGCGAACACTTCGCTAAAATGAACCTGCGCGATGCCTTACACGCTCACTTAAGTTACGCGCAAAGGGTGATATTAGACAAGGAAGCGCCGACGCATTTTATCGTGCCCAGCGGCTCGACGATTCCGATCGATTATCTAGACGGCGATGTACCCACTATCTCAGTACGCCTACAAGAAGTATTCGGATTAAACCAAACCCCGAGCATAGCGAACCAGCAATTGCCGTTGCTGCTAAAATTGCTCTCACCCGCCGGACGACCTGTTCAGATCACCCGCGACCTCGTGAGTTTTTGGAATCGCGGCTATCATGAAGTCAAGAAAGATCTTAAAGGACGCTACCCCAAACACTACTGGCCAGACGACCCCTTCACCGCCGAAGCCACCCGCCGCCGGCGCCCCAAACCGAATTGATCATATGCCCTACATGGCCCAGCCTAGCTGTGAAATCACAGGTATTATGCGATCTACGATTTTTTTGCTAATGGGTTCGTGCCAGGTCGCGTGTCATGGAGGCCGTGTGTCAAAGACTGCTTTAAAAATTCTGTTCTCATGCATCTTGCTTTGTATGATTATTTATACTGGTTGGGCCAGCACACAACAGGCCGTCTATCAATGGGCCGGCCTTACCACCGGAGCTGATCGTTATTGGACGTTGGCAACTCTTTTAGACGCCTATTTCGGGTTTATTACTTTCTATGTGTGGGTGTATTACAAGGAAATGCGCACGCTACCGAAAATTTTATGGTTCATCGCGATCATGTTGCTGGGCAATATGGCGATGGCCTCGTACGTCTTGTTGCAGCTGATGCGGTTACCCGATGGGAAAGACAGCGCTACTATTCTCTCGACGCGCAATCCTTGAACGTCGGCGCGAAATCGGTGACAGTGATTCGCTGGCTCAACGACCGTGTTCTTAGGCCATTACTCGATCTATTGCGCCAAGGCGTAACGCCGCGGCGATTAGCACTTTGCGTGGCCATAGGTATCGTAGTCGGAAATGTACCTATCCTTGGCATATCTACCGCGCTGTGCGCAATTATTGCGTTAATTTTTCGACTTAATTTGCCCGCCATTCAATTGGTACAGGCTTTTATGGCACCGACTCAACTGCTCCTTATCATCCCCTTCGTTCGCCTAGGCGAGTGGATTACCCGCGCGCCCCCACAACCACTATCGATAAAGGCCGGACTTGCTCTTTTCGCGCAGGGAATCATACCCGCCATACGTCTCTTATGGACTGCTATTGTGCACGCGGGGATTGCCTGGTTACTAATAGCGCCATTCGCTATTTATATTTTCTATAAAATCTTCACACCTATTTTTACGCGAGCGGTCTCCAAATGAAGACTTCAATGTCTATGAATTTACTAGAACGCAACTTACTACCCGACAAACTTATCCGCTGGGGTATTCGTCGCCTCTTAAAAGATCGCCTAAAAGAAGAAGACCGCGGCAGTCCAGAGGCACAACAACAGCATCTCATGCGCTTGATTACTCTCTTGCGCGAAAGTCCTATTGCCATCAATACTGCGGATGCTAATCTGCAACATTACGAGTTGCCGTGTGAATTCTTCGAGCAAGTATTGGGCACGCATCTGAAATACTCGTCGTGCTATTACAAGAATCCTAACGACACTCTAAATGAAGCCGAAGCGCACATGCTCGCTATCACCGCAGCACGTGCGGAGCTTAAAGATGGCGACCGAATTTTAGAGCTAGGCTGTGGCTGGGGCTCACTCTCCTTGTGGATGGCAGAGAATTTTCCGAATTCCCCAATCACCGTAGTATCTAATTCACGCACTCAGAAGACTTTTATTGATGCTCGCGCCGCCGCGCGCGGCTTGCAGAATCTGACTGTGATTACTTGCGATGTGAATCAACTGACGTTTCCCACGAGCACCCAATTTGATCGCGTGGTTTCGGTGGAAATGTTTGAGCACATTCGAAACTACGACACTCTGATGGAAAATATCGCTGGCTGGCTAAAACCGGGCGGTACATTGTTTGTGCATATTTTTACACACCGCTGCTACGCCTATCCGTTCGAGATACGAGATGAAACCGACTGGATGGCAAAATATTTTTTTACGGGCGGAATTATGCCAAGTGATGATTTATTGCTGTACTTCCAAAAGTCACTACAAATTACTCAGCATTGGCAGGTAGCCGGAAGTCATTACCAAAAAACTAGTGAACACTGGCTTCAAAATATGGATCGAAATCGGCGCCAGATCGAACCTATGCTGGTTGCGACCTACGGCGTAGACCAGGCGAAGCGCTGGTGGGTCTATTGGCGCGTTTTCTTTATGTCGTGCGCGGAACTATGGGGCTTCAACCATGGACGTGAGTGGTTAGTGTCACATTACTTATTTACTAGACCTATTTTCAAATCAGCTCAGGCGTGACATCCCTGCTCACAATGTCCCCGCTCTATCTGCAAAGTAGCGTGGTCAATACGAAATTGCTGCTTCAATTTAGGCGTCAGCAAATTCAGCAGCGCATCCTCCGCATCGCGGTCCGGCACCACCAGATGCGCGGTTAGCGCGACGCTCGTGGTACTGAGCGCCCAGATATGTAAGTCATGTACATTGGTTACACCCTGCTGACCTGCGAGAAAGGTCTGCACCGCCGTTGAATTCACCCCTGCTGGCACTCCATCCAACGACAGATGCACCGACTCGCGCAACAAGTGCCACGTGCTAATCAATATTACGGCAACTATTATCAGACTTACAGCCGGATCCAACCAACTGGCCCCGGTCCATAAAATAACAAAACCCGAGACCAGCACGCCGGCTGATATAGCCGCATCGCCAAGCATGTGCAAAAAGGCACTACGCATATTCAGGTCGTGCTGATTGCCGGCATGCAAAAGCCAAGCACTGACGCCGTTGAGTACTATACCGACTGCTGCCACGCCAATCATCGTGGCGCCCGTTACCGACTGAGGGGCAACCAATCGACTCATGGCTTCCCAAGCGATAGCACCACAGGCCAGCAGCAGTAAAACCGCGTTACCGAGTGCCGCCAGCACCGATGAACGTCCCAGCCCGTAAGTAAACTTACCACCCGGCCCCCGCCGCGTCAGTACCATCGCCGCCCATGCACCAATCAACCCCAGAACATCGCTTAAGTTGTGGCCTGCATCTGCAATGAGCGCCACTGAATTCGAGAGAAACCCGAAACTGAGCTCCACTACCACGAATAAGACATTCAGCGACACCGCGATTCCTATGCGAGCGCTCATGCCATTCGAGGGCATCACATGCGGATGTCCATGCGAATGGGCATGTCGCCCCTCTGCGTGCGAAGCGTGCTCGCGATCGCGATCGTGATCGTGATCGTGATCCCGCCCGTGCTCGTGCGAGCCCGCTGGATGCTGCTGTTTATCCACGCTCTTTATCCACGCTGTTTATCCACGCGTTTTTTACCTAGCGGCTTATAGCCCAAGCGCGCTTAAATTGGGGTGATCATCAGGGCGACGCCCTAGAGGCCAGTGATACTTCCTGTCACTCGGCGTGATCGGTAAATCGTTGATACTGGCGATGCGAAGATACATCAATCCTTCTGCGTCAAACTCCCAGTTTTCATTGCCGTAGCTCCGAAACCATTGACCGCTATCATCATGCCATTCATAAGCAAATCTTACCGCAATACGATTCTCATTAAAGGCCCACAGTTCTTTGATTAAGCGATATTCCAATTCGCGCGTCCACTTACGCGTGAGGAAATCCAGAATGGCTGGCCGACCGTAGAAAAACTCGGCGCGATTGCGCCAACGGCTATCCTCCGTATAAGCCATGAGCACACGACTAGCATCACGGGTATTCCACATATCTTCGGCCATGCGGGCTTTCTGCATGGCGGTTTCAAAAGTAAATGGTGGCAATGGAGGACGGGTCATAGCGGTATACCTAGCGACACATGCTATAGCACCCGCCTAATTATGCCAACCGACGCAAGAATCACCGACGCTGCAATTAATTCGACAATTCACCATTGGGCGTTAATTTATCAATCACCTGTGGCAAAAAAGTAGCAAGTTCCCGCCCAAGGTCGGGCACCGACATGCCAGCGATAACCCCCAAATGCAGCATCGTTCCCGAGCCTAAAACCTTGAGTACTTGATCGGATGAAATAGGTTGATTCGGTCCCCTGGACACCCAGGATTTGACTGGCTCGACAAGTCCTCGCTGGGTTAAGTGGCTGACAACGCCCTGTACGCCGCCATGCTCATCAATCAACCGATTGAGAGCCGACAGTACGCCCGAACCGGCTTGCGCACCCAATAACCCCTCTAACGCATTCATCGCATGCTCCACCAAATTCGCGTAGAGTATCGTTTCGGCCCGGCGAAAACTGTCAACAAAAGTTATCAAATTGTTAACAAGTGTCATACACAAAATAGTCCCCGCTAAATTAGACTTAACGTATGCGAATTGCCTTACTTGAAGATGACCTAGCGCAAGCGGAGGGGGTGCGCCGCTTGCTAGAGCCCACCCATACCGTGCATCACTACGCCCGCGGTCGGCAGCTGCTCGGGAAACTAACTCATGAAAGCTACGATCTACTGATTATCGATTGGGAATTACCCGATCTCAGCGGCTTAGACGTAGTGAAAACGCTGCGCGGGCAATTACCCGCCACACCCATTCTTTTTTTGACTCATCGCGACAGCGAAAATGATATCGTGCAGGCGCTAACAGCCGGTGCCGACGATTTTCTGGTCAAACCAGCTCGCGAACGCGAATTCCTAGCTCGCATAAAAGCGCTCGGACGAAGGATGCAGCCGGCCGACGGAAAACCCATCGAACTGCCGCCCTATAAAATTGACGTCAGTCAGTCAATTATAACCCGCAACGGAACACCTATCGATCTGACTCGGCGCGAATATGAAGTGGCGTTATTTTTCTTTCGCAATCTCGGTAAGGTGCTTTCGCGCTCGCACATCTTGGAAAATGTGTGGGGCCAAGGCGGTGACGTTACCACCCGCACGGTCGACACTCATGTGAGTCGATTGCGGAGCTCTCTTGGCCTATCAACCGAAATTGGTGTGCGTCTCACCCCCGTGTATGGCTACGGCTATCGTCTCGAGACTGTACACAGTACCACTGCGTGATTAAGTCTGTTTGTTGCTTAAGTCTATGGCTGCTCGGTGAACTTGCGAGCGCTGCGGCACCCGCTACCGATAGCGACTATGCCTATCGAGCGCAAGCACATGACACGCTCATTGGCCTGAGCCACCGGTTACTGATAGAGCCTAAACTTTGGCCCGCATTACAAAAGCGAAATGCCATTAGTGACCCCACTCATGTTCCGATCGGCACTTTAATACTAATACCGCGCGACTGGCTAAAGCACAGCAGCGAATCAGCGGCAGTAACTGCAGTGGTTACTAATCTTCCTGACGCCACTACGCCGAAAGCGGGAGACTCTTTAAAACAGGGCGCGCACGTTGTTACTCCAGCGGGTGGATACATCACGCTCACTCTTGCTGACGGTTCAGTCATTACGCTGAACCCAGATAGCAAGCTAGAAGTAAAAAAGCTAGATAAATATGCCACGGGCGTACGCGACATAGAACTCAAACTAGACTCTGGAAGTCTGGACGTGCAAGTTAAACCCCAAGGCGATGCGGGACGTTTCCAGATTCGCACGCCAGTGGCGATTAGCGCGGTCCGGGGCACAGAATTCAGGCGAGCAGTCAGTCCTAACGGGGCCGAAGATCGAACCGAGGTACTCGGCGGTGCGGTTGCCGTCTCAGGTGGCGCGGTGTCTATCGTCGTCGCGAAAGGATACGGTACGCTCAGTGACCATGCTGGCCCGGGGCCCGCAATACAACTGCTACCGGCGCCGGATTTGTCTGCGGTCCCAAGCATAATTACCGATGCTGTGCGCATCGTCTTTCCGCCCGTCTCCGGTGCCGCACGCTACCGCGCTCAAATCGCCAGCGACGCCGAGTTTCATGCCATGGTTGCGGAAAATGTCGTCGTCACTAATAGTATTGTGTTCGAGAAATTATCGGACGGTCACTACTGGATGCGCGTGCGATCCATAGACACACAGGGACTAGAAGGCCTGAATTCCGTGCGCGAGTTTGACCGCCACCTACTCCTTGCCGCACCGGTGATCGTGGAGCCGCACGGTGGCGAATTTTTAAGCGGGGAACATGCATCTTTTCATTGGATGCCAGTAAACGGCGCATCTTTTTATCATTTCCAACTTGCTCGCGATCCACAATTTACCAATATACCCATTGACCATAGCGACTTAACCAGCAATCAAATTCAACTTGAATATATAAAGCCGGCTACTTATTACTGGCGAGTTGCATCAATTGACTCCCTGGGTAAGCGCGGCGCGTGGGGGAGCACCGAACAGTATCAGCAAAAATCTCTTCCCGGCATCATTTCGGAACCTAGTTTTAAGACACATTCAGCCACCTTGAGTTGGAATGGCGCGCAGCACCGACATTATAAAATACAAATCGCGCGTGATCTTATGTTCACGCAAAAATTACTAGAACAAGAAGTTGACTCGCCAAGTGCCGTGCTACCTCACTATGGATTCGGCGTATATTTCGCGCGCGTGCAAGCCATCGATCCTGATGGTTACGTTTCGCCTTACTCACCGACGCTCCGCTTCTGCACACCTGTTCCGCTTTGGTTAAAAATAGCACCAATCATTATCGTCATTCCGTTCCTGTGAATAAACAATGGACTAGGCTACTCGCGCTACTGGCGATCAGTGTAAGTGCTACGACCTGGTTCGGTTGGTTTTGGCGCGAAGATCTTCTGCTCTACGATTCAGGACTATCCTACGGTCCGGCACCTGACAGTATTGTAATTGTCGCGATTGACGACAACAGCATAGCGCAGATTGGACGTTGGCCGTGGCGTCGCGCCATTCACGCGGCCCTATTTAATCGATTAAAAACCGCCGGCGCTCGAGCGGTTGTTTTTGACGTTGTACTCAGTGAATCTGATCGCAATGAATCGGGCGACGACGCTCTACTCGCACAAGCCATTTCCCGCGGTCCTCCCACCGTGCTGCCACTGACTGTAGACTGGCCGCGCGCGCACGCTGCAATCGGCGAATCGCAACCCATCCCCGCTCTGGCGAAGGCAGCGACACAAATCGCTCACGCCCAACTCGAATTAGATCGCGACGGCATTGCCCGTAGCGTGTACTTACGCGAAGGGCTAGGCCAAGCCAATCGATCGCATTTGGCGCTCGCGCTTTTAGAAGTCGGGCATGCCGCTCCTCGCACTGTGCCGGGAGCCAGGGCGCCACCCACGGCGACACCCACCAACGCCTGGGTACGCGACTACCACATTTTGATTCCTTTCTTGGGGCCGCCCGGACATATACACCGCCTATCTTATGTGGACGTCTTACGCGGAAATGTCCCCGCGGTAGCGCTACGTAATAAATGGGTGCTGGTCGGTGCAACGGCGCAAGGCTTAGGCGATGCCTATCCCACTCCCCGATCTG
>JANYFY010000012.1 GCA_025359565.1 Gammaproteobacteria bacterium | reverse complement strand
GGCGCAGTGCGGCGCGGTGAGCCTGATTCAGCGCTTCGGGAGCGCCTTGAATCTTAATGTGCATTTTCATATTTTGATTCCGGACGGGGTGTATCTAACCGACATGGATCCGCCGTACTTTCGTCCCCTGGAGGCTCCGAGCGGGGAGGAGTTGCAGGAGCTGGTGCAGCGCACCGCCGAGCGGATCGGCCGACAGTTGGAACGGCGTAGTCTGGTGGTGCGAGATCTGGAGTCCAGTCATCTTGAACTAGAGTCGGGGGAATCGGATGCGGACGGGGATGCGCTGGCGCACTTACAAGGTCACTCGATTACCTATCGGATCGCGGTGGGTCCGCAGAAGGGGCGCAAGGCGTTGACATTGCAAACGGTAGCACCCCGCCTCGACTTACGGGAGCTCGGTGAATCGGTGGCCAATGCCGATGGATTTTCGTTGCACGCCGGGGTCGCGGCCGCGGCTCATGAGCGAGAGAAGCTCGAACGGCTGTGCCGGTACATCAGCCGCCCGGCCGTATCGGTAGAGCGATTGTCGCTCACCGCGCAGGGCGCTATTCGCTATACACTGAAGACCGCTTACCGGGATGGCACCACGCATGTGATATTTGAGCCCATGGATTTCATGGCGCGCCTCGCAGCGCTGATACCAAGCCCGCAGGTGAATTTGACGCGGTATCACGGAGTGTTTGCGGCCCGCCGGGAAGCAGTGCGGACCTATTTGAGTGAATCGGCCGCTGGCGCCGATGGACCGGGAAAAGAGGGGCCGAACAGCTCAGTCGGGAACGGCTGGCCCGGCCGGATAGAAAGCAAGGCAGAAGGAGCGACTGACGACAAGCGAGTGAGAATTCGAGGATCGGAAGGGCGCCGAACACTGCGCTAGAGGCCCTAACTGGCTATCAAGAACCCTGTTGCATCAAGGATCGCGCTGGGAGACTATCTGCGAAACAATGTTTATCTTTCCTATCCCCCGCGCAATGACCACCGGCATACCGGGCATCCATATTCGCCTCGCGATACTCAGGGGCCAATCGGAATGCCAACCAACGGCATGCCGCCGGTAACCGGTAGAAAAATGCCACCACCTAGGGGAATGCCAATTACCGGAGCACCTCCGCTGACGGAGATAATTATACGTGGCGTTAAATCGGGCATGAGCGACGTGGGGGCCATCGGATCAGGCAGTGACGCAGATGTTGTGTCAGTTGAAATGTATTCGGCACTGGTCGGCATAGTTGACCCGCCAAGCGTTGCACACCCGGATAGGACACATAGTGCCGAAAATAAAGTAATGATTGTTTTCATAAGGTTTTCCATTTAACTAGCTAAATGGCCGGTAAAGTCAGATTTGGGGTGTAATCTCATTAATCAACCCCCACTTATGGAAGGGGAAAACACGCCAAATATAGCTCAATTCGGCAGGATTCTCGTTAAAAGTTGCCGGGTAGTGGCTTAGATGAATACACTGCACCAGATCGCGGGCGTCGTATAATGGTAATACCCTAGCTTCCCAAGCTAGAGCCGTGGGTTCGATTCCCATCGCCCGCTCCAATATTCTGAGGTATTACGAAACTGAACGTTGCGCCGTGCCCTGCTTCCGAGCGAACCTCGATAGTCCCACCGTGTTTCTGCGCGACCACACGCACAAAGGCCAGGCCGAGGCCGACTCCGCCTGGATCTGTTTCTCCGTGGTGAATTGCGCGCTTGAAGCGCTGAAATAAAAGGTTTTGGCGATCGGTAGGGATGCCGGGCCCTTGGTCCTGTACGCTTATGACCCAATGCTGGTTGGACACACGGCTTTCAATCGCAATACTAATCGAGGTTTCATTGGGCGAAAACTTAACGGCGTTGTTGACTAGGTTTATTATTGCTCGAGTGAGCATTGAGCGATTGCCATAAACACTTGCGGCGCCGAGCAGGCTTTGATTTATAACCTTGACCTGTTTCGCAGCGGCAGCTGCCCAGACTTCGTCAATGGCGTCTTGTAGTACGTCGCGAAGATCCAAATGATCAAATTGATCGCGTTCGATAGTCTGCGCACGTGCGAGCGCTATAAATCCATCGGCCA
>JANYFY010000010.1 GCA_025359565.1 Gammaproteobacteria bacterium | reverse complement strand
AAGCGGGTTTCGCGACTGTTCGCGGGTGATCACCGCAGAATTAGCGAGGTTCCCCGAGCCCTGCGGGCAGCCATGAGCACCTGCTGAGCTGGAACTTGCGAGTTTCGCGTGACAGGGTATCTAGGCATCGTTTTGAATTTTTGGAAATCGGTGCCGGCTGAGGGATTACTCGGCTTCGCCTCGCCCCTTAGGGGTCGCCCTAAAGGGCGATCGCCGCCGCTTCGCGGCGTCGTCGAACCCTCTTCTTGTCTGTCGGGGATTCGAATAGGTGTCGATAAGCAACTTGGTTCAGTCGGCGTCGTTTTGAATTTTTTTGGAAATTGGTGCCGGCTGAGGGATTCGAACCCCCGACCTACGGTTTACAAAACCGTTGCACTACCACTGTGCTAAGCCGGCGCTACGATTCGTAGTATAGACGCAAGGCGCAAGTGATGGGAGCCGGAACCGAACCTCATGGGACTAACAAAACACTTAGCTCGGTTCCGGTGTCTCATTGCAGACCGGCATAGTTTGCGGGGTTCTATACGATTTGCAAGTCTTATGAGGCTTAACTTCACCATTGTTTTAAGTTTCGCGGTTCAAGCACGAGGCGATTTTGATGCGTGGACTTTATTTGCAGCGCTGTACAGACTTTACGCTTTCTTGAAGATTACGTCAGCCCGCCGGATTTGAGCAAGGCATCAGCCGGGAAACGGCGATCCAACTAGAGGTCTTCGAGAATTCTGTAAAGACTCGATTGTTACCGGGGGAGCAGCTGAATTTGATTGAACGAAATCGATACCGAGTGCCGTCAGCCATTCTTGATCAGCGATTGATTCTGTGCGTTTGGCGACTGTATGCATGCCGAGCACACGGGACATTTGTACAACCGCGCTAATTGCTGCCTGGGAAATTTTATCTGTACGCATTTGTGCTGTCATGGTCGGAACGAGCTTAATAAAGCGCACCCCTGGAAGGCGCAATAAATCAAAACTTTCGGTACGCATGGCGAAGTCATCCAGGATCAAGGGACAGCCTAAATCATTTAATTGGCTGGCAACTTCGCCGATGTTAGTGCCCGGCTTCACCGCGGTGGGCACGTCAATTTCGAAGGCAATGGTACCTTTAGGTACCCCGGATTTCGCTAAAATTAGCTCAACAAATTTTATGAAATGTTCATCGTGCAATGCCGTCTCAGTCAAGTTGACTGAAAACATGATGCCATTTTCCTGCCAAACATTGGGATGCTTTAGCAACCAAGCAGTTAATTCGGTGAGCACTCGTCGATCGATCATGGAGCCTAGGCCGTTTTCTACCGCAGCTTTCAGCATGGCCGTCGGCGCCACGTTTGGAGCGCTTTCAGATTTTGAGCGCAAAAGTATCTCGTAACGCTGCAATCGGCTACCTTTTGTAAGTGGCACTAGTCGCTGCACGTACAGCGCGATTGGGCTACGACGCAACGCGTCGTTTAGGCGGTCGACATGGGGGCTAATCGCCGGTTGCATAGGCCTGGTAGTGGTCTTTGCCACGCTGGCCGTGTTAGGTGGAATAAGTGGGGCACTTGTGGCATTTGCGGATGGGACGCTAGGTCGAGTATCGGCAAAATCATTGAGCGCTTCTTGCAACTTGGGGGTCATGATAATGACTAAGCCGCTGGCGTCCTGTCTGAGGCCTTTGGTGTCCACGACCAGCATGATGATGCCGACCATGTTGCGTTGTGAATCGGTGACGCGCAAGCATACAGCGGATCGCGCTGCGCCCAAATCGTGAGCTAGTACCGGAGATGCTGTTTTATCGGCAAAGCTTTCGACCGCTGCGTGCACAGCTCCATGTTCGTCAGGCCCCATAGAGTCTTCACTGAGCCAAAGCACGTCGCCTTTCTGGTCGTGCAAGGAAATTGCGTGAGCACGTGCAGGTTCAATACTACTACGAATTTTTTGACCAATTGCGTTGAAATCTAACCGCAGATCGAGTGCGCTAGATGCCACGGACGAAGGATTCCTTTTCTCCATAGAGAGCATGATGTTACTGCTGAGAATACCTTTTTACCTTAGGTGGGCATTAGTCTGATGTGATGCTCTTCGCCAAAATCAGCATAACTGTCGTGGGTAACATAATATTTGACATATTCGCTGAAATTCTAGAAATTTGCGGCTAAACTTCCTTCAATGGCCGCGCATACCCCAAATCGTCAATATCGCTACTATGATTTCGTGATGGCGGCCTATGTGTGTGTGTTGTTGTGTTCTAACCTGATCGGGCCTGCCAAAGAAACTTCGATTCAGCTGCCTTTGGTGGGAACCGTTACTTTTTTAGCTGGGGTGCTGTTCTTTCCTATTTCTTATATATTTGGGGACATCCTTACCGAGGTCTATGGTTATGGCCGAGATCGACGGGTGGTGTGGGCGGGTTTCGCCGCGTTAGCCTTCGCTTCCTTAATGGCGGCTATTGTGGTGCATTTGCCGCCGTCGGCCGGGTCGCGTGCCAATCAGCCGGCAGTTGAGGCCATATTCGGCAATACTCCCCGAATAGTAATTGCATCAATCGTTGCTTTTTTATTCGGCACTTTTGTGAACAGTTATGTGCTGGCAAAAATGAAAATATGGACTAGGGGCCGATGGCTATGGACCCGAATCGTGGGATCTACGTTATGCGGCGAGTTTGTAGATACTCTTATTTTTTATTTTTTGGCCTTTTATGGACGTATTCCGCAGGCGCACCTTATTGCGATGATGTTGACTCAGTATGTATTGAAAAGCGGTTGGGAAATTTTCGCGGCGCCGCTGACTTATCGGATAGTAGCGTTTTTGAAGAAAGCGGAGAACGAAGACTATTATGATGTGGGAACCAATTTTACGCCGTTTTCGTTGCAGAATTAGCGAAAGGGTACAGGGTTAACAAGTGAGTGACGCTCCTAAAATAATTGTTTTTGATCGTTTTCTGACGGGTGACTCCGCCAATCCGTCGCCGGAAAAAATTTTATCGGGGATTCCGCGAGCGCGCGTTTCGAATCAGTATGCGGATGGCACGCAGAAGTTTTTCTGCGGCATTTGGAGCAGCACAGCCGGAAAGTGGCGAGTGCGTTACACGGAACATGAATTTTGCGTGATGATTGAAGGTCGGGTGCGCATCGAATCGACTTCCGGCGATAAACAGGAATTTCAGGCGGGTGCAGCGTTTGTGATGCCCATGGGCTTTGAAGGCAGCTGGGAAGTGATTGAACCTTGCAAAAAATGGTACGCAATATTTGAACCTTAGTGATTCAAATATGGGGCACAACAGTTTTTAACTCGTAGCGCGGATGACCTCTCCTAGAATCTCGACAATTTTGGAGATATGAGCTGTCTCGATGATCAGGGGTGGAGAGAGTGCAATAATGTCGCCGGTTTGACGAACGAGCAAACCGCGTTCGAAGCAGCGTGTAAAGACTTCGAAAGCGCGAGCACCGGGAGCGCCGCTGCGTGGCTCCAACTCAACCGCACCAATTAATCCGTAATTTCGAACATCGATTACATGCGGCAAACCTTTCAAAGAATGCATGGCATTTTCCCATATCGGACTCAAAGTTGCCGCCTGAGTAAGTAGCCCTTCCTTCGCGTAGATATCCAATGTGGCAAGGGCCGCAGCGCAGGCCACTGGATGAGCTGAATAAGTGTAGCCGTGAAATAACTCGATAGCATTTTCGGGACCGTGCATGAAGGCGTCGTAAATTTTTCTGTGGGCGAATACCGCACCCATGGGGATGGCGCCATTGGTAAGTCCCTTGGCCGTTGTCATCATGTCAGGTATTACGTTAAAGGCCTGCGCTGCAAAAGCTTTTCCGATTCGCCCGAATCCGGTAATGACTTCGTCGAAAATCAACACGATTTCGTGTTTGGTACATATCTCGCGAATACGTTTCAAATAGCCGACCGGAGGGAGAATCACACCGGAGGATCCTGAGATGGGTTCAATAATGACCGCAGCGATAGTGGCAGCATCGTGCAGGGCTATGATTCGCTCTAACTCATCCGCCAGGTGCGCGCCCCATTGGGGGAGGCCTCGTGAAAACGCGTTATGTTCTAAGTTAAGGGTGTGGGGTAGGTGGTCTACGCCGGGCAACATGGAAGCTCCAAAGGCCTTTCTGTTGTTAACCATACCGCCGACCGATATGCCACCAAAGCCGACGCCGTGATAGCCTTTTTCGCGTCCGATTAAGCGCGTGCGCGTGGCGGCACCGCGTGCACGTTGGTAGGCGATGGCAATCTTGAGTGCGGTATCCACCGCCTCGGAACCTGAATTAGTAAAAAACACGCGGTCCAAGCCGGCGGGGGCTACTTTGCTCAATCGATCAGCGAGTTCAAAGGCGATTGGATGACCCATCTGAAAAGTAGGGGCAAACTCCATGGTATTTAGTTGGCGAGTCACTGCCTCAGTGATTTCGCGCCTACCGTGTCCTGCATTCACGCACCAAAGGCCAGCGACCCCGTCAAGAACTTCACGACCGTCGGCCGTCCAGTAGCGCATGCCGTCGGCACGTGCCAAAAGTCGCGGATTGGCCTTAAATTGCCGGTTAGCTGTAAACGGCATCCAAAATGCGTCGAGATTGGTATTAGCGACTAACGGGGTGATTTGGGCGTTCATAAAGTCCTGTAACAAAAGGGCTTAGGCCCGATGATAAAGAAAACCGGCACTCAGCTCAATTTTCGGCACGTTTTCGGGTCAATATTTAATATAATAGACGCTATGAGCGTGGATGTGGGTGTTCATTTGAAGGCTGTGCGTCAGATGTACCTACTTTCGCAACGTCAACTAAGCAAAACGCGCGGGCGTTACGAATGGCCTGATAGCTTTGATCGAGCAATAGCGTGTTATCGGCTCGGTGAGTTCACTCTAATCATTGGAAGTATCTATGGCCTCAGTCACCCTTGCTGCCACTCAGATGGCCTGCAGTGCTAATCGCAATACTAATATTCTCGTCGCCGAGAAATTAGTTCGTGAGGCGCATCGGCGCGGCGCTCAGGTCATATTAATACAAGAATTATTTGAGTCACTCTATTTTTGCAAAGACCACGCTGTTCGTCACTTTGAGCTTGCGTTGCCCCTCGAAGGACATCCGGCAGTTGAGCATTTTAGGGGGCTGGCGCGAGAACTCCGCGTAGTGCTACCGATTAGTGTATTCGAGCGGGCTAATACGACTTTCTTTAATACGGTTGTAGTAATCGATGCTGATGGCTCGGTGCTAGGCAGTTATCGAAAATCGCACATTCCTGAGGGTCCTGGTTATCACGAGAAATACTATTTCTCTCCCGGCGATAGTGGATTCAAGGTATTCACGACGCGCTATGCAAAAATCGGTGTGGCAATTTGCTGGGATCAGTGGTTTCCGGAGGCGGCGCGCGCGATGGCGTTGCAGGGAGCGGAAGTACTTTTATACCCTACGGCGATTGGCTCGGAGCCGCAATATCCCAGCATCGATTCTAGTGGGCATTGGCAGCGCTGCATGCAGGGACATGCGGCGGCTAATCTTTTGCCCGTGGTTGCTTCCAATCGAATCGGTGTTGAGATGGGTGATCGATATTCTATGACCTTCTACGGTTGCTCGTTCATTGCGTCGCATACAGGAGAAAAAATAGTCGAAGCTGATCGGACTAGCGAGACTGTGTTGATCGCTACTTTTGATTTAGAGGAGATTAGGCGTTACCGCCAAACTTGGGGTCTTTTTAGAGATCGACGACCCGACTTGTACCATCCGCTGTTGACTCTTGATGGACGGCTTTGATGGACGATAACATCCGCTATTGGATAGCGACAGCACCGGTGGGTGCGGCGTCAGTCCTTACTGAAGAGTTGGCGCAGTTTGGGGCGATCGATATTCGCGAGCGTAGTCATGATGTGAAATTTCAGGGAACCTTAGAGGTGGGCTACCGTACGTGTCTGTGGTCGCGTACCGCGACGCGCGTGCTGCTTAGTTTGGGTCAGCTTGACGCCACAAGTTCTAAGAATGTTTATGATGCGGTGAAGAAAATAGATTGGCGTGAACATTTTACGCCTGGGGCTACTTTGGCGTGTGTTTGCAGTGGTGGTAATGAGTCGATCAGACACACGATATACGGCGCGCAATTGCTCAAAGATGCGGTTTGCGACAATTTACGAGAGTCTACGGGTACACGGCCCAACGTTAGCCCCGAACGTCCCGACGTGCTATTGCATCTGCACGTTGAAGGGCAACAAGCCTTGCTGTCGGTGGATTTTTCGGGCGAGAGCTTGCATCGGCGCGGTTATCGACTCGAAGGTGGCCGCGCACCGTTGAAAGAAAATGTGGCGGCGGCGGTGTTAATGCGCTCCGGCTGGCCCGCAATTTACGAGCAGGGCGGCCTGTTGTTAGACCCCATGTGCGGATCGGGTACATTTCTGATCGAAGCGGCGTTGATGGCGATGGATGCCGCGCCGGGGCTGGTTCATGATTATTTCGGGTTTAAGGGATGGCGCGGTCACTTGCCCGCGTTGTGGGAGCGTTTATGTGAGGAGGCGCGGTTGCGCCGTGCTGCGCGGGTGCCGCGACGCTGCATCTTGGGGTCTGATGCGGATCCGGAGGCTGTACGCATGACACTTGCCAATTCGAGTAGCGCGGGGGTGAGCGATTGGGTTCACGTGGAGAAATGCGATATCGTTTCGGTAGTACGACCGGCTTCCGATATCGGGTTGGTCGTGACCAATCCGCCTTACGGGGAGCGCATTGGCGCGGAAACCGGATTGCCTGAACTGTATTCGGCGTTAGGAATTAAGTTACGGGAGAGTTTTAAGGGTTGGCAAGCGGCAATTTTGACGGGCGATCCTCCTCTAGCCAGGAATCTTGGGATCTACGCCAAACGCGCCCATCGGGTGCTTAACGGTACCCTTGAATGTCGTTTATTGCGATTTGAGCTTAACGATGCCAGTGAGCAGCGTTCTAGCGAAGAGGTGCGCGCCGACTGGTCGATTCGGCCAGGTGCGCAAATGTTTGCCAACCGTTTGGTTAAAAATTTGCATCGTCTAGAACCGTGGGCGAAGCGTGAGAATATCGATTGCTTTCGAGTTTACGACGCGGATATGCCGGAATATGCATTTGCAGTCGATCTCTATGGGCATGACGCAAGACAGGTGTATGTGCAAGAGTATGCGCCGCCTAAGACCGTGGATCAGGAAAGTGCGGGTACGCGTCGACGCGAAGTTCTATCGGTGTTGCCGGAAGCGTTAGGAGTACCTCCAGCCCAGGTGCATTCGCGCGTGCGTAAGCCGCAGAAAGGCTCGGACCAATATCAGAAGCGCAATAATTTGGGTGAGCGTCATGTAGTGCGCGAGGGTGGTTTGAAGTTTTGGGTGAATTTCCGCGATTATTTGGATACCGGATTGTTTCTTGATCATCGCATGATGCGGCAAATGTTGCGGGATTGGGCCAAGGATATGGATTTTCTGAATTTGTTCTGCTACACGGGTAGCGCGACCGTGTATGCGGCTGCGGGCGGCGCGCGCAGTAGCGTTAGTGTGGATTTGTCCAATACCTACTTGGATTGGGCGCATGAGAATTTGATATTGAACGGTTTGGAAGGTCCGCAGCATGAGCTGTGTCGTGAGGATTGTTTGCAATGGCTGGAAGATCAACTGCCAGGCGGCCCGCGCTTCGATTTGATTTTTCTTGACCCGCCGACGTTCTCAAATTCTAAGCGTATGGAAGGGGTGCTAGATGTGCAACGTGATCATGTGGGTATGATTCGTCGTTCATTGGCATTATTGCGTCCCGCAGGTCGTTTGGTGTTCTCCACTAACTACACACGCTTTAAGCTCGATGCTACGGCGCTCGCTGATTTGACCGTTGACGATATTAGTGCGCGGACAATACCCAAAGACTTTGAGCGAAATGCAAAAATCCATCGCTGTTTTGTCATTGGACTTCGCTAATTGGGGTGACCTCAAGAAAGGGGCCATTACGTACGTTAGCGGCAGAGCAACATCAATGAATTCAATCTCTTACGATCTTGTCTCTTCCGTCAAAGTTGATGGAAAAGATGTGACTGCGATTCGCAAGGAAATCAAATACTTGACCTCGTGTAGCGTACGTTCTGCTCCGAATCTTGAGGTCACCCCAACCACAGCGCCGGGCGCCCGGATGTTTATATGTACGCCCTAATTAATGCAGGTAGTGATTTGTGCGACTGCCAAGGCTTTTATTCGGATCTTAGCGTGCTAAAAAATCCCTTTATTGAGGTGACCCCATGAAGCGTATTCTCGGCCCACTTCTCCTCGGGACGTCGCTTTGTCTTGGCGTTGCGCCAGCACAATCTCGGGACAACTCGCCTCCTCGCGTCTCGATCGATTCTGGCGTCTTAGAGGGGACCCGGTTTGGGCCCTCGGCGGCTGAGATGATGTTTCTAGGCATTCCGTATGCTGCAGCTCCTACAGGACTCCTCCGCTGGAGACCACCGCAACCGGTCGCCAGGTGGAACGGCGTACGCAAGGCAAACTCACTCGGTCCTGCGTGCCCACAACCCGCAAACCGCGTGGCCCATTACGATGCATTGACCAAACAATATGGTCAGACGTTTTCTTACTTGAAAGGATTCCACACCGCCGAGGACTGCCTCGATCTCAATATATGGACGGCCAATCTTGCGGGGACAAATAAATTGCCCGTGATGTTTTGGCTGCACGGTGGCGGAAATGTCGAGGGCAGCGGGGCATTGCCTCCGCTCGGTCCCACTCTTGCACGCCGGGGCGTCGTCTTGGTAAGCATCAATTATCGCCTGGGGGCATTGGGGTTTCTTGCGCATCCAGCACTTACCGCCGAATCGCCGCAGCATTCCTCGGGCAATTATGGAATTTTGGATCAGATCGCTGCGCTCGAATGGGTTCGACGCAACATTGCCCAATTCGGCGGAGATCCAAACAATATCACCCTCTATGGACAGTCGGCGGGCAGTGGTTTCGCTTGCTTCCTCATGGCTTCTCCCTTAGCCCGCGGTCTGTTTCATCGAGTAATTTCTGAAAGTGGAGAATGCCGCGATTATATTTCCCCGGAACTGCAGACCTCACGTCGCTACGAGAGTGGAACCGGAAGTGCCGAAGATGTCGGTCACCGGCTAGCTCGCGCGCTAGACGTCGTGGACGGACCTGAAGTTCTGCGGAAGTTGCGCGCAAAGACTTCCGATGAAATTCTCGGGGCTAACAAAGACCCATCGATCAATTTTGATGCGGCCGAAACCGTTGACGGTTGGGTGCTACGAGAACAGCCGGCAATTACCTTCTCGGAAGGCCGACAGGCGCCCGTGCCTGTGCTACTCGGAAGCAACGCCAATGAATACACCGTTCTGTTCGACGAGTCGAGCGACCCTACGACTCTGACGCGCTACCAAGAATCGGTCGAGCAACAGTTCTGGGATGATCCCGCCGCGATACTAAGACTCTATCCCGCGACGACAGACTTTGAAGCCCGGTCGTCTTATATCCAAATGATGACTGACTACGAATTTGGCAATGCCGCTCACATGGTCGCGCGTGACATGTCGCGTATCGGTCAGAATGCCTTCCTTTATTACTTTACTTATCCGGCCAGAGGGCAGGAATCTGCACTCGGCGCTTTTGAGGGCCTTGAGGTGAGGTTCATTTCGGGTACCTTCCTGACGGACAGCTGGGGCCCGCTCACCGAGCAGGACCGGAGGCTTGTTGAAATCATGAGTAGCTATTGGATTCAATTCGCGAAGACCGGAAATCCGAACAATACAAATTCTCCAGCTTGGCCGCCTTACGACCCCAAGACTGACCTCGTACTCGAACTCGGCCTTGATGTAAAACTGCGCCCGACTCCCCACGCTGACAAGTTTTCCGCCTTCGAGCGAAGCCTACACGCGCGAATGTTGGCAGAGACACCGCGTTGACCTCCGAGCAGCCAGCTCTCCCGTAGAGGGCAAGACACGATTCGTGTTTTTATGCCCGTTAAGGCCAACCGGGCAGTTGCACGGTCGATTTGAGTGGAACGAAAGCCGCTATTCGTGGCAACAGTCATCCGGTAGAGTATTGATTTTACTGAAGAACACCTCGTTAGAGGGCATAAATTTCCGAATCGTGGTGTGTCACGGCCCTGGAGATGAGTCCAGGGTGCTGTGCTGAAGATGAGGGTAGGTCCCTCGGGGTCGGCTTGCAG
>JANYFY010000008.1 GCA_025359565.1 Gammaproteobacteria bacterium | reverse complement strand
TGCACGGAAGCAAGGTGAAACTCGTTCGGGATTTCTAGCGCGCGCTGCACTGGATGCGATGCGCAAGCCGGCTTGAAGGGCCAGAAAATACGAGCGAGCGGTGGCGGCCCTCCGGGAGCGTGGGTCGATCGACGAATCTATGCTCGCACACCTCGGGAGTATCCAGAATTTTGTGTGTCTGAGCCATACTTGAGAAAAGGAGAAAGGGTATGGCGATCAAGAACGAGATTATCGATGAGCTGTTGAAGGGGCAAGATCCGAAGCAGGTATTTTCATCCACGCGATTGATGGCTGAGTTGAAGAAAGCTCTGGCCGATCGGATTCTGAATGCCGAGAGGGACCAACACCTCACAGAATCGAAGCAGGAGGAGGTTCGAGACGAGCGTGCGCGGCGAATAGCGGCGGCCCGTGCGCATTGTAGAATGACCAACCCGCAGCGATTTAACCAGGCGGCCTAAGCCGTGAAAGTCTCTCTTTCTGGTTCAGGCATTTTATCCGGCTTGACTTGAAGCGCGACCAAGGCGGAGCATTGCCGTCTGGCACTCGAGCGCGCTAGATTCGACAACAGAAAAAAAGGGGACCCCCATAATGAACGGTAGACCTTCGGCGATCAACATGACCCATCCTCAGAGGGCGCCCGTGTCGCGCCCATGTCAAAAGGGGAACAACGCCGCGCCTCGTTGCCGTGTGTTGATGGGCTGGATCTGGCTTGCCGCGATGCTGGCGTTACCCGGAAGTCCCAGTGTCGCGCAGGTGGTTTCGAAGCCCTGTGGTATTGCCGACCGGTCGGTCTGCCCGCCGCCGGTACCGATCGTGACGCCACCAATCTATAGCGTCTCCCCATACTATAATATACCTGACGCATTGCCCTTCAGCAGTATCCTCGAAGCTACCAATTGGCTGACGGCGAGGATGGTAGTCAATACCGGCTGGTGCACCGTGACGTCTACGGGTGTCACGTATAACGACAACCCCGGTATCACGGGCCTAACAGGGCCTTTGTATCTGTACGGAATCGACGTATTCGATGGCGATACCATTCACTATCACGCGACGGCGACCCCCAACAACGGTTGCATCCAAAGCTGGGAAGGCATCGCGGCGCTGGGTTCATATAGGTCCATCTACTGTCCCTCACCGCAAAGTTCGATTATTTACCAGACCAATCCGACGGTTGGACCGTACTGCTCGGTCCCACTCCCGGGTCCTCCACCCTTGCCGCCGGACTACGGTAAGGCGATGGGCAATAGTTGCCCTACCGGTGCGGGATCCGGATCGACGTCAGGCAATTCTGGCGCTGCCGATAGCGGCGCCAGCCGTGCGGTGAAGGGCAATCCTTGCGACGTTTCAAATGGAAACAAGCATGAAGTCGAAGTCGACTATGTCGGCGCGGGCAACGCGCCGCTGACGTTTGTGCGCAGCTACAACAGCTTAGGACCTTACGCAGCGTACGCGAATTACAATCGACCCCCCGCCGGGCCCCAAGCCATGGGCATCGGGTGGATGGCATCTTATCTCCAGTTTCTGGTACCTGTGATGGTCAGCGATGCTGCGGGAACGCACGCTACAGTGAATGTCTACCGTCCCGACGGGCGAATACTGACGTTTAATTTGTATAACGGCATCTATGTTCCGGACGCCGATGTAGCCGACAGCCTGACTGCGAATGCGAGTGGTTATACGTACCAAACGGCCGACAATACGGTTGAAAAATACAGCTTAACAGGGCAGCTCCTTTTAGTTGTACCACGCAGTCTTTCGCCCATAACCGTTGCGTACACGGCAGGCGATGTTGTGCCATCCACCGTGTCCGATTCCTTCGGGCATTCTATTCAGTTCAGTTATAGTCGAGATACAACCAATGTACGTCGAATCTCTGCAATTACCGACGCGGCGGGCAAGACGATCTCCTACACGTATGATTCCTACGGGAATCTCTCCTCGGTAACGTACGAAGACGGCACGATTCGTCAATACGGGTATACCGCGTATTCCAACCACGCGCTCGCTACACTGACCGACGAGGCGGGTGTGGTCTATGCGAGTTGGGCGTACTCGCCCGCTGGCGACCAAGTGGTGAGCTCACAGCGAGCGGGCGGAGTTGAGAACTATACGTTTTCGTCCCAAGCCAATTCGCGCAGCGTGACCGATCCGCTTGGAACACTGCGAACTTACGATCAACAACTGATCTGGGGTGTGTACCGCATGACCGGAGGGAGCCAGCTGTGCCCGGGTTGCGGTGAAGATAAGACTCGCTCCTTTGACGCGAACGCAAACATCGTGTCGCGGACGGACTTCAACAATGTAACTACAACCTATAGTTACGACACGACGACCAATCTCGAAACCTCCCGGACCGAGGCCTACAACACGCCTCTTGCCCGCACGATCACGACCAGCTGGAACAATAACTACCGACTCCCGGCAGGGATCTCCGAATATGCCGGGGGCAGTGCGACGGGGACCCCACTGCGCACGACGGCCTTTACCTACAATGCGTCGGGTAGCACACTCACGAAGACGGTAACCGACACCACGGTGGCACCCAGTGTCGCTCGGACCTGGACGTATACCTATGACGGCTATGGCCGGATGCTCACTTCTGTCGGCCCGCGCACCGATGTGGTGGATAAGACCACCTACACTTATTACACCTGCACGACGGGGTACCAGTGCGGGCAAGTCAATACGATGAGTAATGCGCTCGGTCAAGTGACGACCTTTTTAACCTACAACGCGCACGGCCAGCCTTTAACGATCACGGATCCGAATGGAGTGCTCAGCACCCTGACCTACGATGCGCGTCAGAGATTGACCTCGCGCCAGGTAGGCACGGAGATGAGCACTTACAGCTACTACCCTACGGGGTTGCTTAAACTAGTGACACTCCCCGATGCGAGCACCCTTCTGTATGCCTACGATGCGGCGCATCGGCTGACCGATATCACGGATACGCTGGGTAATCACGTTCATTACACCTTAGATGCGATGGGCAATCACACGGCGCAGAACACTTATGATCCGAGCAACACCTTACGCCGTGCCCACACTCGAGTGTTTAATACCCTAAATCAGCTCTATCAAGACGTGAACGCTGCGGGAACTGCTGCGGTCACCACGACGTTTGGCTATGATAATAATGGTAATCAAACCAGTGCTGCAGCCCCCTTAGCGCGCAATACGGGTAGTCAATACGATGCCTTAAATCGACTGAACCAGATCACGGATCCGATTTCTGGTACCACGGTGCTGGGCTATGATGCGAACGATAATCTTGCCACCGTCAAAGATCCTCGTAACCTCACTACGACCTACACCCACAACGGCTTTAATGATCTGACCCGACAGATTAGCCCCGATACCGGCACGACCCAAAACACCTATGACTCGGGCGGTAACTTAAAGACTTCCACCGATGCGCGGGGAGCGCTGGGGACGTACTCTTATGATGCTTTAAATCGCGTGACCCAAGTCATCTACACAGACCAGACGATTAACTTCACTTACGATGCGGGCACGAACGGGAAAGGCCGCTTGACGGGCGCCTCCGATGCCAATCACTCATTGGGCTTTACCTACGATACGCGAGGGCGAGTCACGGGCAAATCCCAAGTGCTAGGCGCGCTCACTAAATCGGTGGGCTATGGCTATAGCAATGGCGATAGGACCTCGATGGTAACCCCTTCGGGTCAGACAATTGTCTATGGCTACACCAATCATCAGATTACCTCGATCACCCTTAATGGGGCCCCGTTACTCAACACGGTCACCTATGATTCTTTTGGACCCGTCAGAGGCTGGACTTGGGGCAATGGCACCCCTGTGACCCGCTCTTATGATACGGACGGTAAGCTTACGACGATCACCAGTGCAGCCGATCCGATTAATATGAGCTATGACGAGGCGTTTCGCATCACCCGGATCACCGATACCCTTAACCCCAGCAACTCCTGGACCCTAGGCTATGATCCTTTAGACCGATTAACCTCAGCGCACGCCGGCAGTACCTACGGCTGGAGCTATGATGCCAATGGCAATCGGTTAGCCCAAACGGGCTCTCAGGCCAGCACTTTTAATATCTCGAGTACCGGTAATCAAATCACGTCAACCACAGGAGCGCTCGCGCGAACTTACGGGTATGACAGCGCGGGGAATACCACCAGCTACACGGGCGCTACGCTGACCTACAACCAGCGCGGCCGGCTCGCTGCGGAGACTGCCGGCACGACGGCCAATACCTTTGTGTACAACGCCTTGGGTCAACTCGCCCGCTAC
>JANYFY010000026.1 GCA_025359565.1 Gammaproteobacteria bacterium | reverse complement strand
GTAGTCAGTCCACCACCCAGTCCTATCGGATCACTTGAAATATAGCGTCCCGCTTGCGGATTATAAAAACGAGCTTTGTTGTAGAACAATCCCGTTTCTTGGTCCGCGTACTGGCCGGGATGGCGCAGATTGACGATGACCGGGTAGGCCGCGGACAGTACCGTTTGCGTCGGGGTAGCTTCACCGAATGCTTCGCCATCCCAACGCAAGACACCATTTCGAGCAATATCGGTGCCCGTTCGGAGGGTGCCGAGTCCGTCGGTGTGCAGATAGGTGACCCAATCGATCTTGCCATCCGCGCCGACATGGCAGTGCCCTAACTGCAGCATAGTGCCAATCGGTACCCAGTGATCGATTTGCGCGATCGAGACATTGCCCGCCCACGTGTAGTCACGCGACGGCTGTGCACCGACCGTGGTATCACTCAGCAATCGACCCAAGATGTCATAGTGGGACAGGGATATCCCCTGCAGCGTTATTTTCCCCGTCCGTTGTCCGGCTCCCTTGTAAAAGTATGCCGCGACGGGTAGGCCGCGTTGACTGACCCATTGCAAGCGACCGGCCGCACCGTAATAAAATTTACGCAACCCACCGCTATCTGCAATGGTGTTCCCGGCAGCATCGAGTGTCAGTGCCGCTGCGCCCAGCGTCACTAATCGATTGCTCGCCGCCGTGTATTGCAATGCCGTTGTCACGCCATCGCGGACTTCGCTCAACCGATTCCCATTAGGATCGTACCCAAAACCATTGTTGTGGACCACTGAAGCCTGAACCCGCCCTTCACCGATGAGCCGATTCAGGCTGTCGTAGGTGAATTGATCGGTCTCGGCGTTTGTTTGTTTGGATATCTCGTTTCCCCCCGGATCAACGCCTTCCGCGGGCCGCCAAACCATACGCCACAGATTGTCTGGCAACAGTGTCTTGCCGTCCGTTGAATTAACCATCGCCGTCGCGCCGACGAGCGCTTCGGTGTTCGCACGGGAAAATAGAATGTCGCCCTCACGAACAACATAGTACGGGGGCGGGTCGAAACCGGCTGGCGCTGGCTTGGACTCCAATTCGTCGTACGATCCTGATGTTACGGCGCTTAATGGACACACTGGCCAAGGGGGTTGGCAAGCATGCCCCCAATGTGTCGCGTTCGCTGCATGCAATGGCGCAGTTTGGCCTTGTGACACTCATCAAAAAGGGTCGCAATGGTACGCCCCAGGCAACGTTTGAGCATTTGTTCCCCTAACTGGCAATCAACAAAGCCCGTTGAATATTCGCAAACACCACAGCCATCGGTGCATCTGCATCGACCACGCGCAACAAGCCCTTACCCTGGTAATACTCAATCAACGGCTTGGTCTGGGCTTCGTAGACTTCTAACCGTTTGCCAATCACCTCTTCACGGTCATCCGGCCGTTGTTCTAGTCGGGGCATATCTGCGCAGATAGTACAAGACGGCGGCGTGCCCGGCGGCGAAGTAATAATATTGAACACCCGTCCACAGTCTTGGCAATTACGACGCCCGGTTAAACGTTTGAACAACACGCCAAGGTCAAGTCGCATTAACACCACGCCCTGCAACGGCTTGCCCACGTCATCCAGCAGTTTGCCTAACGCATCAGCCTGCACAATATTGCGCGGGAAACCATCCAAGATAAAGCCATTGACCGCGTCTGCCTCGGCCAATCGCTCCCGAATCATACCGAGCACAACGGCGTCATCGACCAAATGACCCGCGTCCATCGCCGCCTTGGCACGCAGGCCTAAAGCACTGCCACACGCGACCGCCGCCCGCAAAAGATCCCCGGTGGAAATTTGTGGCACGCCGTAGGTCTTCACCAGTAATTGTGACTGGGTACCCTTACCGGACCCTGGTGCCCCTAAAAGAACTATTTGCATAAGCGTTGTTCAGCAATAAAAGCGCGCTACCGTACCTCCGCCCCACCCGCTCGTCAAACTTAAGCTTTGATAAGGGGGGTGCTCCGGTGCCGACGATCAGCTATTCTTGGCCTTCTAAATCCATTGGAACACCGCCGATGAAAAGCACAAAATCCGCACCCGCCGCCCCAAGAAATGCTTTTTATGCCCAATCGGGCGGCGTGACAGCCGTTATTAACGCCTCCGCCTGCGGTTTAATTGAAACCGCGCGAAAATACCCTAAGGTAATCGCCAAGGTGTACGCGGGTCGCCACGGAATTCTAGGCGCACTCACCGAGGATATGATCGATACCAGCAAGGAGAGCCACGCCACGATCAGAGGTTTACGCCATACGCCGGGCGGCGCTTTTGGCTCAGCACGCTATAAGTTGGCCGGACTGGATAAAAATCGCGCCCAATACGAACGCTTGATTGAAATATTTCGCGCTCACAATATCGGATACTTTTTTTATAATGGCGGCAATGACTCGATGGACACCGCGCATAAAGTGTCCCTCGTGGGAACTGAACTCCACTACCCCATCACCTGCATTGGCGTGCCGAAAACCGTCGACAACGATTTGCCCATCACCGATTGTTGTCCAGGCTTCGGCTCCGCCGCCAAATACATCGCCGTATCCACTCGCGAAGCCGCGCTCGACGTGCTCTCCATGGCGCGCACCTCCACAAAAGTCTTTGTGCTCGAAGTCATGGGCCGGCATGCCGGCTGGATTGCCGCAGCGGGGGGTCTCGCCGGCAGTAAAAGCGGTGATGCTCCGCATATTATTTTATTTCCCGAAATTGCTTTTAACCGCGAACGCTTTTTAGCGAAAGTCAAAATTAGCGTCGAAAAGTTTGGCTATTGCGTGATTGTGGTCTCTGAAGGAGTGCGCGACGCGCGTGGAAAATTCCTTGCCGAGGCCGGCGGCAAAGATGCTTTCGGGCACGCACAACTAGGGGGTGTCGGGCCCGTGGTCGCACAAATGACTCAAGCAGCGTTCGGCTATAAATTTCATTGGGCGGTCGCCGATTATCTGCAGCGCTCGGCGCGTCATATCGCCTCCAAGATAGACGTGGCGCAAGCCTACGCAGTAGGATGCGCGGCGGTGGAACTCGCGATCCGCGGACGCAACGCCGTCATGCCCACCATCGTACGCAAATCGAGCCAGCCCTATCGATGGGATATTGGCGAAGCACCTTTAAGTAAGATTGCTAATCAAGAAAAAAAACTACCGCGTCGCTTTATTACGGCCGATGGATTTGGCATCACCAACGCCGCGCGTGAATATTTATTGCCGTTAATTGGTGGCGAGGATTACCCGCCTTATACGCGGGGATTGCCCAATTATGTGCAGCTCAAAGGTGTCGCGGTGCTGAAGCTGCTGAACAAACCGTTTGTGGTATAGTCGCGGCGTTTTTTAATCGAAAAAAATAAGGGGATAGGGTAATGACGCTGGATAACGCCCTTTGGTTGGCAATGGGATCAGGAGTGATTGCGCTACTATATGGCCTGATTTCTGTGCAGTGGATTTTGGCTCAACCGGCCGGTAATCCGCGCATGCAAGAAATTGCCGCAGCGATTCAAGCAGGTGCCCGCGCCTATCTCAATCGGCAGTACACCACCATCGCGATGGTCGGCGTTATTTTATTTTTTGTACTCGGACTCGCGCTTGACTGGGCATCCGCAGGCGGCTTCGCAGTGGGAGCGATTCTCTCAGGGTTAGCCGGTTACATCGGTATGTTTATTTCCGTGCGCGCCAATGTCCGCACAGCGCAAGCCGCACATAACGGCATCAATGCGGCTCTCCAAGTGGCCTTCCGCGGAGGCGCCATCACTGGGATGTTAGTGGTCGGTTTAGGGCTGCTGGGCGTGGCGGGCTATTATTGGGGCATGTTGCGCGTTTTAGCTGATGACCAGGCTGCGCTGCATTCGTTGGTGGGACTGGCCTTCGGTGGCTCGTTAATCTCTATTTTTGCGCGTCTGGGTGGGGGTATTTTCACCAAAGGCGCTGATGTCGGCGCTGACCTGGTGGGCAAGGTCGAGGCCGGAATTCCCGAAGACGACCCGCGCAATCCGGCGGTGATCGCCGACAATGTGGGCGACAACGTCGGCGATTGTGCGGGTATGGCCGCCGATCTGTTTGAAACCTACGCGGTTACGTTAGTCGCGACTATGCTGCTCGGCGGCTTAAGTTTTGTCGGCATGGGTAAACAAGCCATTATGTTCCCGCTGGTACTTGGCGCAATCTCAATCGTGACCTCGATTGCAGGCACTTTTTTTGTCTCGACCAGTGAAGGTGGAAAGATTATGAACGCCCTCTACAAGGGCGTCATCGTGGCGGCCGCGCTCTCGGCCGTCGCATTTTATTTCGCCTCTAAGTGGATCATGGGTGAACATGCCATGGCCTTATGGTTATGCACCTTAGTGGGTCTCGCGCTCACCGCTGCAATGATTGTGATTACCGAGTATTACACTGCGACCGAATACGGTCCGGTGCAACACGTCGCCTCTGCGTCACAGACGGGTCACGCGACGAATATTATTGCGGGCTTAGGCGTTTCAATGAAGGCGTGCGCACTGCCGGTACTGAGCGTGACTTTGAGTATTTGGGCGGCCTATAACTTAGGCGGGCTCTATGGTATCGCTATCGCGGCCACGGCAATGTTGTCCATGACGGGCATGATTGTGGCTCTCGATGCCTATGGTCCGATCACCGATAACGCCGGCGGCATTGCCGAAATGGCGGGACTGGATAAAAAAGTACGCGATGTCACCGATCCCTTAGATGCGGTGGGCAACACCACGAAAGCGGTAACCAAGGGCTATGCCATCGGCTCGGCGGCGCTTGCGGCGCTTGTGCTGTTTGCTGATTACACGCACAAACTGGAAGAAGTCTTAGGGCATGCCACCAGCTTTGATTTATCCAACCCCGCGGTGATCATCGGTTTATTCATCGGCGGTCTTGTGCCTTATCTCTTTGCTGCCATGGCGATGGAGGCTGTAGGGCGTGCGGCAGGTTCAGTGGTCAACGAAGTGCGGCGTCAATTTCGCGAAATTCCCGGTATCATGGAAGGTACCGGTAAACCTGATTATTCGCGCGCAGTGGATATGTTGACGAAGTCGGCAATTAAAGAAATGATCTTGCCGTCGTTGTTACCCATCTTAGTGCCCATTGTTTTGGTGTTCGTCATGAATTGGTTGATGGGACCTGGCGCGGGTGTGCAAGCACTGGGCGGCCTGTTGATCGGCACCATCGTCACCGGTTTATTCGTGGCGATTTCCATGACCACGGGCGGGGGTGCTTGGGACAATGCTAAAAAGTACATTGAAGAAGGTCATTTTGGCGGCAAGGGTTCCGATGCTCACAAGGCTGCGGTCACCGGCGATACGGTCGGAGATCCCTACAAGGATACTGCCGGACCCGCAATTAACCCGTTAATCAAAATTATCAACATCGTGGCACTCCTATTGGTGCCGGTATTGGGCAAAATGATGTAGGTGTTAATGCGCGCGCTGCGTGCCGCCCGCGCTCAATCAATCGCCTGGGCTAAATATCGAAATAGATGGCGTCAGACTCGGCCGCGCCATTGCGGGTGGCCACCCTGAGATCGGGTTCTTTGAGCGATACGCGCGAACCCGGTGGCACAGTGTGCGTCAAGAATACTGAACCACCGATCACGCTGCCCGCGCCGACCACGGTTTCACCGCCAAGCACGGTGGCATTAGCGTATAAAGTTGAGCCTAACTCGACGGTGGGATGGCGCTTGCGTCCGCGAATAATATGCCCGCTGGCATCCCGCGGAAAAGACAGCGCGCCCATGGTCACGCCTTGGTAGAGTTTAACGCCCTCACCAATGTCGCTGGTTTCACCAATCACTACGCCGGTGGCATGATCGATGAAAAAAGCTGCGCCGATATTCGCTCCTGGATGAATGTCGCAGCCGGTTTTCGAATGCGCCCACTCGGTCATGATGCGCGCCATCATAGGTACGCCAAGGTCATAGAGCGCATGCGCAATGCGAAATACGCTCACCGCGAGCACGCCGGGATAAGCCAAGATCACTTCGTCAAGACTGGTCGCGGCTGGATCACCATCAAAGGCTGCTTGTACATCGCTCACGAGCAAGACCCTAATCGCGGGCAACCTCGCCATAAACTGTTGAGTCAGTTCGCGGGCACGCGGCGCGCACTCACCCATTTCTGAGGCTAAAGCCTGGCGCTCGCGTCCGTAACAAAGGCAGTGCTCGATCTCGCGCTCGACTCGCGGGTACAAGCGCGCCAAGCTTTGCGCAACGTGCTCCTTTAAGTTATCCGCCCTTAAGTCACGACGACCGAAGTAGCCGGGATACATTAAATCTAGCACCGCCTCGACAATTTCAACAATCGCTTCACGCGAGGGTAGATAGCGCTGCGAAATATGCCGGGCACGCTCATCGCTTGCATAACTGGCGAGCAAATCTTGGGCGAGTGATTCCTGAGCCAGTCGATCAGTCACGCTCAGGCCGCCTGCATTTTCTCAACGTCGTCGAACAAGCCCTCAAACAGGGGGCCCGACAAATAACGCTCACCGGCGTCAGGCAGGATGACGACAATAGTTTTGCCGGCTAACGCAGGCTCTTTTGCCAACCGCAGCGCCACCGCCATGGCCGCCCCACAGGAAATACCGCAAAGAATGCCCTCTTCGCGCGCTAGTCTGCGCGCAGTTGCGATGGACTCTTCATTACTCACTTGTTCAACCCGATCCAGCATCGACATATCCAAATTCTTGGGCACAAAACCTGCACCAATGCCCTGAATTTTGTGCGGCGTCGGCGCGAGTGCTTGGCCCGCTAAGGTTTGGGTAATGACAGGCGAGTTCGTAGGTTCTACCCCTACCGTAAGAAGCGCCTTGCCACGAGTGCGCTTGATATATCGCGACACACCGGTGAGCGTTCCTCCGGTCCCTACCCCGGCGACGAACACGTCAACATTGCCGCCGGTATCTTCCCAAATTTCCGGTCCAGTAGTTGTTTCGTGAATAGCTGGATTCGCCGGATTCTCAAATTGTTTCATCATCAAGTATTTGGCGGGATCACTGGCCGTCAATTCTTCGGCTTTCGCGATGGCGCCCTTCATTCCCTTGGCACCGGGCGTGAGAATAAGTTTGGCGCCGAAAGCTACCAATACCTTGCGCCGCTCCATGCTCATGGTTTCAGGCATCGTGAGCACACAGCCATACCCGCGGGCCGCGGCCGCAAATGCCAACGCGATGCCGGTGTTTCCGCTAGTGGCCTCCACAATCGACATACCTGGTTTCAATAGGCCGCTTTTTTCCGCGTCCCACACCATGGCGGAACCAATGCGGCATTTGATCGAGTAAGCCGGATTACGACCTTCGATCTTAGCCAGAATGGTCGCGCCACCCCCGGCATTCAAACGATTGATTTTCACCAACGGCGTATGACCGATGGATTGCGTGTTGTCCTGGAAAATTGGCATGCTGCACCTTAAAAAATCTTACCCCAAACGGTAGGTCTTGGATTTTCCTCCCAACTACCGGGTCAGCGCCAGCGATGTTTATATATATGCCCCTGCCCCCGGGTTATAAGGCGTGGGGACAAACCCGCTAAACGGGGGTTACCGACAGCGGTAAGGGCCTGCCAATGATAAATCCCTGCACAAAGTCGATTCCCATACTCTTGACCTTGTCCAAGGACAGTTGGTCCTCAACCTGTTCTGCAACCACGCGGAAATTCATGCTTCGCGACATTTCAATCATTGCGGCCACCATGGCTTGGTTGACCGAATCGACCGCCAGGTTGTGAATGAATGAGCCGTCAATTTTCAAATAATTCATCGGCAGAGTCCGCAAAGTAGCGAAAGAACTCATACCACTGCCAAAATCGTCCAGCGCGAATTCGCAGCCCATGCCATGCAGGACTTCGATAAAACGCCGTGCAGTTCCGAGATTGGCCAGCATTGAACTTTCGGTCACCTCAAAGCAAATCTCTGCGGGCGAGGCGCCACTATGGTCGAAGCAATCCACTACAAACTCGAGGAATTGCGAATCTCCTAAGGTCTGCCCAGAAATATTAATTGCTACACTGCGCCCGTGCGGCAACCTCAAGCCACCGCGACCTAAGGCTGCCAGCACCGCTTGGACTACCCAGCGGTCTATTTGCGGCATCAAGCGATAGCGCTCGGCGGCGCGTAACAACTCGGTCGAGGGCGCCGCAGGTTGTCCATTCTCACCGGCCAAACGTACAAACACTTCCAACGCCGGACCCGTCATATCCATATTGCGTACCTGGACGATAGGTTGGTAATAGAGTTCGAATTTACTGTCTCGTAACGCAGATTGCAGTATCTGCAACCAGTGGATTTCGCCGCTGTGGCGCGCGCTCGCTTCTTCATGAGCCGAATAGACATGCACATGCAAACCCGCCTGCCGCTTAGCCATATAGCAAGCTGAGTCCGCTGAACTTAACAAATCCTCAATGCTACCGCCACCGCGGCCCATCTCCACCAGCCCGATACTCACACCGATATCAAAGATTTTATCTTTCCAAACGAAGCGGTATTCCTTGACGGACTTCACCACGTCGTCAGCAATTTGCCGTGCCTTCTCCAGTGGGCAACCCGTCAACAAAAGTGCAAACTCATCGCCACCGATTCTTGCCACGGTATCAGAATCTCGCACGGCGTCTTTAATCAGGATGGCAACTTCACGCAGCATTTTGTCGCCTGCCGAATGACCACAGGTATCATTGACTATCTTAAAATGGTCCAAATCCAGATAGCACATGGCGTGCGCGGCGCTGCCGGCCGCAGCAGACTCCATCGCCTCTGTTAGACGATGCTCAAATTCCCGACGATTAACTAAACCGGTCAACGCATCGTGACTGGCTTGATAAGTCATTTGACGTGCCAACCCTCTTTGCTCACTCGTATCGTGCAACACGAGCACAAGACCTGAAATTTCTTGGGCATCTGTGCGCAGCGGAGAGACACTAATTTCCACCGATCGTTCTGCACCTCCCTGCGTGGGCAGCAATAGCGCACGACGACCCATCGATACTCGGCCACCAGTTGCCAATGATTTACGCACTGGATCCCCAAGCGCACGGCGATCCCCCTCATCAATAAAAGAAGCTACGTCTGCAAACACCTTGCCTACTGCTTGATCGAATGTCTGCTTGAGTAAAATCTCGGCGGCATGATTAATGTAGTCAATACGGCCTTGCGCATCGACGGTAATTACGCTCTCGCCCATCGCATCGAGAGTGACCATGGAATGTGGCCGCGATACTAGAGACACCGAATCAACTTGCGGTAACATTTCCAATACCGTGAGCAGCAGGGCTGGCTCACCACCGCTATCAATTACAGTACTCGCGAGTTCGACCCGCGTAACTTGCCCGTGAATACCTTGCAACTCCACTTCGTAACGTTCAGCTGCCGGCTCACCATCAAGGCGCCGCCTTAGATTTTGAGTGACTAGATCCACATACTCCGGGGCGACAAATTCTGCCAAAGATTTACCCGCCAGGGCCTCAGCGGTAACTCCTAGAAGTTCGGCAAATCGGGGATTGGCAAATAAAATAGTCTGTCGATGGACGAGCATCGCATCATTGACGCGCTCGACTAATCGTTGCAGAAGCTGCTCCCGATCATTGAGGCGTGCGCCGCGACGCTCGATATTTTCCAATAATTTATTGACCGCGGCGCCTAAGTTACCGAGCGCATCCGGTTTGCCCTCCAGTTGAATTCGACCCCATGTCCCTTCACCGCTAGTTAATTGGCGGACCTGATCAGAAAAATCGTCAACTGCGCGCTGCTGACGTCGACTCCACACACCAAGTGCAATCAGTCCGATCAGCAATGATCCCAATATCAAGAACCAAATATTTGAAGAAAACAAAATCAATGCATACCTCAATAGCGAAAAACATTTTTGACGCTTACAATTAAGGCCTCTTGGCGGCTCCACGTCGAAATCCGTGCGTGTACGCGGAGAATAACGCATAGACATGGCGTAGCCTGTCGAAATTGACCATAATCACTGGCCTTAAATAACTGCCCTATATAACTGACCTTCAACATACGCGGGAATTCATGGATACTTTCGCATCCCGTCAACAAATGGTTGACCAACAAGTTCGCACCTGGGACGTTCTCGATGCGCGTGTGCTCGATGCGCTTATAGCGGTGCCACGCGAAGCCTTTGTACCTAGCCGATACCAGCAGCTGGCTTTTGCTGACACGTCAATTCCTATTGGCTATGGCGAATTCTTGCTCGCGCCTAAAATACAAGGACGAATTTTACAAGCACTGGGTATCCAAAAATCCGACGCTATTCTTGAGGTCGGCACGGGTTCAGGGTACCTGACCGCCGCGCTTAGCGCACTGGGTAGAACCACGCACTCTATCGACATTCATGCAGAATTTACGGCGACTGCCGCTGTAAATCTTAAAACAGTCCCTAGTGCGAACGTAACACTTGAAACTTGTGACGCTTTTGCGGGTACTCCTTTAGGTAGCTTCGATGCGATCGCGGTTACCGGGTCTCTACCCGTCTATGACGCGAGGTTTGAACAGGCATTAAACATCGGTGGGCGTCTTTTTATAGTGATAGGAGCTGATCCGTTAATGCAAGCTATGTTGGTACGTCGGGTCGAAGCGGCACAATGGACTCGCGAAAGCCTGTTTGAAACTGTGATTACACCGTTAACGAACGCTCCCGCAGCCCCACGATTTGTGTTCTGAAAACGCCGTATTTCTCGTGACTAAAAACATTAAACCCCAAGAATTTCTGACACTCAGACAAAGTGGCAGAGCCATGACTTTACTAGACGTACGAGAAAACTGGGAAATCGAAATTGCCCCGGTACCGTCGCCTACCCTACATATTCCTATGAGCCAAGTCGCCGATCGATTGGCAGAGATCGACCCTGCTGTAGAAACGGTAGTGATATGCCGATCGGGGGCGCGCAGCATGGAAGTCGCTCGGTTTTTGGAACACGCGGGGTTTTCAACAGTCTCAAATATGACCGGTGGCATCTTGGCCTGGGCCAAAGATGTGGACCCCACTATTAAACCTTATTGACATTAATACTTACTGATATAGTGTTATACACCACTATAGGCCAATATATGAAGCGATTGCTGCCTTTATTTGCACTGAGTTTCGCTATGGCCGCGCCAGCCGCCGACCTTTTAGCGGTTTACCAGCGGGCATTGCAAAACGACCCACAACTCAGGGAAGCGGAAGCCAATCGATTGGCTAATTTAGAAGCTAAACCCCAAGCTCTGGCAGCCCTACTACCGCAGATTTCAGCCAGTGGCTCGGTGAATCGTGAACACGACACGGGAACCCAAAGTTCAACCCAGCTTGTGACTAATGGATCTGCCAATGGCAGCACTCCTAGTGGCCCGCCTACTCTGCAAACAACTGCTTTTGATGGACGCACAACGGGCACGTCGCACCGCTACAGCATTGACTTGAAAGAAAATCTGTTTCGTTGGGAAAACTGGGTCGCACTCAAGCGCGCCGACGCTCAATTGGCCCAAGCAGAAGCCGATTATCAAGCGGCCCAGCAAGACCTAATCGCGCGCGTGGCACAGCGTTATTTTGACGTGCTAGGCGCCGAGGATGATCTTGAGGCGCAAACTACCGCTCTCGCCTCCATCAATCGCCAGCTAGAACAAGCCGATAAGCGTTTTGAAGTAGGTCTTATTGCCATCACCGATGCCCAAGAGGCACGTGCAGCGCGCGACAACTCGCTCGCAGCTGTGGTCGCTGCTAAACGCCAACTCGCCTCAGCGCAAGATCTGTTACGTGAAATTACCGGTGATGCCTTTGATAAGCTTGCAAGACCCACTGAACCGTTTGCGCTGACCAGTCCTGATCCGTTGAGCGAAGACCGTTGGGTCGCATTGGCACTCCAGCAAAACCTTTCCCTAGTTTCCAGTCGGCTGGCAGCGGACATTGCGCGCGAAAATGTCAGCTCCGTACGCGGAGCGCATGGACCCTCACTGGATTTGGTCGCCAGTCGTTTCAAAACTAACAACAGTAGTGATACGGTATTAAACGGTAATAACTTTGTACCCGACGGCACTCCTTTTGGCGGTAATAGTTCAAATTTAAATAGCCACTCGATTGGTTTGCAACTCACTTTCCCCATTTACAGCGGAGGATTAGTCTCCTCGCAAGTGCGTCAAGCGGTGTACCTACATCGCGCCTCAAAAGAACGTCTCGAACGCGTCGCGCGGCAGACCGAGCACGATGCGCGCGATTCCTATCTCGGCGTATTGTCGGGAATAGCCAGAGTCAAAGCCCTGCATCAAGCGCTCGAATCCAATACCACCGCATTGAAGGCCACTGAGTCAGGCTACGAGGCCGGTACCCGAACAGCGGTCGATGTGCTGCAGCAACGCAAGGTGTGGGTCCAGGCACAAACCGATTATTCGCATAGTCGCTACGATTACTTGATAAACGTTTTAAAACTGCAACAAGCGGCCGGCACTCTTTCGCAACAAACAGTGTCACATGTAAACACCTGGCTCAAGGACCCGGCTACCGCTACGCCTGCACCACTGGCGGTATCGCCACCCAAGGCTCAATAAGCGCCATCAAACGCGCCACACTGCCACGATTCGCTTCAATTACCTGAAGTCCTGCAACACCTAAGCGTCGCGCCCGAATGGGGTCTGCAAACAACTCCGTTAAGGCGTGCGCCAACTGTACGGAATCAGGTACCTCAAGTAAGGCGCCTTGGATGAACAACATTTTGGCAATCTGCGCGTTATTAAAGTGCGCGGGTCCCGTTATTACCGGCAACCCCCATGCGATTGGCTCGAGTAAATTATGCCCCCCCACCGGCACTAAACTCCCCCCCACAAACGCAATATCAGCCGCCGCGTAGAGCGGCATAAGTTCACCCACGGTATCAACTAATACGACGGCTGTTTCAAGCCCGGGCGCTGCTGCGCTACTGCGCCTAATAAACGCGATATTGCGCCGTGCGAGTAACTCTGCCACCGCGGCAAAACGTTGCGGATGTCTAGGTGCCAATAACAGAAGAGCATTGGGCAATACGGCGCGTACATTTAAATGCGCCGCTAACACTTGTTCCTCTTCGCCAGCATGGGTACTGCCCGCAATCCAAGTAGGCCGGACTACGCTCGGGCCTCTATATAAGGCGCGCAATGCTTGTCCACGTGAGTGCATCGCATCGCTTACGGTCATGTCAAACTTCACGTTGCCCACCACTTGTACACGGTCCTTGGCAACGCCTAGCGACTCGAAGCGCTGCGCATCCTCGTGCGTCTGCGCCGCGACTAGGACATTGGTCGCAAATAGCGCCTTAAAAAGCCCCTCCACTCTTTGATAACGTTTGACTGATTTTTCGGAAACGCGCGCACTTGCCAGCAACAACGGTACACGACGTCGCCGACACTCACGATATAGATTCGGCCAAAGCTCCGTCTCCAGAATAATGCCGAGCTGCGGCTTTAAATTGCGCAAAAATCGCGCCACTGCACCTGGCGTATCGTAGGGCAAGTAGCGCATCACCACCTCGTTACCAAACAGCGTTTGGCCCCGCAGCCTACCGGTGGGTGTGGCGGTCGTGACATACAGCGGTATGCCGGGATAGCGAGTCCGCAATGCAACCACTAACGGTGCGGCAGCCGTTACCTCCCCTAACGAAACGGCATGCACCCAAATACATGCATTTAATTCGGACACTCGTGTCGGCCATCCCCCGCCTAGATGCTCGCGCCAGTCAGTCCAATAGCTACGGTCTCGAAATCCAAGCAATATCAGCCTAACGAACGCCCACGGCACCGCCAAACGACTCAAAAAACTGTACAGAAATTGCACTATGCTGACCCAGCCGCGGGTCCACCCGTGAAGTCAACCGCTGATGTACACGTCAATTCAGCATACCCCGCGAGTAGCCAGTACCACGCATCGGTTAAAAAACGATCATCGGGCAAACGTCGGGTGATTTTCAAAAGTGAGCGCTGCAAACGCCGCAAATTTTTCTCCTTCCATGGCCCGGGTGCACGTAAACACCCGCGATCAAAATCAACAATACTCACTCGGCCTTGCGGGTCAACCAGCACGTTGTGCGCATTAAGATCAGCATGATCGACTCCAAAATCATGCAATCGGGCGATAGCTTCACCCACCGAGCGCCACAGTGATTCTGGTTGCGCAATTTGGGCTAGCAATACACTTAACGGCTGAGTCGCTTCAATACGCTGGGTCACCAAATCACAGCGATAAAAAACACCCCAGCGACGATAGCGCGCTGCGACAGGTCTTGGCACAGGTAATTGATGTTCAACAAGAATCGCGAGTAACCGGCACTCTGCGAAGGCACGCACTGCTGACTCGCCGCGCCAAATATAGCGATCCGCCAAGAATTTGGCTGCCCACCCGCCACGGCGATAATGCCTTAATACCCAACTTCTGACGCCCGACGAAATAAACCACGCCGCTCCTCGGCCACTACTCACCGGTTCAAGCTCACCTCGATCCTGCCAATGTTGAGGGTCAAAATCCGCTTCTTGCAGAGTGTCAACGCATTCCGAATCCGCAAGCATGGCGCCTTGGCGTATGGCAATCCGAGTTAAACTTACAATATTGATGACTCTCCACTTTAACTCACCACCAAACCACGTATGCCTATTACGCCTTTCGGCAATCGGCGATACTTGCCACACGTTAGCGGTGCTACGGGCCTTACAAGCAGCCTGGCCTCAATGCCGATTCACCTGGATCATCGGCACCCTAGAAGCCAAGCTGATGACACGCCTATTACCGGAAGTGGAGTTTATCACCTTCGACAAACGCACCTTCGGTCGAGCAACTCTTCAAGAGATCAACCGCCTGCGCAAGCTTCTATCGGGCAGACGTTTTGACGTGCTGTTTCATTTACAACTCTCGTTGCGTGCCAGTCTCTTAAGTTTGTTCGTTGACGCTCCGATCAAACTTGGTTTTGATCGTGCCCGCGCGCGCGAACTACAAAGTTGGTTCACCAACTACCAAATTGCCGCGATGGAACGCGAACATGTGTTGGATGCATTGCTAGGGTTTGCACGCGCTTGTGGTATCGAAACCGCAACACCCAAATGGCACTTACCATTAGCTCCCTCGACGAAGCGACCGACGTTAGTAATTAGCCCTTGCTCTAGTCATGCGGCGCGCAATTGGCCGGCGAAACGTTATGCCGCAGTGGCCGAACATGCGATTAGCGCCCATGGCATGGAAGTCATTTTATCAGGCGGGCCTAGTGCCCTCGAAGTCCAGATGGGCAAGGCGATCACCGAAGCGACCAACGCTACTTTAGTAAACCATATTGGCCAAGACACCTTACCCGAGTTATTGAATTTACTCGCTCGAAGTGCGGCACTTCTATCGCCTGACTCAGGGCCAGTCCATATGGCCACTATGGTAGGACTTCCGGTCATAGGTCTCTATGCCGCAACTAATCCTGCGCGTAGCGGTCCCTACCTAAGTCGCGCCTTCTGTGTCGACAAATATGACGCGGCAGCTCGTCAATATTTAGGAAGACCCGCTGCAGCCCTTCCGTGGACTACCAAAATTGAGCGCCCCGGCGTCATGGAGCTTATCGAAGTCGACGAAGTCAATGATAAACTGAACTCGCTCATGAGCGAGCGCTCTGGTGCATCGCGGGACATTCGGTAGAATGCGCGGTGCGGTTTCTGATGGTATCGAGCGCTCGACAAGCAGGGCAAGAGCGTCGATTTTCTGCTCCGCCGCGATCGAGGGATTGCAGCCGCACAAGCGTTCTTTCGCAAGGCACTGGCGACCACCCTTCCACGCGTTCCGCGCAAAGTGACTCTTGATGGACAGGTTCCAAGTCGTCGCGCACTGTGGCTGCTGCGACGTGAGCATCCGTGCTCCTCACCAAAAACCTGTCAAGAGGGTTTCGTTAAAAACATTTACGCGCAAGATTACCCGTATTACGGGTAACGTCAGCTCTCGACACTGTGGAGCTCACTTATGCTGGGCACCTCACCACTGGATTTATTGGCTCTCATGGCCGACGACAAAGCCTTTTTCAAAGCCTTAGGTGCGCGCTTGGCCGCCCTGCGCAAAGAAGCGGCACTCAGCCAGCGGGCCGTCGCCGATCAACTGGGCATCGCCCAGCAAACCCTCGCGCACTACGAAGTCGGCACCGCCCGCATGCCGGTGTCCATAATGCCTGCCTTTGCCAAACTCTACCGCGTCGATGCCAACGAGCTGCTCGGCCTGCCAGGCGCCACCGGCCGGCGTGGCCCTACACCGCTCCTGCAAAAGCAGATCGAGCGACTTTACCAACTGCCTAAGACCCAGCAGAAAGTGGTGATGCAGATGCTCGACGGTGCCCTCGCCCAGGCCAACCGGTAAGCCCCGTGGCGTGCTCCAAGACCCCGGCGCCGGTCGGGGACATCGCCCACTCGATCATTGTCCTACGCGGCCACAAGGTTCTGCTGGATGCAGGTCTGGCCGCCCTCTACGGCGTCGAGACCAAGGTCCTCGTGCAAGCCGTCAAGCGCAACGCCGCGGGGTTTCCGCAGGATTTCATGCTCCAACTCACCTCTCCAGAGTGGGCCGCTTTAAGGTCACAATTTGTGACCTTAAAGCCCGGCCGCGGCCAGCACCGCAAGTACCTGCCGTACGCCTTCACCGAGCAGGGCGTGGCATCGGCTTCACAGCCGATCTCGATGAGAAGCGCTGACCTTCGCGCGTACTTGGACACCCAGGATGATTTCGCGTTCGAGCGCCGCGTCTTCACTCATGCCAAGGGTTTCGTATTGACCGTTCAGCATGCCGGCATCTACGAGGATCCAGCAACTTCGAAGTGGCGCCAGTACGAGCTGAGGGCTCTGGTGCATCGGGGGATATTTCGGTCATGCTGATGCCTTGGTGTTTCGGGCCTCTCTCTGATGCGAGCGCCATTGCCCATTCATCTTTCCGCGACCAGCCACGGCGCCGACGGCCACGATCCAAAGAGCATTCTCCCTTGCGAATACGGTGGGCGAGCTCAATGCCGGCAATCGTGATAGCCGCGTTCCTGAACGACTTGAAGCCAGCCATCGACGCACAGCGTCGCTTGATCGCCCGATGATGTCCGCGTCGAACGCGCGTTTGCGGTAGAGGGGATCATGGGCGATCGGCTTCGTGATTCATCACCTCAGAAAGCGCACCGCGCATTCTACCGAATGTCCCGCGATGCACCAGAGCCCTGCGGAGTATCCCGCAGTTGAAGTTGCGCTCAATCGGCCGCCGGACGCAACCACTTGGAAAGCTAAAGTACAGTGGCTCACCACTGCGGTCGGTGCGGTCCCGTACAACAGCGCCGTAGAGCGCTTTCGAGGTGGGACAATGAAGATGGCGCAGGACTTGGAAGTCAACCAGTAGGCATCAGCCCCGGCACAGTTTAATCTGGTACGTGAAATGGCCGCCTAACGTTATACTACTACTCAATGACCGAAATCATCGTCCCCGTCTCGCCCGGTGAATTGATCGATAAGATGACAATTCTAAAGATCAAGTCCGAACGCATGAGCGATGCGACTAAACTTGCCAACGTACGTTTCGAGCTTCAGGCTTTGCAGACCACTTGGGCGAAATCCGATTTTTCAAAAATTGACATCGCCGCTGATGAAGTGGCACTACACGCGGTTAATAAACGTTTGTGGGTTATTGAAGACGATATTCGTGACAAAGAACACGCTCAAGAATTTGACGCCGAATTCATTCGCCTCGCGCGTGCGGTCTATGTTGAGAACGATGAACGGGCAACCATCAAACGGCGCATCAACCTCAAGCTAGGCTCTGCCATCGTCGAGGAAAAGTCTTACCGCGATTACAAATTTGCGACTTAACTGCGAATATTAGAACGCGCGCGCCTACCGGCCTTGGTGGATGCAACCTTTATCAAGGCACTAGACGTTGCCGCGGAAACGCTCCAGGAGTCAACTGACCCCTGGTCGGCACGGCGTGCCGATGCGCTGGACCTAATGGCGGAGAGCTTCCTAACATCGGGCGCGACTTCCTCGAGCACCGCCGATCGATTCCAAGTGGTGGTGCATGGGGACGCGGAGACCTTGCGCGACGACAGCCCTGGCCGCTGCACGATTCCGCCGGCGATCCGCCGCGCACTGAAATTCCGCGATTCGGGTTGCCGCTTTCCCGGATGCACCCATCAGCGCTTCCTCGACGCTCACCCTGTTAAACACTGGGCGCACGGCGGAAAAACCTGCGTCAAAAACTTAGTCACCCTGTGCCGAGCTCATCACCGGATGGTGCATGAGGGCGGCATCCTCATGCACACCGCCGCCGGTATCCCCATCCATAGCCGCACCGCAGCGACTCGCTGGCAAGGCGAGCGCATGGACTACGATCTGGCCGTTCAAGGAGTAATCCAAAGTGCCAAACGCGCTTCGCACGTTGCCGCGGAAACGCGGTCCCGCTAGCGTTGACCGGTCACCAACAGAATTGGCACTTTTAAACTTTTATTTTGGAAGTCGCTGATGATCCAAAAAGAGATACTCAACGCAAACACCAGGATGAAGAACGCGAGTGGATGATTTTTTTTAGGTTTTCGGCAATCATCGACGTGCAGTAATCATTGCTGGTCATCACCAATAATCTAGCGTGCAGACGAGCAAGATTACGCGCCTTAAAGCAAGCGCAAGGTATATTCCGCTCCACAATAAGGGCATTTGGCCCAGCCCGTAGCTTCGATCGCTAAGTACACCCGTGGATGTGAATTCCACAGCGACATACTCGGCATCGGACACGCGAGCGGCAAATCAGCAGACGTCACGGTGTATTGATGTTCGGCATTAGGCTGTAATTTTAACGCACTGGTACTCAACTATCGCTCCTAATCATTTAATCGCGCTGAAGTTTACCCCACCTCGAAGGTAGAAGACCAAATTTGCGCAATGCGCGCGCGTGTAGTCTCATGCGCCGCCGCCGCCACTACTCGCTCGCCCTGTCCTTCCAGGAACAGATGATGCAGTACTCCGCGATAATCTCGATAAGCCTGCATCAACCAAAGCGCCGTCACGTTATCCAGCACCCCCACTGCTGCCAACCCCTCTAGTTGTCGAATATTATCGGTGTAATCGCTAAGTTCTGGGTGATCATAAGCTGCCGCTAAAACCCAGTATTGCACTAGGAATTCGATATCCGCGATACCACCCGAATCCTGCTTGAGATCAAACTCACCCGCCTTAGCTTTGGAAAGTTCACGGCGCATGCGCTCACGCATTTCCAGCACCTCCGCTCGCAAAGTATCACGACGAACTGACACACAGAGCGCTCGACGCCGCGCAGCCTCAAATCGCCGACAAAGTTCGGGTGCACCCGCTACAGCCCGTGCTCGTAATAAGGCCTGATGTTCCCACGTCCAAGCTTCCGTATCCTGGTAACTTTCAAAGGCATCAATGCCGGTAATCAGAAACCCGCCTTTGCCATTCGGCCTCAGTCGAGTATCTACTTCGTACAATCGCCCCGCCGCCGAATGCATAGTCAGCAAATGAACGATCCTTTGTCCTAAACGCACAAAGAACACCCCATTGTCGATCTCTCGTCCACCTTCAGTCATTTGCTGATCACCACAAGAGTCATGCAAGAAAACAAGGTCAAGGTCTGACCCATATCCAAGCTCAATTCCCCCCAACTTTCCATAGCCGGCCACCGCCACCCGCACGGCTCTCACCCCAGCAGCGTCGGCACACATGGGGACGCCATACGCCTGGGTCATCTGAGCCCAAGCGAGGTCCATACAAAATTGTACGATCAATTCAGCAATATCCGTCAAGCGATCGCTGACCTTCATAAGAGGCAGACGGCCCGTCTGGTCGGCGAGAGCCACCGAAAACACCGCTACTTTTTGAAACTGGCGCAGTGCCTCAACCTGGCGCTCTGGATCATCCGTCGGCAGTCGCTGCGTACGCGCTTCAAGTTCACGTACAAATCCGGCTCGAGAGGGAAGCTCAGCAAATGCCTTAGCGTCAATTAATTCATCCAGCAACAACGGATATTCAGCAATGCGTCGTGTAAGGAATCCGCTAATTGCGCACACCTCAATCAAGCGACTGAGCGCTGCGGGCTGTTCCACCAACAACGCCAAATACGACGAACGCGTACCAATCGCTTCTAGCACTGCAAGCACACGCTCCACAATGAGCGTGGGCTTGGCATGCTCTGCCGCCGCGCTGATCAGACGACCGAGCACCCGATACAAACGTTTGCGGCCCGTCTCATCTAAACGGCCATAGGCCGGCGTAATGCGATACCCCTCCAACAAAGCGGCAACCGATTCGATCGCGGCGGCGGGAAAACCCATAGAGGTCAACTCTTCAGCAACTCGCACGTCGGTCGAGCCAAGCCACGCGAGATTCGCCTCCACCTTGCGGATCTCGGGAACAAGGACCGCCCCCGGCACGCCAAATATCAATAAATCAAACTGCTGTGCGGTATTGCGTCGCGCAATCGCAATCACATCATCCGCTTCGCGCCAGTTCGCAAAGCCCATCATTAAGCCCAATCGCGCTTGATCTATTTCCTCTACCGGCAAACCATGTGTTTGCTCGTCGCGAATCATCTGCAGCGCATTTTCCGCCTTACGTAGCACTAGATAGGCGTTGGTCAACGCATCCACCGCATCACCAGGGATAAGTTTGGATCCTGCGAGCACCGGTAGCACTTCTAATAGCGACGCATTTTGTAAGCGTCGATCGCTTCCGCCGCGTACCAATTGAAACGACTGCGTAATAAATTCGATTTCCCTAATACCGCCCGAGCCCAATTTTAAATGCTGCTTTAAGTCCCGCCGCGAGACCTCTCGCGAAATCAACGTTTTCATATCGCGTAGCGACTCAAATACTCCAAAATCGAGATAGCGTCGATAAACAAACGGCCGTATGAATTCCTGGGAACTATCCGCGTACGCATCTGCACCCACTATTACACGGGCCTTAATCCAAGCGTAGCGTTCCCAGTCACGACCGTGTTGCTGTAGATATTCTTCTAATGCTGAAAGACTTACTACCAAAGATCCGCTGTCGCCAAAGGGGCGAAGCCGCATATCGACGCGAAATACAAAACCGTCTTCGGTGCGCGTATCTAAAAGGCGAATGATTTCCCCGCCGAGTCGATTGAAATATTCTTGGTTATCGACCACCCGAGCGCCGTCGGTTTCACCCGCCGTACCGTACAAAAATATCAGATCAATATCTGAGGAGAAATTAAGTTCGCGCCCGCCTAATTTCCCCATACCCAGCACTATGAACGGCACTACTTCTCCTGCACTATCGCGCGGTCGGCCGAAAATTCCCATCAATTCTCGTTCGGCTACCAACGTTGCAGCGCGGATTACCTCATCTGCAAGGTCTGATAAAGCACATAGCGTTTCAATCACCGTAGTAGATCCACTAATATCGCGCCACGCAATTCGCAACATGCCACGACGGCGCCACTCGCGAAATATAGGCTGAGCCTGTTGCACCCCAGAGGCCTGGGTTGCGCGCCCTTGAACCACGTTACTAGCCGCAGCGCAGAGAGCCGGATCTTCGGTTAATCTAAACCATTCCAGTGCATCTGGATCTTGCAGCAGCGCGGCGGCAATGAATTCACTGCAAGCCACAACTCGTGCCAAGTCACGTTGTTGCCGTGTGGTTAAGCGCTCATATGCGCTCGTTATCGCGCTATGCAGGCTCGCGCGTTCCCACCAGCGTGACACCGAGTCACGCAGTATTTTGGGAACGGCGGCTACGCGAATAGTTATTGGAGCGTCACGCGAAATATTACCGTACCCAACTGTTGTGGGGCCAGCGTTCCCGTCAACGTCCAGCTCATTGCACCACTGCCACCCACTGCCGGTTGAATGCCTACTGAACATACGGTGATATTGGGCGGCAGCGGCGCGCCACACGCCGCTGATACAAATGTCGTGAACGCTGGGGTCGTATCGGCAATTGCAATAGTCGCCAACGGATCCGCACTATTATTGGTGTAAGCAATTAAGTATTCTAGGATATCACCGGACTTTGCGACGTTATTGGTGCCCGCACTTCCGCTTGCAGTGACATTGCGCACAGTCTTTTGCAGCGCCAGCCCCGCGCCGGTGCCAACAGTCGTAGTATCGGTTCTTGCATAGGTCTGCGTCGCACCCACGGTTGGCACAAAAGTCGCCGTAATTGTAGTAATGTCTTTGGCGTTATACGGCGCACCCGCCGGCACGAATATTTTGACAACGATACAAACCGTGTCGCCGGGGTTAACGCTGATCGCCGCGCTTAAGGGCGCTGCACCTTCGCTGCCATCAAGAACTGCGTTGCAGTTGCTGTCACGATAAATAATACTGCTCCAGCCCCCTACCGCAGGGGTTGGCACATCGTTTGCGCTGAAAGTGACTGAGCCAGCTAAGGATGCGTTAAATTGATGCGAATAGAACAGGGTCGTGCCCGGCAGTGCGCTCTGCACGCCGTCAGGGGCGAAAGTATTTTGGCTAGCTGTGACCACCACCGTGCGATCAAACGCATTATTGTCACCCGCATTTGCGGCCGGTTCGCTCCCGCCACTGACAGCGGCGCTGTTGGTCACGCTGGGTAGGCTGGTTGCCGCCACAGCGACCTGAATAGTCAACGGATTGGAGCTCGATGCGCCGGCAGCGAGGATAGTCGAGCTAGTGCAAGTCACTATCTGGCCGGATGCAGTACAGCTCCATCCGGTTCCACCAGAACCTGCCACCACATAGGTCAATCCGGCGGGAAGCGTATCGACCACCGTAATAGTACCGCTGGTGGGCGCGGTACCTTGAATATTATCGACCAACAAAGTGTAGGTACCCGGCACGCCTACCGTAAAATTGCCGCTATGTGATTTGCTCAGGCGTAGATTCGGTGAAACCACCGTCAGTAATGTGGCATTGGCTCCTGCACCGGTACTGGTTTGGGCGGAACTCACGCCTGTAGTCGCATTGCTAAAGCTGCCTGGAACCGGGCTGGTAACAACGATGGTGATGGTACAAGAGGCGTTTGGCGCCAGCGTGCCCCCGCTCAGTGCAACAACGACAGACCCAGGCGTCGCGCCGCTGATCGAGCCGCCGCAGGTATCGGTCAAGTTTGGCGCTGCCGCAACCTGCAAACCACCCGCAGGAAAATTATCGGTAAATGCCATGGCCGTGAGCGCCAGCGCATTCGGGTTAGAAATAACAAAGCTGATGGTAGAAGTACCATTGGCTAGAATGGTCGTAGGATTGAAGGACTTGACGATACTCGGTGGTGTACTGACCGCAAGGGTTGCCGTGTTGCTGGCGCTACCGCTGCCGAGAGAGCTTGCCACCGCGGACGTCGTATTCGGGTAACTACCGGCCGCCGCCGCAGTGACGTTGACCGTAACTGTACAGTTACCCGTCGCCGGAATTGTTGCGCCCGTCAGGGTGACCGATCCTGCACCACTGGATGCGCTAAATACACCCCCGCAGGTGGAGCTGACCGCCGGAGTTGGTGCCACGACTAATCCAGCGGGAAAAGTATCGGTAAAACCTGCATTGCTTGCGGCAATAGGCGCGGAGTTGCTGAGCACGAAGGTCAGCGTCGAGATTCCGCTCTGGGCGATAGTCGAGGGAGCAAAACTCTTACTAATTGAAGGATTGGCGGCCACGGTGAGCGTGGCGCTGCCGGTATTACCGGTCCCACCATTTCCCGATGTCACCGTACCCGTAACATTATTATAACTGCCGACGACCCCACTAGTCACATTAACCGTCAGCGCACAACTACTATTAGCGGCTATGGTGCCGGCGTTGAGCCCTATGCTATTGCCCGCGACAGTGCCACCCGTAATCGTTCCACCACAGGTAGTGGTGGGATTTGGAGCCGCGCCATTGAGCAGTAGCGAGGGATAGGTATCGGTCAGCGCGACGTTAGTCTGCGCGACATTAGAATTGTTGGTGAGCGTAAGGGTCAGCGTTGCATTACCCCCAATGCCAATAACCGGCGGTGAGAAGGATTTCGCAACACTGGGCGCTCCGACCACTGTCAATTGCGCCACATTACTTACCGCGCCCGCGCTACCGGTTTCCGTGGTGGAGACCCCGCCGGCGGTATTGTTGTAAGTACCCGCGCTTGCCACCGTCACCGCGACACTAATAATGCAGCTACTACTCGCAGCCACGGTGCCATTATTGAGTATCAAGCTAGTGCTACCCGAGGTTCCACCTGTGATAGTGCCGCCGCAGGCGTTACTTAAGGCAGGGGTCGCGGCAACCGATAAATTTGCCGGAAAAGCGTCTGAGAACGCGAGCCCCGTCAATGGGCTCGACGACACATTGGTGATCGTCAACGATAGCGTCGAGCTACCGCCCGCGGCAATGGAGGCGGGTGAAAATGTTTTGCTGATACTGGGCTTACCCAGCACCGTAAGCGCTGCGCTTGCGCTCGCGCCGACGCCACCGTTAGTCGAAGAAACCGCACCAGTGACATTTGTATAAGTACCGCCCGTGGCACTGGTAACATTAACTGTCACAACGCACGAGCCGTTTGCGGCGAGCGTGCCGCCGCTTAAGCCGACAGAAGATCCGCCCGCTATACCGCCGGCCGTTGCGCCCCCGCAAGTATTCGTCAAATTGGGAGTACTCGCGTCTACGAGACCCGCCGGATACGAATCGCTGAAGGTGATCCCAGTCAAGGCGGTCGCGTTGGAATTACTAATCGTCAGGGTCATGGTCGAGGGCGCGCCCGCACCGATAGAAATCGGACTGAAGGATTTTGCTAGTGTCGGCACCGCCAGTACGGTGAGAGTCGCGACGGCGGCCGCCGCGGAACCGGCATTGGTAGTCGTGACAGCACCGGTGGAATTATTGTAGGCCCCCGCACTGCTAGCACTCACGTTAACCGTCACACTACAAGACCCATTCGCAGGCACAGTGCCAGCCGTGAGACCAACTGAACCGCCGCCATTGGCTGCGGTAACCGAACCCCCCGCGCAAGTAGTGGCTGCGGCCGGAGTTCCTGTGTTGAGCATGCCGGAGGGATACGCGTCGAGAAACGCGGCACCATTGACCGCAAATGCATTTCCGTTGGTCAAGGTAATCGTCAGCACCGACACTCCACCTGCAGCAACATTGGTCGGCAAAAATGCTTTATTAATTGTAAGCGGAGGTACCACAGCCAAGAGGGCCGCGATACCGGCGGTGGACAGACCTGCCGATGCACCACTCAGATTACTCGTACCGTTGCTATAAGTAGTGGCCGTTGCACCAATGACATTGATGGTGAGGGTGCAATTGGTAGTACCGGCACTTATAGTCCCGCTGCTTAACGTCAGCAGCGCACTACCGGCGACCGCGCTCACGCTACCGCCACAGGTATTGACCAGCGCATTGGGTGAGGCAATGGTCATCCCGCTGGGGAATGTATCCGTGAAGGCCAATGCCGATTGCGCGGGATTGCCGACGCCATTTGTAATAGTCAGTGTGAGTGCGGAGGGCTGGGCGATACCTACCGAAGTGGGGCTAAAGGACTTGGATAATGCGGAGCCGCGTACTACCAAAGTATCGCTTAAGCCGGTCGCCGTTAAGCCACCACCCAAACCGGAAATATTGCCACTAGTATTACTATAGCTACCCACAGCCGCACTGGTGATTTGTACGCCAATCGCACAGCTTGCGACGCCGGCGCCCAGCGCTCCGTTTGATAGCGAGACTGCGGCGCTACCTGCCGTCGCCGTTATTGAGCCTCCGCACGTGTTGGTAACTCCGGCGGGGGTCGCCACAATGACACCATTTGGCAAAGTATCGGTAAATGCTAACGCGCTTTGCGGCGGATTACCGTTACCGTTGGTAACGGTGAAAGTGAGCGTCGACAGCTGGCTCACGCCAATCGGATTCGGGCTACTTGCTTTCGTGAGGGAGGCGCTCGCGATCACTTGAGTCGCCGGTGCGCTACCGGTATTGTTATTGGTGTTAGATTCGGTTTGACCGCTCAACACGACACTGCTGCTGTTGGTGAGCGAAGATGCCGCGTTGCCGGCAATCGATACCGTGACGTTGATCGGCGCGTAGCTAGCGCCGGCCGCCAGTACATCCGTGCGGTTACAAGTAGGAATCGTACACGTCCAGCCGGTACCGCTCATCGCCGTAATGGTCATGCCGGCAGGTGCGCTATCAGTCACGCTGACTTGGTTCGGACTGGCTTTGGCGGCACCTCCGAGGTTATTAACCGTCAGCGTAAATTGCACCCCGGTTTGTCCCGTCACTACTGGATTCGGCGTGATTTGCGCTTTGCTCAGCGTCAAATCGGCGAGTCGCTGCACCGTGACGTCTTCGGCCGTATTAGCGCCCAGTGTGCCGTCGTAATTGGTGATGCCCGTGCCAGCGGTGCTGCTGGTAACGCTCGCACTATTATTGTAGAGCCCGCTAGCCGTGGCATTGGCGATGGAGACATTAAAAGTAATCACCACAGCGCCGCTAGCCGGGATCGTGAAACTAGACCAAGACGGTACGGTTGCGCCCACGCCTGGTGCGGTCACCGACGGTTGCGTCGCACCTCCGTTGAGTGCAATTGATCCGGTCGAGGCGTAAGTAAAACCACCGGGCAAGGTATCAGTGATGGTAATCCCGCTGGCGGTCCCGTTGCCATTGTTGCTGACCGTAACGATATAGGTTGCGACACCGTTGGCTGCCCCTAAGATACTCACCGTCGGTGTAGTGGTCGATTTGGTAACCACTAATAACCCACCACTGAACTGGGCCGCTGCGTTCAGTCCTGAAAACCCCATTCCGTTCGAAGCGGCGCTGATATTACCCGCGTTATTGGTGTAGGTACCGGGCGTGTTACTGGTAACGTTGACTGTCACGTTGCAGCTCGTCGTACCAATGCTCATGGAACCTGCGCTTAATTTTACTCCGGGGCCGCCAGCGGCAAGCGCCGCACCGCTGGAGTCGGTGAGTGTGCCCGCGCAACCCGCGCCAAACGAGTTAGTGGCATTCGCGAGGATGAGCCCCGCAGGAAAAGTGTCCGTAAAAGCAAGCGCGCTTTGCGCCGGAAATCCTGGGCTATTAGTCAGCGTGAAAGTAAGCGGCAAAACACTGCTCGTAGCGACCGGGCTATTTGCGAAAGCCTTAGTCAGCACCACATTGCCGATGCTTAAGGTGGCGTTCACTCCGCTGGTATCCATGCCCGCCGATGCTTGGGAAATCTGCGCGCTGGCATTGACGTAGTTGCCGGTCACCGTACCGGTGACGTTTGCCGTTATAGTGCATTGACTCACTCCGGAGCCTAGCGATCCACCCGTGAAGGTGAGATTTTGAGCGCCGCTACTACTTAAAATGCCGCCGCACTGTGCTGGCACGAAGCCCAGCACGCGCGTGATGTTAGTCGGCAGTGTCTCCGTAAAGGCCAAAGCGGATTGCGCAGGACTGCCAGAGGCATTATTAATGGTAAAGGTGACCAGCGACGTTCCGCCCACGCCGATCGCGTTGGGAGTGAACGATTTACTTAAGATCGTGCCGGCGACCGTCAAGGTTGCGTTGACTCCATTGGCCGTTAAGCCCCCTACTAATGCCGTAATCTGCGATGCACCGTTGACATATGTTCCGGGCAGAGCACTGGTGACAGTCACGTCAATATTACAACTGGCGTTCGCAGCCAACGTGGCACCCGTGACTGTGACGTTTTGCGCGCCACTGCTGGCAACCGTACCGCCGCATTGTGCAGCGCTAAAACCTGACACGACGCTCACGCCTGCCGGCAGGGTTTCTGTATATCCCATGCCGCTACTAGCGGTCGACGTACCATTAGTCAGCGTAAATCGCATGACGGAATTGCCACCGGTTCCGATGAGCGGCGTGAGAAACGCTTTGGTTAGCACGGCGTTAGCGACGCTTAAAGTCGCGTTGACACCGGCCGCGCTCAAGCCGCCGGCAAGACCCGAAATATTGCTGCTAGCGTTGGTATAAACGCCCGCAATAGCGCTCGTTACCGAGGCCGTAATCGTACAACTGGTCGCGGCGCTGGCAATAGTACCACCGGTGAGCGTAATGCTAGTTGCCGTGCTACTCACCGTACCGCCGCATTGAGCGGCAGTAGGCGTCCCCGAAACCGTCACATTGACCGGCAACGCTTCAACGAAATTTAAGCCAACGGCAGAGGCTCCGGCGGGTTTATTAATAGTAAATGTGAGGGTCGAGGTGGCACCCACCGCAATCAAGGCCGGAGTAAATGACTTGGTTAGGCTGGCGGAAACGAGTTGCACAGGTGCACCCGGTCCGAAATTACCGACGGTGGTCCCGGATTGCGAAGCGGTCGCCGCGGCGAAATTATTATAAGTGCCGTTCGCAGTACCGTTGGCAATATTGGCCGTAAATGTCAGCGTGACACTGGTGCCCGCGGGAATAGTAAAACCGCTCCAACTAGGGGTTGCCGCGCCCACAGTAGGATCGACGCCTCCCGACCGCGCGGCCGAGGCGGGCGAGCCCGTGTAAGTGATCGCCCCCGTGGACGCATAGGTAAATCCCCCCGGCAACGTATCCGTGATGTTGACGCCCGTGGCCGCACAAGTTCGCGTCGCATTGCTCACGACAATGGTATAGACAGCCTGCAAGCCGCTCCCTGAATTGACGATCACGGGCGTCGAGGTGGTCTTGCTCACGGTCATGGCCGGAGTCGGTCCGGTAATATTTAAAGGTGCGGTGTTGGTGGCGGGAACCAACAAGGCATGCTGGGTTCCGCCGAGCGTGTCCGCGGAATTGGTGACACTAGTTCCGCAAGTTGGATTCAGCACATCCGCATCAAAGGTGATTGAGTAAGAAGAAACCGGGCTGCCTGCCACGGAGCTGTTATTCGGATTGGTAAAAAGTCCCCAGCTGGGGGTGGTACTGCCGGGGGTCGGCACCACCGCGCCCGTATTGGAGGCGCCATTGACTAGGGTGATTGAAGTAGTGGAGCGATACGCAAAACCTGGCGGTAGAGTGTCCACCGTCGTCATGCCGGTGGAGGGTGAGGACTGACCCGCGGATGATACGCTGATAGTGTAGGTCGCGATGCCGCTAACCACGAGATTCGGCGTACTATTGGTTTTCGAATTGATGGTATGCGCGATGCTGTTGCCCAGCGCTAATACACCGAGAACTAGTAGGACATAGCTGCGCAAGGCGCTTATTCTGGAGCGGCACGGCGAGACGCTGCACACTCCGGCGAGGCGGCGCAGCCTAAGGCTTGCGCGTGTTAAGTTGGATCTGCTCATGGGGGCTCAATCGCTTCCGTGCAGGACGATAAATTTGTAGGTCATTTTGTTGGGGGCGTGCCAAGAGCTTTGCGCTTCTGCTGGGCACCAAGTCTACACGTCGATCATGAGCATAATCCAGCTCGTTACGCCCAGCGCTCAGCGGCCGACGGGTACCGAATGCAACCATATCCATGCGTTCAGGCGCAATGCCAGCATGTTCCAGGTAGTGTTCGACCGTCTGCACACGACGCTTTGATAACGCTAAATTATAGCGCCAAGAGCCCCGTCGGTCAGCGTGTCCGTGAAGACCTACCTGCACCGTAGGATTCGCGCGCAACACCGCGATTATCTCTTCAAGCACTGGCGCGCTCGCCGCGCCTATCGTCGATCGGTCAAATGCAAAATGTACCACCGATGGCAGCGTAGCAAGCGGCGCAGATTCCGGAGGAGATAGCGCAAATACCGGCGGCGCACTTACCGGCGGCGCACTTAGAGGCGGCGCGCTTAGAGGCGGCGCGCTTACCGACGCCCCCGCAGGTTCAACCTCAACCAGCTTGCTCAAGTTTACGCAACTCTCAGTCTTAGCCTGCGCGTCGTGGGCTAAGCGTTCCGCCGCTTGCAGGTAGGGTCGCGAATGGCGCCAGCCCAGCATTTGATAGGCGTGGCCCGCCTGCACCAGTTGCACCTCGAACTGAGCGATTTCCGCGGCGGCACAGCCCAGTCCCTGTAGGCGTTTCATTTCATCCGCCAGTTTCCACAAGTCATCACGCAAGCGCAGTGAATGCGAGCCGATCACCGTCTCCAACGAAATATTCTTATCAGCGGCCTCAAGTTTACTGATCAAAGAACGGCTAGATTCCGCAGCCTCTTCGATCACGCCGCTCTGATCGCGCATGGCCCGCGCATCGAAGGCATATTCCAACCACGCCTGCGCTTTTGCCAAGTGATACCGCAGCCACGGATCATTGCTCTGACGCAACGGCGCGAGCCCATCGAGGCGGCGCTGGAGCTCGTCAAATTCACTTTGAGGAACTGCGGCATGTTCATCCAATTGTAGAGGCCCGCGATTGCGCAGCGCAGCCGAAGGCAACGACGCACATCCACTCTCGATCAGCGCCAGCACTAGAACTGCTCCGATGAGCTTCATTTTCCTTAAGCTCATTCTAGTGATTTCCAGTTACTGCAGCGCGAAACGCTGCGCCGCTTAAGAGATCTTCGTCGAATTTGTAGCGCAATCTGAGGAAGGCACCTCGATTGGTGTAATCAGTGCCGGCAAGATCGGCGTCACGAAAACCAAACACGTTATAACCCGCAGATAGCCACAAATTGCCCGTTACGAGATACCCTATCTCCATTCCCATACCATATTGACGCGTGCGTGCGCCCGCGGCTAACAATACATTGGCGATAATACCCACATCCCAGCGATGAGTCAGATCATAGGTGGCGCGCCCGCCCAACAACTGCGCGTTCGAATAGCTCGCTAACCCCGCGGACCGATCAGTCACCCACTTGGCCGCCGCGCGCGCTGATAATAGCAGAGGTTCGACCGGTTGATAATTTGCATTGAGCGCGGCCATTTCGACATCGCGATTCACTGACGCAAGCGCCTGCGTCGAGTCGCGTTCGTGACGATGTTCAATACGTGCTAAGCCATTCCAAATATCAGTTGCCGTATCACGGTAGGCAATGCCTGCCTGCAATCGATCCTGTAAACGCTCGCCAGCAAGCGAACCTATATTGCGCGTGACAGCCAACGAATTACGCGTCAGTATCGTCCAGTCAGGAGTCAATTTTGCGGCCAGTCCCAGCGTGCTAAACAAGCTCTCGCTGGTGGTTGCTTTGCGAAGCTCCAGTCGCGAGGTAGCTTTCCATAATTTCGGCGCGGTGTAGTCCAAGCCCAATGCCAATGCTTCAGATTCATTGGTCTTAAGGCCATTCAAAACATGTACCCGCTCAAGGCTAGTGGTCATACGCAAACCGTCGGCAACCTTCCAATTATTCCTTAATCCAATCGCAGCTTCAGTATCCGCACCACTGAAAGCATCGCGTACACGATATTCACTGAACACACGTCCGTCTTTCATGTAGTCAGTGTCAACGCCGAACACAGTGGCATTCTGAGTCTGAGTAGTATTAAGCGCGTAGGGTCCGAGTGCACTGGATATGAGCTCATCTCGCACATAAAAACGCCCATGTTTAGGCAATTGATAAGTACCACCCACAGCCACGATGCGGCGCGCGCTTTCTCGTACGTCTTGCTCGTACTCAACGAAAACACCGGCGCCGGGGAACTGCTTTAACTGTTCGGAGACTTTTAAGCGTAAGCTAGTAAAGGCGTTCGGTAATACGCCAGTGATAAGCGGATTTAAGGGCGCGCCGTGCTCCTCGCCGTGGCGCACGCCCACTTCAACGCGCATATTTTGGTCAACACTGCGTTCCACACTGACCATCGCCCCTACCCGTTTGTCGGCGTGACCCACATCCTCCGTCACTAGCGCTTCGCTGTGTACCAAGGTGCGATTATTCGCACGGTAGGTGAGTTTGAGCGCCGATTCTTCGCGTCCCTGCGAGAGGTACGAGCCAGGATTGACAAAATTTACATCGCTCTTGGAAATATAGCTCTGTGCCTGTAGGCGTTGGTCTTCATGACGCACTTCGATGCGCTCGGCATTACCGCTGCCGGCGAGCGCGCTGTCACTGCGCGCCCCTTCCGCCACCACAAAAGTGTGAGCGTCAAGTTTCACCGTGGCGTTGGCTCCACGTAAAGTGGCCGTATTGAGCGGGTTTTTGTCATCCACTGCAAGGGCACCCACTTCGACGTTGCGATTCAGCTTAACCTGGGCATCGACTCCAGCCACCCAGAAGGCGGGTCCGCCAGTGTCCACTTCATAAGTCACGCGAATCGACTGCGGATTAAAGTTACTATCTAAGCTGGGAATCGGTGTCTTAAAAATTAGCTGTCCGCTGAGCGGCACCACTTCATAGTCAGTGAAGCGTATCAACTGCGTACTTTTAACCACGATGGCCGGCTGGTTTCGATCGCGTACTAACAATTCAACTTTTTCACTATTTTCAACTGCACGAGCCGTGAGTTGAAACGGCCCCGACGTACCATTTGCCGCCAGTTCATCAATCGTCTGAATAGTGCTATCTCGACTCGCAAAGGCATTCACCGCCAAATGCGAATTCTCGTAATGCTCTTTGATGCCGGTCAGGGTTCGGCTGTAGACTGCAAGCTTGCGGGCCTCACTCGGCATCTGGCTCACAAAATCACCATACAACAGCCAGGACTTGCCGTTCTCCAGGCGCACATACAATTTGGAAGTAGACTGCGCGTCATAATTTCGCACCGCCGAATCACCGTACACCGGATAGAATTCATCTGGTTGAATATCCCGGAACAAACGCTCACGCGTGTCTTTGTCGGAGTCATAGGCAAGCGTTAGTAAGTAATTACCGCGCACCTTGCCTTTCAAGAATAATGCAGTACGCGCCGCCGCCTCGGTCTTACCATCATTTGCGCTAACGGAAAGCTGCCTTAGCTCTTGCTCAAAACTGTCTTGGCTCCGAGTGGGCACCAGTGCTTGCGGATCAAGCCTACGTAAATTCAGCACTCCTTCAATGAGCCCAGCAGCAATCATCGGCCGTAGGTTGGGAAGGAAGTCCAATTTAGCCTCAGTTTTCACGCTCCCACTGCTAACTTGTAATACCGCTTCACCGGCGGTGTCCGGAGCCTCTAATAAAAACTCCGCATGACCCCCTTCAATAAAAGTTTGGATACCCGGCTCGCTGCGATCCAGATCCTCCACCATCCAATGACCCATGCTGCTTTCCAAAGTGATCGCCGTGCGCGTGGTTACCGGTACGTTCGCTGCATCGACTAATTTCACGATAATCCGTGCGGTCGTGTGGCCGTCGGCCAGGCCTGATGACGGCGTTACGATTTGCACATTCGCTAAAAAATCTGGCGCGATGAGGCTGATATGAGCAGAGGCGCGCTCGATACCGAATGAATCTAATTCATGCGCGACTAGTTCATTGTGACCAGGCTTGAGAGCGACTCCAATGTATTCCCAGGCTTGAATCTGCTTATCCGCCATCACCGATTTTTTTCCCACCCGATTCTGTGCAACGTTGACTCCATTCACGCTTAAGTTAAATTCGGTGCCGGATTGGCCTTTAAGGCGCACATCGGTTTGCGCAATGGGCAGCGTATCGCCGTCGTGTAGATCCACAAAACCGAATGCCTGATCAAGACTCGGCAACAATTTCTCCAATGGCATACGCGTCGCCAAGGCGGGTGCAGCGCCTACACGCGTGCTGCTTGTGGACTCGGTTGCACTCGACCATCCAGAGTTACCGAGCGCTGTGTTTGGCGTACCCAAACTAAAAGGTGTGGCGCTGGCCGCTAATAACGGGGTGAAACTCGGCACCGGAAGGACCTGGCTACCCACAACGCCGGCAGCCGGTTGCGCCCGCACATCGCCTAAAGAATGGGCCGCGGGATCGGCTTCGATGCGCTGCGCCAATGCGCGTTCGGTTTCGTTTAAGGGAGACTCGGGCCGTAAGCGCCGTGCCTGCACCTCGTCCATCACGCGCGTGTTACAGGAACCTTCGGCAAAATTGGTTTTAGCCAGCTCACCGTTTTTTAAGTCGACGAATGCGCTACCGGCATCACCTGCGTGCCGGTTGGACAGGTCAATGAATTCCCAACCGGCTGGAAGCGTGGTGGTGTCGACCTTAAGCACATGGGTGCGCGGCCGTACGCCGTAGAAATTGTATTTGCCTTCGTGATCCGATATTGCGCTCGTGCCATCTTCTAAATAAACGCGCACACCAGGCACACCGAGTTCACCCTCATCCTGAACACGATTGCGATTACAATCCAAAAATATTTTGCCGACAATAAATCCGCGATTATCGAAAACACCGCCCTGCACACTCACCTTGGCACTGGCCAAATTGGATAAAACCGCACCGACATTCGCCTGTACCCGATTGATGGCATCTCCCTGCATGGCACCCGGTCCGACAAAGACTCGATAGGTTAGGAGTGTCACCGCACCGATATCAAGGCCACCGCTGTTAAAAGTAAGCCTTGGGCCTCGCCCACCGAGGGGCCCTGCACTAGTGTTGCCGTTAATGCGCACACTCCCTGGCACATAGGTAAAGCCACTCGGCAGCTGATCCACAATTGTGATACCCGGTGCGCCAACGCGCGCCGTGCCGGTATTCTTAATACGCACCGTATAGTCAACAAAATCAGCTAACTCAACCAACGTTCGCGACGCGATTTTCTCCAAAAATAGTGTGGTATTAATGGATGTATCGAGCGGAATATCGACACGCACCGGACCGGTGGTGGGTCCCACTAAAAAATTGCCCGAGTAAGAACCACCGGATGTCGGTCCCGTAGCCACAATCGTACGCCCGGCAGGTAAACGGCTCACCGGCACAATAGACGGTCCGGTGTAGCCTGCGGGCGGCTTCACCACCAAGCAGTAATTTCCAGGGTCGGTCAGCTCGAATAGATAGGTACCCGTTGCGCCGGTGGTCACGGTACTCGGAGCCGGTTGAATCACGCCGTTGACAATCGAATGCACGACCGCAGGTGTCTGGGTGCAGCCGCCCGCGCCATTTCCGATGACGAGCGTAACCGCTGCCCCGCTGATGGGCTGATTATTGCTACTGTCAAATACCGTGCCGAACGGATCGACGAGCGTAATTTGCGTAACAATGCTGGCGCCGCAACCCTGGATTGAGACACTGATTACATCGCCTGCCTGCGCCTCGATGATGCCATCATTCGGCACCACGGCGGCATGGCTAGTGGGTATTGCCGGTATAGTAAATACACCGGTATTGGGACCCGTCTCCGTTGCCGTCAGCGTTTCATGTTCGCCATTGGGTCCTGTGATCACGACCGTGCGCTTTTCGACAGTCGCGGCTGAACTATTACAAGAAGCAGCATCCGCACGCAAAAATAGAGTACTCCCTAAGCGTGCATAGGCTGCAATCGTCGAGTAGTCCGCGCCGGTGTAATTACGTAGCGCTGCAGGACTTGGCGTCAGTGTAACCTGCGCGTCGTTGGACACAATCTGGGTAGGCACTGGGGTCACACCATTCGAATAAAAACCCTGACCTGTATTGACCACGCTGCCACTCCCGTTGAATGCAGCATTGCTATGGATTCGGACACTAAAGGACAGACTGAAATTCGCGCCCACGGGTACTGTTGCGATCGCCCACGCGACGGCGTCCACGGTGCCTAAATCCGCGGGCGGCATACTCACATAGGTTGAATCCGGATCGCCGACCCGATGGTAAAGCACTATAACGCCCGCCACTATCGGAATTGAAACTGCCAAAGTAGTGTTGGGCGGTAGCGCGTCTCGGACCAGCACTGGACTTGAGGTCGTTCCATCAATACTGACACTTGCACCAATCTGCGCCGCGCTGCCGCCAGAGTTGCGCAAATTGAGTTGGTAAATCAAGGTATCACCGGGTTGGGCAGTCGAGCTTGCGACACTTTTACTCAAGGTAAGGACTGGGGCGGCCACCACATTAACAAGATCGGTCAATGGCGCTACTGGCGGTGATGCGCCTGTAGTGGTCCGGGTGGGATCAAGGGCACTAGTTGCATCCACGCGCAAAGAATCGCTAGAACCCGCGGCCGCTGTACTAGGCACCGATGCAACCACTACAAAATGAAAGACAGCGCCAGCAGCGAGAGGACCCGATGACGTGATGGGTACGTTGTTATCAGGAACACCGTCAGCATTGGCATCTATAAATATCTGTAAGCTGGCAAACGCAAACGCTCCTGGTAAAACGCTTGCTAACAATGTGAACGAATCGCTACCGTTACCGATATTAGTGAGCGTATGCGGAAAATTGGCTGCACTCCCCGGCGCGGAAGTCTTGGTAAGATCGCCCACAAGCGTAAATCCGGCCTTTTGAGCCACCGCGAGCTGTACCACGTTTGAGCTACTGGAGTGACTGCCTAGAGTCGCATCCAGAAAAGTACTGGTGATTTGATTGGTTATAAGCGTGCCCGCAGGGGGCGCCGCCGATGCCACTTCAAACCCGCTCGCTAAGAGCACATACCACAAACAAATCAGGGTTCTAAAGAGACAGGTCTGAGTGCCCCTAGTCAACCTGAGCGACCGCGGTGTCGATATCGAGCCTACGGTCGCGTGCGTTGAATCCAACATTTACGTGGTCCATCACTTGATCAGTTGGCCTTGAAGGAGTTGCCGGTGGTCAGAAGAACCACCGGCAAACCGCTATCGGCTACGGATTAATCTTCACGCAGAATGTCAACTGGAATGACGCGCCTGGAACCAGCGTCGCGGCGGTGGCCGTCACCGTTCCGGTCGAACCTTCCGTGGTTGCGGTGCCACCAATAGTCGCACTGCCGCTCGCCGTCGGTGCAGCACAGCTGGTCGCCGCTAAAGTCGTGTTAGGCGCGACCGTATCGCTGACTACCACCGCAGTAATAGATCCAGAGCTGGTATTGGTAGCCGTAATTTGATAGGCCACACACTTGCCCGGTGCAGTATTAGCGCCGGCTGGAATCGCCGCCATGCTGTAAGGACCCGCCACCAGTGCGGCCGCGCAAGTGCCTGCCACCTGGGTCTTGTTCAGCAGCAAGCCATTGGTCACCGAGGTAGTGTCGGTGGCTGAAGTTGTTGCCGCGCCGGCATTGTAAGTCGCCGTAAGGGTGCTGACATCCGCCGGGCTTATCGAGGTTGCACTCGCGGGCGCAAACACACGAACGAACAAAGTCTGACTGGCATTGGCCAGCAGTGGCAGCGTGGTCGCAGTGTTGATCAGCGCATCCGTGCCTACGTCCAACACGCCATTGCCATTGGTATCAATGTAGGCCGCTGAGGTCCAGCCTGCCGCAACTTGACTGTCCGTCAAGAACCCGCTGGGAAAAGTCACCGTTTCCGTGCCATTACCCGAGTTCTTTAGAACATGGGTGTAAGTCACCGCGCCACCCGGAAAGGTCTGCTGCGCACCGTTAGGTGTCAAGGTGACATTATGAATGGCTGCCACTTGTACGGCATCGACAATCGTATCGTTGCTAGACGGGCTTGTGGGCGATTGCGCTAGAAAAGTAAAATTACTAACGCCTGCAGGCGCATTGCCGCTGCTAGTCGCAGGCACCGTAACCACGGCGCACACCAACTTGTTGGCGCCGGCGGCAACTGGACCTGAGTTAGACAAAGCGCTGCCGAGAGTAGCGCAAGTACCAGCGCCACCGTCATTGAAGAATGCCACCGCCCAGCCGGTGGGAATCGCCGAAGTTGTCGACATACCATACGAGTCCGCAATAGCGCTGGTGTTGTTCAGGAACAAGCGGAAAGCGGTCGTAGTGGGATTGAGCGCATTGGGCGTGACCGCATTGGTCGCCACCACCGTCACCGTCCCCGGACCGAACCCGGTAGTGGCTGCGTTACCCGCAGCCGCGGTACCGGCAGGCGTGCTGTCCGTACGAGCCGTGTTCTGCGTAAGGTCCATTGTATTGTTGCTAATGGCGGTCAAGGTATCAGTCGCCACCGCAGTCTTAGTCGGATCGGCCTTTGAAGTCGCGGTTTTGGAGACAGCATACGGACCACCGGTGGCGCCGGCTGGCAGCGTGATCTTCAAGATCACGTTGTAGCTGGCACCCGGTGCGAGCGGACCAGTGTCCGGCGTACCGTTACCATTACTGTCGAGCAGACTGGTTACACCGTCGCTCTGCAAAAGGGTAAACGTAGTGCCGACGGGAAAATTATTACCGGGATTGCCCGGTGCTGGTACCGTGATATCAAAGCTGTCTGTGGCATTGCCGGTGTTGGTAATGATGTTGGTATAGTTAATCGTGCCGCCCTGGGGAGCAGAGGCCACCGCTGCAGGACTGGTGGCAGTCACGGAAGCACTGGTTCCCACCGTATAGGTCACTGAATTAGTGTTTGACGACACCGTCTGGGTGGTGGTGACGTAACTAGCGGTATTAGTGGTCAACGCCTGATTGCCCGCATTTGTGGGTGCCAAACCGGAATTCACATTGACTTGAAAAGTTACAAAACCGCTGATGCCGCCTCCAACCGAAGCTATGGTCGCACTGACGGTCGTACCCGTCACGCTGTAATCGATGCCGGGTTGATCATTAACGCCGGTAGCATCATTCATAGCGATAGCACCACTGGTACTCCAGCGACCGCTACCGGGCACATAGGTCATGCCGGTGGGCAACGCATCGGTGAGTGCTACATTAGTTGCCGCCTGCGTACCCGTATTCTTATAGGTCAACGTGACAGTAATCGGGGCCGCTGAAGGCGACGGACCGGCTGTGACTGACATAGACTTCGACACACTGATTGCCGAATTGGCAACCGTAGTCGTGTCCGTATTGGTTACAGTATTGGCGCCGGTATCGGTCGCACTCACAATGATAGTGCCAGTGGTGCCTGCCGCGGTAGCGGCTGGAACAACTCCTGCGACGACGAAATTAAACTGCGTCCCCGCTGGTACATTGCCAGTAGTTGTGATCGGCGAGAAATTATCCGGAATACCATCCGCATTCGCGTCTACGTAATACACCAAGCCAGTATGCGTAAACCCACCACCCGTGGTTGGCGCATTCAGCGCGTAAGTATCGGCACCGTTGCCTGTGTTGGTTATGGTATGCGGGTAGTACACGGTTTGGCCCGGAGCGGCGGTTTTGGCGCCATTCGCGGTCAGCGTGAAACTCTTGACTTGGGAAACCGTGGTTTGCACAAGATTCGAGGCAGAGGTGCGCGCCGTGCCGGTGGCATCCTGATAAGTAGCAGTCGCCTGGTTACCGATAACGGTACCGGCCGGCGTTACCGCGCGAGCCTCTGGCATTGCGATCAGCAGCGTCGCAAGAGCCATCATTGCCGCAGCACTCAAGCTTGACCGGCAAAGCACACTCAGTGCCGTAATGAAGCGTGAAACAATAAAGAAATTCATGAGCATTCTCTCTTTGAGCACCCGACGGGGGCACCTTCTGGGGCAGACAATATGTTGAAAGATCTGCATCCGGCGGGATGTAGTTCTCAGTTTTTTAGCGGATTTTTGATTCCGCGACGCGAGTCGCAATCTTGACGCGTGCGCGACACTCACGAGTTTCTCCAGCGGCTAAGTCAGCGGGCGGCCAGCGCAAAAAACGGTAGTCCTGTAGCGCCACTGCCTCATCGACCTGCGAGCCATCAGGCTTAATTATTCGATGGCGCAAAGGTTCAGGGGCAAAGGTCTTTCCGTCCACGCTCGCCCATGCGCCGGCGGGGCGGGTTTCACCTGCAAGGTATTCTGTCCCCACCGGAATAGGCAGCGTCACTTCAAGTTTACGAACGGCTTTGTCGCCAGAATTCCGATAAGTAGCGGTGTATTCCAAAATATCGCCCGGTTTTGCACTAATAGCCGGTTCAGAATGTTCAATGCCATTTTGCGAAACGATGCGCGACACACCTAGCATATTGCTAAGAGAGTCAGCAAAAGTCTGTCCCGCACTGAGTTGCGAAACCATAAAAATTGTCGCTATCAATAATTTAAACATTTAAATGCGCCCCTTTTAAGTCACGCGGAAACAGTTCGGTTGATTCGAGGGCGCATGTTAACCACCATCCAGAACGGATAATGTGACATAACGCAAAGTTTGAGATTAAGCCTTAGCTATCTCACGCAGCATAAGAGGATGATCCGCTGCAGCGGTTAAAATCGCGGGGCGAGACGCCAATAACGCCGAATGAGCGCCTATTTTTGGCAAACTAGCGTTGAATTGAGCCCTATCGCCCGGCCACCATGCCGCCAACATGTAGAGATAGATATCTGCAACCGTGTACTTCCGACCCAACAGATAAGGATTCAGTGACGGACTGACCATCGCAAGATTTGCGACATATTGTGCGCGAGCTTGTCTACACACTGAGTCTGCATCCGACTCGCCGTCAGTTGAATAATGATCCGCGTAGTACACATGTAAAGCCGCATCGAGGACATCGGCCGATAGAAATTCCATCCATTGCAACAAAATTGCAAACTCACTCGTACCAATTTTCGCGAACAACCCCGCTTCCGGATGCGCAAGGACTAAATGTATGAGTACAGCTGCCGGCTCAAACATATAAGTGCCGTCTGGCAGCTGAAGGACTGGAATTTTCCCGATGGCGGTTTCATGGCGTAAGCGATCCATAAGAGCACTGTCGGTGCCGACTCGAAGCTTCGCGTAAGGCAAGCCAATTTCTTCAAGCAGCACTTGAATCGCAAAAGAACCCGAATTAGGGCGTATGTAAAGCGTATAAGGCATGAGGATCCTTTAAGTCTGCCAGGCAATTAATAAATTCTTGAGATGATGGAGCGCTTGAGCATGTATCTGACAAACGCGCGATTCAGTGACGTTGATAACAACACCGATTTGCTTAAGGTTCATCTCTTGCTCGTAGTACAACGACACAACCAATCGTTCGCGCTCTGGTAATTCACTGATTGCAACTAAAATAGCCTCACGTCGCGCATCATCGAGTAAAGATTTTTGTGGATCAAAGCAGGAGTGTGCAATCCGGTTCAATATTGAAGATTCGCCATCTTCTGATTCATCAAGCGGTAACAATTGACTGCTCAATGCATCCTGAATGATATGACGGTAGGCCTCAAGCGAGACGCCCAGTTGCGCGGCAACGGCAGAGTCGTTAGGTAGCGCTCCCGCGCACGAACTTAATTGAACCACCGCCGCCGACGCCGCGCGTGCCTTGCGGCGTACAGAGCGCGGTGCCCAATCAAGCTTACGCAACGTATCGAGCATTGCCCCCCGAATACGTGACCGAGCAAAGGTTTCAAAACTTGCCTGGCGTCCATGCAAAAAATTTAGCGACGCTTCTAATAATCCGACCATGCCCGCCTGAATAAGATCATCTATTTCAATGTGGGACGGTAGACGCACCGCCATATGGTAAGCAATTTGTCTCACCAGATTGGCATGCCGATCAACGAGTGCCGTGTTATCGACAAGCGGATCTAAACTAATTTTTGCTCGAACCGCGCTCAAAAAATACTGCCGAGCATCGAGGCAGTATTAGGGATGAGACCATCCCCGCATTCCATTCCGAAAAGTCGGTCTCGCCATCCATAGCTAACCGCGTGCTCCATGCATTCATCCCTGTGCATCTCTTCACCTCACCGCTCATCCATGAGTGGCCAGTTACATAGTGCTCACACTCAGTAATTTACAAAGTGATGCGCGTCACAAATTCGACACACCTTATCATCCCCAATTTTCTTGCATAAATTGGGACACAACCTCAATGTTCGAAATCCGATCAAATACCTTATCAGCATGGCCTGCGCCTTGAAAAATCATCAAACGCGTTCTCTTAACTCCTAATACGGGAAGCAATGCCTCGTATAACTCCTGGCTCTGCTGTTGCGGAACGGTACAGTCAGCCGTCCCCGTCTGTAATAACGTTGGAGTAGTAGCAAGCGACACGTAGCTAATAGGACTTGCTGCGCGTGCAAGCTGCGGCGAAGATTGCACCGACTCCCCGAGATACAGCGATTCTGGAGAACTTGCAACGCCATGCAATGGCGCTGCGCCACAACCCGAATTTGTCGCTACCTGAGTATCCATCGTTGTAAAATCGGTCGGCGCGTACATTGCGACGACAGCGCTAACGCTCTCCGATATGTCCATATTGCCGAGGCGCGTGTCAATGAATCGAGAATCACCGCGAGCCATAGCCACCATCAACGCTATATTTCCGCCAGCCGATTTTCCCCATACTGCAATCGCCTCGGGATTAAGGTTAAGACGCACCGCGTTTGCGCGTAGCCAACGAATTGCCGCCTTCGCATCAACGACCGCCGCAGGAAATCGGGCCTCCCCCGACATCCGGTAATTGATACTGGCCAACGCGATACCCCGCGAGGTTAATACGCGTACATCGTTCGCATCGTCATAAGCTGGCTCTTCTTTCGTCCCGTAGCGAAACGCACCACCGTGAATATAGACTACAACCGGGAATGGCCCCAATCCCTCCGGCATATAGATATCCAAGACTTCACTGGGCGACACAGTTGCATAGGCGAGTTTCAAGTAAGTGGGTTTGGGTCGTACAGGGTAGCTCGCCGAGAGTTCTGCTCTCGCACTTGCAAAAAAAAATAAGGCGAGAATCGCCAGCGCGAATTTAGGCAGCATTTCCATATCGAATTACGAGTGCACTTTGATCATCTCGATCGGGTCCTTCCAACTGAGCCGCAAAGTCTTGTAGCCTCTCGGTAACGATATTGACCTGCGGCTCACTAGCTCGTAATAGGGCAATCATTGCCTGAGCGCCATCGGGATCTGCAGGCAACGGTCTAAGCAATCCATCGGATGGGATAATTAGCATTTGCTTTTCCGTTAACTCAACATGTTGCATTGAGTATTTGGCATCCATAAACAAACCTACTGGAAAGCCGCTTTTCTCCAACAAATGCACCTCTCCGTGGGAATTTAAAGAAATAAGGCTAGGGTGTCCCGCTTGACAATAGCTTACCCTTCCGGTCCGCCCATCAATTGCTCCAGCGACTGCAGTAAAATAAGTGTCCGGAATACCTAATTTGCAATAACGACGATTCATTTTCTCAATAACCAACTGACCACAATCGGCAATCCCAGCGTCGTCCGCGCCTCGCAAGATTTCTATCATCCGGTCCATCATTTCGCGAATTAAGCTGCAAGATATCAGTGCCGCAGCAGTCCCATGTCCTACCACATCAATCAAGCAAAAAGCCACTAGCGCTTCACCCACACGGTTTATGGCAATCATATCTCCGCCCAGAAAATTACTAGGTCGGTATACGGTACGAATTGCCAAATTATCGAAGTCCATACTTTCCGGCAACATGGCTGTTTGCAATTTAGCTGCGGAGGAAAGCTCCGCCTCAATGACACCCAATGCGTGGCTAAGCTCGTAACTCTTCCTTTGTAATTCATCATTAAGCGCAATTACCCGTTCAGCGAGTTCGAAGCGAGCTCGCACCTCGCCGTACGTACCTCCCTTATCCATACAGTCATTGGCTCCGCTTTTTAGCGATTCGATAACCTCTGCCTCACCAATACTACTTGTGAGCAAAATTAAGTAGACCAGGGATAGCTCTCTACGGCGCCGCACCTCGGCAAACAATTCGATAGCTCGCCCATCTTCAAGATAAGAGCCGCAGACGATAATACTTAGATACGGTGCCAAAAGGCTCTTCGCGAGCTGAACACTGCGGGCCTGTATCACGTCATAACCCAATGACGATAACACCGCGGTCCAATAGATTGCCTGATCTTCCTGGCTCTCAACCAGCAGTATACGACGTCGACTCGTTCGCGACGATTTCTCCGAGGGCGTTACATTAGTTACGAGAGCGCTCAAGGGGCTTTTTCTGCCCTGTTAAGATGGCTTTCGAGCCCCAGTACCACGCTATTGACCATCTCCCGCAATTGGTTGACCTGACCGACGCCAGGTACCTGGCCACTCGCGGCATGTTTCTCTACCCCATCCAGAAGTTCCGCCAAACGGCGTGCGCCGACACTCATTGCCGAACCCTTCCACGAATTTGCCATTTCCCTTAGACGTTCAGTATCCTTGGCCGCATGTAAACTCTGGAAATCCGCTAAACGCCGCGCCACACTCGCCAAGAATGCTGGCGCAGTTCGTGCCAAAATCACACTTGCTAGCGAGCCCAACTGACGATCCAAATACACAAAGTCTATGGCGGCATCCGCATCGTCCGCACCGGTAATCACTTCAGTAAGGACCGTATCGCTGGTTTGCGCCACACGTTGAGGTCGTTTCAGTAATAGGCGGTCGATATCCTCCCAATTGACCGGATGGGTCATAATATCGTCGATACCGGCACGACGGTAGGATTCAGTATCAACTCCGTTGCTCGTTGAACACACTGCAATTAAGGGAGCCGATTTATCAACACCCATTGAGGCTTTCATTTCGCGGATGCATTCGCGCCAATCGGTTCCGCGCGGCTGCAAGAATACTAAGATTAGATCGTAGCTATTGGCTTTAACTTTTCGGATAGCCACGTTTGCGGTCAACGCGACATCCGGCACAAAGTCCCTTTCGCGCAACATGCCCCGTGAAAAACAACGCATTCTCTCGACGTCATCGATACTGAGTAATCGCACGCGAGACGCGGACGGAATCCGCCTAACAATCGGCGCTCGCTGCTCGTGAGGCTCGGCTGGCTGAGCAGCGATTACTGTCACGGGCAAGGTCTCCCCTAGTTCAGTATCGTTTGTCGCCAGTCTGAACTCCTCCGAATGCACCTGATCTGCGCCCACACGCAAAGGGATGGTGACACTAATTAATTCAGACTGCGCTTCTCCCTGCCGTGTAACCATACTGCCGCGCATGATTTCACACAAACCTTGAGCAACGGCACCGCGCAGCAGTCTGGCGGGTGACGTAGTGAGTAGATCGGTTTTTGCGGTGCTTCCTTCCGCTAGAATTTTATCGAAAGAAAGTTGCTCGATATCAACACTCGTTTTGCTCAGCGAAAAACATACGCTATGCCAATTTGACTGAGAGTCCCCACCTCGGCTATCGATAACCTCAGAAGTTACCTCAAGAAGTAACGGTTCCTTTTTGTAGATTTCGAGTGCAGTACTGACGATATGTGCCAGCATTTTTACCAAGCGTGGCCTATCCGTAAGTACTCGGGCAGGCGCATTTTTTGCGACTTTGACCTCAATGGTGACCCCTAGCTCTCCGCTTGACAGCGTGGCGCGCTCCACCAATCGTGATAACAGATGGTTTAAATTAACCTGCTCGCTGGCGATTACAATCTCACGGGATTGAATGCGTGCATAATCCATCAAGTCATCTGTCACTGCGGATAGATAATTCGCGCTGCGCCGGCCTGCGGCCAAATCGCGTTGTAAAGTGGGACTTGAAATATCGCCCGCACTTAAGGTGGCGATAAGCTTACGTACCGCTTCCGCTCGCACGTGTAGTTCAGTACAAACTTGTGATAAAAGTATTGAATAGTCACGCGGCGCCCGACGCCGTCTCTCACGACCAGTGGGGCTCGCCACCATTGCTTGTGCCAGCATGTCATCAAGAGACGCGTTATCGATACAAGCAATCATTGGATCATGATCGTCGGTCGAGCGGAGTTTACTCATGAAGCACATTCACGTCATAGTGATTTACGCTTAAAGTGTCTCCGTCTAAATCAATTTGAGTGCCTAACTGACATGCGCCCAATGCAGAAAAAATGACATCAAAGGGCTTAATAGCAACGACGCTGTCGTGAGGAATAGTGGCGCTATACACACTCTTGGCCACTACTAATGGGCCGCAACGTAAATCGACAGCAATATGAGCGGACAGGATATCCTGGCTGGTATCGTTTATTACAGTAACGGGCATCGCTAGTTGAGTGCCTTTATGGTACTCAAACTCGTGTAATGTCAAACTTGCAAGCAAGGGTTGATAGGCACGTGCAAGCGCCGCAAACCCCGGTTTCGGATTCCGTCGATAATCAACTACTCCCCAACTCATGGAAGCCCAAGGTTCGACGAACATAAATTGGAATATCCCGCCGACCGGCACGTATTTCTGACGTCGATAGGCCTCCGCCGCAATTTGCACGAGCTGAGCCTGATAACGTTGCGAGTTCTCCATAAACTCTTCAATATTTTTACCTTTGTCTATTTTGGTGTTTTCAAAATTTTTCTTTTTTTGAAAATTATGGTATTCCCATATCCGCCATTGTTTACCGGTGCTTGGCCATAAATCTTGTAATGAGATAATTGTTTTAAGCGTCTCTTCATCTGGTAATGCCTGCGCACCGAATTCAGTAATCAGAGATAAGCGGGTGGGTTCAAGAAATTTCTTCCAAGTATCCGAGTACCATCCAAACCACGTATGCTCCGCGACCGCAGAATATGACTGAGCATACCGAGTTGCGTCTAATTTCCTTACATTATTGAGAAGATCGTTGTCTAATGTTTTATTCTGGGTTTCGGAATAATCATCGTAAAGATATTGCATCTAGGCGGCATCCCAAGGCGGCTCGTTGTGCATACTCCAGGCGAAAATAGCCGGATGGTTAAATAATTGCGTCACCATCTCAGTGCTTTGTCGAATCGCTTTATCATGAAATTCAACGTCATCTTGATAACCCCACTGTAGCGGAAAGTCTTGCCACAACAACATTCCAAGTTCATCAGCGACGTCATAGAAAGCCTGCGTTGCGACATGCGCGTGAACTCCTACGGCATTAATATGTGCATGTTGCATCAGAGTAAGATCGCCGCGTGCGCGAGTGCGATCGAGTTCTGCAAGCCAATGTGTGCCAATATGATTAGTTCCGCGCAGAAACAAACGCTGCCCATTTACACTCCAAAGTCCGGTGACAGGATCGCGTTGTACAGTTCGCACCGCAAATCGACCTCTCACTCGGTCGCGTAATTGACCGTTTTTATCAATGACTTCTACTTCGATGTTATAAAGATTTTGAGCGCCAAACTCAGTAGGCCACCAAAGTGCCGCGTGTGGTAACGTTATATGCAATGCCACTTTGTTGCGCCCCGCTGGCAAGGTGGCGACATTAAACACATGATTTACAATCGGACCGGTGAAATTGGCAGGGCTTATTTGAATGTGAAAACGCGACGCGCGTATTAAGTAGCGCGAGTAGGTATCTAGACTTATAGAAACCAGCGCGCTTTCCCGCGCCAGATCGGCGTGCGCATTGACCGTTAGCTGTGTCAGTGCCTGTGTGCGGGCACGATGCATGCGTACTGATTGCCAGATACCCCCCGAGCTTCGTTCTTGGCCGCGCATAGTCCACGCACCGCCCGGCCTAGTGTCGTGATTATTGAGTACACCCTTGATCTGGCGCTTGTGCAAAGACCACGTGGTCCCCGGCGTCTCGGTGGGACAAGAGACTTTGACGGTTAAACGATTTCCAATGCGGCTGCGAAGTTTCGGGGTAACGTCAAACCAAAAACGCCCGAAATACCCTTCGTGGCTACCTACAAAAGAGCCATTCATCCAAACGTCGGCCAAGTAATCCACTCCCTCAAACTCAACAATGTCGATCGCATCTGCAAGCGTCGGGAGTGGTTCGATTGTCTTGCTATACCAGGCTATACCACTGAAATCATATCCGGACAAATACCAATTAGCAGGCACCCGAATAGTAGCCCAGTTCACGATGACCAACGCCTAACTGCCGTTAGACGGTTTACACCGTCTATCTGCTCATATTGAACCCCGTCCATGACCGACTTGACAATGGCTAAACCCATCCCTCCTTCCGGAAGGTTTAAGGTACTGGTTGGATCAAAGTTGACCTCGTTGGGCGCTAAATCAAACTGCTCCGTAGTCATTCCACAACCCACATCCTCGACTATAAGCTTGATAGACTCTTTGCCTAGAACTACCCGAACCGTCATATGAGCTTTCTCGGCTAACCGATAACTATGCTTCACCACGTTAACAAGAATTTCCATTAACGCAGTCGAGAACATCGCGAGATCTTCTTCGTTAAAGCGCGCGCATAGATTCGATATGGTATCGGTAGCGATACGGGCATCCATGATAGTTGCTGGTACAATTAGCTGAAAATGCTCCATATCCGTCATGGTTTTAGCTCCTACCCTGCCGCTGTTAAGAGGCTATCAACGCTGTGATTATCAAGTCCCGGTGACTCACGCACATCCGCTAACTTATTACCCCACTCGCTCTGCGCTATTTTTTCGTGGCTCCCATCGATATGAATAACATTGGAACCGAAGACGACCTGATCTGCAATCCTTGCTCCGACCTTGACTCGCTTGTAGTCGTCAATAAACGATCGCTCTATGGTGGCTGATGCCTCGATGTAACAATTAGCCCCAATAGCCGTAGGACCAATGATGCGAGCTCCCGGCTCGATGCGCGTCCCACTCCCTATGCAAACAGGTCCCTCAACGTGTATTTTGCTGAAATCCACAGCAAGGCCTACACCTACAAATACCCCTGGAAGAACTTCGGTTCCAGGTCGTGTGAAGTTAAGCGGTGGATTTTTTAATAGCCGCGTCAGACATACGTGGTAATCCTGAAGTCTACCGACACCAATCCAGTTAAAATCGGCCTTATAGCCATAGAAGCGCTCACCGCGCGCCACCAAATCCGGCAGTAGCTGGCTTCCAATATCGTAAGGTACGCCGTGGGGTATGTAGTCAATGACTTTGGGCTCAAAAATATAAATGCCCGTATTCGCGACGCAGGAAATAGCTTCTTCTACTTTAGGTTTCTCTTGGAACTGGGCGACTCGCCCATCTGCGTTAAGTTTAACGATGCCATATTTAGAGACCTCATCCCGCGCAACATCACGTAGGACTACTGTCGCTAAGGCATGATGCTTGCGGTGAAATTCTAGTGCTTTTGAAAAATCCAAGTCGATCATTGCATCGCCGCAAACAACTGCAAAGGTAACGTCAAAAAATTGAGAGAAATCCTGGATTCGCCGCATGCCCCCCGCTGAGCCAATAGGAATCGACAAGAACCCATCTTTGGTTTTAGTCCCTTCAAAGGAATAACAAAGCTGCACTCCCAACCGATGCCCATCGCCTAGACCTCCTTGTATGTGCATAGGCAGATCACTAGTATTGATCATGATCTGCCGCACTCCGCTGCGCGACAGTTGATCGATAATAGTTTCTATAACGGGTCTACCTAACATCGGAATCATCGGTTTCGGCACCGAGAAAGTAATCGGGCGCATCCGTGTACCTTTTCCTGCGGCTAATATCATGGCCTTCATTGCATCGCTCCTGTTATTTAGGCAATGAGCGCCGCGTCACGGCTCTCAAATATTTTTAACACGCGATCCATGCGTGTCAATTTTAGTACCGCCATTACGCCAGCACTAGCGCCACAAATATGTAGCCGCCCCTTATTTCCAATGTGTTTAAATACCGATACCACTGCACCAAGACCGCTACTATCGATGAAGTTAACATGACTCATATCGAATATAATGTTGTTGTTACCCTCATCAATGAGTCGAGTCATCTCTTCGCGGAAGTGCACTGCTACGAACGCGTCGAGGCGCTTCTCTTTTATGGTTACTACTAAATTCTCGCCCTCAACCAAATGTTCTAATTGCATGTAATGCTCTCCTTAGCGTTTAAAAACTCCATCTCCAATTAATTGAAATAGCTCCGTTAGAAAAAGTCCCACTACCGCGCTCTAGCAAGGTGCCTGGGTAGCGGTTAGCCGAGTAATTTTTGTACTAGATCGAAAATGTCCCGCGATGCCACTCAAAATAGCCGAATCCATAGGTGTAATCGGGATCCCAAGGTTGCTTCTGCCCAGGATGCATATACCGATTCAGTTCAAAGTTGAAATACCAGTTTCCATAGATCGGATACTTACACCCTACCGCCGCAGAGTCCCGAAAACCCTGGTAGGTGTTGGTTCGTGCATCCCGGTATTTTTGCGACCCACGATACGCAATTTGGCACCCGATCGTTCCACGGGTGTCAATTAGGAAAAGATCAGCAACCTCCGGCGCTAAGGCGAATTTATAGGCCAGTGTCCAAGTACCCGAGGCAAAGTCGGTGCGTACTTGATTGGCGATCGGTGAGATCCGGTTTCCGCCATAGTTGCAGTAAGTGAGCGACAGTGTGTAGGCAGTCGGGTCGTTATATCCGACGCAATAAGTAAAGTCTGGATTCCAACTCTTACGGGTAGACCGATTTGCATAACCCACAAGCGACAGATTCGCAAAGTAATAGCCAAAAGGTGTGTACTGCAGGCCCAATCCGAAAGTAGTTGGGCTCGCAGATCGATCTCCCTGAGCACCCGCGCCTGACGGCGCTTTCGGGCGTACCAACGGCTCCGTCGCCGATAGCGCCAGTGATAGACCATCCACTAAATCGCGCCACTCGGAGTCATGTTGCGACACGAGAAGTTGATCGAGATGCGGGTCAAACGATCCCAAGAGGCCAGCCTGTATGTCAGAACTCGTCGCTGTCGAAGCTGTCTCGAGAACCTCGCATAATAACGTCATTAACATGAGTAGTGGCACCGCCAATATCCGAAATAGGGACGTGTTACGAAAATGCACGAACACAGCGTTTCCACTATACGACCGGTGTCAGATCCCAAATATCGTTCGCGTATTCACGGATCGTACGATCACTAGAAAATCGTGAACTTCGGGCTACGTTGAGGATTGCCCGACTAGCCCAAGCGTCCGCATCTTGGAAATCAGCGGCAACTTGCTCATGTGTGGCGGCATACTCGCCGTAATCAGCCAAACGCAGGTAGAAGTCACCCTGATCCAACAGTGAATGCACGATTGGAGAAAACAGCGTGCGGTCCTCGGCCGAAAACGTTCCATCCAGCAAACGAGTAATAATTCGGTGAACGTCTCTGTTCGAATCGAATATTTCGCGAGCCGCACTACCGCGATTGCGCACGTCAACTACTTGATCTGCTGTTAGACCGAAAATATAAATATTGGCACTCCCTACCTCACGCGCAATTTCCGCATTTGCACCATCTAAAGTCCCAATAGTGAGTGCGCCATTCATAGCTAATTTCATATTTCCTGTACCCGAGGCTTCCTAGCCTGCGGTCGAAATTTGCTCTGACAGATCTGCGGCCGGGACAATTGCCTCGGCAACCGAAACCTTGTGTTTATATTCATGAATTCGTTTAATTTGTACATCAAACATGGAATCCGGATTAACTGTAATTCCGGTCGTGCTGCGAATACGCTGAGCGAGATCTACTTTGTTAGCACGCTTGATAGCCTTAAAATTCTGCACAAAACTCGAATCTTTCGCCAGGCTCTCAAGTGCGATAAGTTGATCCAAATCCTCAATCCATTCCCGCCCGAGCGCCTCACTAATCAAGGTAGCCAGACGATTATTGCAATTAAGTAACCAACGTCGTGGTGTTACGCCATTAGTCTTATTATTGAATCGCTGCGGCCATAGATCGTAGAAATCTGGTACCAGGGTTTTCTTCACTGAATCAGAATGCATTTCCGCTACACCGTTGATTGAGTGACTGCCCACGATAGCTAAATGTGCCATCCGAATTTCTTTACGCGGATGCTCTTGTACAATTGACATTCTTTCCAAACACTCAGCATCCATCGGATGCTTAAGTTCAACCTCCGCAAGAAACCGACGATTAATTTCATAAACAATCTGTAAATGTCGCGGAAGCACTTTTTCAAACAACGCCGCGGACCAACGTTCAAGCGCTTCCGGCAAAAGAGTGTGATTTGTGTAAACGGTGGTTCGCTGAGTAATCTCCCAAGCGTTATCCCAACTCAAAGAGTGCTCGTCAATAAGAGTGCGCATCAGTTCTGCTACTGCAAGCGTCGGATGGGTGTCATTGAGTTGAATCGCATTATGCTGGCTAAATTCTGTAACGTTATGGCCGTTACTGATATGCCGTTTGAATATATCGCGCATAGCGCACGACACAAAGAAATATTCTTGAATGAATCGTAACTCTCGGCCAGCTTCAGCGGAATCAGAGGGATAGAGCACCTTTGACACAGTCTCCACCGCTACCTGATGTTCCATCGCGCGTAGATAGTCCCCACCATTAAAAATTGCCATGTCAAATTCGGAAGGAGCGCTCGCTGTGTACAAACGCAGAAAATTCACACTCGTTCCACCGAACCCTACTGCTGGAATATCTGAAGGGACTCCTATAATCGTATTCCAGCCAAGCCAATGGGGTTCATACTGGCCTTCCGCGTCAATACTGGAATCTATGCGGCCGTAGAGCGGAATCATGGAGCTCTGATCACGTCTCTCGATATGCCACGGCGTGCCATGAACCGCCCAGTTATCTGGCTGTTCGTGCTGGAACCCATTGGCAAAGGACTGCCTAAATAGGCCGAATTGATAGTTAATTCCGTAGCCGTACCCGGGGTAGGACATACTCACCAACGAATCGAGAAAACACGCGGCCAACCGCCCTAGCCCGCCATTGCCGAGCGCCGGATCGGTTTCGCTTTCCAAGATATCAACAAGCTTAATGCCGAGTTCATCGGCAGCTTCCGCGCAAGTGTCGTATAAACCTAAGTTGCAAAGACTGTTGCCTAGTAGGCGTCCAATCTGAAACTCCATCGACAGGTAGTGTATTTGCTTGGCTCCAGAACTACGCACACGCGCATCGGTAGCATTCAGTGCACGAATCACAGGTTCGCGAATCGCCATCGCCAGCGCCAAGTGGTAATCCTCTAGCGAGGCATTCTGAGGATTTTTCCCGAGTGATACCTCCATATGAAAATTGACCGCGCTGAGGAGCTCTTTACGATCTGGATTTGCAGTAAATTTTTGCTTGCGCATCGCGGTGCCTTTCGGGCTTTTACACAGTAAGCCCCATATCGGACACGCACAGAAAACCTTGAGTGAATTACTCCTCTAAACGACGCGCTAGCATACAAAACTTGACGCAGTTAACACTACGACGCTGCGCGGTGCCACAAAATAGCTTGACTGACACCCTAGTTGACCCTCACTACCTGGACCGAAAATATCAGCACACGGCTGGAGCGAGGTATCGATGCACAAGGCCCATCGATGCTCACTTAGAAACGGCAGCTCGAATTCAAGTGGTTCCCAGAACGCATTGGCGACGAGATAGATTTGATCTTGGATTTGCTCACTTTGATATCTCAGATGTAGCGCCAAAGAGCGCGATTGATCGCTCCAATCAGGCTGATTTAGCCGAACTCCATGCCATTGGATTTCTACCGGACTTCCCTTGGGTTCCAAAGCGATGCCGTCGCATAGCGGGATGTGCGCGACGAATCCGCGTCAGCTGGCAGAAGAAGTTTAATAAATGCTGTTTCTCCTTTGTCAGTGACCAGTCTATTCATGTCAACTCATTGTCTTGACAATAGGCGTTATTATTACCTTGCTGAGTATGTGCCATTTCATCGCCGGCCAACAACATGGGTACGCCCTACGCCACTAGCAACAGCGTAAAGAAGTCCAAATACTCAAAGTGCAGCAATCTTGTCGGCCGTAATAAGGGTCGTTTGCGGAAGTAGCTCCCAGTGCCTTAGGATAGGTAAAGTACATGTTTAATTCGGGTTGACCCATAGTCAACTCCATCTCTGCTTTACTAAGTAAACGCATCCCGGCATGATTAAGACGACGTTCCACTTCATCTTTAATATCTGCATGTAATGATATTTTGCGAACTGCGCTCCGCTTAACGTCACCGTATCCGGACCTTACCAAATAATGGTAATCAATAGACTATCACTGTAACTTCCTGGCGAAACATTCTGCAAAGCAGGTAGGTTGCCATATACGAGCGCGTTCCAAGCTGCATTGCGAGTGACTCGGTTGCTTAAAACTACACCCCCAGATATCCCATCACCCCATAATTGCGAAAACGCAGCATCGACAAACAAATTGTAGCGCAAGACATCGGCGCTGCCGCTTTTACGCAACCCACGTGGATTAGTGACGCCGGTATTAGCGCTGGGACCTAGAGTGATGGTCACCAACGGTGCGAGCCTCTCATTACAGGTAACACTTAAACTACCCACCGAACGAAGTGGTGCAGTCGAAAAGACATTATAGGATCCGAAATTTAAGCCCGTCACCGAAACACCACAGGCAGCAATACCCGGAACGCTAGCCTGCAGCAAACTGGCGCCTAACAGCCAGCGCACGGTCAATAGTCTAAGGGGCTGCTTCACATACTAACTCCTTTAAATCTACTAGCATTTCATTAGATTGTGGCACGCTTACCTGAAATTCACAGGGATGATTTTTAAAACTGAACTTTGCCAGGTAAGCGCCCGCCGCCAGATTCTCTGCATAGAACTCCCCGCTTCTACCGGTGGCCAGCAGCGTAATTTTAGCGCCTTGCCGCAATTCAATCTCAATGTATTCTGCGGCTATCGACTCTTTAAAACCACTCAAGCGCACGCGTAATTTCCCCGTAATGGCTTGAATACGAGTTGCGACAAATTTAATCAAACTACCGCTGCGAAAATTGGGCGACACAAAGCGAGTTACTTCTTCAATATGGTAGTCAATCGGTATATCCTTATCGCTTATCGAGATTTGATTCTCAACAAACGATCCCATGAACGGCAAAAACACCCGACCGGCTGCGTCTGTCTTACCCATATCTTGGTTGTTTTGATAAACGCGAACATTCTCTAACCGATCTAATAGTACGTAGCCGAAACTATCGGTCACTGGCCGACTGAAACCCAAAGGTTGATCGGCTACTTTAAGCACGGACCCCGCATAGGCGAAATTATAGGTCTGCGTGTTAACTCCATCGGCTGTTTGAGAACTCACATCGGCAAGAATGGAACCCGTCCGAGTATTGTATTGCAAAGTAGGTGCCGCCCCATTTAAGGTCGCCCCATGCTCTAAAGCAACACGATAGCCAAGCCCCTCACCAATAGGCACATTGCTACCACTTTCAAGCACGCTAGTGGCACCCCCGCGAGTGGGTTTCTCAGAAGAAAAACTTGCGCTGTAATCGATTGTTGGATACCAGGCGATGCCCATAAAGAAGGCAGAACCGTTGGCAAGCGACGTTCCCGTGCTATAAGACGCAAACAGATTGGCTTTGCCTGGAACAGGACGAGTAAAATTTACCACAAAAAACGAAGTGTTTTGGCCTTGGTATTTCTTAAGGTCCGTAAAATTGACGCCGAAACTCCCGGATTTTGCCGAGCCGTAGCCCAGACTTATGTCCATTTCGCGTTCTATGCGATCTAGCCGATCTAAGCCCGCAAAATTCGTCAATTGGGTGGTGGCACTGTATCCGCGGCTGTATTTAAGAATCCCCGCAGTGCTTATAAATCTACCCGACTGATAGCTGTAGTGTAAGGACATCGCTGTTCCGTCGGACGCCGCGCCGGTGGCGGCCACATCTCCGCTGAGTGCATCTACAGACTGTCCCTTAGAGTGATTGAACGCCAAACTGCTGGAAATAACCCCTAATTGACCGATTCGATAAACTGCTAAAGGACCCACATTGTAGCTTCCTGATAGCGCTTCACCCCGAGCTCCTAGCGTAAAATTCTCGCTATACCCATAGCGATGATAGAAAGAGGCGCCAAAAGGGCCGTAATCAAAGCTACTTACTCCAAAGTTCCGTCGTAAAAAACCCGCTGCATAATTGTATTCATGTAATCCTTGGCGCAGTAAGTCGTCGGTAAAATAATATTTATAGTTGTATATTTTTGTCTGACCTAAGCCATCCTTGACTTGGATCTGAATGTCTTGGGCGCCGCCAAAATAATTTAAATTCCGCAAATCAAATACGCCAGGTGATACTTTTTGAGTGCGAATCGGCAACCCGTTAAGAAAAATTGTAGCCTCCGCCGGCAACGTCGCATTAGTCGTAAAATTTGCCATAGGTCGCTTAACAAAATTGGGTTGCTCGGAATACAGTTTGCCAAAGCTAAATCCGCCGAGATTTAGCGTACTGCCAAATTCACCAGTGACTGTAAAAAGATCACCCCAGGTTTCGCGTGAGAAATTCTCACGTCTATCATAGGTAAGACTCGAAATATTGCGTACAAACGTGCTCTTGCCATTCGACGTGATAAAACTGCCGTCACTGAGAAATAAATAATTGTGGCGTGAGATTCCCAACTCTTCGTACAGGGAAAATACTCTCGACGATTGGTTACTCCCACTAAATCCCGCGCGATAATTTAGAAATGCGCTGCTGTCTTGCGGAATAATGCTATTGACATGCTCATGCGGTAGCAAATCAATAACCTGTTTACCCAAAGTATCAGGTGCCGAGTCGATATCAAATGTCTGGGTGTTCTCGTCGAGCTTAACCTTGGCTTTTTGCAAACTTTGCAATACCAAATACGCCTCGCCTTCAATGTCAACGCGATCGCCCGCCGGAGCAACAATGCCCATGGATACCAAGTCAGACAATTTTATGAGATAACGCCCGTCAGCCGTCACCCAAACGACGAACTCTCCCTTGGCAACACTATTGAGATTAACTGACACCACTGCGTTGCTGGCCGACGGTAAATTTGTAGGCGCAGCGTACGCGCTATTCACTACAAAAAAAAACAGGTAGGGAACTACTGCACGCAGCACCGGCGCAAACTTACGGGTTGCACACGAGGGCATCAATGGTTCGGTTGAATTCAACAGAATCGGATCTCACGTTAACAGCGAATTTTCCTAAAGCAGAACAAGGCTGCTTAAGTGCGAATTCGTACGTACGACGCGCCCCTGCGAGCAAATACCAGCCCTTTTGCTCGTCAGTCACCACATCGGCATTTTTTATTTGAATACTATTAATAAAGAAATGTGTATTACCGGCATTTCTAATCGTAACTTTAAGTTTATTCTCTGCATATTTTACGTTTTCTATCTCGCCCTTAACTTCATCAACTAATGGCTTGAGAAAAATGGGGACGCCAAATCGCACGGCCACAGTAATTTGCGCGCCAGGAGCGGCCGACTTTTGCGGGCCTGGTATTTCTTCTATAAATAATCGGTAAGTTTTTTGCCGTTCAGTCGCGGGAAACTTGTAGCTAGTACGCAGCAGTCGTTTCTCGCCTTTCGCCACCGTGGCTATCTTAGGAAAGAAAATTAAGTCCTCTGTTTCTTGATATTGATCCTTACCTTCTGCATCCTGAGTCCATTCAAAAGCTTTCATTTGTATTTGTAAATTATCATCGCCGTCATTACTGATGGTGATCACCCCGGTTTTAGTTGACCGGTCAAAGTCCAAGCGAATAGGCGACACGGCAAAGTCGCCCGCCAAAGCACTTCCGCAAATTAAGCAACTGGCTAACCAGCAGACAATACGGTTTTTTAGCAAACTAATACTCTTTTAAATTAGGTGTTTGACCGAATGGTAACACGTAGCCCACGACACTATGTATTGCAGCTAGCTGATAACTTTAAGGCGTAATCGTCAATATGACGCTATCGGAATAGGGACCGGCAACCGCAGGTTGATAGTTTGCGGGAGTCACATTAGCTCCCAATACAAAAATAACGTTGGTGTTGTAGGCAATCGGTGCCGAAGAAACAATACCGCCGCCCGCCCAAATAGGTCCTGTGGGACCATTGAGGTTAATAGTGTAAGGTAGAAAATTGCCCAAAGCTGCAGTGTTCTGCATGCGTAGCGTAGCGCCCGAAGCGTTCTGGCCTGAATTCCGATTGATTAGAAAATTAGTAGTGCCTGCATTTCCTTTGCACTGCACAGTAAGATTCGCGGTCGCAGTCGCATTGGTATTCAAAGACGGGTCGATATTGCCAAATGCCAGAGCAGTCGTTGCGCCGACAAAAAAACATCCACTTTTATTTAAAACAGTAGCCGATACGCTAACATTATTTTTATTGGCAGCAAGCAATGGCCCCACAAGCAACATAAAGGTCGGCACCGCCACTAAAGCAGCTTTATGCAGTAAATTGTTAGTAGACCCAGATTTCATGTGCCATCCCATTCATTATGAGAATCTCACTAAGCAGCATCGCCAGCCCAGGCCGGCGATGCTGTAACAAACAATCATCTATACTTCGCTCTGGCCTTTGTACGCCTCTTAACGTTACGGAGTGATAGACAACGTCACAGTGTCGGAATAATTTCCGGCTGAGACGGCTGTATACGCAGGACCCGCAACCGTGCCTGCTAGACCTAAAGTCAAAGCAAGTCCAGGACCACCCGGCGCTGTTGCAGACGGAGTCAGTACCAGACTGTAGGGAATCACGTCAGCCAACGTTGCATGCTTCATGTTGCGTACTGCGCCAACCGGATTGGCTCCGTTGTCCGCAGCGATTGCAGCAGTCGTTACGCCCTTAGTGCACCAATAGTTGGTGGATCCAGCAGCGTTCACGGCCACGCCGACGCTGGGATCCAACGCGCCAAAGGCAAGCGTTGAAGTGGTAGTTGAAAATTTACATGTGCCGACGACATTGGCGGTAACGGTAAGAGTGTTCGTACCGGCTGCCATGGTCGATGCGGACATCAAAATTGCCGATAGGGCTATGCCCATTGAGACAATTTTTGTGCAGGCATTCTTGTTGACCATCATCTATATCTCCGTTGGTAAAAAAATGAATTGAAATCATTACGGACTGTATTTCATCAGTCTCTGGATTTTATCGATATGAACTAGCGCACTGATTAAAGAATATTTTTAGTGCGGCAAGGAATTAGGCTTCAATATTAGGACACAAAGTGACACGGTTCGTCAGGTTGCGGTTCACACAATCGCGAACTATACATAATGCGTACGGCCTCGCGCACCATAAAAAAAGCGGGCCGAAGCCCGCTTTTTTGACAAACCTGAACTTGCGGGAAATCGCCCCGCTGTACAGGATTTACATGTCCATACCACCCATACCGCCCATGCCACCACCGCCGCCACCGCCACCGCCGTGTGCATGCTCTTCATCCTTAGGCGACTCCGCGATCATGACTTCCGTGGTCAGCAACAGACCCGCCACCGACGCCGCGTTCTGCAAAGCCAGACGCGTAACCTTGGTAGGATCCAGAATGCCCATGTCGATCATATCGCCATACTTACCAGTCGCAGCGTTATAGCCGTAGGTACCCTTACCTTCGCGGACATTATTTAAGACCACAGCAGCGTCTTCGCCCGCATTAGCAACGATCTGACGTAGGGGCTCTTCGACCGAACGAGCCAATATCCTGATGCCCGTGGTTTGATCATCATTGGCACCCACTAATTTCTCGATCGCTTTCAATGCGCGCACCAGCGCCACACCACCACCCGGAACCACGCCTTCTTCGACGGCAGCACGAGTTGCGTGCAACGCGTCTTCAACGCGAGCCTTCTTTTCCTTCATTTCGATCTCGGTCGCAGCGCCCACTTTAATTACGGCCACACCACCGGAGAGCTTAGCAACGCGCTCCTGGAGTTTTTCCTTGTCATAATCAGAGGTTGCTTCTTCAATCTGCTGACGAATGCTCTCAACGCGCGCCTTAATGTCCGAGGCCTTGCCGTTGCCATCGATAATCGTGGTGTTTTCTTTCTCCACTAAAATCTTCTTAGCTTCGCCCAAATCGCTCAATGTCGCCTTCTCAAGCGACAAGCCGACTTCATCGGAAATAACAGTTCCACCAGTGAGGACTGCAATGTCTTGCAACATCGCTTTACGACGATCGCCGAAACCAGGCGCCTTAACCGCAGCTACCTTGACGATGCCGCGAATCGTATTCACCACCAAAGTGGCCAACGCTTCGCCTTCCACATCTTCAGCGACGATTAGCAACTGACGGCCGCCCTTCGCAATGGCTTCCAATAACGGTAGCAACTCACGAATGTTGGAAATTTTCTTATCTACAAGCAGGATCAACGGCTTGTCGAGCTCGGCGCTCTGACCAGCTTGGTTATTGATGAAATACGGCGAAAGATAGCCGCGATCAAATTGCATGCCTTCAACGACTTCAAGCTCGTTGTCGAGACCTGAACCTTCTTCAACGGTGATCACGCCTTCTTTCCCAACTTTAGCCATCGCATCCGCAATGGTCTTACCGATGCTCTCATCGGAATTAGCGGAAATCGTGCCTACCTGTGCAATCGCTTTGGGATCTTTGCAAGGCTTAGAAAGTTTCTTCAGCTCTTCGGTTGCTGCAATAACCGCTTGGTCAATACCGCGCTTCAAATCCATCGGATTCGCGCCTGCAGCAACTGACTTTAAACCCTCGCGAATAATGGCCTGAGCCAAAACAGTCGCGGTGGTTGTGCCGTCACCGGCTTCATCCGAAGTGTTCGATGCCACTTCTTTAACCATCTGTGCGCCCATATTCTCAAACTTATCTTTCAGCTCGATTTCCTTAGCGACCGACACGCCATCCTTGGTGATGGTGGGAGCGCCAAAGCTCTTATCGAGCACCGCATTGCGGCCTTTAGGACCCAGCGTCACCTTTACGGCGTTCGCGAGGATATTGACACCCTTGAACATGCGTGCCCGGGCGTCGTCACTAAAACGTACGTCTTTTGCTGCCATTTGCTTATACCTTCTAAAAAATTAAATGAATGAATAACCGGATTGCGGGTCGGAAGGCTTACTTGCCTTCGACCACAGCCATGACGTCTTCTTCGCGCATTACCACGAGTTCATCGCCATCCATCTTCACTTCAGTGCCGCTGTACTTACCGAACAAAATCCTATCGCCGACCTTCAAGTCGAGCGGGCGCACATCGCCATTTTCCAGAATTTTGCCCTTACCAACGGCCACCACTTTTCCAAAAATGGGTTTCTCTGCAGCGGTATCCGGTATCACTATGCCACCGGGAGACTTACGCTCTTCTGCTTCTCGTTTCACGATCACACGGTCATGAAGGGGACGAATCTTCATAAGACAAGACTCCTATTGCTTGGGTACTATTAAAGAATGAATGAGCGAGAAGATTGTTAGCACTCTCGTCTCTTGGCTGCTAATGATAGCGACTGAATTCCATGATTCAAGGGGTAGCGAGGAATTAATTGTGATTTGCCCTTCCGCCCAACCCGTGACCCTCTCCGCCCAACCCGTGACACCCTCCGCCGAATCTTGACCCCCTTCCACTTAAATCCACTGGAAAACCCTATGAACTCGCAAAACCCACCCCTATTTTTCTCCACGCCCTGGCCGGTAAGGCGATCCCGGCAAGTGATATCAAGCTGCGCAATCGCCCTCGCCCTCACACTCATGTTCGCAACAGGAACCTTGCACGCCAAACCCTGGTGGACGCAAGGAAACCCCGTCCATAGCAACGATTTTCTCGCTCCAGACGTCGCGTTTCGGGCTTCAGCAGACGCCGATGCCAGCCTTTTACACCTCCACTGGGTCATCGCCGACGGGTATTACCTGTACCAGCAGAAAATAGCGGTTAAAGGCGAAAGCCCAGGTCTCGAAGTCGAACCGTTGAATTTCCCGAAAGGCAGGGTAACAACGGACCCTAATTTCGGCCGCCAAGTAGTGTATTTTCAGCAACTGGAGGCCAGCGCGCCCTACACGCGCAACGACTATGGCGCTCATCCGCTACAAATTAAGGTGACCTACCAAGGCTGTGCGATAGCCGGCCTATGTTATCCACCCATCACGAAAGTGCTATTTCCCGCAACCAGCCCCCCCTTAAACACACCTGCGTCACAAACCTGGGAAGCGATCGCCATCGGCGGCGGCGGCTTAGCGTTTCTTTTGGCCGGTTTTAGGCTACGCAAAGGCCGCAAACTCGCAACCCCGGCCGCCACGTGACGCCCATCCCGACCCCCGCCCCATGGCCCTACGGACGCACCTTACTCGTTAGTATCATTATTATCCTAGGTGTTGTCGCGCTTGGTCTCGTCATTAAAAACACCCACACCGCGCCAATTGCCATAGCCAATCCCGTCACCGCTGTCCACCCCGACACCCCCCCAGATCCCCTTGCAACACCCTGGAGCTCTATCCCTGAAAAATTACCGATATTTTCCTTGGCCGATCTAGCAGGCAAATCTACGTCAATATCCACCTGGGCCGGTAAGTCCTTGATATTGAACTTTTGGGCGACCTGGTGCGCTCCCTGCCGCCAAGAAATGCCTTTGTTAGCGGTACTACACCACGATTGGGCGCAGCGTAATGTAGAAGTGATCGGCATCGCCTACGATGAGCCAAAGGCCGTTAAATCTTTTGCCGAGCAATACAAAATCCCCTATCCCCTGCTCGTTGGAGAGCAAGATGTCCTCGACGTAATGGCCTTGTTGGGCGTGCAAACACCGGCTTTCCCGTTTACCCTTTTTACGGATCGGCACGGCGAAGTGGTCGCGTTATTCATGGGCGAATTACATCGACCCCAGGCAGAGTTAATTATGGCCGAGGTTGAGTTGCTCAATAACAGCCCTCCGGCCAGTACCAGCCCTGCGGCTGGTACGACCCCTGCGGCCGGCACAAGCCGTGCGGCGCTAAATGCCGCCCGCAGGGCAATTGCCGCGGGACTCGATCGCATCGGATCGCCTTAAAGAGCCTTAAAGGGCCTTAAAGGGCCTTAAAGGCGTCATTGAGGCGTCGTTAAGGGGTCACTACGACGCTATCAAGGCCTGTTAAAGTCGGTTAGGCGCACTTCGACCCCTAAAAACGCGCAATCTGCCGACGTTCGCAGCGTAAGCTTGCCTATTCCCCCCCAAATCTGGTTATTATCGCGGACCTTATGGCACAAATTTTATTGCTCAACGGACCTAACTTGAATCTTCTCGGAGCACGCGAGCCTGCACTTTATGGTTCCGAAACCTTAAAAGACATCGAGACCCGGCTTGCACAGCTTGCTCGATCGAAAGGTTATGAGCTAGTCACAGCGCAAAGTAATGCCGAGCATGAACTCATTGCGCACATTCATACGGCAAAAAACACCCCTGTGAGCTTCATTGTTTGCAATCCAGGGGCACTGACGCACACCAGTATTGCATTGCGCGACGCTTTCTTAGGGGTGGCTATTCCTTTTATTGAGGTGCATCTCAGCAATGTGTTTGCACGCGAAGAATTCAGGCATCGTTCCTATTTGTCCGACATTGCGGTTGGGTGCATTGTGGGTTTAGGAGCTGTTGGCTACGAACTTGCACTCGAAGCCGCGTGCCGGCGCTTAGATCTGTCCTCACACACTTTAATTAAATAATACAACAATATATTCGGGAGATCGGTATGGATATTCGCAAAGTCAAAAAACTTATCGAATTATTAGAAGAGTCTGGCATATCAGAGTTAGAAATATCTGAAGGCGAAGAATCAGTACGTATTAGCCGCTATCCGCGCGGGTCCATGCAAACTCAACCCATGGTTAATCCCATGATGTATAGCCTACCGACGGGTGCAGCGACCTTGCCCGGTGCAACGCATGGATCCGAGGTGCGCGCAACTGCGGCCGCTCCTGCCACGAGTGGGACGGCTCGGCCGCCGAACAATGATTACACAGTATCCTCTCCCATGGTTGGCACTTACTATGCGTGCGCATCGCCAGGCTCTAAACCATTTGTTGAAATCGGCACCGAGGTTAAACTAGGTCAAACCTTGTGCATCATCGAGGCAATGAAGATGATGAACCAAATCGAAGCGGATAAGGTTGGGCGAGTCACCGCGATTCTCGCAAACAACGGAGATCCGGTCGAATACGGCCAACCTCTGTTCATCATCGAATAATCCGATGCTTGAAAAAGTTGTTATTGCAAACCGCGGCGAGATAGCGCTTCGTATCCTGCGCGCCTGCCGTGAACTTGGCATCAAAACCGTCGCGGTTCATTCAACCGCCGATTTTAATACTAAACATGTGCTGTTGGCCGACGAAACCGTGTGCATCGGTCCCCCTCAATCCTCGCTTTCATACTTAAACATGCCGGCAATTATCAGCGCCGCTGAGGTGACTGATTCGGTGGCGATTCATCCAGGCTATGGATTTCTCTCAGAGAATGCCGATTTTGCTGAGCGGGTTGAAAAGAGCGGCTTTATCTTTGTAGGTCCGCGCGCTGAGACCATTCGTATGATGGGCGACAAAGTTTCCGCGATAAAAGTGATGAAGGCAGCCGGCGTTCCTTGTGTGCCGGGATCCGACGGGCCGCTAGGCAGTGATATTGACGAGAATTTTCGCATTGCCAAGACCATCGGCTATCCGGTAATTATTAAAGCCTCCGGTGGCGGTGGCGGTCGCGGTATGCGCGTAGTGCACACCGATGCCTCACTTCTCAATGCTATCAGCGTAACTCAGTCTGAAGCGCTCGCCGCTTTCGGCAATCCTCAAGTGTACATGGAGAAATTTCTCGAAAAACCGCGTCACATTGAATTTCAAGTGTTAGGCGATAATTACGGCAAAATCGTACACTTAGGCGAACGCGACTGCTCAATGCAACGTCGTCACCAGAAAGTCATTGAAGAAGCTCCGGCTCCGGGACTTAACTCAAAACAGCGCAAGACCATGGGCGAGCGTTGCGTCAAAGCCTGTCGCGAAGTGGGCTACCGCAGTGCCGGAACTCTGGAATTTCTCTACCAAGATAATGAGTTCTACTTTATTGAAATGAACACGCGGGTTCAGGTCGAACACCCAGTGACTGAACTGGTGACGGGCATCGATATCGTTAAAGCACAACTCCTGATTGCCGGCGGGGAGGCACTTCCTTACTCACAAGCCGATATCGAAATTCGGGGCCACGCGGTGGAATGCCGAATCAATGCAGAGGATCCAAAGAATTTCACGCCCTCGCCCGGGCCGATTAAACTCTGGCATGCGCCAGGTGGGCCCGGCATTCGAGTGGATAGTCACGTATATACCGGCTACAACGTGCCACCCTACTATGACTCAATGATTGGCAAAGTAATTTCGTACGGCGATACCCGCGACACGGCGATTGCCCGGATGCGCAATGCGCTCGCAGAAATGGTAGTCGAAGGCATCAAAACTAATATCCCCTTGCATCAGGAAATTTTTAATCACTCAGCTTTTCGCCAAGGCGGAACGGATATCCATTATTTGGAGCGTCGTTTGGGCTTGAAGTAGTCGCGCTTGTTATTCTACGAGATTGCTTTTCCACTCGGTCGTTTCAACTCTGAAACAGTTGAAGCAGCGCTGCAAGGGATCGGCGCCCTATCCATTACGTTTACCGATCTTGGCAGCACTCCAGTACTTGAGCCACAGGTCGGGGAGGTGCGCCTGTGGAGCGATACGTTAGTACGCGGCCTATTCGACCAATGTTCTAGTCCTACCCATGCACTGGCGGCTTTGAGTGCCGAACTTGGAACTGCGATTACCGCAAGCGCACGGGTAAGTGCCGTGCAAGATAAAATTTGGGAACGCGAATGGTTGAACGACTGGAAATCTCTACGCTTTGGAAAACGCTTATGGATTTGTCCGTGGAGCGCGGCCGCTCCTGACGATCCTAATGCGATCGTAATTCGCTTAGATCCCGGATTGGCGTTCGGTACCGGGACCCACCCCACCACCGCCCTGTGTTTGGAAGCACTAGAATCACGATGCGTCGCAGGCCGATCGATACTCGATTATGGCTGTGGCTCAGGAATTTTAGCGATTGCTGGCTTAAAACTGGGTGCTGCGCACGCGACTGCGGTGGATATCGACCCTCAGGCGTTACTCGCGACCCGCGACAATGCCGAGCGCAACGGTGTTTCGACAAATCTCGAAACTCACGGAGTAACGCTGCCGCTAAAACCTGCGGACTGTGTCGTAGCCAACATCTTGGCGCAACCCCTCATTGAGTTGGCGTCACTGTTAACGGGAGCCTGTCGTCCTGCGGGGATTTTAATATTGTCGGGCATACTAGAGGCCCAGTGCGCGTCGGTAATGGCGGCCTACCAATCTGGATTTGTGTTCGCTGAAGTTATTAAGCGCGATGACTGGTGCTGCCTGCACGCGCGTAGACTAGGATAGTATGTTCACGCAATGCTTTAAATGTGAAACAGTATTTCGACTCTCGGCCGACTCGCTACGTACGGCGGGTGGTCAGGTGCGGTGCGGGCGCTGCGGCGAAATATTTAACGCGCTGGCACGTTTGGCAGAGGATGCAAGCGTTTTTACCAGCGGCGAATCGCCGTTAGAGCTTGAGTCTCGCGCGGATCGCATTTTACGTTCTGAACCCGAACCTATCGCTTCGGGCGAATCTAAAAATTTAGACGAATTAGAGCAGAGCGGTCCGCAACATGCTGTCCTGCTATGGCAGACCCCTGCTGTGCCCGCGATCCCCGAGAAGCCCTCGCGCGGCGATGACGCGCCGTCGGAATCGGAAGAAATGTCAATGGAATTCACGCTGCCACCGGGCGAACTCGACCGAATATTTGTCATCTCTAAACCCGGGTCCCGTCAACCCTTAAACTTTAAAGCCCGTGTAAAACCCGAAGCGCGATCGCTACCTGAGCAAGTACCGCGCCTTGATCTTCCGGTGCATCCCGAGCTCGCTGCGCTGTCCACACCCCCGGCGCTCCCGATAGCCCCATCACATCCCCTGGCCACAGCACATCCCCTGGCTCCAGCACATCCCGAACGCAGGGCGCGTCCTAGAGATGCGCCTGCGAAAACGCCGCAACGCGCCCCCGACGCCGTCACACCCGGCGCGCTTGCAAACGCGCCGGTAGCACGCACCACAGGCTTTGAAGTGTCTGAGAATATTCGACGTGAAGTAGTAGAGGGCATTACTCTCGCACGCTCTTCCGCCGCTAAAAAATCTGCGAAAGCCATGGATAGCGCGCCTAGGAGTGGCACTCGGGACCGCGGCATCATGAGCGCCTGGATATTGGGGGCTTTTGTTCTAGGTTTGTTGCTAGTGGCTCAACTAGTGCATCAAAATCGAGCCTACTTAGCTGCCAGCGATTCATTCGGTGACGCGCTACGCACTGTCTATTCAGAGTTTGGCGCCACGCTGCCACCGCCCGCTCACTTAGCAGCCTATCAATTGCGTCAATGGGGCGTCACTGGCGATCCCGGCAATAACAATACTTTACGTGTTCGCGCGAGTATTTTAAATACCGAGAGCAAATTTCAGCCCTACCCTTTGCTGCACGTATCGTTGGCCAATCGCTTCGGCGGGCTTTTAGGGATTCGCAACTTCGAAGCATACGAATATTTAGGTAAAAAGACCGCCCCGCTACTCGCACCCGGGGAACGCGTCGATGCCGTTTTAGATATATTAGACCCTGGCCGAAGCGCGGAAGGTTTTGAGGTTGACGTGTGTCTGCGCGGAATCGATGAAAGAATATCTTGCGCTAATGACATTTCCACAAAATAAATTTCTCGCGCACTAAGGTATAGATGTGAAGATCGGTCCGTACACACTACCCTCCAATATTGTGCTCGCACCCATGGCGGGTGTCACCGATCGACCCTTTCGCATGTTGTGTCGCCGTTTTGGCGCAGGTTTAGCGGCGTCGGAAATGCTGAGCGCGGATACCAGTCTTTGGAACACGCCGAAATCTCGACGCCGCATGGATCACAGTGGTGAACCCAGCCCACGTGTCGTGCAAATTGCAGGCTACGATCCGACCATGATGGCGGAGGCTGCAAAGCGCAATGTCGACGCTGGAGCAGAGATAATTGATATCAACATGGGTTGTCCTGCAAAAAAAGTCTGCAATCGTCTTGCTGGCTCTGCACTCATGCAAGACGAAGCGCTGGTGTCGCGCATTCTTGAAACTGTCGTGGCTGCGGTTTCGGCACCGGTCACATTGAAGACTCGTACCGGTTGGGATCGAGACAATAAAAATGGTCTGCTCATTGCGAAAATAGCCGAGAGCAGCGGAATTCGCGCCTTAAGTATTCATGGCCGCACACGTCGCGATATGTATCAGGGTGAAGCAGAACACGACACCGTTCGTGCGATCAAAGCGCAAGTCGGTATTCCGGTATTTGCGAATGGTGATATCGACTCACCGCAACGCGCACGCGAGGTATTGGCTGCAACTGGATGCGATGGCGTAATGATCGGCAGAGCTGCACAAGGTCGGCCATGGATTTTCGACGAAGTCAATTTTTTCTTAAATTCAGGTGAATTGCGTGACAAACTGGCGCTAGAAAAAGTCCGTGATATTATGCGCGCCCACCTTGAAGACCTGTATCAGTTTTACGGCAGTGACACGGGCGTTCGAGTGGCGAGAAAGCACTTAAGCTGGTATTTCCAGCAACACCCTGGGCACGAAGCTCTGCGGGCACAACTCATGAAAATTGAGACCCCGCAGGAACAATTGTCTACGTTGCTGAAACACTTCGCGCGATCAGTTCGCGCGGCATGAAAGGAAAGGCGGGAAGGGAAGGCAAGTTAAGGCTATGGTCGTCAAGAAAAAATCAAAGTCACGCAAAGATAACTTAGTACCGTTTAACGGTCGCGATATCAAGGTTAATGGCAAGGGTGTGCCGCTGCGCTCGCAAGCAGCTGAAGCTTTGCAGTGCTATTTTGAAACGCTTAATGGTCACAACCCGGCGCATTTGTACAACCTGGTGATGCGCGAAGTGGAAGAGCCACTTTTTCAAGTGGTGATGACTCATGTGCAGGGAAATCAAAGTCGCGCTGCAACAATCCTTGGGATTAACCGCGGCACGTTACGCAAAAAGCTCAAAGAATTTGGAATAGGCGAGTAGCTGCGTTGCTCACTCCGGTACGTCGCGCCTTACTGAGTGTTTCTAATAAAACCGGTATTGTAGAATTTGCCCGTGCCTTAAAAGAACGTGGCATTGAACTGTTGTCCACCGGCGGAACCGCGCAATTACTGACGCAACACGGTATCGCTGTTAAGGAAGTTGCTGACCACACCGGCTTTCCAGAAATCATGGGGGGTCGCGTCAAGACCCTGCATCCGAAAATTCACGGTGGACTCCTAGGCCGTCGCGGCCTAGATGAGGCAGTGATGCGTGAGCACGATATTGAACCCATTGATTTGTTGGCGGTTAACCTTTATCCCTTCGCGGCTACGGTGGCAGAATCGGAGTGCACTTATGATGATGCGGTAGAAAATATAGACATCGGTGGACCCGCCATGGTGCGCGCGGCCGCTAAAAATCACGCCTCAGTCAATGTGGTGGTGGATCCCGCCGATTATCGAGCTTTACTGGATGAACTAGCCGCTAATCAGAGTTGCACAGACACCGCGATGCGTCAAAAACTGGCTGCTAAAGCCTTCGCACACACGGCGCAATATGATGCCATGGTATCTGCGTATTTCACGGCGTCAACTAACAATACGGGAACCATCACCAGTATGGGACCCACGTTTCCGGAGGATCTGAATTTATCATTTCGGAAATCGGTAGACTTGCGTTACGGTGAAAATCCACATCAAGCTGCGGCGTTTTACGTTGATCCGCATGCCATCGGTGCCTCGGTTACCTCGGCCAACTCAATTCAAGGGAAAGAACTTTCGTACAACAATATTGGCGATAGTGACACCGCGTTTGAGTGTGTACGCCAATTCGCTGAACCCGCCTGTGTCATCGTAAAACACGCTAATCCTTGCGGTGTGGCGTTAGCGCATACGCTATTGGCGGCCTACACCCGGGCCTACCAAACTGATCCCACCTCTGCTTATGGGGGCATCATCGCGTTTAACCGCGAACTAGATGCTGAAACGGCACGCGCTATCATTGACAATCAATTCGTTGAAGTGATTTTAAGTCCTGGCGTCAGCGCGGCAGCCAAAGCCATTTTGGCCACCAAGGATAATATTCGTGTGCTGGATGTGGGCGAAATCAAACGTCCGGTTACGCAGTTACTGGAATATAAAAGCGTTACCGGTGGGCTCCTAGTTCAAACCCGAGATGATGGCAAGATTGCGCCGGAGGAATTGCGCACGGTGACCGTACGCGTACCAACCCCCGCAGAACTGGCCGATTTGGTTTTTGCGTGGCGCGTTGCGAAATATGTAAAGTCCAACGCCATCGTGTGCGCGAAGGACCGGACGACGCTCGGTATTGGTGCTGGGCAAATGAGCCGCGTCGTGAGTAGTAAAATCGCAGCCATGAAAGCCCACGACGAAAAACTTGACCTACATTCTGCTTCAATGGCATCAGATGCTTTTTTTCCCTTTCGTGATGGCCTCGATGTGGTGGCAAAATTCGGAATCAAATCGGTTATACAACCCGGCGGATCAAAGCGCGACGCACAAATCATTGAAGCAGCCAACGAACAGGGCATTGCCATGGTATTCACCGGTATGCGTCACTTTCGTCACTAGCGCTGCCGCCTTTTCATGAAAGTATTGATAATCGGCAGCGGCGGACGTGAACACGCGCTTGCCTGGAAATGCGCGCAAGAAAATCGAGTCACCCACGTTTACGTTGCTCCCGGCAATGCCGGTACAGCGCTCGAACCTAAAGTCAGTAATGTCGGGATTAGCGCTGATGACATTGATGGGTTGATAGCATTTGCGCAGCGAGAGCGCATTGATCTGAGTATTGTGGGACCTGAAGGACCGCTAGTAGCCGGCATTGTTGATCGCTTCGAGGCAACCAACCTGCGTTGTTTCGGTCCGTCAAAACTTGCAGCACGACTCGAAGGCTCCAAGGCATACACAAAAGAATTTTTACGCCGCTACGCAATACCCACCGCGGGGTACGCAACATTCACGAGCGCGAATTTTGATCCCGGCTACATCAGGCTTCAGCGTTTGCCGCTCGTCGTAAAAGCCGATGGACTGGCCGCCGGTAAAGGCGTGATTATTTGTGAGACCCATGCAGCCGCAATTACCAGTGCTCAAGAAATGCTCGCGGGCAGCTTTGGTGCAGCCGGTAAGACAATCGTAGTGGAAGAATTCCTGCAAGGCGAAGAAGTCAGCTTTATCGTCATCGCCAGCAATCAGCAAGTACTCACTCTTGCCACTTCACAGGATCATAAGCGTCGCGACGATGGCGATCAGGGACCTAATACCGGTGGCATGGGAGCCTATTCACCTGCTCCATTAGTAACGCCCGCCCTTAACTTGCGCATCATGCGCGAGGTGATCGAGCCCACGTTGCGAGGGTTACGCGATGACGGCAATCCTTACGTCGGATTTCTCTACGCCGGATTGATGATCGCAGCAGATGGTACGCCTAATGTACTTGAATATAACTGCCGTTTTGGCGACCCGGAAACCCAACCCATCCTCATGCGACTGCAAAGCCATTTGACGGTGCTCTGTGATGCAGCGCTCGACGGTCACTTAGCTAGCGTCGAAGCACGATGGGATCCGCGCGCGGCGCTCGGTGTGGTTATGGCGGCGGGCGGCTATCCGCTGGAATTCCACAGAGGCGATATTATTCAAGGGCTAGAGGTCGCCGCGGGCTTGCCCGGCAAAGTATTTCACGCTGGCACGAGCTTAAGCGAAGGCCAAGTAGTGACTGCGGGTGGTCGCGTGCTGTGCGCGGTGGGCTTAGGCGCTACTATCAGTTCCGCGCAACGTCAGGCGTACGCGCTCGTTAATGCTATACATTGGAATTTAGTGCAGTATCGACGCGACATCGGCGCGCGTGCGATTGGGCGTGAGCGCGCTGGCGAGAGCCGCGGCGAGCGCGGCAACGCCGAGCGCTGAGTCACGGCAACTTTAATGAACGAAGCTCCCCAGGGCATCACGGCGAATTCTACGCGCAGCGTTGCGGTGGCTTGTGTCGCCGCCGGCGCCTATGTATTGGCAGTAGCCGGCGGTTGGATTGTGTTAGCCCCCGTTTGCGCCACGGTCGCGGGACCTTAAGTGCCAGGATAGATGACTTCGCGTTTGATTCGCGCGCATAATCTGCTGACCGCCACACGAGGAAATGTGCCATGACGATCGATCTAAAAATGTTGGCCTGGGCTATTCTTTTAGGACTTGTTTATGTATTAGTAGCCGCCACGTTCGCGACTCTGCAGCGAGGCCTGAAATGGAACGCCGGCAACCGCGAGGGTGAACTCAAGCCATTGTCGGCCGCCGCGTCACGAGCCGATCGCGCGTACCATAATTTCCTCGAAACATTTGGTTTTTTCGCGGCTGCAGTCCTTGCAGTAGCGTTTGCTAAGCTGAACACGGCGCATACAGCGCTCGGTTCCGAGATCTATTTCTGGGCACGTCTCGCTTACCTGCCCATTTACATTGTGGGCGTTCCCTACTTACGAACTGCCGTCTGGATTATTTCTCTGTGGGGACTTCTGCAAGTGGTCGAAGGTTTGTTCTAAGCACGGCCCAGAGCGCATTGCTGAGTGGCCGTATCCCATTTTTAGGATACTGCACATTCAGCGAGAGTTTCGCGCAGTCCGTTCGCGCCCGGTTGCGCCCAGTCGCGCCAGGATACCGGCGCGTTGCAGTTTTTCACGCACATTGGCACGCACCTCACACAGGATAACTTGCGTATTCATGCGTTGGAAATCCGCGATGATTTCGTCCAAGGCTGTCAGCCCCTGTATACCACGGTATCTTTGGTGGTGAACTATGGATAGTCATAGCGACTCCACTGCGATTTCCTCAAGCAAGCGCGCAAATTGAGTGGTTGGTTAAAAAGTCCTAGGCATAATACCTGCATGGCAGCGCGAATTATTTACTCCACGGGAATTGGAAGTCTGTGCCCCAATTGTCGCAGGCCAGTCCGTGAATGTGTGTGCGCAAAAGGTGCGCCCGGCACCGTGAAGCCTGCGGCCGTGCGTGTGGCCCGAGAAATCAAGGGGCGTGCAGGCAAAGCAGTAACGACTGTGACGGGTTTGTCGATGTCGCTGCCCGAACTAGAAACTTTGTGCGCCAAATTCAAGAAGCGCTGCGGCTCCGGGGGCACGGTACGCGACGGGGTCATTGAAATTCAGGGTGATCATCGTGGGGTCATTGTCGCGGAACTGATCAAACAGGGATGGCCCACAAAGCGGTCGGGAGGATAGGCGCGACGGGTCCATGCAAACCGATCACGCCAAGCGTGATCTTCGCGCCGCTACCGTGTAAAATCGACTGAGGCTAGTGTGTTTAGATTATCAACGTTACACCATCGTGCGCGACACGGTCGCGCGACTTTAGCAGGCGCATGCCGGAAATAATTTACTGGGAGCACGATGCCGTGCGTCGATTCACTGGCCTCTCCTTAATTTTTTGGGTGCGCGCTACGATAATTGGCGCTGGGCGAGATGACGGGAACAACCTGGGTGGAGGAGTCGGGATTTCTCGAAGGTCCCGTCATGATCATTAGTACCCAGGGCCAGTCGAAGAAGGCAGCGTGGGCGGCGGCACCGGAATGATTTGCAACTATCCGCATCGCCTCCCTAATTAGCCTTCCACTGCCTCGCGGAACGCGTCAACAAGCTACGGCCGACTGCGTTCACTGCAACGCCTTAAAGCGCGGTATTACATCCGGCAATTCAGCCAAGTAATACGCGAGAACCGCCATGGTTGCGATCTGGCTTTGTAAATTTTTAGGGTCTACCTTATCTAATGTGTCAGCAGCGGTGTGGTGATAGTCGAAGTAATGTCGTGCGTCCACTAGCGGCGCAAACCCCGGCACTCCCGCGCCTTGCAACGGCCCGATATCGCTTCCCAACTCACCATCCCGTCGCGCCAGCACGGTCGCACCGATTGGACCCAATGCTTTTTGTACAGGTTGCAATATTGCCAACGTCTCCGGCGTGACGGCCGCGGCTATTCCCAACGCACGACCCCCACCTTCATCATTCTCAATAGCCGCGACTTGAGTTTCAATTACGTGACTCACTGACGCAAAATAGGCCTTATTACCACGACTCCCATTTTCCTCGTTGGTCCAGCCCACAAAACGAATGGTGCGTCGTGGATGCAAATCGAGTTGTTTTAATACTTGAATTACCGCCGCTGCTGCAATGACACCGACGCCATCATCCACCGCCCCGGTTCCAAGATCCCAGGAATCCAGATGACCCGAAACCACTACATATTCACCGGATTTTTCGCGCGCTGGCCAGTCCGCAATAACATTAAAACTATCTGCGTCGGGCAAGGTCTGCGGGGTAAGCACTAGCTTCATTATAATGGGGCCTGACGCATCCAGCCGCGCAATAAGATCAGCGTCTTCGGCTGCCAAAGCCGCCGCCGGAATCGGCGCTTGGTTGTCCTTCCAAATCGTTAGCCCGGTATGCGGTAAGCGATAGGCGGCACCACCAATAGAGCGCACCAGTGCAGCTGAGGCACCCAGAGCCGCCGCTGCGGAAGGTCCCGAAAAACGATAGAAACCGGATTGTTGATAGGCAGCGCCCGCCTCACCATTGCTTGCCAAGCGTTGGTCAAAATTAGATTCGAAAAGCACAATACTGCCGCGCACTTCTCGGGCTCGCAATTTAAGCTCGTCAAGATCGTGCACCACAATGACACGCGCGGTTATTCCCTTGGGCGTCGTAGCAGAAGACGCTCCAAGAGCGGTTAAATGTAATTTCTGCGTGAGCCCTCTTAACCTCCCCGGGTAATCCACAAGCTCACCGATTTCCTCACCTCGTACCCAGTGAGGCACCTTGACCGGCTGCAAGGCTACCGTCGCTCCCAACGAACTCATGACTCCCGCCAATTGCGTAATCGCCGCCTCTAATTGCGGCGAGCCTGACAAACGCGGTCCAATCTTATCGGTCAAATCTGACAAGCGCTGCCAACCCCAGTCGTTGACCATCGCAGCATCGCGAATGCGTGCAAGAACGCCTGGGTCCACTACCGGAGGTGGCTGCATCGCTACCGCGTCCACCGCTCCGGCTTTATTCACTAGACTTAAAGCTACAATGGCAAGGCCAAGTGCGAAGGTGCATGAACCGTATAGTGTTTTTTTCATAGTTCCTGTTTCTACCACTGATCTTTTTGCGGCACTTGCTCATAAATCGCATAGTAATCAGATTTATCGGCGACAAAAATATGCTCCGAAATTTTGAGATTGGTCGGCATATCGACAGTCCCCGCGGTTATGCTCGTGACATCGTGTGCAAACTCACGCCAAAATAAATTACTACCGCATATATTGCAAAAGCCGCGCTCGGCGGCATCAGAAGAACGGTACCAAGTGAGTCCCTGAGAAGCGCTCACAGTAAGATCCGTTGAAGCCGCACTGGTCATTGCCGCAAAATGCCCGCTCGTGCGACGACATTGTGAACAGTGACACGCAATCACATCCCGCAAGGTACCTTTTATTTCAAAGCGGACCGCACCGCACAGGCACCCGCCGGTATGCACCGATTGGCCAGCAGTCATTTCTGTGACAAAGCACCCACGGCAACGTTATTCGTCCGACGTATAAAATCTGCCACATTGTCATGTAATAGTTTCAAGCTGGCCTCGTGCGCATACACCATGTGTCCCGACTCGTAAAATTTATATTCGATGTTCTCCTGCAGCTTCGCGGATATAGACAAGTGCTGCATTTCATATACACCCTCATAAAAAGGCGTGGCAAGATCGTAATATCCGGCATTTAAAAGTATTTTTAACTTCGGGTTGTACTTCATCGCCATACTTAAATCCGGCATAACATTAGCACTTTGCGGAAGAGCAATAGGCGCGCCTGGGGGTTGGTGCAAGTAATTCCAACTCTTCCACAATTCGATTTCAGGTTTAAAATCTTTGCCTTCACCAAACTTTAAATCGCTACGCACATAGTCATTAAACGCTGACACATAAGCGGAACCGATCGCCGCCGATTGAGGATCGTATTCAGCTTCCTCGCTTAACGGATCAAACGCAGGTCCCGTAAAGCGCGTATCGAGTCTGCCGGTTATTGTATCGCTCTCCCCTTTTAAGTTCTGCTCGAACTTGCCCGCATTAATACGTAAATTGGCTTTCAATATATAGTCGACGGACAACCCGGTATATAAATGCAGTTTCTCGGCAATGGCTTGCCGCCGTGTAGGTTCGAGAGTAGCACCGGCCTGCAAAGCCGCAGAATATTCCGTCATTGCAAAAAGCTCGACTTCCGCTAAAAAAGCGGCTAATTCGCCGCGCGCTCCCGGTAATTTATGGTGGTACCAAGCCGAGGCCGCGAATGTCGGCAGCACTAACTGATAAGGCAAATCCACTCCAGGATTAAATTGCGGACCATCGGCACTCGCGTCAAACGCCAAGATCTGCGACAACATGATGACGCCGTTAAAATCGACAAATCCCTCGGTCTCCAAAAGATTAATTAAAGTCGCTGCGCGAGTCGTGCCATAACTTTCACCAAATAAATATTTCGGTGAGTTCCAACGAGCGTATTTACCTAAAAATTGCGTGATGAATGCGGCAAATGCGTGCGCATCAGCATCAACGCCATAAAAGGCTTTTTCCCGGTCCTTGCCGGCGACGCGACTAAACCCGGTACCTGGTGCATCGATGAACACCAGATCACTCGCATCCAACAAGCTATATTGGTTGTTCACCAAGGGATAGGGTGCTCCTAAGGAATGCGAATCATCGGCGGTAACTACCCGTCGCGGCCCAAAGGCTCCCATGTGCAGCCAAACCGTAGAAGATCCCGGACCGCCGTTAAACAAAAAAGTAATTGGTCGCTCCGTTGCGCGACTTCCCTTTTTAAAATACGCGACATAAAAAATAGAAGCTTCTGGTGGACCTTCCTTAGCGTCTTTTTCGGCATTTTGTGGCACATCATCCCAACCCTTAGCATGCACGACGAGAGTTCCCGCCACGGCGCGATAATCCATGCGACGCCCACCCGCGACGACAGAACCTTCGCTTGCCCTCTCTTCCGGCTTAAACTCCTCTGTCTTAGGCGTATCCGCCTTAACCGCGACACCGGTACTCTTAGAGACTTCATCCGCGTGCAACATCGGCGACATGCAGACCATCAATAAAACATAAATCCTAACGAAACCGTTCATACAATAGAACCCCTTGATTGTACTATCCTTAAAACTATTAGTTTGTTGCAATGGGTCGCATAGCCAATTGGCTTTGGCGAATCCATTCAGTAGTGCGTGATTCCAAAAGATCTAAGGGCAACACACCCCCATTCAACATTTCGTCATGAAACTTTCGGATATCGAAGCGCCCACCTAACTCTCGCCGCGCCCTTGTCCGTAGGTCAAGAAATTTTAGTTGGCCCAATTTGTACGATAGGGCCTGGGCCGGCCAAGCGATATAGCGGTCCGTCTCCGACTGAATCGTCGGCTCATCTACCGCCCCCGATTGACGAAAGTAATCTACCACTTGATCGCGGCTCCAACCTTGCGCATGAATCCCCGTGTCGACCACCAAGCGTACCGCGCGAAATAACTCGCTGGAAAGGCGCCCATAGTCACTCACGGGGTCTCGATAAAATCCCACTTCTTTGCCAAGCTGTTCTGCATACAGAGCCCAACCCTCAATATAGCCAGAATTCGCGCTGTGCTGACGAAATTTGGGCAAATCAACCGACAGTTGAGCTACTGACTGCTGCATGTGATGACCCGGTATTCCCTCGTGATACGCAATCGCCTCATCATTAGCCAGGCTACGTTTCGCGAAATTCGAAGTTGCGACACTAATCCGTCCAGGACGTGATCCATCCGGAGTACCCGTTTGATAATGAGTGGCCATCGCGGCCTGAAACTCCGGTATCGCTTCAACCGTCACGGGAGAGGCGGGAATAAACCCGAATAACTCCGGTAACTTTGGCTGCATTTGGGTCAAATATCGTCGAAAATCTTCGACTATTTGTTCGGCTGAGGTCGGCTGGTATTTTTTATTTGATTTTACCGCCGAGCGAAATGACTCTAAGTCTGCAAATCCTTCGTGACGCGCGATGCTGAGCATTTCGCCCTGAATCCGCGCAATCTCTCGAAGTCCAATCTGGTGAATTTGATCCGGTGAGAGATCACTGATGGTAGTACGGCTGCGAATCGCATTAAGATATCGCGGCACGCCTCCCGGCAGCGAGGTCACATTCAGCTCATTGCGCCCCTGAGGCGCGTAGGTAGCGGCAATAAAGTCAGCGAACGACTTATAGGCTGGCAACACTTCTCGGATCACCACATCATTGATCAACTTCGTTAGGCGTTCTTGATCCTCTTTGGAAATACTATTCGGATAATTCCTGGTAGGTATCAAAAAGGGATTAGCCGCGATAATACCGCGACATTGTTCCGGTATTTTCTCCAACAGAAAGCGCACTGGCATTAAGTGATCGCGCATTCCGACGCGTAAAACATCCATGGTCTGATTAAACACGCGGGGAATTTGATGCAGCCGAGCAATATAATCTTGGTACTGACGTGCGTTCTCGAATGGCACAGCCAGAGGCAAATCAGCCAGATATACGTGTGGACCGTTCATCTGGCTCACCGGCATTTCATACTCACGAAACGAAAAATCGGCGCTATGTTGTTCTAGGGTGCGCACCAGCACCTCATGCGATAACTTGTCCTGCTCCGGAAACCCAACGGCAGATATAGTCTTTAAGCGTGCGAGAAATTTCTCATCGCTGCGCTGAAGGCGAATCGAGGCATCGACTGAAACGTCATCAAGCTGATCATTGTATCGGTAGTCTCCATACGCCGTTGCGCGCTCTGGATCGGCTTCTAAATTCGCCTGGTAATATTCTTCGAAGAGTAGATTTTGTGTGGCAATTCTCGACTCAATAGAAGCCGTGCTGGGGGCGTTTACATGAGGCGAATTAATTTTGGTATCTACGGCTGCACAAGCAACCAGACTAGCGCTCGCGATTAACGCAAAACTGGACGAAAAAAAATACCGGAAAAAATTCATAGATTTAGATTTTTGCATTGCTCAATGCTAGCACGGGAGGCGCGTTTTGTAGACTTCGCTCCATATCGACCACTCCTGGCAATGGGTTGGGATAATAACTAGAAATCTCAATAAATCCCAAAGACGCGTACAGAGTTCGAGCCGGCAACATGTAAAAAAACCGCTGCGCATCGAGATGATGTTTCAAGCCAAACACGAAGTCGTTAGCGTAGCGCACGACGATTGCCAGCGCCACTTGAAGCACTCCACGCCAGGAAGACAGCAAATTAGCGAGTCGATGTGCTTCGCGCCACCACTTTGTCGAAGTCGTCCAGCCACTTTACTAAATCGGCGAGTGCGGCCAGCAGGGTTGCAGGGACGCGATCAACCATTCGATGCCTGCCAAAGACGGGCCCACCGATCGCGAACTAGTTGCATGCCTTTCTCACGTTCCGGATCTGCCCCAAAGAGGCTGCGCGACGCCATCAGAACCGACAACTGTCGCAGCTTGGTGTCCGTGGAGGTGCTACGTAGTTCAGCGAGCTCTACCTCTTTGACCAATTCCCAACGCTTGAAATACGCGTGAGCTTCAGCGGGGCTTATTGAGGCCATCAGCTAAAATACTACTTGGCGAAGAATTGGCACGGTTGACCGCTATATCTTCCGATGTTTTTTCAGCTCTACCTCAACCAGCGGATGCACGAACTCCGATACATTGCCGCCCAGCACCGCGATTTCACGCACCAGCGTCGAGGAGATAAAGGTGTATTGTTCTTGTGGAGTCATAAACACCGATTCGATTTCAGGCGTGAGATGTCGGCTCATATTAGCTAGTTGAAATTCAAATTCGAAATCCGATACCGCGCGCAAACCTCGCACAATCACCGCCAAACGATTTTGCCGCGCGAACTCCACCGTCAATCCCGCGTAGCCCATCACCTCAACATTGTGGACATCAACGAGCACCCGACGCGCCATGTCAACCCGCTCCTCCAATGAGAACATCGGTGCTTTATTCGGATTAGCGGCCACCGCCACCACGAGTCGGTCAAAAATACTCGCAGCCCGCCTGACTAAGTCATGATGACCGTTAGTAATCGGATCAAACGTACCAGGATAGACCGCAGTTCTTTTGTTCATGGCTCAACTATTGGAAGGGCTTAACCCGCGCTAAATAATACCCTACATCACCTGCCGATTTCGACTTGAGTAATTCCCAGTGCAACGGCAGTTTCGGCTCACCCACCAATTTCTCACTCTCTAAATACACCAGTCCGCCCGATTTGACCCAATTTCCAGCATCTATTAGCGGAACAATTTCCGCTAACGCGTTCACTCCAAACGGTGGATCTACAAATATCACATCGAAGGGCTCGCCCGCCGCACGTAAAAATCGCGCGGCCCCCATCTCAATGACCCGCCCTCGGCCTGCGCTTGCACCCAGGATCTGTAGCTGATCACGCAATCCCCGTGCGGCGATCAGCGACATTTCTACAAAGACTAACTCCGCGGCGCCGCGCGACAGTGCCTCTACACCGAGCGCACCTGAACCTGCGAATAAGTCCAAACAGCGCGCACCGGCAATGTCGTGCTGCAGCCAATTAAACAGCGTTTCCCGCACCCGATCAGGCGTGGGCCGTAGTCCGAGAACATCGGGAAAGGTTAATCGCCGACCCCGCCAACTACCGCCAATAATGCGCACCGAGTTCCTATGTGGCGCGTCAAGCTCCGCAGCCCCAGCCCCAGCCCCAGCTCCAGTTCCAGTTCCACCGTGAACGGTCGCTTTACCGTGAGGCTTGCTGGTTCGTTTCGCTATGGGTTTTTTCACCCGCGTATCATACCCACAAAGCCCCTATCGTATCTCTCTGCTAAGCTGTGCCTCCTATGAGCAATGAAGCCGAAAAATCCGGCGCACGCAGCTTTTTCCAGCGGCTTCGCGCCAAACTCAACTCAGGAAACTCCTGGCTAACGACGGATATCGCCCAACTATTGCCCGGCCGCAAAATTGACGCTGAAATCCTCGACGAATTAGAGACCCGACTTATTACCGCCGATGTCGGAGCCGCAGCTACGACTCGAATCCTAGGTGACCTGCGCATGCGCGTCGCGCGCAAGGAACTCGATGACGTTGACGCACTGCTAGCGGCTCTGCACGAGTCTATGACCGCCATCTTAAAGCCCGTGGAACAGTCTCTTGTCATCGCGCCACAGCACAAACCCTATGTGATTTTAGTCATTGGTATCAACGGGGCTGGCAAAACCACTACGATCGGCAAACTGGCACGCAGACTCATGGACGATGGCCATAGCGTGATGCTGGCGGCCGGCGATACTTTTCGCGCGGCCGCACGCGAGCAACTCGAAGTTTGGGCCACCCGCAACCAAGTCCCCCTCATTGCTCAATCTCAAGGCGCCGAGCCAGCCGCGGTGATTTTCGACGCCCTACAAGCCGCCCGCGCACGGGATATCGATGTGCTCATTGCCGATACGGCTGGCCGACTACATACACAAACCCATCTTATGGACGAACTCAAGAAAATTAAACGCGTGCTCAGCCGACTCGACGCCACCGCTCCTCACGAAGTCCTCTTAGTGCTTGACGGCACTATTGGCCAAAACGCCGTTGCACAGGCCGAGGAATTTAATAAGGGGTTAGGTGTGACCGGCCTTGTCATCACCAAACTCGACGGCACTTCCAAAGGCGGCGTGGTGCTCGCCATTGCGCAAAAATTACAAATACCGATTCGCTTCATTGGTGTCGGGGAGCAAATCGAGGACTTCGGTAATTTCGTCGCCGCAGATTTTGTCACTGCTCTTTTGAAAACTGACTCAACCCAAACTACGCGGCAGCTACCTCGCAATCCGCCTCATGACCCGCCGCGGGCTCCGGGTAAAGCACCGGCATGATTCGCTTTGATCAAGTTCACAAACGCTACGCGAACGGCCGCGAAGCATTAGCGGGCGTGACCTTAAATATTGCAAGCGGCGAAATGGTTTTCCTGACAGGCCATTCCGGCGCCGGCAAGAGCAGCATCCTGAAACTCATTGCACTCATCGAGCGTCCCACTCGCGGTCAGGTGTGGGTGGATACTCAAAACACCGCCACCATTCGCCCACGCGGAATCCCTGAATTTCGCAGTCGCTTAGGAGTCGTCTTTCAAGATCACAAGCTTATTGTTGATCGCTCAGTGGCTGAAAACGTCGCGCTACCCTTAATTATCGCAGGCCTATCACAACGCGAAATCGACAAACGAGTGCGCGCGGCACTGGATCAAGTGGGCCTACTGGATAAGGATAAATTACGGCCGCTTGAACTTTCGACCGGCGAACAACAACGAATCGGTATCGCGCGTGCAGTGGTCGCGAAGCCGAAATTGTTGATTGCCGATGAGCCCACCGGCAATCTTGATCCAGAACTAGCGCTAGAGATCATACAACTGTTTAAACGATTTAATGATGTCGGTGTGACAGTCGTCATCGCCAGCCACGATGTGCACTTGATCGATCACTTGAATGCACGACGTATTGTGCTGGGAGAGGGCCGTGTCACTGGCGAAGCGCCACCTCACGCGGCGCAAGCAGCGGCGCAAGCAGCATCGCACGCATCGCTGCACACAGCATCTTCCGCCGCCGGGCGCCCCCCGGCGGGCACACCGCGATGAGCGTCGAAGCGTATTTCACGCGGCATGCACAAACGCTGCTTGGTTCGTTAGGTCGGTTGGTGTCGACCCCGTTTGCGTCCGCGATGACCATCACGGTCATTGGTATTGCGTTGAGCTTGCCGTTGTACTTGAACGTGTTTTTGCAAAACGCGCGAATCGCTACTGAAAATTGGAATCAAGCATTTGATCTTTCGGTTTACATCGACAAAAAAGCTAGTGCCACGCGCACGAGCCTGATTGCGCAGCAATTCAGAGCGCGCAGCGATGTAGCGAGCGTGCGAGTGATCCTGGCGGCGGCGGCGCTCGCGGAGTTTCGCAGCTCGTCGGGATTCGGCGCAGCTCTCGATGCGTTGCGTGACAATCCTTTGCCCGATACGTTGATTGTGACTCCCACCTTGAGCGCGAGCACTCCGGAGGGTGGCGCCGCTCTGAAGTCCGCCCTTGCGCAAGTGCCCGATGTTGAGACGGTCGCGTTGGATACCGATTGGGTTAAACGCTTATATTCGTTACTCGATATTTTGCGGCGGGTAGTCTTAATCACGGCCGGGTTATTAGGTCTGGGTGTTGCGCTAGTCGTAGGCAATACCATTCGTTTAGATATCCTTAATCGTCGCATGGAAATTGAAGTAATGAAATTGGTGGGTGCGACGGATGCTTTTGCTCGTCGGCCCTTCCTGTATAGCGGCGTGTGGTACGGTTTAGGGGGTGGATTGATGGCGTTAGGTTTAGTCGAGGTCGGGGTCCTGGCGCTTAGCAATTCGGTGACGCGGTTGGCGACCTTGTATGGCAGTTCGTTCCACTTAGCGGGAGTGAACTTTGGTACCGGCTTGGCGGTCTTAATGGGGTCGGTGTTTTTAAGCTGGCTCGGGTCTTGGACGGCGGCTACTCACCATATTAAGGCGATTGAGCCGTCGTAACTATCTGTTTTTAATGATGAAAATTATTTAAACGCCCTGGGTGGCGCGTTAGCACTCAAGCCCTGTGAGTGCTATAATGAGGCCTTACAGCGATTACCGCAGGGTAATTTAGGAGTGAATGAATGACTGCTTTAGTGGCTAAACAAAATTCGTTGATATTTGCGGGTCCCGTCGGGAGTTTAGACTCCTATATAGACCGTGTGTCCCAAATCCCGGTGCTTTCTAAAGAAGTTGAGGTGGCGTTAGCCACGCGTTTCCGTAACGAAGAGGATTTGGACGCGGCGCGACAATTGGTGCTCTCGCACCTGCGCTTTGTGGTGCATATTGCGCGGGGCTACTTAGGCTACGGCTTGCCGATGGGTGACCTGGTACAAGAGGGTAACGTGGGTTTAATGAAAGCGGTGAAGCGCTTTGATCCTACCGTGGGCGTCCGGCTGGTGTCCTTTGCCGTGCATTGGATACGCGCAGAGATCCACGAGTATGTGTTGAGGAACTGGCGGTTGGTAAAAGTGGCGACGACTAAGTCGCAGCGTAAACTGTTCTTTAACCTTCGTAAAATGAAGAAGAATCTCACCTGGTTGTCGGAAGCGGAAACCCAGGCCGTGGCGAAGGATTTAGGGGTGGAGGTGAAAGACGTACGCGAGATGGAGCAGCGGCTCTCGGCGCGCGACATGTCCTTCGATCCCGCGCCAGAATCGGATGAGGAAGAAACTTATTCGCCGGCGATGTACTTGCCTGCACACAATGCGGATCCTGCCGTTGAAGTGGAGCGCGAGGAATGGGAAGAGGATTCCACGGATCGATTAAGCGTAGCGCTCAATAAATTAGATGATCGTAGTCGCAGCATCTTAAAGCGTCGTTGGATGACCGATGACAAAGCGACCTTACATGAGCTCGCAGATGAATATGGCATATCGGCTGAGCGCGTGCGCCAGGTCGAAACGAATGCCATTGCTAAGCTTAAGGGGATGATGGTCGCGGCATAATGAGTACCGCCGTTCGTTAACTGAAGGTTAGTGGGGCCAAGAGTAAGCCCGCACTGATCGCTTCCAGTCCCTATAGTGCAGGTGAGCGCAGAGATGATAGGCGCGCTTAAGAGCGGCGTTGTGCCGGACGAATAGTTTATAAGGCTAATCCAAACCCAAACCCCGTTTCAGTCACCTGAATTCCGGAACTCAAGGTCGACTGAGTCACCGACACAACCCCTGAAAAAGCCGAACCGGCGAGAATTTGAATACCCCCAAAACTAGCGGGCGCGGTCGAGGTCAAGTTGAAATTTACGGGCTGCAATGTCGAATCATAAACAAATGACCCGCTTACCGCACCCGCGGTCAAAAAACTGAAACTAGGAGAAGCCGTTGGGCAAAGGCCCGACGCCAGACATATCGCGCCACCGTCAATTCCCGGCCCATCCGCGCTCAGACTTCCCTCGGTACGCGAGAACCGCAGTTTAAATCGCTCTGTTAATACGGCAGTTTTGCCTACTTTCACCACAGCCGAATTTCAGTTGTGTGAATTTTTTATAACACGCGCGCGTCTACAACGTGAATAGACCCTCCCCCATTTGGACAAATTCCCCACCTTTTAGCCCATCACGCAAGATTACGCCCGGAGGTACAAACATCAAAATTGTCGAGCCATGCTCGAACCATCCCATTTCTTCACCCTTTGAAAGCGTGGCCGAGCAAGGAATTACATTCGGGCCCTGATACTGCAAATGCAGCCTTACGTCGATGAATTTTAACCGCATGCTAGCCACCAAAATAGCCGCTACCGGCACGATCGTCACTAGCATTCCCCCGGGTTTTAAAGCGCACTCGATTACCGCACGCTCATTTTTGCAATACAAATTCTGAATACGCTTTACCGCCACCGGATTCACATTCCAAGTGTCACCCAAAATATAAGTCACCCGCTGCACCTCAAGGTCGTAAGGCGCATGAAAACGATGATACATATAGGATGCAAGCCGCAGCGTGATATAGCGACCGTGCCTGTAACGGTCCACCAACTCAGGGTTCGGCAATAAGTCACTCAATGCATATGGGAACCCCTTCGTCTGATAAACCACACCATCCTCTACGGTCCCGAACGCGCCGATTATCGCATCGCAAGGACTCACTAATACCCTCTTGTCGGGATCGATAACTCGAGCATCCGCCTTAAGTTCCCGCGTGAAGCAATCGTGCACACTGTCAAAGTGGGCCTTCTTAGCATCACGCAAATCAAGCGGTGAAAACGCCCGCCATAGCGCCATCGAGCACCCTCGCACCCAGGGTTGTTCAATGCGGCTCAGCCACCCCACCCACAAGGTCAGCCAACGACGCGGTATCCGATTAGTGACCAGAAAATTAAATTCTTCGCCCCACGTCATGGAGGTGTCATCCGCGTGCAATACGATTCCCAATTATGAACACATTGATTATCGCGCTCGCGCTGCCGCTGATTACTGGCTTGTTGTACAAGCTGTACCGACGGCTGCAGCTTTCTGCCGCAAAACACCCCTCGCTCACCGGGTATGTTCGCTGGTCCCAGCGCATAGCGTCCTGGATTCCCTACTATGAATATAACGAGTCGCAGTTTCTCTGCACCGATAACGCGCCGCTCGACGTTGTGGAGCGTCGCCACGCGGGTTTCGAACGCTTGGTCGCGCACTATCAAAACCGTTTCACTCAATCCTTGGCCGCCACGAATGCGGCGCGCAGCAGCATATCGGATCTGCAGTTCACCTCGCGCTACCGCGTCCCGTTCCAGTTTAGTCGCACCCTGCGGGAGCGATTGCCCGTCAGTGGATTCATGCAATTTTCGGCCGGTGTGACGTTGACAGATCTTGACGGCAATATTTTCCACGACCTGACCGGATCTTACGGGGTCAATGTCTTTGGCAATGATTTTTACAAAGAGTGTATGGCACAAGGCGCGGCCAAGGTGCGTGAACTGGGGCCGGTGCTCGGATCCTACCACCCGGTTATGCTCTACAACGTTAGGCGGCTGCGCGAAATATCGGGGCTTGATGAAATATCGTTTCATATGTCGGGTACCGAAGCCGTCATGCAGGCCGTGCGCCTGGCGCAATACCACACAGGTCGTAAGTATTTGGTACGATTCTCGGGTGCGTACCACGGTTGGTGGGGCGCCGTTCAGCCGGGCATCGGAAATCCCATTGCTGCCTCCCACACTTATACGCTGCGCGAGATGCACGCCAACACCTTGCGGGTCCTTAAAAGCCGTCGCGACATTGCGTGTGTGTTGGTCAATCCCCTGCAGGCCCTGCACCCTAATAGGTCTGCACCCGGCGATTCCGCGCTGATCGACGGCAGCCGGACAGCCGGATTCGATAAAGTGGCTTACACAGAGTGGTTGCAAGAATTGCGCGCCGTGTGTACCGCCCACAATATTGTTTTGATTTTTGACGAAGTATTTGTGGGCTTCCGACTCGCGCTGGGCGGCGCGCAAGAATATTTCGGAGTCCGCGCCGATATGGTGACCTATGGTAAAACGGTGGCGGGAGGATTTCCGATTGGCGTGGTGTGTGGAGTTGCAAACCTTATGAAGCGATTCCGTGAGGATCGGCCGGCGAATATTTGTTTCGCGCGCGGCACCTTTAATTCGCATCCTTACATAATGGGCGCCATGCACGAATTTCTGCAAAGAATGGCGGACCCTAAGGTTAATCATGTGTATCAAGGACTAGATTCCATTTGGAATGCCCGTGCCGCCCACCTTAACGCGCTGCTCCAAGCCGCCGATATTCCTGTTCGAGTCGATAATCTTTCATCCATTTGGACCTTAAGTTATTTAACCCCCTCGCGCTATCACTGGATGTTCCAGTATTACTTGCGCGCAGCAGGCTTGGCATTGAGTTGGGTAGGCACAGGACGTTTAGTCTTTAGCTTAAATTACACGGACGAAGACTTTACCCAAATAGTCACTAAATTCATGTCCGCAGCCGACGCTATGCAGAGCGACGGATGGTGGTGGCATGGCACGCTGACTCGTAAATCCATCAAGCGTCAGGTTTTATCTGAACTCATTCAAGCGCGGGTGCACACCCATGGGATCAATAAGTTCACCGCGCATTAAATAGAGAGGCGCTTTGTAGTACAGCATGACGTCGTGAAACGGGTCGGTGATTATTTTGGTCAACCACACAAGTCCGGTCATTACATCTTGGATGAAAAATAAATGGACGGTTCTGAACAATAACCCGCCAATACCAATGGCAAGCCACAATTGACCAACATGCTGAAAATATTCGGCGTTGTTAACGGGGGGCTTAAACATCCCCAACATACGCGGTTCAAACCACAGCACTAAAGGAGAGACGGCCCAAATAGACATCAGCACCACCTTACGCCGTAGGTTGTAGCCTACTTTAATGGCTTCTTTGTGCTGGTGAGTGGCACGGTTAACGACATCATAATCTTTCGGCTCAAAGAAGAAATGTCCCGTCTGACGGGAAACCATTGCTACTAGCCATCCAATGAGCGCTGAAGCCACCGGATTTTTGAAAATGGTGCAATACGCCACAATAAAACTCAACGCGCTGAGTAAGTGTAGCGACTGGTTGATACGACTATGGTGGTAGTAACGGTGATCATCCCAGCGCTGGACTTTAAGCATCTGAAAATAACTCTTCATGCGGTGTTCCTAATGATTTAAATGAAACTGATATGAACTTTTTAAAGCATGGCTGTTGCAAACTTGTGACAAAACTAAAAACGACCCAACAGGTTCATTGCGTCATGCCTTAGTCACGGCCTAGTCATGGTCTAGTCACACAACTTCGTCATCGTATCGGTCATTATGCGAATCATGATTGTCAGCGATGCCTGGTTTCCCCAAACCAACGGCGTGGTCAACACGCTGGCGCAAACCGCGGCTTGGCTCGGTCGGTTTGGTCATGAGATTCGCTTAATAACTCCGCAGAATTTTCGCAGCGTCGCTTGCCCAAGCTATCCGGAAATTCGCCTATCGCTGTTTTCGTATCGATCCGTATCGCAGCAGATCAATGTCTTTGTCCCCGATGCGTTGCACATTGCAACGGAGGGCCCGTTGGGGCTCGCCGCGAGACGCTACTGCCTTAACAAAAATATGCGCTTTACCACCTCATACCATACCCAGTTTCCCCAGTATTTGCGGTTGCGCTATCCGATTCCGCGCCGCGTAAGCTATGCGCTCATCCGCTGGTTTCATGCACCGGCCACGCGTTGCATGGTGAGCACCCAAACCGTACAGCAAGAGTTGGCCGCGCGTGGCTTTAAGAATCTGGCGCGCTGGCAACGCGGGGTGGACACAGAATTATTTAAGCCACGTGACAAGACTTTTTTAAGTCTTCCTCGTCCTATCGCTGCATGCGTGGGACGCGTGGCGGTAGAAAAAAACATCGAAGCATTCTTAAAGATGCCGTGGCAAGGCTCCAAGATCGTGATCGGCGACGGACCGGCTCGGGCTCGCCTACAAGCCGAATATCCAAATGCCGTTTACGTAGGACTGCGCCTCGGCGAGGATCTCGCTGCGCATTTGGCGGCTGCCGATATTCTAGTATTCCCGAGTTTCACGGATACCTTTGGTCTCGTAAATCTCGAAGCTATGGCCTGCGGCGTACCCGTAGCCGCCTATCCGGTGACCGGCCCTATTGATGTCATCGAAGATGGCGTGACCGGTGCACTCGATAATAATCTCGCCGCCGCTGCGGAGCGTGCGTTAGGGATTAGTCCTGTGGCCTGCCGCGCACGCGCACTACGCAGTGGTTGGGACGTCTGTGCACGGCAGTTCGAAAGCAATTTGGTGCCCACGTTGCGCAGCACGCCGACCTGGCGTGCGCCGCGCACGGCGCCCGCCGCAGCCTAAGACACCGCAACACGTCACAGTAGATTCATAAACCGTTATTCAGGCGCTCGGTATTGAACCAAGGTTTTGCCTGAACTGTTTGAGTAAGCACCTTTAAGACAGCTGGATGGCGGCAGGCTTCCCGTGAGGTCTGCCGCTTAGCTCCCTGTCAACGACTGGCGAATCGCGGCGAAAATATTACCCGTGCGCCCTAGCAACACCCGACGAATGCCGTGGTCAATGAGGAACAGCAACGCGATCAGACCGAAGCTGACAAAGTTGACGAACATCGACCAAAATTTCATTGATGTTAGGAAAAACAACACTAAAATAATACCCGTAAGTGAGCTATAAAAAAAAGCCCAGACGATTGTCGCGTAGCGGGTATAGGTTAACTCTTTTACACTCAAGGGTCCGTGGAGTTTCTCGGTTAATTGGGAACACAAGGGCACTTGACCCCCGAATAGCGACCGAGCGAAACTTATCGCTACCAGCGCATAGGCACCGCACTGTTGCACCAAATCCGCCCATTCGTAGTGATTCTTAAGAGCAGGCCACCAGAAATACAGCATGCCTGCACTCAATAGTATTGCGATCAGACCAGCCTTCCAACCAAACCACCGCCAATTCAGCACCGCAGCAATTACTAATAGCGGCCCGATCGATAAAGCTGCCCCTAGCCCCTTAGAACCGGACTCCGTGCTTCCGTAATACGATAACACCGCATACGCGACTATAAAAATCGCAGCCACAATCATCGGCCCTATCGGTGCGCGTTTCGAAGTCGAAATTTCGGGCACTGATACTCAGTAAAATCAGGCCGCGCGCGGAATCGATGCGTTTGTGCTAACCAAAGCCATTGACGGCAACGACATGGTTGGGGATTACGGCACCGGAGGGCATGTCGAAGATCTTATTGGAAATTTGGCACAAAGGCAACGCGACTATACGGAGCATTTGATAGGGAAGTCTAATGTCACCTTAGTCAAATACGAAGAGATGGTCGGTGATTTTCGAAGCTGGCTCAATAAATTTACCGCGCCATGGCCGCTGACTGATAGAACCCGCATCATCGAGTCACTCGTTACTCAAAGCGCGACGTTTTTCCCCCAGTGCGCCCAGGATGTGATGACACATGTGCGGCACGTGACGCCAGGCGACTATAAGCTCAAGTTAAAGCCCAGCACAATAGACAAGTTAGACGACATATTTGCGATACTTTAAAGACCCTTAGGAGTACGCAACTGTAGGCTAGGCGCCACTCAGGCGGCGCCTAGCCAGGCTTCTTCGAGGCGCTCACTCTTGACCATGATGCGATCTTTCGCCGCTTCGCTGCGATCCAGACGTTCTAGGGCCTTATCCAAGACTTTGGCATTCACTTTCTGAGTGTTGGCCCCTACCGAATTAGCCAGTGCCTGATAGTCTGCTCGCGCTGCCATACTGTCCTCGTAGGCAGCTCGCCACTCGGACTCCAATTGGCTCATACGCGAATCAAAATCGAAATCAACGTTTAAACTGTTCATTGTGCCTTCCTTATTTATTCATAAGCTTGAAGGTTCAATCGTGCGCGGCTAACATGACGATTCTTAGACAGTATTGCGGCAATTTGTTGACATTTAAGCCGAGGAGAGTCGCTCCGGTTGCGCCGCCACACCGCTACGGGTGCGCCCCAACCAACTTGTGTGCTTCGCATAGGTCTTCAACGTGGCCGGTGGCATCGTTATCGGAGCGGAAACATAATATTTTTCAGCTAATTGACGTTGCAGAGCATGCCAAGTTAAAACGCGCACTTAAGCCAACTGCCCCACGGTGATATTCTGAGGAGCGCTCGGCAATTGCATCTGCGCCCGCAGCTCGGGCCAGTTAATAAGACTGAGTTTCCCGTTCATATCCTCGACCAGCGAGGAACAGCTCTCGACCCAGTCGCCGTCGTTGCAATATAAAACACCTTGGATATCGCGTATTTCGGCGCGGTGAATATGGCCACACACCACAGTATCGACCCCGCGCTTACGCGCCGCCTGCGCCACCGCTTCCTCAAAACTACCAATGTATTGCACGGCCTTTTTAGCCTTATTTTTTAAATAGGCCGAGAGTGACCAATGCGGCAAATGTAACCGCCGCCGAAACCAATTAATATAAGGGTTTAAAGCCAATAGAAAATCGTAAAGACTACTGCCGAATTTAGCCAGCCAGGGACTGCATTTTACAACGCTGTCGAATTCATCACCGTGCAGTACCAGCATGCGCCGTCCACCCGCGCCCTGATGCATGCATTCTCGGTGAATTTCTAGATTGCCGAATACCGCACCATCAAAGTCACGAAACACTTCATCATGATTACCAGGGACGAAAATAACTTTAGTACCGCGTTTAGCCTTACCCAAAATGGTCCGCAGAACATTGTTATGAGACTGCGGCCAATACATACTCTTTTTCATGCTCCAGACATCGATAATGTCACCCACCAAAAACAGCGTATCCATCTCAACATGATGTAGGAAATCAAGTAGCTGATCAGCGCTACAACCCTTGAATCCCAAATGAATATCCGAGATAAAGACGGTTCGCATGCGCAGAAGCGGGGATATATTGCGTTTAACCATACCCGCTAGGATGGAATCAAGTTGTTACCGTCGCGTGACTAATAGAATAAGATTTGTTTACAAACTAGCAACTTAGCCGTGGAACATCACGTGGAACAATACAATGTGACTTATTGTTTAAAACGAACCGGACTAGGCGATCCAAAACGATATCCAAACCCGCGCAAATTCAATAATTGCCCATTCGCAGTCACTCGATTGGTCGCAACCTGTAGCACTAACTTATCGCAAACAATCGCCTCATATGTAAGCTCGTGTGGACCACAACGCAGGACCGCCACCACCCTTGCCACCACCTCGCGCACCGAGAAAGCCGGTGATATTCCAGTCAATGATAACCAGATCAGGCGGCCGCTCCGCTAACACCGACTGCGCCGCCGATACGTTGGTAATAGCGCGCACAGAAAATCCAACCTCTGTAAGTCTTAGGCGGAGAGGTTCAACGGCAGCGACATCCCGGTCGACGATCAATATTTGTTTAGTAGGTGAAGTGGCGAGCATAAGAGCACCCACTATTAGAAAGCCTGCGCTTTACAATTCCTTTACGCTTTTGTGACGCTTAGAAATAAAACCTTGTCCCTTATCCTTTAAACACACAACCTTCATGCGTCAACAACCAGCGCTTAACCTCAATTCCCCCTCCATACCCCGTCAATGTCCCATTAGCTCCAATTACCCGATGACAGGGCACAATGACGGAGATAGGATTACTCCCATTGGCAAGTCCCACGGCGCGTGATGCACCTGGGTTACCGATGCGTTTTGCAAGCCCCCCATAGCTTAAGGTTTCCCCAAAAGGAATTTTTAACAATGACCGCCATACGGTTTTCTGGAAAGGTGTGCCCTCAGAGTCCAATGGCACGTCAAAATCACGTCGTTTGCCCGCGAAATATTCGCGCAATTGACTTATGACTAACGGCAACGGACCCGCCTTAGCATCGAGTACCGCGTGACCGCCCTTCATTGAATGAACCGCTTCATTCTTCATATACAAACCGGTCAGCGACTTGCCGTCTGAATGAAGGGTCAATAGCCCAATCGGGCTCTCGCATACGGCGTAATACACCATAGAATCTCTCCCACTACTCAGTTTAACCGCCACAAATAATGCGCCGCATAACCCCGCCAGGGTCGCCAGGCTTGAGCGCGTGCTTCAAGTGCTTTTTGGGTCATTTGCGAAGTCTTCAGCAATACCAAATCCCCGCTCGGAAAGGCATCCGGCCAACTAAGTGCTCGCATCGCGATGTACTGTGCTGTCCAAGGGCCAATTCCAGGCACGCGTTGCAGCGTTGCAATTTGCGCCTCAACGTCAACGACATAAGTCAAAGTAACCTTGCCCGCGAGCAATGCATGCGCCAACGCGACAATCGATTTCGCGCGATTCCCCACAATACCGAGCGAAGTAATCGCGAGTAACTCAACCGAAATCATAGTCTCGAGCGTCGGCGTCAATCGATTTAATTCTGCATAAGGAGTCTCGATGCTCGCACCAAAACTATTTGCCCAACGACCCGCAAGAGTACTGGCACCCTTGACTGATACTTGTTGGCCGAGAATTGCACGCACCGCGATTTCATAACCGTCGAAGCAACCGGGCACCCTTAAACCGGGTATACGGTGGACGATGTCCTTCAACAGTGGATCTTGGCTTAACTGTGCACCGACTGCATCAGGGAATGCACCTAAATCAAATAATTGTTTAACTCTAGCAATAACCACGCCAATAACGGGAGCAAGCGATGCCGACATTTCCAGCTGCAGCGCATGCCGCGATTTGTGCATAGAGACCGCGATCCAACCCGCACATTTATCGATGCAAAGCGTACGACGATAATGGGTTGCATCAACACTTTCCACCCCAGGAATCGCTCGCAATCTCAAATAACTTAAGCAGCAATCCCAAGCGAAAGGCGGTCTAAACTCGAGCTCTACTCGAACGCCCGTATCAGGCGGCAATTTGCCCCGCAAATCACGCGGACTTAAGTTATAGCGGGCCTTAAATAATGCATTAAAGCGTCGTACACTGCCAAAGCCACTCGCAAAAGCGATTTGAGTCTGATTAAGCGTAGTGTCACGCAACAAACGCTTTGCCAATAATAGCCGATAGGTTTGCGCTAACTCAATCGGTGATACCCCTAATTCTGATTCAGTGATGCGGCGTAGATGCCGATCACTGACACCCAGACTTGCCGCCAACTCACCCACCCGCTCGCTTGATAAAGCATGACGTTCAATTCCAGCAACGACCGCACCCACCCGCCGACTGACCGCATCAATGGGGCTTGAGTCCGGAGCGCGTTCCGGGCGACACCGTAAACAAGGCCTAAAGCCTTTCGCCTCAGCCGCGGCCGCACTTAAATAGAAACTCATATTTTCCCGCTTCGCGGGACGAGCGGGACAAATGGGCCGACAATAAATTCGCGTTGACTTTATCGCGACAAAAAATCGCCCGTCGAAACGGCGATCACGAGCACGTACCGCGCGGAAATAGGCAGCATGATCTAGCAACATATCGCGAGCATAACTTAAGTAAGCTTGCAAATACTCGCCGTTTTCGGACATGCAATCGGCTATATTAATCTAAACTTTGTGCACGCCAGCGTGCAACCGATTATCGGCCCGGCTTGCGAAATTTCAATAAAAATTGATCGGTATGACCACGGACTGCCGCATCGAATACTTTGGTGCTGCGGGTGTCGCTAGGATTTGCCAGTAAATTGCTGCTCGCGACAAATTTAAAGCCTGCGGCCTCGACTTCCTTCTTAACCACATCGACATCAATTCTATGCAGGATATTGGTGTCTCGCGTTCCTGAGCCTAGCGCAGCAGAATGATCCAGTACGACGTAGACTCCACCCGGGTTCAAAGCGGCAAATACGGATTTGTTGAAAGTGACAAGATCTAGTTCCGGAATATTGTGCAAGTCATGATAATTCTGCGCCGTAAAAATTAAATCCACGGGCGCCGGTACAATCAATTTAGAAAACGACACACTCTCGACGCTCACGTTAGAATAATTAGGATCCGCAGCAATCGCTCTCACCAAAAGGGACCGATCTGGCATATCGGCCGGAGCATTCGCCGGGCGCGCCGTCACGAGAGCGTACACATGTCCCTTAGACCCTACGGACTTGGCTAACAACCGAGTGAAATACCCACCACCAGGCAACAGCTCACCCACTTGTGCGCCAGCCTTAACGCCGATAAATGCCAACGTCTCCGCGGGCTTACGATTCACATCGCGCTGTTTGTCCGTATCAGGCCTGTTCGCATCCGCAACCGCCGCACTCACATTATCTGGAATACTGCGCGCCTGAATTAAGTGAGGGAAAAAAGTCAACGATATGAGTAAAGCGACAATAACTTTAGAAAAACGAATCATAAACCACCTCGTTTTGGCGACGACCTGATTTGCGCGCAGTATGCTAGTGAGTGACGCCAATATACTCCAATATTCCCTGTGCGGCCTCGCGTCCTTCAAATACCGCAGTCACCACAAGATCGGAACCACGAACCATATCGCCACCCGCAAATATTTTCGGATTAGTGGTTTGAAATTTATGCGTAAATTCTCTCGACCCGAGTACGCGTTCTCTCAACCCCGGCGCGCGTTCACTCGACACCCGCACGCGACCATTGCTGTGCAAGGCTATGTTTTGGGACGTAAACCAATCCGGCGGATTGGGTAAAAATCCGAACGCGACAATAATGGCATCAGCTTCAATAATTTCTTCTGTCCCTGGCACCGCTTCGGCTAGACGCCGACCGCGCGGCCCCGGCGGCCCCAGCCGAGTTTCCACTAATTTCACGCCCCGCACGCGGTCGGTGCCGATGATTTCAATCGGCTGTCGATTGAACAAAAAGTGTACACCCTCTTCTTTGCTATTCTTATAATCACGCCGCGAGCCCGGCATATTCGCTTCATCACGCCGATAAGTGCACGTTACACTGCTAGCACCCTGGCGTATGGCAGTGCGATTGCAGTCCATCCCGGTGTCACCGCCGCCGAGAACCACCACACGCTTACCTTGCATATCGATATATTTCGATAAATCCTGGGTGAGACCCAATTCGCGATTAATATTCGAAATTAAATACGGCAACGCTTCATAAACGCCCGCGAGACTCTCGCCCGGGATTTCCCCTTTTACATACCGGTAGGTACCCATCCCGAGAAACACGGCATCGTATTGTGCATTCAATTGATCGATCGAAATATCGCGACCCACTTCCACACCTAAGCGAAACTCAACGCCCATGTACTGCATGATTTCGCGGCGCTTCTCCACCACGTCTTTCTCTAACTTAAACGGGGGAATACCAAAGGTCAGCAAGCCGCCAATTTTCGGGTAACGATCAAATACCACCGGTGTAACGCCGTTGCGCACTAGAATATCGGCACATCCCAGTCCCGCGGGACCTGCTCCTACAATGGCCACCCGTTTGCCGGTAGGTACAACATTCGACATGTCAGGCTTCCAGCCCTGCTTAAATGCCTCGTCTGTAATATATTTTTCTATCGATCCGATACTGACTGCACCCAAACCATCATTTAAAGTGCAGGCGCCTTCGCACAAACGATCTTGTGGACATATGCGACCACACATCTCCGGGAGCGAATTAGTCTGATGCGACAATTCCGCCGCTTCGATGAGCTTGCCTTCGTTAACAAGGTTAAGCCAATTCGGAATATAGTTATGGACGGGGCATTTCCACTCGCAAAAAGGGTTGCCACACGAGATGCAACGTCCCGCTTGCTGAGCGGCGGTCTCTGGCGCGTATTGTGAATAGATCTCGCGAAACTCTTTTATACGAATTTCCACCGCGACCTTATTAGGTTCCTGGCGGGGCATTTCAAGAAATTGTAAATTCTTATCCACCATGCATAGTATCGTCAGTCGGCCTTAAGCTGCACGTCTTAAATTCTCTAACAAAGATCCAATAGCCGCGGCTTTGGGTTTTACGACCCAAAACTTACCAATGAACGTGCGAAAATCATTCAGTAGTTGCGCGCCCCATTCACTATTCGTAGCGGTAACATGTTGCTCAATCATGCCGCGCAAGTGCTGAGCGTATACACCCATGCCCTCGGGCGAGACACGATGAATATCGATTAAGTCATGATTGTAGCGATCGACGAAATCCCGTTCCTGGTCCAGCACATAGGCAAAGCCGCCGGTAAAGCCCGCTCCGAAATTTACGCCTGTTCGCCCGAGTACACACACGACGCCCCCCGTCATATATTCGCAGCAATGGTCTCCCGCTCCTTCAATCACCGCCATTGCCCCTGAATTTCGCACCGCGAATCGCTCGCCCGCGGTACCCGCAGCATACAATTCGCCGCCCGTTGCCCCATACAGACAGGTGTTGCCCATGATCACCGTCTCACGCGCGACGAAACTCGAGTTGGCGTGCGGTTTAACCACAATCATGCCACCCGCCATCCCTTTTCCAACATAGTCATTGGCTTCACCTTCCAACAGCAGGCGTAAGCCCCCCGCATTCCAGACGCCAAAACTTTGTCCTACCGAACCTTTTAAAGTGACCGTGATCGGAAAATCGCTCATCCCATTATCACCCCAATGTCGCGCGATTTCTCCCGATATACGCGCACCAATCGAGCGATGGTAATTACTCACGCGATAGGAAAAATCTCCGCCCGCCTTCAGTGCTATCGAGGCTTTCATATCGTTGAACATTTTCTCCGCGAGCACACCCTTATCAAATGGCTCATTGTGTGGGTCAACACAATATTGTGGCTTAGTAGACACCAACCTCGAGTTCGCTAGTAGGGGTTTTAAATCCAACTTGCTCTGTTTCGATGTTTCGCCCGTCAGCACTTCAAGCAACTCAGTACGTCCGATTAACTCAACAATCGTACGCACGCCTAGACTTGCCATAACTTCGCGGCATTCTTCAGCGACAAATCTAAAATAATTCATGACCATTTCGGGCAACCCGATAAAATACTTAGTACGCAAGACATTGTGCTGAGTTGCAATGCCGGTCGCGCAATTATTTAAGTGACAAATACGTAGATATTTGCAGCCCAAGGCTACCATGGGGGCTGTGCCGAATCCGAAGCTCTCGGCTCCCATAATCGCTGCCTTAATTACATCAAGGCCGGTCTTAAGACCCCCGTCGGTTTGCAGACGCACTCGATGGCGTAACTCATTGGCGCGCAAAGTTTGATGGGTTTCGGCAAGTCCCAATTCCCAGGGCGAACCTGCATATTTGATTGACGATAGCGGGCTAGCGCCGGTACCGCCATCATATCCACTGATGGTAATTAAGTCGGCATAGGCTTTCGCTACTCCGGCCGCTACCGTCCCGACACCCGGCTCCGATACGAGCTTGACCGACACTAACGCCTTAGGATTGACCTGCTTCAGATCGAAAATTAACTGTGCCAAATCCTCAATCGAGTAAATATCATGATGCGGAGGCGGTGAGATCAACCCAACGCCAGGCCTCGCGAACCGCAGCCGCGCAATCATATCGTTGACCTTGTGTCCGGGTAACTGACCGCCCTCGCCGGGCTTAGCACCTTGTGCAATTTTGATCTGCAATACTTCAGCATTGATCAAGTACTGCGGTGTCACACCAAAGCGACCCGAAGCCACTTGTTTTATTTTTGAATTTTTCTCTGTACCGTAGCGGATCGGGTCTTCACCTCCTTCGCCGGAGTTAGAGCGCGCCCCGAGGCGATTCATCGCGATCGCCAGCGCTTCGTGCGCTTCAGGCGATAATGCCCCCAACGACATACCGGCACTATCGAAGCGCGCAAGGATATCGGAAATCGATTCAACTGCATCAATTGGAATCGGCCCCACCACGGGCTGCAGCTTGAGCAGATCGCGAATACAAGAAACCGGCCGGTTATTAACCAGCGCGGCATACCGTTTGTACTGCTCGTAGTCGCCTGTCATGACGGCCGACTGCAAAGTCGCAATGACGTCGGGGTTATACATATGGTATTCGCCGTTATGCACGTACTTCAGTAACCCGCCTTGCTCTATATTCGCTCCTAAATTCCAGGAACGGCGCGCCAGCACTTCAGCATCGGCCTTAAGATCCTGAAAATCCGCCCCCTGAATACGGCTTTCCGAACCGCTAAAACACAGATCAACCACTTCATCACTCAAACCGACAATCTCGAATAACTGCGCGCTACGATAGCTTGCGATGGTCGAAATGCCCATCTTGGACATAATCTTAAACAATCCCTTACACACCGCACGTCGGTAGCTGCGACCCAGTTGCAGCCGCGTGTCAGCTTCCATGTTGACCGCACCCTTGCGCATCAAATCAAACAAGGTTTGATAGGCCATATACGGATACACGGCCGTGGCCCCGTAGCCAATCAAACAGGCAAAATGATGCGCATCGCGAGCAGTACCGGTTTCTACTAAAATATTACACTTACAACGCAACCCGGTTTTCACCAGACGATGATGCACAGCACCTGTCGCAAGCAAGGCGTGAATGGGTAACTTACCCTTGACCAAATAACGATCCGACAACAACAAGACCAACTTACCGCCACGCACGGCGGCTTCCGCCTGATCGCAAAGGTTGAGTATCGCGGCCTTAAGATCAAGTATCTCGTCATATTGCAAATCAATGAATTCATTTGACACCCCACTATCGCTCAGCGCGACGATCTGACGCAGCTTGCGCTGCGAAAGCACTGGCGAGCTCAGCACAATTTGTTCCGCGTGCTGTTGCACGGGGACAAAAATATTGCACTCTGGACCAATCTGCGTAGCCAATGACATCACAATGCTCTCGCGTAGCGAATCGATCGGCGGATTAGTCACCTGCGCAAATTGTTGCCGGAAATAATCATAGAGCGAGCGTACTTTCTTCGACAGCACCGGCATGGGCGTATCGTCACCCATGGAACCCACCGCCTCGCTCTCATCCTGGGCGAGCACGCGAATAATTTCATCCCGCTCTTCGGCTGATACATTGAACATTTTCTGGTACTGGGCCAGCGTGTCACGATCCATCGGCTCCGCGGCAAGCCGCGGATCGATGAGATCGGTTTGCAGGTAGCGCACGCCTTTTTTTAGCCAAGTCTTGTACGGATGCCGACTCTTTAAAAGATCATCAACCCGTTTCGTGTCCATCAACTCGGAAGTCTGTAAATCGAGCGCCAAAATCTCCCCGGGTCCTAGCTTGCCTTTCTTGACCACATCTTCTGGCAAATAATCCCACACCCCTGCCTCCGAGGCGACCGTGATGTGTCGATTCTTTGTGATTACCCAGCGGGCGGGCCGCAAGCCATTGCGGTCCAAGGTCACGCAAGCGTATCGGCCATCGGTCAACACAATTCCCGCGGGCCCATCCCAGGGTTCCATGTGATTGGCGTAATACTCATAGAAAGCTTTTAAATCCGGATCAATCATGTCCACCGACTGCCACGCGGGCGGAATCAATAGGCGCATAGCGTGCATAGGATCAAGACCGCCCATCAACAATAGCTCCAACATATTGTCGAGCGACTGTGAATCCGAGCCAGCCAGCGAGACTAAAGGAAAAATATCGGACAGATCCGGTAATACCGGAGACTTAAGCAACGGACCCCGTGCCACCGCCCAGCTACGGTTGCCCTGCACAGTATTAATCTCGCCATTGTGTGCAAGATACCGATAGGGATGCGCGAGTCGCCACTGGGGCATTGTGTTAGTGGAAAATCGTTGATGGAAAACGACCACCGATGCTTCCATGCGAGGATCCAGTAGATCCGGATAAAACTGCGCCAGGTATTGCGGCATCACCATGCCTTTATAGACCAGCGTGCTTGCCGATAAAGACGGAACATAGAACACCGGGTCGCTCTGCTCCAAACATTTTTCAGCGCGACGGCGCGCCAAATACAGTTTGCGATTGAAGGCAGCTTCGTCGATATCGCCGCTCGCGTTCACAAATATTTGTTCAATCAGCGGCAGCGTTTTAAGCGACTCTACACCGCAGGCACTGGAATCGACGGGCAGCGTACGAAAGCCTGCGACCTCGATTTTCTCCACTTTGAGTTGCGCGACCAGCATGCGCCGCGCCTGATCTGCCTTGGTTTTATCAGTGTTTAAAAACACTAACCCAGCGGCGAACAATGGAGCCAACGATAGACCCGCTTCCACCGCCACCGCCCGTAAAAACCGGGTGGGTTGCTTGATCAATAACCCGCAGCCATCGCCGGTTTTGCCATCCGCAGCAATAGCGCCCCGATGAGTAAGCCGGTTTAAGGAGCTGATGGCGGTTTGTACCACCCAGTGAGTGGCTTGATCGTCAAGACTCGCGATCAGCCCAAAACCGCAAGAATCTTTTTCGTAGTGCTGACGGCATAACCCCCAATCGATCGTGCGCGGATCCCTACCGTCTATGCTAGTGCTTTGTATCGACTGTTCAACCAATGCCATAAAACGCCCACAATCTTTTACTCAGCGGAGATTTCAGCCGAGAATTAATACCAATAAATCACTTAACTTAAGGGCACAAATTGTGCCGGGTAGGATACTAACTACAGGCACGCCTACCTTTGAATTACATAATACCTAGCTGGCGGTCACCGTCAACCCGCAATGTAACGTTCTAATTCTTCGATCTGCGCCTGCTGATCCTGAATGACCGCCCGCACCAAATCACCAATGGATAGCATGCCCACCACGCGGCCGGAGTGCACCACGGGTAGATGTCGAAATCGCTCCCTCGTAACGACTTCCATACAGTGATGCACGGTGTCCGCTGGGCTAACCGTAATAACGGGCGAACTCATAATATCGCTGATGGGGGTATCGTGCGATGAGCGGCTTTTGAGTATCACCTTACGCGCATAATCGCGCTCCGAGATGACGCCGAGCAGCTTTCCTTGCTCCATCACCAGTAACGCACCGACGTGCTTTTCAGCCATGAGTTCAATCGCGCGTAACACCGAATCTTGCGGCGCGACCGAAAATACTTCATCGCCTTTGAATTTTAATAGTTGACCGACGGTCTGCATAACGCCCCCTCCGATAACATTCACAACTATACTCCAGGTTTCGCTAGAAACACCCCTCTATGTTCAAGTACCCTTTTAGCCCGAACGCAGGCTCCAACCCTGGCCCGAGTGTCACGGCGGCCCCTCCCATTGCGGCTCAAAAGCCTTATGCAGTGGTCTGCCGCCACGGCGAGCGCAGCGATCCTTATTACTGGCTACGTGACGATGAACGCAAGAACGACGCGGTATTGGCCTACCTCGCCGCCGAAAACGCTTACCAAGCGCAGCAGTTCGCCGATATTAAGAAACTTGAAAACCAGCTATTCGACGAAATCACGGCTCGCCTAAAGCAGGACGACGCCTCAGTCCCCTATCGTCGCAACGGCTACTGGTACTACACGCGTTTTTCCGCCGGTAAGGAATACCCCATCCACGCGCGACGCCGCGGCACCCTCGATGCCCCTGAACAAATCCTATTGGATGCCAATGAGTTAGCCCAAGGACACGAGTTCTACCAGATCGCGACTTTGAGTATCTCGCCCGACGCCAATTGGCTTGCATTTTGCGAAGATACGGTGGGTAGGCGTCAGTACCGATTGCGCTTTAAGAACCTCACCACTGGCGCGATTCAGCGCGACTGCATCAACGATGTTGAAGCGGATATTGTCTGGGCGAATGATAACCAAAGGGTTTTGTATATAGAAAAAGACCCTGAGACGCTGCTGGGTTTAACCGTCAAACAACATGTGCTCGGCCAAGACCTTAGCCTCGATACAATTATTTTTCAACAAACCGACACCAGCTTCTATACCGGAGTTAGCAAATCCAAAGACGAGCGCTTCATTTTCTTGACTATGGAAAACACACTATCCTCTGAATGGCGTTATGCCGATGCCGGGGATAGCCAGTTCAATTTTAAAGTATTCCAAACTGGCGAGCGTGACCACGAATATCAAATAGAAGCTCTCCACGATCAGTTTATTATTCGCACCAATTGGCAAGCGAAAAATTTCAGGCTGATGACGGTTCGCGCAGGGCTGGAGTCAGACCGCAATCAGTGGCACGACCTGGTAGCGCACCGTCATGACATTTTTATCGAAGATTTTGAAGTGTTCAACACCTTTTTGGCGCTATCGGTTCGCAGTGGCGGACTTAAGAAAATTAGCGTCAAGCCCCTAAATGTCCCACCCATAAATGCCCAGTCTTTGAAGAATGCGGCGGAATTCTTCATTGCGAGCGACGAAGCCGCTTACAGCATGTCGCTGTCGACAAATCCAGAGATGAATACCGAGGTGCTACGCTACTCCTATTCATCACTGACCACACCCACGACGATCTACGACTATTCGCTGCAGTCAGGCAAAAAAAAATTACTTAAACGTGACCCCGTGATAGGGAATTTTGACCCCGCTGATTACCGTACCGAATTTTTGTTTGCACCGGCTCGCGACGCGCAATTAATTCCAGTGTCGATTGTCTATCATAAGGACTTTGTGCGCGATGCGTCCGCGCCGATGCTGCAATACGCTTACGGCTCCTATGGTTTATCGATGGATCCGATTTTCTCTTCAGCGCGTTTAAGTTTGCTGGATCGGGGTTTCGTTTTTGCGATCGCCCATGTGCGCGGCGGTCAAGAAATGGGCCGCGAGTGGTACGATCAGGGCCGACTACTCAACAAAAAAAATACCTTCACAGACTTTATCGACGTTACCCGTTATTTGGTCGCAAATCGATACGCCGCGAAAACCTTAGTATTCGCCATGGGTGGCAGCGCTGGCGGACTATTAATGGGCGTCATCGCGAACACGAGTCCTCAAGACTATTGCGGCATCGTTGCTCAAGTACCCTTCGTCGATGTACTCACAACCATGTTGGATGAAAGTATTCCACTCACCACTAATGAGTACGATGAATGGGGCAACCCCGCCGACCGGAAATACTATGATTATTTATTAAGCTACTCGCCGTATGACAATGTACGCGCCCAACAATACCCTGCGATACTCGTCACCACCGGGCTATGGGACAGCCAGGTGCAATACTATGAACCCGCCAAGTGGGTGGCGAAATTGCGCGCAACTAAGACCGACCAAAATCTTTTGATTTTGCACACCGACATGGAAGCTGGACACGGCGGCAAATCGGGTCGCTTCCAACGCTACCGCATCATCGCCAAGGAATATGCGTTCATGTTGGGTTTGCTGGGGGCGCTAACGGACCACGCCACCAGCCCTGACGATGTAAGACTTCCTAAGCGACTTGCCAACGCGCCATCAACGGCCAGGTCGTAGCATTACACAGGCCTGCGCCTTGGTCTTTAAATCGTTACACACGGCCGATGCCTTTTTTTCGCTCAGTCCTACCACTTGCAGTCTATAAACAGGACCACTCGCAACCTTTACTTGCGAGACCTTCGAATGCAGTCCTGCCAGTACCGCAGGATACTTCTTAGTGAGTTGCGTCCAGAGTTGATTAGCCGCTTCTGAACCCGAACTGAATGATCCTAGCTGCACGCCAAACCCTTTGGGTGACGTAATTCGTGAAGAAGTCTGCGCTTTTTCGGGTTTCACCGGCGCAGGCGCAGGCGCAGGCGCAGGCTTTAACGCGCCCACATTACTAGCAACACCGCCAGTTTCACCAGCCACCGCGGCGGTGCCCACCGCTCCTAGGGCACCCACTGCCCCTGCGGCACCCACTGCTCCGGCCGCAACCGAAGGCGCTTGAGCTAAAGTAAAATTCTCGACTCGAATGCGGGCTTCTTCGGTAAATTTGCCCTCCGGATGTTGCTTTAAAAATGCTTGGTAGGCGTCTTGCGTATCGGTATCGCGAGCTTTCTGCCAGTCATGCTCCTCATCGAGCTCTTTCGCACGAGCCTGAGCCTGGGCCGTAAATTCGCTTGTAGGGTATTTCTTCAAGAATTGCTCATAAGACGCGCTCGTATTCGTAGCTCGAGCTTGCTCCCAGTCGCTTTGTTGACGGCTACAGCCGACACCTAAGGCGCCCACGCAACACAGCAAACACACTAATTTCTGAATACCCATCTTTAGGCTCACTTTATTATTTCGAGACCACTCTTATTCTACTGTGAAATGTAAGATCTGTCGGCGACGCCGATCCCGTCACATTAACGAGTGCCAAGGATAGGGGATACTGTGCAGATGAGCGCTCAGAAACGGCGATTTTTGGAACGAAATTCGGCAGCTCCGACCTTTATAGGTGCAGGAAGCGTAATTGACGGTAATATTCGCGGCCCAGGGCAGTTTGTAGTTTCCGGCGAAGTCTATGGAGACGGTGAGATAGAGGGCGATCTAATTCTCGCCGCCAACGCCGTCTGGCATGGCCATATTAGTGCTCGTCAGGCCATAGTGGCTGGGGAAATAATCGGCAGCCTCACTGTTCAGGGCAAACTAGAAATTGGCTTTTCAGCGGTCATTCGGGGCAGCGTCAGCGCCCAAACGGTGGCGATCGCAAACGGTGCTATTGTCGACGGCGCAATTGAAGTCACTTCGGGTGAACCCGTGCGTCAATTCGACGAACACCGCGAAAAACCCGAGCTCTTGTAAGCTATTGGCGACACAGCGGTCAATTTTGAGTGTTGCCGTAATATTAAAGACTGCAAAGTAGATGAAGGATTTTATAATGAAGAATGGCACGGTGGGGATGATCTTGGCCTTAATGGCAACAATCGCTCACGCCGATGACTATTTAAATCTTAACAGCGACTTGAGTCCCACTAATGAGCGAGTCCGTCTTTCGTTAGGCATTACCAAAATCGCCTCTGCCACCGATATACGACTCGACAGTAGCAACCATTTACCCGGGTCTGCGCTTAGCGCGGAAAACGATTTAGGCTTAAGCCGATCAAACTTCGAGCCGAAATTTCAGGTGATGGTGCGCGCCGCCGAACGGCATCGTTTGCGCTTCGATTACTTTACGCTGGATAGAACCGGCGATAAAACCTTAAGCGGTGCTCCCCTCGTATTTCGAGATGTGATCCTTTTGGCAGGTGATCCAGTCAATACCAGTGTGAGCGTCCGCATGCTAGGCCTTACTTACGGTTATTCTTTTTGGCACAGCGAAAAACTGGAAATTGCTGGCACGTTAGGCGTTAGCATAACTGATATTTCCACGCGCGCGCGAGTTCAAACTCAAACGCGGCATATCGACCAGCAAGAAGATCAAGCGGGCCCATTGCCAACCGCCGGGTTTGACGCTACATGGGTGTTCAGTAAACGATTTTACCTAGATGGAAGGGCACAGTATCTCAAGGCTTCCGCGCAAAAACTCAATGGGTCATTAGTTCTGTACGAATTTGACGCTTTGTATCGTCTGCGTCCGAACATCTCGCTTGCACTTGGCTACAACTCTCTTCAAGCAAAGTTATCATCGACCTCATTGAAACAGTCGGGTTATATTAACTTCAAGGCCAAAGGCCCCGAGTTTTTTGTAAGAGTAGCCTTTTGATTGGGCCTAAAGCACTAACCTAATCACGCCCTAACCTCTAATTTAACGTACCGCCCCGGGAGCGCCTGGCGTAGCGGCCAATTGTTCCGTAGACAACTCAGTCACGAACTCAACTCTATTATTAGCGACGGCAACACGATTCCATTCGCCTGCGGTCAATGATTCGCTACGCGCTGGATAGGCTACGGGAGCGCGAGGGGTGGTTGCATTTTCAACTGCCACCGTTAGTCGGCCTGAGGTTCGCTGACGGACACTGGACGCCAAATTAGCGAAGGCCAGCGATTGACGCTGCTGCGCCGACAATGACTCTTCAAAAGGGTTACCGACCAGATCACATTTGCTAGCTGGCAAATTAGGATTTGCTGGCACATATCCATCTAGCGCATTACCGCTTAAACAAAACACTCCTGGCATGCTGGTCATCTTGACGACCCCCTTATACCCTTTAGCTTCGAGCGTGGATAATAGATCGCGCAGTACATCAAGACGACTTCTATCAAACGGTACCTCACCATAAGGAACACTTTCCGCACGTGCGATCCCACCGCCGGACATTGAGCTGCCCGCAGCGGGGAGTGCCTGGAAATTAGCAATGGCAGCTGTGAGATCTTTAACGGTGATCGTCAAGTCATCGCGGGAACGCTGCAACTGGGCGTTCGCAGCGGCCAACCCCGCAAGCTCCACTCGAGATTTTGCCAAGTCATCCCGCGTCAACCACCACAATGCACCCGCCAACACAGCCAAAGAGCCAATCGCCGCCATGCCTGCGAGCCAAGGCCATTTCGGGGGCAGCGGCAGTGGAGGCACTACTTCGTTTTGAGGCGCATGTACCACAAGCCGCATATCACTAACAATCCGCGACGAAAAACTATCGAAGCTCGCCACTATAAAGCGCCGTAGATCGGCCGTCTGGTCCTTAAGGGTAGATTCCAGTCTACGACCCCACTCGGGAGTAACCGCGGGCACAATAGCCGCCAATGGCGATACGCCGGAACGCGGGGTCAACGGCGTCACCGGGTGGTCTATATCAACCCGCATCACCTCAGGACGCTGCGCATCGGGCTGCTCAGTATCACGCCGATCAGGAAGTAAATGCAGCTCGTACAAAACTTTTGAAACATCAACGGGCCGCACCTGTTTGGGTAATACACCCATAGCTCCTAAAGCGCGTGCCTGACCCACGTACAATTCACCCTCCTGTGAGGTGTACATCATAATGGGAATAGTAGCTGTTTGAGGATTGCCTTTGATGGCTTGGACAGCCTCGAAGCCATCCATGCCGGGCATAAGATGGTCCATGAAAATCGCGTCGGGACGGCTGTTTTTTAAATAATCAATCGCTTGCTCAGCCGACTCAGCCATATCCACTTCGATATCATACTTCTCAAGCATACGGCTCAAGATCACTCGAGCGGACTTGGAATCGTCAACTACTAATGCGCGTTTGCGAACCATGAGAAGCATTATAGTGCAAACCTATGATTCGGATATCGTTAGCGCGTTTGAGTTTTTTACTATTGGTAAGCGCACCGCTCGGCGCTATTGACAAAACAACTTTATCCTTTGCCGATTGGGCCGGTTACGGCATGCACGCCCAAGGCGTCACAGTCGAACTTTTGCTGGCCAATTCAAATCTCACAACAGCGCGCGTGCAAGTTGCGGCGCTCGATTTTGGACCGGAACTCGGTATCGCTCGTGGCGTGCAAATCTATTGTCCAGCGCTTGAAATAAAAGCTCCTTTGTACCGTTGTGTCGCTGCAAAAATACACGCTCATTTCCAGAAATTCGGGTCAGTTGCCTTGATTGCCGATCTTGGTTGGCACCCGCAAACGCAAACCTTAAATTTCTCCAGTAACGCGATTACCGTGGCGGGCGGTCAAATTCGGCTGCAAGGCGTTTGGCGCAAGCACTGGCACGAGCCCTTGTGGTCAATCGAGGCCACTGCTACAAACCTATCCATCGCGGAGCTTCGTAAACAATGGGGCACGCTGTTCCGGCTGCCAAAGGACTGGACCCTAGACGGTAGACTCGCCTACGCCCACGCGCTCCTTTCGGGAAACAAAAACTTCAATCACGCGCATATCGACACCGAGGTCTCAAAATTCAATCTGGGCAATGCGGATGGCACTATTGCCGCACAAAACCTCCAAGTGGGGCTCAAAGTCGACGCCGCGCAGATGTCCGGTACATGGAAAGCGCAAGGCCAGCTCACGGGTACCCACGGCGAACTACTGATCAGTCGCCTGTACTGGAATTTCTCTCCCACTGAACCTTCATCTACTGCGCGCTTCCCTGCTGCGCTAACGGCAGATTTCTCCGGCGCTTGGCGCAACAGTACTCTGGTCTTTGATCGCTTGCAGCTTAAGCTAGGCCAATTGTTAACAGCCGATGTCCTTGCAAATCTTAACTTCAGCACACAATCTCCAGCCATCCAATTGTCAGCCCAAATAGCCAAATTTGATTTAGGCGCACTTCCGCAACAGACCCGCGCCGGTCTACTGCTAGGAACCCTGCTCTCCAAACTTGAAGGACGTGGGCTAATTAAAGGCCAAATAGTGGTCGAAAACAATGTTCCCGTGACACTCGATTTAATTCTGCAAGATCTGCACTTAAGCGATCACGTGGCCGGCCTTGCCATAGGCGGATTGGAAGGGCATGTCATCTGGAGTAGAACGCATCGTACAACTTTCCCCAGCGAACTGAGCTGGCAGAGCGCTAATGCCTATGGAATCGGTTTGGGGTCGGCCCGGATAAGGTTCTTTACTGAAGGCGCAGATTTCCAACTTCTGCAGGCCTTGCGAATTCCCGTACTGGATGGTGGGCTTAAAGTAAACAGACTAGAATTGCAGCGCATCGGCACTGCACAAATGTCTGTACAATTTGACGGCGTACTAGAGCCCCTTAGCATGCCGTTATTGTGCAAGGCGTTTGGTTGGCCAATATTCGCCGGCAGTGTGGCGGGTGCCATACCGCAACTTAAAGTAGAGCACGGTAGAATGACGCTGGGCGGTCAGTTACACGCAAAAATTTTCGATGGTGATGTCTCGGTAAGCGATTTGACCATGAGCGAGGCCTTCGGGGCCCGCCCACAACTTAACGCCAATATCATCATCAACCGCTTAGATCTCGCGGCAGTGACCAGCGCCTTTTCATTTGGACAAATCACCGGGCGACTGAGCGGCCATATCGCAGCACTGCATTTGGTCGGCTGGGAGCCAACCGCTTTTGACGCCAGTTTATTTAGCACTCCGGGTGATCGCTCAAAAAAACTTATTAGTCAGCGCGCGGTAGAAAATATCTCTAGCATAGGTGGCGGCCAGGGAGCCACGGCAGCACTGGAACGCGGCGCGCTGCGGTTTTTTAAAGAGTTTCACTATCAACAACTGGGATTAAAGTGCAGCCTCGCCAACGATGTATGCGCCTTAAATGGTGTAGAACCGCACGCAACAGGTTACTATTTAGTCAAGGGTAGCGGCATTCCTCGGATCGATGTGATCAGCGATTCGCGCCGAGTTGATTGGCGCAAGCTAGTGGCGAGTCTTAAGGAATTATCGAATTCACAACCAACGGTTACATCGCAATAATCTTGACGACAGTAACAACTTTTTTACGTTTGTATTAAAGGAATTAAAATGCAACACCTCGCGTTAAAGCTCGCCCTCGCGACGGCCATACTGGCCGCCTGCGTAACCATCAACGTGTACTTTCCGGCCGCCGCAGTCGAAAAAGCGGCTGACCAAATTATTGGCGACGTCATCGGGAAGCCGGCGGCCGCCCCACTGGCGCCACATGCTCCCACGGGAAAAAATCTGCACGACCCTGGCAGCAATAGTCTGCCTGCAAGAGTTATAGTACTTACAATAGACCGCATGTTAAATACATTGATGAGCAACGCTGACGCTGCCGCACCGGATTTAGAAATCTCCACGCCCACCGTGCGGCAAATTACGGAATCGATGAAGTCGCGTCACGCCCAACTAACGCAGTATTATGATTCGGGTGCCATTGGCTACACCGCGGATGGTATGGTGGATATACGCGACGCGAACAGCATCACGTTGGCCGAACGCAATGTGGTGCGTACTTTGTTAGCTGACGAGAACAAAGATCGTGCCGCACTGTACGCGGAAATAGCCCGTGCGAATGGCCACCCGGAATGGGGCGCCGACATTAAAGCCACCTTTGCCAAGCGCTGGATCGCGAATGCCAAAGGCGGCTGGTACTACAACGACGGTTCCGGCTGGAAACAAAAATAGGCGCTTGAACTAGTTCAGCCTCAACTTGGCATTTCGCGATTTTGCTCAATCCAAGTCAGAGCCGATTCAACATCAGCAAGTTCGCTCGCAGTAAAGCCATCGATTCTCACACCGGTGGTCTCTGCCTTTTTCTTAGCCAGTTCAGCGGCGGCAATGGTGTGCACCCACACGAGGCCTCGGCGAACTTTAGCGGTAAATTTTTGCTGCTTCTCTTCGGTCATGAGTCATCTCCTTAAAATTAACGAGTCTTAAAGGGCGGCACAATACACGATAGCGAACCTAATCACGAATTCCAGTGCCACGATTGAGTAAGCCTACCGCCAACGTGAACATCAATATCACCGCCGACACCATGATGGCATAAGCTAGCGCCAAATCCACGTCGCTGGTGCCTAAGAAACCATAACGAAATGCACTCACCATATATAAAATGGGATTGCCATGCGACAGCCAATGTGCCCAATCTGGCAACATTTTAATTGAATAAAATACTCCACCCAAATACGTGAGCGGAGTCAAAACAAAAGTCGGAAACCAGGATATTTGGTCAAAATTCTTGGCGAATATGGCATTAATAAATCCACCTAACGCAAAAACCATACTCGTTAATAACACAGCAGAAATAATAGCCCAAACATGTTGCAACGTCAGGTGAGTAAAAAACAAAGCAACCACGGTTACCACCGTGCCCACGAGCATTCCTCGCAACACCCCGCCCGCCATATAGCCCAGTACAATCAACCAATTAGGCAGGGGTGAGACTAATAATTCTTCTAAATGCTTGCCAAATTTAGCGCCAAAAAACGATGACACCACATTGCCGTAGGAATTCGTGATCACTGTCATCATAATCAGCCCGGGCGCAATAAACTGCAGGTAGTCAAATCCGCCCACCTGTCCCACGCGTTTTCCAATAAGGCTTCCAAAAATAACAAAATATAGGGTGGCAGTAACCGCCGGGGGCACGATGGTTTGACCCCAAATACGCACGATGCGGCTAAATTCGCGTATCAAGATGGTCTTAAAACCAATCCATTCGGTGGTTGCACGTGACGTAGGCAAATTCACGAAACTTTTTCCGCGTGTGTAGCGGCAGCGCTAGCTTTGGCGCCATTGTCGACCAAGCGAATAAATAGCTCTTCGAGGCGATTGACCTTGTTGCGCATGCTTGCAACCTCGATACCTTGCGAAGATAGCTGAGAAAAAATATCGTTTAAGCTTTGATGCCTAGAGACTTCTATCTCAAGTGTATGATCATCGGATAAATGCGCCGAAAAACCCGCTAATTCGGGCACACGGTCGCAGGAACTGCGCAAATTGAATACAAAACTCTCGGTCTGGAGCTTACGCAATACATTTGTCATGCTATCGCGCTCGATAATTCTACCGCCGTCAATAATTGCGATATTTCTACAAAGATTTTCAGCCTCTTCAAGATAATGAGTGGTCAGGATAATGGTCGTTCCGCGTGCGTTGATATCGCGTAAGAACTCCCACATTGAGCGGCGATTTTCGATATCCACACCCGCAGTCGGCTCATCCAAAATTAAAAGTCGAGGCTCATGCATCAACGCGCGCGCGATCATTAGGCGACGCTTCATGCCTCCCGATAACGAGCGAGCAATGGAATTGCGTTTTTCCCACAGTTGCAATTGTTTGAGATACAGCTCCGCACGGTGCTTGGCTAGCGGTCGCGCAATCCCATAAAATCCGGCTTGATTCACGACGATCGTAAAAACAGTTTCAAACATGTTGAAATTTATTTCTTGCGGCACTAACCCTATACAGGATTTAGCAACCTCCAGCTCGACGTCGATGTCATGCCCAAATACCTCGACCCTACCACTAGTTTTATTGACAAGGGACGTCACTATGCCAATAGCGGTGGTTTTACCCGCGCCATTCGGGCCAAGCAGCGCGAAAAAATCGCCTTCCTCCACGGACAGATCGATTCCTTTAAGCGCCTGGACACCGTTCTTATAAATCTTAAACAGGTTGCGAAGAACTAGGGCTTGCATATCAGCCGACTAGAATAGACCTGCTAGGCCTATGGCTGCAATGATATTTGTGGCTCGTCAAGTTTCACAAAGGCGGCCAGCTGCAACCCAGACAATTGTGCACGACGCAACCCGCAGGCATCGCGACGCGCGGCAGCTCCGATCAGCGTATTCCAATAGACACCACATTGACTCCATTTTGCGGTCAGGTGTATCGATTCGGTTACCACCAGAGCAGTGACTTCATTGACGCGTAAGCGCCTGAAATCATTAACCGTAGCTTCACTCATACCTAGCAGTAATTGCGCGGCAAGTTGCCCGCCGCATGCCACGTGCCAACTAAAAAATAGCGCCAGCCGCACAAAATCTTCTGTATCACTATCCACCGAGCGCTCACTAACCCTCCACGGACTGAAGTTTCGAAGACGCTGGTACCAATAATTCCGATCGTGAAAACGCAAATCAAAGAGTGCGTAAGGACAGCGCGCCGCCGACTCCCTGGCACCCCGCGATAAAGGCGCCAATAGTCCAGCGAGCTTGGCAGGCAAGCAATTAATGTCCGCGCCAATCCAATCAAGCGAGTAACCACCCGCCCGCTCGGCGGCCCAACTCAGAAATTGATAATTCAAATCATGCAAGGATTCCAATCCCTCTCCGGATAGCAGTGATCCTCTTCCCCAATCGCTAATCGCAGCATCCGACATGATCAGCTCCCGCTATTTTTAAAATTACTCGAAATAGCCTCAAATTACCCCTTGGCAAGTACGCTAACTTTGTGATTAATTCTTGTCAAATTCTTTTTGTCCTCAAAATCACCTGATTTGCACATAAGGGAGACGACTATGAGAGTTTCTGACGATCGCTATACCCGAGACCGACAACGACTAGATCTTGCTTTGCGCTTGATTCGCCTTGAAGCCCGTACGTTCACAATTCGTCAGTGGACCGGCTTGAGCGATGATCGAATTCGTAAGCTATATCGCAGTTATTGCCTGACTGGAAATGCGAAAATTGTATTGCGGCATCGAGGGAAATCACCTCGCCAAGCCGCTTTTTTCTTCCGCAACTCGGAATTAAACTTTCAAGCCGCGCAATTAACTAGTCTATTTGTCATCTACGGTCTGTTACGCGGAACTTCTAAGCGCGTAGAGTCTGGCTACCGGATAGGGTCGCTCGATTCGGGCAGCCTGCTATGTCAGACCTACGAGGCTTACTGCGAATTACATGCGCCGATCAAAATTTCTTTCGAACATGCCTGGTTTTTGCTGACGGCCTTAGCAAGACATGACGAATTAGGAATTGGACGCTGCGAGGACTGTGGTGGAGTACGCTTAGCAGACCTACTAGCAAAGCGAAAAATTTCTTGTGGCAATTGCCGACCGCTGCTTGTGCTAAGCCCGAGCGCAGCGCTGGCCTGTTAGAATCACAACATGAAAAGCAGCATAGTCTTCTCGGGTAATTATCTAAATCGCACGGGTCACTTACGCGACGATCCTGCGTGGGTCCAGCGTGCGCTGAAAGATCCCAGCAGTCGAGTGTTGCCGATTTGGAATACCCGCAACCTCATTGAGGGGCAGGACACGCCGCGGGCGGCGATGCTTGAACTTAGTGAATTACCCCACGACTCAATAGCGAGTCAGGAACTCATACTGTTGGGATCATACGGCGAAAGGTCAGTATTTACCGCCGAAATTCCCTCTTCTGATGCGCCGCAACTTCGCCCGGGTACACGCTTCGAGGACTTACGCTTAATCGTCTCTCAACTGCACTGGGATGAGGCTGGGCTGCTGGGATACGCCCGTGCCATGGTTAACTGGCGGCGGCGGCATCAGTACTGCGGTAATTGTGGCGCCAAAACCTTGGCGAGCAAGGGCGGGCATGTGCGAGTCTGCTCAAGTGCGAGCTGCGGCCTTCAACATTTTCCGCGTACCGATCCCGCTATTATTGTGTTGGTGAGCGACGGTGAACGTGCACTTCTCGGTCGTCAAGCTCTCTGGCCCTCGGGACGCTACTCGACCCTTGCGGGTTTCGTTGAGCCTGGCGAGTCGCTTGAAGATGCGGTCGTTCGAGAAGTATTCGAAGAAACCGGTGTCGAGGTCCATAAAGTCGAGTATCAAGGTTCGCAACCCTGGCCGTTTCCCGCTTCCCTAATGCTCGGCTTTACCGCCCAGGCTATTACGACTGAAATTAAGCTTCACGACCAAGAACTTGAGGATGCGCAGTGGTTTAGCCGAGCCGATATCGCCGCCGGACAACCGCTTCTGCCACCGCGCGCTTCGATTTCCTATCATTTAATTGAGCATTGGTTCGATGCCGAGCGTGTAGACAAGTTGCGCGACAAATCGCCATGACGGTCTATTGGGCGTAACAAAAATATGCTATGTTTTAATTTATCTTCGATCTGCGCAACACGCGCCATCCATTACCAATTAGGAAAGCTCATGCGGTCCTGCGCTACTCGATCATCATTATTGCACCACATTTTAACGCTGGCGGTGACGACCGTGTTGCTGTCCTCCTGTAGCGAAGGTGGACCACCTGCTGTTCCTCCTCCAGGTGTCAGTGTCGCGGTAGTCGCTAAAAAATCGGTCACGGAGTGGGACGGTTTTTCTGGGCGTATTGAAGCCATTGAGACCGTGGAATTACGACCGCGTGTTGCGGGTTACCTTAAGGCCATTCATTTTAATGAAGGCGGCGAAGTGCATAAGGGAGATCTCTTATTCACGATCGACGACCGTGATTACCGCGCCGCTACTGCCAGCGCTCAAGCGAACTTGAGCCGAGCTGATGCAAGAACAGAACTGTCCCGCGCCGAGTTGAGTCGCAGCGAAAAACTTAAAGTCCTAAAAGCTTCCTCGCAAGAAGAACTCGATCAACGCAAAAGCGAAGTGCAGCAAGCGCTGGCAGACCAAGCGGCGGCGGCCGCGCAACTACGTCAGGCGCAACTGAATTTGAGTTTTACGCGCATAACCGCGCCCATTGATGGCCGTATTGGTCGTGCAGCAGTGCGTCCCGGCAATTTAGTAAGTCCATCCGCCACGCTACTAGCAACTCTTTTGTCAGTCGATCCCGTGTATGTGTCATTCGAAGGCGATGAGCGCGTTTACTTAAAGTATCAGGCGTTGGCGCGTGAGGGTTCCCGCCAAAGTTCGCGAGAGGCACACAATCCCGTGCGGGTGGGACTGTCGACGGAGGAAGGTTACCCCCATACAGGTGAAATGGTATTTGTAGACAATCAGCTAGATCCGGCCACGGGCACAATCCATGCGCGGGCGCTTTTATCCAATAAAGATCGGATTTTCACGCCTGGCCTATTCGCTCGTCTGCAACTATTGGGTAGCGGCACACAGCAAGCTTTGTTGATTCATGAGCGAGCTGTGCTCACCGATCAGGATCGAAAATATGTATATGTCATAGGCCCCAATAATACGGCGATCCGCAAAGAGGTAACTTTAGGTACGACTATCGATGGGTTACGCGTCGTAACCCAGGGCTTAAGCGAAGGCGACCAGGTCATTGTTAATGGCACACGTAAGATATTTATGCCGGGTCAACCGGTGACCCCAAGTACAGTGCCCATGGATCAACCGGATTTTGAACCGCCCACGGCGAGTGCACCGAAAGCCGGTGCCGGTGCTGTCCTAAATTCTGATCATTCTGCCAAATCCGCAAAATAGCGCCAAATCATGGATCTGTCGCGCTTTTTTATTGACCGACCCATTTTTGCGGCGGTTCTATCTATTGTAATTTTCGGAGCGGGTTTACTTGCGTTACCCAATCTACCGATTAGCGAGTATCCCTCGGTAGTACCGCCCACCGTTCAAGTACGCGCTATTTATCCGGGCGCAAATCCGAAAGTGATTTCAGAAACTGTGGCCGCACCTATCGAGGATGCGATCAATGGCGTTGAAGGGCTGATTTATATGAAATCCGTCGCTGGTTCCGACGGCGTCATGCAATTAAACATAACCTTCGCCATCGGTACCGATATCGATCTCGCCACGGTTCAAGTGCAAAACCGCGTCGCCCAAGCCACGCCACGCCTACCTGATGCGGTGCGTGCACTCGGCGTCAGCACGCAGAAACAATCTTCTAGTATTACCATGGTGGTTCACTTAACTTCGCCAGACCATCGCTACGATGCCTTATATTTAAGTAACTACGCCGCTCTGCACATTCGTGATGAGCTTACCCGACTGCCCGGCGTGGGCCAAACAATCGTATTTGGGGGCGGTACCTATGCCATGCGAGTGTGGCTGGACCCCGAAAAAGTCGCTGCCCGCGGCTTGAATGCCGGTGATGTGGTGAGCGCAATTCGCGAACAAAATGTTCAAGTTTCAGCGGGCACCTTGGGCGCGTCACCGCAACCGTACCCCGCAGAAATACAATTGTCGATCAACGCCAAGGGCCGACTCAGTACAGTCGAAGAATTCGGGGCCATTATATTAAAAACTGGCAGCGGCGGTGAAGTCACACGCCTCTCGGACGTCGCGCGCATCACCTTGGGAGCCTCCGACTATTCATTGCGTGCTTTACTTGATAACGAAAAAGCGGCCGCAATAGCAGTGTTCGAGGCTCCTGGTGCCAATTCCATCGCGGTATCGAATAGTGTACGCGCAAAAATGACGGAACTTGCGCAGGGCTTCCCGGCAGGTGTCATCTGGCAAGTGGTTTATGATCCTACGGTGTTCGTACGTGATTCCATCAAGTCAGTGGTCGAAACCCTGTTTGAGGCGGTACTACTGGTCGTCATCGTCGTACTGGTATTTCTTCAAACCTGGCGCGCTTCGATTATTCCTTTATTGGCGGTGCCCATCTCCATCGTGGGAAGCTTCGGTGTATTGTGGCTACTCGGATTCTCAATCAACGTTTTGACACTCTTTGGAATGGTGTTAGCCATTGGTATCGTGGTCGATGACGCCATTGTGGTAGTCGAGAACGTGGAGCGTAATATAGAAGAGGGGCGAACGCCTTTAGAAGCTGCGCACGCAGCAATGGGTGAGGTGTCTGGTCCTATCGTCGCCATCGCATTAGTTTTGACAGCCGTTTTTGTGCCTATTTCCTTACTGGGAGGTGTCACAGGTCAGTTCTATCGCCAGTTCGCAGTCACGATTGCTATATCGACTATTATTTCCGCCATCAATTCGCTTACTTTGTCGCCCGCTCTGGCTGCATATTTGCTTAAACCCAAAGACGCGCCGAAAGATGCCTTCGCCGTCGGCATCGATAAGATTTTTGGAAGATTCTTTGCGCGCTTCAATAGTTTCTTTAAACGCGCGGCGGGTGGCTACTCGAATCGCGTTGCGGTTTTCACGGGACGCACGGGACGACTTTTAATAATCTATGGTGTGTTGGTACTTCTGACGCTGGGTGCATTTCGGCATGTAGCGGCTGGCTTCATACCGACTCAGGACAAGCAATATCTCTTTGGGGTCGCGCTTCTTCCCGAAGGGGCGTCGCTAGACAGAACCGAACGCTTTATCAATCGTATGTCAGAGATTGCACTTAAGACTCCCGGTATCGAACATGCGGTTGAATTCGCGGGCTTAAACGGCGTGCATTTCTCAAATACCCCGAACGCGGGGACGGTATTTTTTGGCTTAAAACCTTTTAACGAACGGACGGGTACTGCGGCCGAGATTGCGGTGTCCTTATCAACTCAATTCAGCCAACTGCGCGATGGCATCGGTTTCGCTCTCATGCCACCTCCCGTTCTAGGCCTCGGCAATTCGGCCGGTTTTGAAATGTACTTGGAAGACCGCGCCAACATTGGATATGGTGAACTGAACACCCAGGTCCAGACGCTTGCCGGCGCACTGCGTCAAACGCCAGGATTTAACCCCTATTCGGTATTCAGCGCGTATCAATCCAATGTCCCGCAATTGGTGGCCGATGTGGATCGCACCCGCGCTAAGCAAGAAGGGCTACCTTTATCGAATGTATTTGACACGCTGCAAACGTACCTAGGTTCGCAATATGTGAACGATTTTAATTTATTTGGTAAGACTTACGGTGTTTACGTGCAGGCCGATGCACCCTTTCGCAATACGGCTGCCGATATCAGCAACTTGAAGACTCGTAATCTAGCGGGACAAATGGTCCCTATCGGAAGCGTTGTAAATGTAAAATCGACTTACGGACCCGACCCCGTAATTCGTTATAACGGCTATCCGGCGGCGGATTTAGCCGGTGGTACCGATCCCTCGCGCATGTCCTCTTCACAGGCCATCGCGCAGGTCGCGGCACTCGCGACAAAAATGCTGCCCAACGGGATGAAATTTGAGTGGACTGGCCTTACCTATCAACAAACACGCCAAGGTAACGCAAGTTTGCTGATATTCCCGGTCTGCGTGCTTTTGGTCTACCTGGTTCTCGCGGCCCTATACGAGAGCTGGATATTGCCGCTCACCGTGATTTTGATTGTGCCCATGGCAATGCTCGCCGCTATGGGCGGGATTTCGCTCATAAACCTAGTGCACGGATTGTCCTTGGCGGTGTTTCCACCCAAGGGTCCGCCCAGTTTTCTGGATAATAATATTTTCACTCAAATCGGGTTGCTCGTTCTAATGGGACTCTCGTGCAAAAATGCCATTCTTATCGTTGAATTTGCCCGTGAATTAGAGCGCCGCGGTCGCGGCATTATTCCGGCAGCGATTGAAGCTTGCCGCCTGCGTTTGCGCCCAATTTTAATGACCAGCTTCGCTTTCATCATGGGCGTAACTCCACTGGTGTTCGCCCATGGTGCGGGTGCCGAAGTACGTCAAGTCATGGGTATCACGGTATTCTTCGGTATGCTCGGGGTGACTTTTTTCGGTATATTTTTAACTCCGGTTTTTTATGTGGTGCTCCGCACGATCAGTAGTAAGCGCCAAACCCGGCCAGAAGTTAGCAGTGTATAACCGAACCCTCCAAACCATGTTAAAAGCGGCGGGGTGGACGACGCTAGTCGTTGCAGCATGCAATCTCCTTAGCGGCTGCTCAGTAGGTCCGCGCTACGTAAAGCCCTCTCCGACTTTACCAGCGGTATTTAGCGAAAGCGCTGCGCCCTTCACATCCGACCAAGCCCCGGCCTCTGCGCTCTGGCATTCCTTCGGCGATCAAAAACTTGACGCGCTTATGGCTACGGCACTGACCCATAACAAGACCCTCGAGCAGGCGCTTGCGCAAGTAAACGAGGCTCGCGCAATTCGTGGTCTGGACGCCTTTGCGTTGTTCCCTACGGTCACTGCCAACGCCAGCCGCGACCATAGCTCGCCAAGTTCTCGAGATCCACTGATTCCTCCCGGAATCGGCAAACTCACTACGTTCAAAGCGGGCTTCGATGCCGCATGGGAAGTGGATTTATTCGGCAGTGCATTGAATACGCGTCGCATCGCCATTGCTCAAGAAGAGGCTACTCTCGCCAACCTCGACGCCGCGCGCCAATCAGTGCTCGCGGAAGTCGCTCAGGCATACTTTAGCCTACGTGCGGAACAGGAGAGGCTGCGAGTGCAAACTCGTAACGTCGCCAATCTTGAAGAGAATCAGCGACTGATCGAGGCGCGCAACCAAGTGGGTCGCGGTACCCAATTGGATATGGATCGATCGCGCTCTTTATTGCTAGTGACGCTTGCTCGTGTTCCGCAGACCGAAGCTGCCATCACACGTAACGAACAGCGACTCGCAGTATTGACCGCACAACCTCTAACCTCCCTGCGCGAACAGTTGGGTCCGCCTGCACCCATTCCTAGCATGCCTGCCTTGGTGACCGTGGGTACCCCCGAAGCCTGGCTACGACGACGGCCCGACATTCGCCAGGCTGAGCGCAAGCTAAGCGCGGCAACCGCGCAAATTTCGGTCGATGTGGCTGATTATTTTCCGAAACTCACTTTATTAGGCGGCCTGGGCTGGACCGGACAATTGGCTTCAGATATCGGCAAAACAGCGGCAGAACGCTGGCATTATGGACCTTCACTCACTTGGAGCTTTCTAGACATTGGCAGAGTGCGGCAACGGGTGCGGGCTTCTAAGGCACGCGTAGCCGGAGCACTTGCAGCCTACGATGACACTGTACTACGGGCACTGGAAGAGACCGAGAACGCTATGGCGGGCTATCGTGCCGCCAATCGGAGCGCAACCGTATTAGAGGAAGCCGTGACTACGGCCCGCTCAGCGAGCAGCCTCGCAAATGCCCAGTTCACCGCCGGTGCGGCTGACTCGCTCATTGCGCTCGACGCCGAGCGCACCCAGCTCGATGCGGAAGATCAACTGGCCACCGCCCAATCGCAACGCGCGACTTCGCTGGCTGCACTCTATAAAGCACTGGTCGGCGATTTTGCCGCTGCGCCTAGCGCGCCCGCGGCGGGTCACTAGACTTTGACTTGATTGTGCAGCTCTCTGTGGGTTTTTCTGATATGGGTACCCATATCAATGTCTTTACCGGGCCATGTCGCGCAAGCTCAATAGTCGCGGGTCTTTATTTAAATCACGGTAGATCCACCCGCAGCACAGCATGCTCAAACGAATCGACAACGGCGAGTGATACGGCACCGCTACTGGACAACAACGCAAGCCCGGTGGGTGAATTGATCTTGCCCGGTAATCCGCCGAACTAACCACGGTGGAGACAACACCGGCGAGTGAGATTCGAGCTAGCATATGCAGCTGACATTAAAGGTGAGGTGGACAAGTAGTCAAGTGCACGCATCGATTTCAGGATCGGTATAGTAACAACCCATGATCGATCGACTCACACCCCTCTTAGCTATAAAGCCCTGGCTACTCGCCGATGGCGCCACCGGTAGTAACTTATTCGAACGAGGCCTTACCTCCGGCGATGCTCCCGAATTATGGAACGCGGACTTCCCGGAACGCATTGCAGATCTACATAGGGATTTCGTAGAGGCGGGAGCCGATATCATCCTGACTAATAGTTTCGGCGGTACTCGGCATCGATTAAAATTACATAAGGCCGAAGCGCGGGTAGCCGAACTCAATGAGAAGGCAGCAAGTCTGGCTCGAATGGAAGCGCGGCGCGCGCAACGCCCCGTGCTGGTCGCCGGCAGCATGGGCCCGACAGGCGAAATCTTACAGCCGCTCGGTCCCTTAAGTGCGGATGAAGCGCAAGAGTCCTTCGCAGAACAAGCCGAAGCCTTGTGCCGTGGCGGTGCCGATATTCTCTGGATCGAAACAATGTCCTCGGTCGAGGAAACCGAGGCCGCCATCGCAGGCGCGCGCAGCATGGGTCTACCGATTGTCGCCACTTTAAGCTTCGATACTAATGGCCGCACCATGATGGGCATTTCACCCGCAGAGCTTGCCGGTATACATCGTAAACATCAGCTAGCCGCGTGCGGCAGCAATTGCGGCGTGGGTCCCTCAGAACTCGTCGCATGTATTCTTAATCTTGCCACCGCCTCGGACGAATCCACCATCCTCGTCGCCAAAGCCAACTGCGGTATCCCGCAATTCATTGATGGTGCAATTCGTTTCAGCGGCACACCGGAATTGATGGCCGAATATGCACGGCTATCCTTTGATGCCGGCGCACGCATTATCGGTGGCTGCTGTGGCACCTCGCCTGAGCACTTGAAGATTATGCGTCAAGCGCTTGAGGCGCACACCCGCGGCCCAAAACCTGATTTAGCGTTGATCGAAACGCGACTCGGCGCCATTTCCACGGGCGCGACCGCGCAGCTACGCGGGGACTTAGACCGCAAGGCGGGAGCCGCTCCGGGAGCCACCGGACGCCGCCTGACCGGGCGACGCAAGGCGCCTTAAGCGAGACCCCTTAGAAAGTGAGCGTCAACAACAAAAAAGACATGGATAACTCGTGATCAATCGCGACACCGGGCTACTGCGGGCGATGGGTGCTTGGGGACTCGCGGCCAGCATCGTCAGCAGCGTCGTGGGTGCAAGCATATTCAAGATTCCCGGCGCACTAGCGTTAAGTGCCGGAATCTATGCGCCGCTCGTCATTATTGTTTGTGCACTGGCCGTCGGCGCCGTCGCCATTTGCTTCGCGGAAGGGGGAAGTCGAGTACCGAGCAGCGGCGGTGCTTACGCCTATATCCAGGCCGCGTTTGGCCCGAGAACCGGCTACATGGCGGGCACGCTACTCTGGTTCGGCGATGTGCTCGCATGTGGAGCTATTGCGGCAGCGCTTGCCGACCTTGCAGCTCCCTGGGTGCCCCCGCCTTTGCAAGCACTGAGCCATGCGCTGGTGATTGTAGGAATCATTGGCGCAATTGCGCTCGTGAATGTCGGCGGTGTCGCGCGCGGTACGCGATTGGTCTCCGCAACCACCTTGATAAAATTACTGCCGCTGGCGGTTTTCATCATAGTGGGCGCCAGCGCTTTTCATGTGAACACCTATTTTCAACCCACCGAAGTCACCAGCAACGGTATCGGTCGCGCCTGTATTCTGGAACTATTCGCATTCACCGGAATGGAGGCCGCACTGTGCACCAGTGGTGAAGTGCGAGAGCCCTCGAAAACCATTCCGCGTGCACTGGGTTTAAGTATGGCATTCGTCGCGTTGCTCTATATCACCATTCAAATCATTGCACAGGGAGTGCTCGGCGCGGCGCTCGCACAATCGACTCTGCCTTTAGCGGACGTGATGACCGGTATTAGTCCTGCCTTGCGCAACCTCATGCTAGTCGGCGCGGCATTATCCATGTTTGGATTTATTAGTTGCGATATTCTCTGTAGTCCACGCATTTTATTTGCTTTCTCTCGCGACGGCTTACTGCCTCGTATGCTCGGCCGCGTTCACGCACGTAGTCACGCACCGCATATAGCGATTATCTGGCACGCTGGAATCGCAATGGGTCTTGCCTTAAGCGGAACTTTTAATGAACTCGCGGTGCTCGCGGCGCTTGCTACCGCTGGTCTATACATCGCAGGTTGCGCGGCCGCCTGGCGACTAGCCAAAGAAGGTATCGCGCTCGCGGGGGCTCCGCTTAAATTTCGTTGGTTACGCGCAGCCTCGGTGCTCGGCATCGTCGGTATGTTGTTTTTAATTGCCCTGGCGTCGCGCGCCGAAATTCTCGGACTGATTGCGCTGATCTTGTTGAGTCTTGGCGCCTACTGGATACAGACCAGGGGATCAGCGCAGCCGCGCGCTTAACGCAGTACCTACTTGCGTACTCTCAACTATATATTCACCTCGAAGCGACTCGGGTTTGGCGTTTGGAACTCCGAGGATCTGCCTCTAGCCATGGAACTGTGGGGCGATCCGGAAGTCACGCGCCTGACCAGCGGACCGTTAACACCTGCCCAGGTCCATACGCGACTCAGCGAGGAAATCGCTTGTCACGAACGCTATGGATTTCAATACTGGCCTATTTTCCTGCTGGATTCGGGCGAACACGTGGGTTGTTGCGGTCTTCAACCCCGTGACCCCAGCGGTCATATTTACGAACTCGGCTATCAGCTCCGGCGCTCACATTGGGGCCAAGGCATTGCCCGCGAAGCGGCCGCCGCAGCGGCCTACTTTGCGTTTACCGCCTGCCAAGCGAAGGCGCTCTTCGCAGGTCACCATCCCTCCAACGACGCCTCACGTCGAATTCTACTAGCGGTCGGTTTTAACTATACCCATCATGAGTTGTACCCGCCGAGCCAAGCAATGGAGCCGTGTTATTTATTGACGCGCGACGCGCTCGACATCGGTTAAACGGCACCTACGCCCGCAACCCCAACGCATCACAAGCAGCATAGGTAAGCGGCGCCTTATTCAACGTATAAAAATGAAATTCATCAACCCCTTCTCGCTGCAGTTGCTGCACCTGATCGATCGCCACGCGCTGCGCAATCATCGCGTGAGTCTCCACATCGTCCTCTAAACCAGCGAAACGTCGATGCAGCCAATCAGGTATTACAGTTCCACAGCGTTGCGCGAAGCGCAGCAATTGTGAGAAACGTAAGATAGGCAATATCCCCGGCACGATCTTAACGTCAATTCCGCGCGCCGCGCATCGATCCCGATATCGCAAAAACGCCTCCGTATCGAAAAAGAATTGCGTAATGGCACGATGCGCCCCGGCATCAATCTTGCGCCAAAGGTTCTCAACATCTGCCTCTACACTCCCCGACTCCGGATGACCCTCGGGATAGGCTGCAACCGAGATTTCAAAGTCCACAGCCGTTTTTAAACCTCCGACCAAATCCGACGCATACGGGAAGCTACTACAAGAGGAATCCTTTCGACCGTTAACACCCCGCGCAGTTTCCGGTACGTCCCCTCTCAACGCGACCAGGTGTCGCACCCCTTGTCGCCAATAATCCTCGGCAATACCCAGAACTTTTTGACGCGAAGCCCCCACGCAAGTTAAGTGCGGCGCTACAGTTAAGTCAGTTTCGCGCAATATCTTCAATACACACTCATGCGTCCGCGACTGTGTGGACCCATCCGCCCCATAGGTCACCGACACAAAACGTGGCTGTAACGGCGCAAGCCGCTGCACCGCCTCCCAAAGCTGAAGAGCCGCAGCCTCATTAACAGGGGGGAAAAATTCAAATGAAACAGCGGGAACTGACATCAATAGCAGCATGCGATCAGTCGCGCTATGATTCAAACTCATTATCTTCATATAGGAAATGAATCCAGCTCATGCCGTCGACCGCCCTCGAACTCCGTCATCTCGAAACACTGTTGGCATTATCGGAATGCGGCAGTTTGTCCAAGGCAGCGGCACGCCTATTCTTGACCCAATCAGCCCTCTCTCATCAATTAAAAGCTCTCGAAACACATTACGGCGCGGCGTTGGTCGAAAAAAACGTGCGCCCCCTACGATTTACCGCCATCGGACAGCGTCTACTCGCACTCGCACAGGCAGTACTGCCTCAAGTCGCAGAGTCGGGCCGCGATATTGCCCGATTAGCTGAAGGTCATGCAGGTCCCCTGCGCATCGCCGTACAATGCCATAATTGTTTTGACTGGCTCATGCCGGCCATGGATGCCTACCGCTCGCTGTGGCCCGAAGTAGAGCTCGATATCATTTCCGGGTTCGTTGTCGACCCTCTCCCATTAATTGAACGCAACGAAGCCGAAATCGCCATCATGCATGATCCGCAAGATGCGCGGCAAAACGCAGTATTTAGCCCGCTATTTCGCTACGAGAGCGTTGCCCTTATGAGTCCACGCCACCGCCTTAGCGCAAAGCCATGGCTCGAAGCAGAAGATTTCGCTGATGAAACCCTCATCACCTACCCCGTGCCAGACGAGTTACTCGATGTGATGAAGCACTGCCTAGTGCCCGCGCGTATACACCCCCGCAGGCGAACGGCCGAGTTAACCGTAGCCATACTCCAGTTAGTCGCAAGTGGTCGCGGCATCGCGGCACTGCCAGCCTGGACAGTGGGTCACTACCTTGCGCGAGGCTACGTCATATCACGTCCCATCGGTCGCAGCGGTTTACATTGCGAACTTTATGCAGCGACCACTCGAGCAGGTAGCGCCGCAGCCTACATCCGCGAGTTCATAGAGCTCACGCGCGCTATGAGCCTGACCGACCTTGCGGGCGTAACGCCGCTATGACAAGAGACTTACAAGACAAACCGAACTTGATCCGCCGCGTAATAACATCCTCGCTGTTGCTACCCCTATTACCGTTGCAGGGATGCGGCGCGCGCTTTACGCAATTAGAAAATAATACAAGTCCAGAAGCGCGAGCACTCCTCACGGAGAGCGCCGCGGCACATGGACTTGCCGGCTTGAGTAAGATCAACGACCTCAGCATCAGTTACGCCGGCAAGTGGCACACTCTCGTGGGAAAATTGCAACCGGTATTAGTCGACTCTGGTTTTCGCGGTCGTTCGGAAGAAAGATGGCTGCGCAGCGAACGCATGGTCGCGCAAGCCCACACCGGACCCCAAGGCACCAAGCAGGTCGTCAGAAATTTAAATGCCAGCATGGGCGAGGTGATTGTCTGGTTCAATGGTGAGGAAGCGAAAAATAGTGAGCGTCGTGCGGCGGCGGCTTTGGTAGTTGATGGCTATAGTTTGTTCCTCTTGGGACCGATGTTACTGGCGCTAAACGAAGACCAACAAATACCCCTCGTTCTGCAACTCGCCGGCGCTGCTAAGCTTGTCGTAGGCGGACATCCCTACTCATGTGATGTCCTACGCGTGCATATAGCACCCGGACTCGGATTCTCGGCAGCCGACGAATTGGAACTCTACATTGACATCAAGGAACGTTTAATGCGTCGCGTGCGTTTCTCGCTTAATGGTTTAGAGTCAACGCGCGGCGCGATTGCCGAAGTAGACGCCTTCGAGCATATAACACTTCATGAGGTACGCTGGCCGACACGTTTTCATGAGCGATTGATTTGTCCGCTGCCACTTGCCGTACATGACTGGCAATTGACAGGACTGGATGTGAATCGAGGAATTAGCCTGGCCGAGATTAGTGGCGCAACCTTTGTTAACAAAGCAGTCGCTCTCGCTAATCCCTTGAGCTAAACCCTTGAGCTAAACTTCGTACTAAAGACTTTTCCCAAACTGGCCAGTATTGAAATCGCTAATAGCCTGACGAATCTCGGACTCGCTATTCATGACAAATGGACCGTAACCCACCACCGGTTCGTCAATAGGTTCACCGCTGAGCAGCAACACAATCGAATCCGTATTGGCCTCGATTGACACCTCGCTATCGCGACGCGCCAACAATACCATCTGGGACTCATTGACGATCTGGGCCGCGTTGATGCGAACGCAACCGTGCAACACAATCAGCGCCAAGGTGCGTCCCGTGGCAAAATTAAACTCCGCACGACGCGCTGCCTGTAACTTTAAATCCCACACGTCAATAGACGTAAAAGTCAGCGCGGGGCCACGATGGCCTGCATACTCGCCCGCGATCACCCTCACCGTGCCCGCATCATTAGGCAGGTCAACGACCGGAATTTCTGCTGCATGCAAGCTTTGGTAACGCGGCGCCGTCATTTTATCCTTGGCGGGCAAATTGACCCACAGCTGAACCATCTCTAATACGCCGCCCGTACGGGTAAATTCGCGCGAGTGAAATTCATCGTGCAAAATCCCCCGAGCCGCCGTCATCCATTGCACGTCACCCGGCCCAATTTTCCCGCCACCCCCGCTGTTATCCCGGTGTTCCACCTCGCCCTGGTAGACAATCGTGACCGTTTCAAAACCTCGATGAGGGTGTTCACCCACACCGCGCGGCTTTGTTGCGGCCGGAAATTGCATCGGACCCGCGTGGTCCAATAGTAAAAAAGGACTTAAAGCCTGGGCATCCCCTTGGTAGGAGAACATGGAACGCACCGGAAAACCATCGCCGACCCAATGAGGCTCGGGGGCGTCCTGCACACTTAAAACTTGTTTCATGCTCATTTTTTGTTTATGGGGTCGATTTGTCGAATTAAAAGCCGCGTGACGCCTTTGCGCGGCGCTGCAACCGGTCAAATAACTCCACGTCGTTTCTGATCAAGTTCAATGGACTCAAACAGCGCTTTAAAATTCCCCTCCCCAAAACCTTCATTGCCTTTACGTTGAATGATTTCAAAGAATATCGGCCCCACCACATTTTTGGTGAAGATCTGCAATAAAATCCCACTCTCTCGATTCCCATCAATAAGAATTCCACGCGCGGCGAGCGAGCTGGTGTCTTCAACATGATCCTTCACGCGAGTATTCACATGCTCATAATAAGTAGCGGGTGTATCCTGAAATTCGATGCCCCGTAACCGCAAAATATCCACGGTGGGATAAATGTCGGAGGATGCGAGTGCAATGTGTTGTATGCCCTCGCCTTGATATTCTCTTAAATATTCTTCAATTTGACTCTTGTCGTCCTGACTTTCATTAATCGGGATACGAATTTTTCCACAAGGCGAAGTCAGTGCACGAGAAAATAACCCTGTCTGAGTGCCCTCAATAGCGAAATAACGAATTTCGCGGAAATTGAATAATTTCTCGTAGAATCCGCACCATACATCCATGTGGCCGCGACGCACGTTGTGAGTCAGATGATCAATCAAAGTAAGGTGAGTGCTCGCCACCGCGACGCCCTTGACCGGGACAAAATCTACGTCATAAATAGTGCGCTCGCCGTAACGATCCACCAAATAAATAAGACTACCGCCAATCCCTTCGATTGAGGGAATATTCAATTCCATTGGACCTGCAGTAATGGGTCCCGGCTTAGCGCCTAGGGATAGCGCTCTAGAATAAGCCAGGGCAGCATCCGCCACTCTAAACCCCATAGCACAGGCCGAGGGTCCATGCGCGCGCGCAAATCCTTGAGCGAAGCTATCGGGCTCGGCATTAATGATAAAATTAATGTCGCCATGCTTGTGTAGCGTGACATTTTTACTGCGATGTCGCGCCACCGCAGGCAGCCCCATGCGCTCAAATAATTGACGCAATACCTCGGGTTCGGGTGCCGCGTACTCGACGAATTCAAAGCCGTCGGTTTGCATGGGATTCCCAATACTCATAGCCACCTCAAATTTATTGCAACTTCAAAGCTTCATCGCGGGAAGAACTTGCCCGATGACTTCACCAAAGCCGATGCGGGTGGCACTGGGGCTTTCACACCACCCTCGCATGATAACGACATCACCATCTTCGAGAAATGTGCGTTGTTCAGTGGGCGATATCGCGAAGCTTTGTTTGCCTCCCTGCGACAACTCCAGCAGGGAGCCCGCTTCTGCAGGCGTAGGTCCCGACTGAGTCCCCGTACCCAGCAAATCGCCCGGTTGCAAATTACACCCATTGATCGTGTGATGCGCTACTAACTGGGCAATAGTCCAATAAGAATGGCGGAAACTCGTCGATGCTAAACGATAGGCAGGAACATTTGCCTCGCGCATGCTCGAGCTGCGAATTAAAGTCTCAAGGTGAATATCGATCGACCCGCTCTGTCGATTGCTAAGGGAATCTAAATAATCGAGCAAAGGTGGGCCATCGGGCCGCGTACAGGGCGAACGAAACGGTGCCAACGCTTCTAGGGTGACAATCCATGGGGAGATCGTGGTCGCAAAATTTTTCGCCAGAAATGGGCCCAAAGGCTGATATTCCCAGGCTTGTATGTCTCTTGCCGACCAGTCATTGAGCAAGCACAAACCAAAAACTTGCGATTCTGCTTCGCGAATGGATATCCGCGCGCCCAGCGGATTGCCAGTCCCCACGAATACACCCAACTCAAGCTCGTAGTCCAAGCGGGCGCTAGGTTTCAATACCGGCGCCGATTCACCTGAAATTTTAATTTGCCCCGTCGGTCGGTGAAATGACTGCCCCGAAATACCGATTGACGAGGCGCGCCCGTGATACCCAATGGGTAGCCAATGGTAGTTCGGCAATAAAGGCTCGTCAGGCCGGAATAACCGACCTACGGCGGTAGCATGATAAATCGACGCGTAAAAATCCGTGTAGTTACCGATTTGCGCCGGCACCGTAAACTCGACACCCGCTTGAGGGATAAGGCAGCGCTCCAACTGGGACTGCAGTGAGGAGCCAGTTCGAAAGCCTTCGAATAACGCCAGGCGCAGCGCACTCCAAAAACGCGGACCCAGTTGCATCAGTTGATTAAGCGTCTGAAGTCGTCCGGCCTCTAGTGCCACAATCGCATCGGCGCTAAAAGAGCTCATCGAGTCGCGCGCCACTAGCGCCGCAACTGCCGCCAAATCAATCACCTGATCGCCGATGGCAACTCCACCGCGGAATGCCTCGTGACTTTGAGCGCGTCGAAACACTGCAAATGGCAAATTCTGTAGCGGAAAGTTACCGTCCGGTCGATTGGCTGTGGCTAGCCAGCTTTTGATCTGCGGATCATGAGTCAAATTAAGCGAGTGCACTGAAATTCACTGTCCGGGGTCAAAGCGTTTTTTTAGACCCTGCCAGGATTGCATATAATCGGTTTGCAACGGTGGCCTGCCTTCCATAGCGCCGCGCGTCGGCTTGATCACTAAACGAGTTTCAAACATGAATGCCATCGTGTCGACCAGGCGTTGCGGTATCGAGGTATCTGACCTTATCGCTTTCTCAAAAGTTTCGACGTCAGGACCATGTGCACTCATGCAATTGTGTAGAGAGGCGCCCCCAGGAACAAATCCTGAACTCTTAGCATCATAGACGCCACGAATTAAACCCATGAACTCATTGGCTACGTTGCGGTGAAACCACGGCGGCCTAAATGTCTCCTGCATCACCAGCCACCGAGGTGGGAACACGACGAAATCGATATTGCTGACACCCAGCGTATCGCTGGGTGAATGCAGCACTAAAAAAATCGAGGGGTCCGGATGATCATATGAAATCGACCCTAGCGTATTAAAGCGGCGTAAATCGTACCTATAGGGCACATTATTGCCATGCCAGGCCACCACATCTAAAGGGCTGTGGTCCATGTCAGCGACCCAAAGCCGACCTAAAAATTTAGCCCACAATTTGCAAGCTTCCTCGCGATCCTCATACCGCGCATGCGGTGTTTGAAAATCACGCGCATTAGCCAATCCGTTGGAACCAATAGGTCCTAAATCAGGCAGCTTAAACGGTTCGCCATAGTTCTCACACACGTAGCCGCGAACTTGCACGTCTTCCACCTGAACGCGAAAACGTAGGCCGCGCGGAATGACTGCAATTTCTTCAGGTTCAATCCGCATGCGCCCCAATTCAGTATCAATGATTAATGTTCCCTGCTGCGGAACTATCAAAATTTCGCCGTCAGCACTATAAAAATATCGCTCTAGCATGGAGCGGTTTGCAACGTATAAATAAATACCACATCCAGTTTGCGATTCCGGCGAACCATTGCCGGCAACCGCTACTAAACCCTCTATAAAGTCTGTCGGCTCTAGCGGGGAAGGCAATGGATCCCAACGTAACTGATTAGGTGAAACCGCCACAGCGGGCGCGGAGAACACATTGCGATCGCCGCCATCCCCTAAAATGCGTCCTGAATCCCGAAACTCTCCGTGCATGGCAGCCGGACGGATTCGGTAGAGCCAGGAGCGACGATTAACATGGCGGGGTGCGGTGAACGCAGTGCCTGAGAATTGTTCCGCATATAACCCATAAGGACAATGCTGCGGGGAGTTGCGACCTACGGGCAGTGCACCCGCTAACGCTTCGGTGGTGAATTCATTACCAAAGCCACTGTTATATAGAATTCGCGTTTGATTTGATTCCAGCATTGGGGTTATTTCCTATCATCCTCTAGCGCATAACCACACCACCATCAGCAAAATCCGCGATCGCAGGGTTCGAAAGCGCCACGCTTTTCATGGAAGCTGCAACCGCCTCCGCCTTACGCAGCACCCGCAACAGATTGCCGCCAGCCAGTTTACTCAACATTGAGTCAGTCCAACCACGCGCGATCAATTCTGCAAATAAATTAGGGTAATCGGCAACACTTGAGAGACCTTCTGGCACCGCTTCAATACCATCAAAATCGCTACCAATTCCCACGTGCTGAATACCGATCAGTTTAACGATATAGTCAATATGGTCCGCCACAGCTTGCACGGTGACGCGCGGTTTAGGATGCTCTTTTTCCCAGTCCGCTAGTGCGGCCGCTGCTCGTTCCGGCTGCCCAATATAAAGGCCACCAAAGGGTGGTGCATTAGTACGCGCGGTCTCAGCGGCATGATCGGCGATCCATCGGTTATAAGCGTTACTGACATAACCGGGATAAAAATTAACCATGACTACGCCGTCATGTTCAACCAGCATTTTAAGCACATCATCGGGCACATTACGCGGATGCTCGGTCACTGCGCGCGCACTACTGTGTGAGAATATAACAGGCGCTTTACTCTGCGTAATCGCTTGCCGCATGACCTCCGGGGAGACATGTGCAATATCGACTAACATACCCAGTCGATTCATCTCGCTCAACACCGCGCGACCAAATGACGTCAGCCCCTTATGCAGCGGATTATCCGTCGCCGAGTCCGCAAGCGCATTATTACTGCTATGAGTGAGAGTCATATATCGCGCGCCAAGCGCGTAAAACTGCCGCAAGGCCGCGATGCTCTCGCCGATCTGATGACCCCCTTCGATGCCAATCATGGACGCGATTTTGCCGCTCTTATGAATGCGCTCAATATCCGCCGCAGTGCTTGCAAGCGCAAAAGTTTGCGGGTAACGGTCAACTAGTCCGCGTACAGTATCAATCTGTTCAAGTGTCATGCGAATGGCATCAGAACCTGTAACCGAGACTGGAATCCACACCGACCAGAACTGGCCGCCCACGTGTCCGGCACGCAAACGCGCAATATCCGTTTGAAGCGACGTGACCGGTGACCCCGGCGTGCCGTTCATATCAACCGTCCACAACTTATTGCCGAATTTTTCTCGCAACGTCTCGGCTAGATCGTTATGGCCATCAATAAGCGGAGTTTGTGTCAGCAGACGCGCGATACGCTGAACAGTCGCCGCCGGCACAGGTCTAGCCTCACCCGCAGGGTTAGCACCGCCTCCGCCTATGTTCGCGGCGATCGCGGTCATCGTGGCGCCGGATGCAGTTAGCAGCGTCAAGCATAGTGTCCACCCAAAATCATTCCTAATCCGATTCGACATCCCATTATCCTTATACTTAAGCTTTCGGCACTGCGGTTTCTTGGCTAGCGCTGACGCTCCCAACGCCCCGGACGTAGGTACCAGCCATCGCCCTGCCTCACCCATTGGTGCGCCACCCAACGGCGCCCGGCACGCGGTGCATTCCAGTGACCCGAAATCCACTCGTGTCGATTCCCCACCCAACGCCAGTATCCTTGCAACCACACGTAGCCTGGTGTGGGAGCAACACCATAGACTTCCTCACGCGGCGGCGGCGGCGGCACCAAAACTACACCACCGACGTAATGGCGTTGATCCGGCATCACTATGCATCCCGCCAGCGTCAGCTGCAAGACCACAACGCCTACGAGGCGCACGCTCAACCACTGAGGTCGTTTCATTTTAAGAGCATACCCCAATCCGACCCCTCAAGCGCCTTTCAGCCCGCTGCAGGATTTGCCTGACGCGGGCGTCCGGGCGATCTTTGTCGTTTACAAGCACGCATCGAAAGTTTGCAAAGCCCCCAATTAAACCGAAGGCTCAGTTCCCGACAAATGGGTCCACGGCGAAATCGTTGGCTCCGAGGTTTGTGCGGCAGGTGGCACCTCAAAAGAGGAGACTGCCCAGGGAGTCGATGTCGCCGTTGATTTTCTCGGCTTTGTCTTGACCCTAGGTTTAACCGGAGCTTTAGTTTTTACACTGCGGCTGGGTTTCGCTTGGGTTTTCTTAAGCTTTGTCCTTGCGGTTTTTTTTGCGACCTTTTTCGCTACACTACGCTTCGCGACCACTTTTACGCGCCGCGCCGGTTTCTTCGCAACTCGTTTTTTAGCCGCCGTACGCTTTTTAGCCGGACTTTTTTTGGCTTTTACCGCAGGGCGCTTCTTTGCTTTACTCTTTTTTGCCATGATTTGTCATCTCCTCGTGCTCAACACATTTCCCACCGTATGATATTGCCCCATGCTTGAACAACAATCCAATGATTCGCAGATTCAACCACTCCGCGATGTCTGGTTACGACCCAGGCGGGTATTTCGCGAACTGGCGGCCAAACCCATCGGCGCCATCGATTATCTCCTGGGTGCTGCTCAAGGGGTAGTCGGCGTCCTTGCCTTAAGCCAAATGGTCAATGCCGGGGCAAAACTTCAAGTAACAGAGATACTGGCGATGGCGCTTACTAGCGGGACTATTGCGGGGGTTATCAGTTTATTTTTCATGACCGCCATCTATGCCCGACTCAGCGCTCGTACCGGGGGTGCCGCTAATCGGCAACAAGTATTCCACGTGCTCAGTTACGGGAGTGTACCCTTGACCGCGTCGCTGGGATTTTGGCTAATGACAGCCGTTCTAGCCGGCCCGAGTGCTTTTATGCAGACTGCACAAACCACTACCGACGGGTTTGTCATTCTATTGCTACATGCGCAATTCACCGCGCATATACTCCTAACCTGCTGGAGCCTCCTACTCCAAGTCATGGGCTTTAGCGAAATCCTAGGCTTCGCGACGCGGCGCGCCTTGGGATTTTGGGCATTAGGTCAGTTGATCGCCGTGGTCTTCAGCGTAGTGATTATAACCGTCATCACTCATATTATTAAATAGGGGCGACTCCCCTTTTTATTACGGCAAAACCCGGAATAAAAATTTGCGAATGTCAGCCACTTCGGCTTGGCATACCGAATGAGCCATAGGATATTCGTGCCATTCGACCCGATAGCCGAGGAGTTTAAGGAAATCCCGGGACTGGCTACCTAATGACATCGGTATCACTGAATCAGCGCGGCCATGCGCCATGAAAATCGGTGTTGCGTCATTAACCGTGCAGCGCTCCCCCTTGAAAACACTCTCTAACGGCAGATAGGCAGACAGCACCATGACTCCCGCCAACCGCTGATCAAAACGCGGTACCGCATAAAGCGACACCGCGCCGCCTTGAGAAAATCCCGCGACGACGATACGTTCAGGGACCACTCCGCGCCCCCCTTCGCGTGCAATCAGTTCCTGTACTTGAGAGGCCGAATCCCGAAAACCCGCCACATCTTCGGCGCTACCGTGCCCCAATGCCGAAATATCATACCAAGCACGCATCCGGCTACCACCATTGACCGTCACCGGACGAATCGGCGCATTGGGAAAAATAAAGCGCCAGGCACGTTCACCTGGACCCACAATTTCCGGGACGATGGACTCAAAATCATGCCCGTCTGCCCCCAGTCCGTGCAACCAAATAATCGCAGCGCTTGGTTGTGGCGCCGTCTCAATTTCAATCGTTTCAAGCATGACCCTAGATTACTCATTCTCGCCACTCGTTGACTAGTACTGAATTTTTATGCATAATTATTGGGAACTTATGCAAATAATGAAAATTTCATGAAACACGCACCCGGTGTAAAAACTTCCATCGATCACACCAGTAACTTACGGCGCTCAATGCTTGCCAAGCTCATCCGCGAGCGCGAGGTCGGCCGACAGTCAGAATTGGTCGCCCTGTTACAAAAAGAGGGTTTCATCGCCACACAGTCAAGCGTCAGTCGAGATTTACGGGAATTAGGTGTCGCGAAACAAAGCGATCGTTATGTGATGCCGGATGAGCACCACAACGTCAAAAACGATTTCTCAACTCTCACGCAATTTGTAAGCGTCATTCTGACCGCCGGCACCAATTTGACGGTGCTTAAAACGACTATTGGCTCGGCGCAAAGCGTTGCGGTTGCGATCGACACGGCGAGATGGCCGGAAGTTATTGGCACCATTTCCGGTGACGACACGATTTTTATCGCCACTCGCGACGGGCGCGAGCAACAAAAACTAGGTGAGCGGTTGCTCGCCATTTTCGGCAAAAAAACGCCAATTTTTTTAAATCATTAACATTTAATTTCGCACCTCGTAATGCCCAGCTCCCTCGCGACCGACCAACAGCCGATTCTCCTTGCCTTCTCCGGCGGCTTGGATACCTCATTCTGTGTGCCCTGGCTTAAAAGCACCTACCAATGTCCCGTTATCACCGTTACTGTTAACACGGGTGGGATAAACGAGGCGGCAGCCACCGCGCTGGAAGAGCGCGCCTTAAAATTGGGGGCCATCGAACATCATATAATCGATGCGCGCGCCGCTTATTTCGACCAGGTGCTCAAATTTCTGATCATGGGCAACGTGCGCCGCGGATCGTTGTATCCGCTCTGCGTGGGAGCCGAGCGCGTGATACAAGCGCAAACTATTGCACAAATGGCCGTTAAACTTAAAACGCAACGGGTCGCTCACGGCTGCACGGCGGCCGGCAATGACCAGGTTCGATTTGAGGTGGCCCTGCGTACCTTAGCACCCGATTTAGATATCATTGCGCCGATACGCGACCGCGCTTTCAAACGTCCGGAACAACTTCAGTATCTGCAAGAACATCAGTTGCCGATACCACCCTACGGCGGCGCTTATTCTGTCAATCGTGGACTCTGGGGCGTGACTATTGGGGGCAAGGAAACTTTAACATCAGCCGAGAGTATCCCCGAGAGTGCCTGGGTGCTGTCCTCACAAGCGTTCTCTCATCCTAGAGCCGCCAAACGCCATTGCATCGGATTCCAAGCGGGGATTCCCGTAACTTTAGACGGCGTGCATTTATCTGCAGTGACCATTATTGAAAACCTAGAATCGCTCGCCGGTCCCTTTGGCATTGGGCGAGGCATTCATTTAGGCGATACAGTCATCGGCACCAAGGGTCGGGTTGCTTTTGAAGCACCGGCAGCCGAGGTGCTACTGAGCGCGCACCGCGAGCTTGAAAAATTGGTCCTCAGCGGTAAACAGGCGCGCCTTAAAGAAATAGTCGCGCAAAGTTATGGTGACCTAGTACACGAAGGGCAACATTTGGATCCAGTCTGCCGGGATATCGAAGCCCTACTTCTTTCCTCACAAACTCGTGTGAGCGGAGAAGTTGTTTTAACGTGTCGGCCCGGTTCCCTGTTCATTGAAGGAGTGACGTCTCCTTACTCCCTTATGGCAGCTTCCAAGGGCGTATACGGCGAAGCGGCCGGTGAATGGAGTGCCACGGACGCTTTGGGTTATTCGAAAATGCTCGCCCTACCGGGAATTTTTTATGGTCGCGCAGGCGCTACGCGTGTGGAGTGCACGCGCACGGAATCTTAAAACGTTCATGACCGGGATGCGCACAGTTTACGTCGACAAAATTGCCTCGGTCACTCAGGCCTGCGCTTTATCGCATGAAATTCGTATTGCTCCCGAAATCATTTGTGAAGAAGGAGTCGTCATTGTTGTGGAAGTACTGAACAACAAGTCCAACTACAACACGCTAGAACTGACGAGCGGACGTATGGCGAAGGTTGCGCGTGGCGATATTGTGGTAGGCGCTTTGGGGCATCGTAAGGCGCTCTTTGGTTACTCCGGTCATATTCCAGCGAATCTCGCACCGGGCAATATCATCCAGATGTTGAACATCGGTGGCGTGCTTGGCATCTGTGATTCCGCCACTCAAGACAAAGGCAAGCCATTTGATTGCAAAGTGTTAGGGGCAGTTTTAACCTTTCCCTATCTAGGCGAACGCATCGGTGTTGCCGCCAGAGTGGGCTACAAAACCTTAGACTACAACGCTACGCTCGACACGTACGGCGTACCGGTAATAGCGCTAGCGGGCACCTGCATGGAAGCCGGAAAAACGGCGGCTGCCTCAGCAATCATTGCCCGCATGCGACATCGCGGACTCATTGTGGATGCTTTTAAAGCCACAGGGGTTTCGCTACGCCGAGATATTCTTGCATTTGAAGATTCGGGTGCGCGCCGCACTATGATATTCACCGATCTAGGAATCGTTACCACCACCGCACAATGCGGACCCGCGTTAACGCGCGTCATGCTCACCGAAATGGCCAGCGGCAAACCGGATGTCATTGTCTTCGAGTTGGGCGATGGCCTGCTAGGCACCTACGGAGTCGAATCAATTTTGCGCCAGTCCGACATAAAAGCCGCTCTCAATTCCGTGGTCCTATCAGCCAATGACCCGGTCGCAGCTTGGGGAGGTGTAAAACTCCTGCGCGAACGTTTTGGCATTGAACCGGCTGCGGTGACAGGCCCTGCTACCGACAACCAAGTGGGTGTTGAAATTATTCAGGATCAAATGAACGTCGCAGCGTTCAATGCGATTAGTCATCCCGCAGATTTGGGTGATTATCTGATTGCACAACTGAAGTTGCATAATGTGCGCGAACCTAAAGTGATGACTGGATGACCCATCATGCAGCCCAAATTTCCGCGATCGTACTGGGGGGCACCGGCTACGTGGCCGGAGAGCTATTGCGCCTCATCGCGGGCCATCCGCGTTTGCAGCTCGCCGCCATACTGTCCGACAGTCAATCCGGAAGCCTTGTGAGTGACGCTTTCCCGCACCTTTTTAGCGTCTACCCTACTTTGCAATTCGCGAGTCTTGAAGCCGTTGAATCAGTGTTACGCGCTCAAGCAGCCTGCGCGATATTTTCAGCCGCTCCGCACGGAGTATCGGCGAGTCGCGTCGATCACTTATTAAACATTGCCGAGCAATCAAATATCCGCGCGCATTGCGTAGATATTTCAGCCGATTTCCGTTATCGCAGCACTGCCGCCTACGAGGCTGTGTACCATCATCCTCACGCTGCACCGGGACGGATAGCGAGTTTCACCTGTGCACTGCCGGAGCATTTGCCACTCTCGCCGACTCCCCATATCGCGCATCCGGGATGTTTTGCCACGGCTATATTGCTCGCGAGTGTGCCGTTGCTGGCGCTAAAATTAACGGATGCACGGTTTTTTATTAGCGGTATTACCGGCAGCACTGGCTCAGGACGAAAGCCCACAGACAGCACCCACCATCCGCTGCGGCATAGCGATCTTTATTCGTACAATGTTCTTACACATCGTCATGTACCGGAAATCATTGCGTGCGCGAAGGCTGCCACTGGGACAGACGCAGAATTTAATTTTGCACCGCATTCAGGACCTTTTTCCCGAGGCATCCATGTCACGGTCATGGCCACGCTTAAAAATGCGATGTCGAGCGCAGACGTTCAACGTGCTTTTAATAACTACTATCGAGAATGTTTTTTTGTAAAAGTCGGCGGCGCGGCACCTCGAATCAAAGATGTCGTGAGTAGTAATTTTGCTCATCTGAGTGCAACTACCGATAAGAATTCGATTGCAGTAACTGCCGTGATTGATAATCTCACTAAAGGTGCAGCGGGCGGTGCGGTGCAATGGATGAATCGGCTGTTTGACCTTCCGGAGCATAGTGGACTTACCGCCACTGCGCCCGGGTGGACCTAAGCGTATGCGGCGTTTTTTAAGCTTAGCTGATTTCGAACGTGCACAAATTCTTGATCTTTTAGCCCTTGCGCAAAAACTCCAGGACAAGCCTGAACCCCGCGCATTGAGGGGTAAAGTGCTAGGACTACTGTTCCTCAATCCTTCGCTGCGCACTCTCGCCTCGTTCCAATCAGGTATGGCGCACTTAGGGGGCAACTCGTTCGTTATCACACCGGGTCAAGGCACCTGGGGCTTGGAGACTCGCAATAACGTCGTCATGGACGGTACAGCCGCGGAACATATTCGCGAGGCACTACCTGTGCTTGCGTCTTACTGCGATGCTCTCGGGGTACGAGCATTTGCAGAGGGTAAAAATTTGTTGGAAGATTTAAGCGAACCGCTATTTTCCACTATTGATCAACTGTGCGACAAACCGCTGATCAATTTGGAGTCGGCTATGAATCATCCGGCCCAAGCGCTGTGCGACTGGCGAACTCTCGATGAGTTAAAAATCGCTAGCGGTGGGAAATTCGTCTTAACCTGGGTCTATCATCCTAAAGCTTTACCGCTTGCGGTACCGTCTGCCACGCTACACATGGCGGCCATGCGCGGCATGGAGGTCGTAGTATTACGCCCTGAGGGATTCGCATTGCCCCCCACCGTCATGGGTAAAGCGCGGGTTGCAGCAAAATCTTCAGGGGGAGCAGTCACTGAAACCAGCGATCGGACGCTCGCACTGAAGGGAGCGCATGTGTTGTACGCCAAAGAATGGGGTTCCACAACCCACTACGGCGCCCCGGAAGCGGACGCGAAACTCAGAGCGGAACTGCAAGACTGGTGCGTGCGCGAGAATTGGTTCGCCAATGCGTTCGCCGATGCCAAGCTGATGCATTGTTTACCGGTACGCCGCAATGTTGCGGTGGCTGATGAAGTGTTAGACGGCCCGCGCGCCGTTGTGCAGCGACAAGCATTCAATCGATTGGTGGTGCAGATGGCGATACTGCATCGTATGTTGGCTTAAATTCGGAGATATTGATGGCTTTGAAACGACCTGATCCTTCGGTAGCGGTACGTGCGCTCAAAAGCGCCGCACCCTATATTCGCATGTACAAGGGCAAGGTATTTGTCATCAAAGTGAGTGGCGCGGTATTTAGCAATCAATCCTCAACTCGTAGCTTGATTGAACAGGTCGCTATCCTGCACCAAGTGGGCATCAAAACGGTTCTTGTTCACGGCGGCGGACCGCAACTCGATAGCGTGCAGGCCTCGCTTGGAATTGAGACCAAAATAATTAATGGTCGACGTGTCACCGATCAGAAGTCGATTGATGTAACGGCCATGGTCCTCAATGGTTTGGTCAATACTCGCATTTTAGCCATTTGCCGTGAATTGGATATCGAAGCGATTGGTTTGAGCGGTGTCGATGCAGGTCTGATTCGCGCTCACAAGCGTTTGCCCCTACCACCGCTGCCTGGCTCCATTGAGCCGATCGACTATGGTTTTGTCGGCGATATTGACTCGGTCAATATCGCCGTACTTGAAAAATTGATGGCCAATGGTTTGATGCCTGTAGTGAGCCCCTTATCAGCGGATTCGAAGGGCACGCTGCTCAATATCAATGCCGATACGGTGGCGGCCGCGATTGGGGGTGCGCTTGCTGCGGAAAAATTAGTACTCTGTACGGGTGCATCCGGCATTCTGGAAGACTCGACTGACCTGAATTCAATTATTTCGTATACAGATATTCACGGTTTGCGGCGACTGCGCGATCAAGGCAGCCTAAAAGATGGCATGCTGCCCAAAGCGGAGGCCATAGAAAATGCGATTCGGGCCGGCGTGCGTCGAGTCCACGTAATCTCTTATCATTCGGCGAATAGTCTGCTAGCCGAAATCTTTACCAACGAAGGTACCGGATCGATGGTGGTTGCGGACTTACATGCCCTCAGCCCCGCCGAACAACAAGGCGCGCCCGCATGACGCGACTTTGGGACAAAGGGGTGCCACTCAATGCCCGAGTGCTGGCATACACTGCAGGGGATGATCACATCCTGGATAATCGATTGGTGCAATATGATATCGCAGCATCGATCGCACACGCTGAGATGCTCTGCGAACAGGGCCTGTTGCAAGACACCGACCTGTCAACCTTAAGGGACGCACTCGTTCTCATCGGCAAGGATCACCGCGAAGGCACGTGGCGCGTGCCCTTAGAACAGGAGGATAGCCATACCGCTATTGAGAATTTGCTCACCGCTCGAATCGGGTCCACCGGTGAAAGACTAAATGCCGGCCGATCAAGGAATGATCAGATACTGGCGGCGCTGCGGCTCTATCTGCATGCGACGAGCCAGATTTTGCGCGAAGGCGCGCTTAACGTCGCGGATGCACTGGACGCGTTGTCGGCGCGCGACGGTGCCATCGTTTTGCCGGGCTATACTCACATGCAGCAAGCGATGCCTAGCACCGTCGCGCTTTGGGCTGAGGGCTTTGCATCCGAAATTCGCGATGATGCCACGGGGCTTGAACACTGCGCGCGTCGTATACTAAAAAATCCTCTAGGCTCGGGCGCGGGTTACGGCACACCGAATCTTGATATCAATCGTGACGCCACTCGCGAAAAACTAAAATTTAACGTTAATCACGAACCGGTGACCGCCGTACAATTGTCGCGAGGCAAGGCTGAGGCACAATTGCTGTTCGAAATTACCCTTCTAACGCAAGATACTGGGCGGCTCGCAGCCGATTTGCTACTTTTTTACACATGGGAATTCAGTTTCGTGAATTTACCGGAAGAATTCACGACGGGCTCATCCATCATGCCTCAAAAGCGTAATCCGGATGTGTTTGAGTTGGTGCGCGGACGCAGCGCGGTAGCGTGTGCGGCGCTCAACGAAGTGCTCAACATTACCCAAAAACTGACCTCCGGTTATCACCGCGATCTACAGCTTATTAAGCCGCCGCTGTTTCGCGCCATCGATTCATGTCTTGAGACTTTGGATTTATTACCCAGCGCATTGGCGGGCGTACGCTTTGATCCTAAAAACATAAAATTTGATCCCAACATACACGCCGCCGCCGCGGCTTACGCCCTAGTGGCGAACGAGGGCATTCCCTTTCGCGAGGCCTATCGACGCATTGCCGCAAATTTGCGCTAAGCCACAAACGTCTAACGGGTGTTTCACGCGACCACCTCTAAGAAGGCGGCCATTGAGGGGCAGCCCCTAGCAATTACCCCAGAAACTGGCGTATTGTTTGCGCTGGATTACCTAACCTTAAAGATGCACAAACCATGAATCTACTGAAAAAACCGTACTATTTTCTGGTGCTGGTGGCAATGGCACCCCTGTTACACGCGCAAACACCCGCCGCTAACTCAGCGGCGCCAGCCGCTGCGCCCCCCGCGCCGCTCACCAATGACCAAAGTAGCTATCTATTCGGCGTCAATTTCGGCGAACAAATGGGGCGCATGGGTATCGGTGACAAAATCTCTCCGGAAGCGGTGAACCGTGGCTTAAAAGATGGCCTGCACGGCAAAAAAATGGCGCCTACTGATCAGCAACAATTACAAAGTTTTGTAAAGACCGCGATGGAAGACGGAGTCAAGCACAACAAAGCCGCTGCGGTTGAGTTCTTGGCGCACAATGCCAAAGAAAAAGGAATACAAACGACGGCCTCGGGTTTGCAATATAAAGTCATTAATGCAGGCGATGAGAAAGCCGCGTCGCCGAAACCCACCGATGAGGTCTCGGTTAATTATCGTGGCAAGCTCATTGATGGTTCGGAGTTTGATAGTTCGTTCAAAAGTGCAACACCTGTTAGTTTTCCAGTGAATGGCGTGATTAAAGGCTGGCAAGAAGCATTGGTTCTGATGAAGCCCGGTGCAAAGTGGAAACTTTATATACCGCCTGAACTCGCCTATGACAACAGCCCGAAACCCGGCATACCCGGAGGTTCCTTATTAATATTTGATGTAGACCTGTTGAGCGTTAAAGCACCGGCGGCTGCGCCGAATGCAACGATGCCGGTAGTCCCAAAACAACCCATGGGGAACAAACAACCCATGGGGAACAAACAACCCCAGTGATATTGCGGAATATTAATCTGCGCCGTACCGGGCGCAGGACATTAGGTTAACTGCGGGCCCATAGGGGCCCGATTTTTTGTGGATTAGGTCTCGCTGTGGCAACATTCGATGCATGCACACACAATGTATACGTCGGTTTCTGGGAATTGGGGTACCCCCAATATTATTGTTGTGTTTCGGAACGCTAGTATCGAGCTGCGGATATTCAAGCAGGTCTAATTCTGCTATCACGCCTCCGCCGCCGCCGCCTACGCTCACGGCAATATTGGTGCTACCGCCGAATTCCACAATGACCGTCGGAGCAACGCAAGCGTTTAGCGCCATAGGTATTTACAATGATGGAACACGCCAGGATTTAACCAATATCGTCGGCTGGTCCTCCTCGAATACCAGCGTAGTAGCTATTAACAATGCACTTATCCAACCAGGCCTCGCAACCGCCGCATCAGTGGGAACTAGCCTCATTACTGCGTCGTTCAGCAGCATAAAAGGCACGGCGAATGTGACGGTTGTAGCACCCGTCCAAATCGTGTCGATTGTTGTCACACCCGCCAATCCCACGGTAGGCGTCAAGCGGGCCCAACCCTTTACTGCGATAGCAACCTATTCGGACGGCACCACAAAAGATATTACCGGCACGGCCACCTGGAACTCCACTAACACGACCATCGCCACTATAGACGCCTCCGGAATTACAACCGGCATCGCGATTGGCACGACGGGAATTGCCGCAAGGTCGGGTGCGGTCACCTCCAATATCATTATTTTGACGGTCGCTAATTTTGCGTATGTGGTCAATTTTTCGGCTTATACCAATAGTGTCGGGACGATATCTCAATTCGTTATCGCTCCAGACGGATCACTGACTCCGTTGAACCCCGCGAGTTTGCCAATCGGCTTCAACCCTTACTCTCTGACGATCGATATCAGCGGACGATATCTCTACGCTGCAAACTTTATTAGTCCGGGGAACAGCGCCGGGACTGTCTCGCAATTTTTTATTAATTCGAATGGATCGCTCTCGCCGCTGATGCCTGCCACAACATCCACCGGCAATGGACCAAACGACATAGCGGTCAATCCGAATGGGGGGTTTGCGTATGTCGCAAATTATGGCAACGGTGGCCCCGGCGGGATTTCTCAATACACTCTAGGCGCAACCGGATCGCTTGCTCTGGTCACCGCTGCCCCTGTGCCCACTGGAGCGGGTCCTGCATCAATTGCCGTTACGCCGACCGGAGATTTCGCCTATGTGGCTAATTTCAACTCGGCCACCGTATCGCAATACTCGGTCACCAACGGATTGCTCACTCCCCTAAGTACATCCGTAATAGCCTCCGGCGTAGATCCTAATTGGATCGTCGTTAACCCGACCGCCCCTTTTGTCTATACCGTCAATTCGAGCGACAACACTATTTCCCAGTATAGAATCGGTCCTGGTGGTTCTCTGGCCCTTCTAAGCCCGGCTACGGTCGCGACCGGGAAAACACCGCGCTCCATCACGGTCGATGCAAAAGGGATGAACGCTTATGCAACCAATCGTGGCGATGCCACTGTTTCGCACTATCGCATCAACTCCTCCAGCAGCAATTTTCCAAGTGGTACTTTGACCTTAGTAGACTTAGCAAATAGCCAGCCCCAGGGAGGACCTAGCTCGTTAGCAATAGATCCAACCGGTCGCTTTGCTTACGTAACGAATCGCGATTCGACAATAATACCAGGCCCGATTTCTCAATTCGCGGTGGACGCAAACGGCTCACTCACGCCCTTACCCACACCGACCGTCACCGCAGGTGCTAATCCGGTGGCTATCGTCACGAGTCGCTAGGCGAAATCCTAAAACGAGTCTTCAAAAAGTCCAATTTACTCCAAGTGAAAATAGATCCGGATCACCGGAATTAGCGCTGATACGCTCGTATTCCAATCGCACGGCAACGCCTAAAACCTTGGCCTGCACGCCGGCGCCATACGCCAGCCGACTATCCGTGTGGCTAGTCGAAAAAGGCGCATAACCTATCGGTAATAGGCACGCGATACCGCGACTACAGCTCACGGAGGCATTTACCTCCGAGTGCAGCCGGGCGAACCCCACTTTTCCGTAAACATTTACAATGGGTAGCGGAAGTGGCAAATACACTAATCCAAACAACGCCTCGGCTTTCGGGTGAAGAACAGATGCCACTTGCGCGATTCCATTATCCGTTGTTGCTTGAGCCTGCCCGAAATCGATGTATTCAAATTCCGCACCCACAAGAGATATTGGCCTCACACCGGCGACTAATTTCCAAGCAGTATGGTGTTTGCTCAATGCCAGCGCATTTCCATACACACTCTCATTGCTTCTTATATTCGCTTCACCCACCGCTCCACCGATATAAATACCCAGCGGATCGAATGCGAATGCCGTAGTGGCGCCGCTCATACTGATTACTAGAGTGATCAATACGGCTGGTAAATGTCTGTTCATAGTTTCTCCTACCATTGAGTCCAAACTACATGCTAGATCACAGCGCAGGTTATACTGCTCTATATGCGTTACGTTCCCTTAATATCTATTTTTGTTGCAAGCCTTACGTTGGTCGCATGCGGGCAAAAAGGGCCCTTGGTTAAGCCGGGTAGCCAAGCTCCAACAAAAATTGATACTCAGGCGCCTGTGCCTGCGCCACCCAAAGCGCCACTCACAGACGGCAGCTAAGGCCTCATGCCTAAACTTCTCCTGGTCGATGGCTCATCGTATCTATATCGAGCCTTTCACGCACTGCCGCCTCTCACCAATTCACGGGGTGAACCCACGGGCGCGGTACTCGGCGTGCTCAACATGCTGAATAAATTAATCAAAGAAGAATTACCCGATCGAATTGCCGTGGTATTCGACGCACCCGGTCGAACCTTTAGAGATGACCTTTTTGACCAGTACAAAGCTCATCGCGCACCAATGCCCGACGACCTTAGGGTTCAAGTGCAACCCTTGTTGGATATCGTTGCATCGATGGGGCTCCCGTTGCTGCGCATTGCCGGAGTTGAAGCAGACGATGTCATTGGCACTCTTGCAACACAAGGTGCTAAGGCGGGATATGCGGTGCTTATTTCAACAGGCGATAAAGATATGGCTCAGCTAGTCAACAGCCAAGTTTCATTGATTAATACTATGAGTAATACGCGGTTAGATCGCGACAATGTCAAAGCTAAATTCGATGTTTTTCCGGAACAGATAGTGGATTACCTTGCCTTAGTGGGCGACAGCTCCGATAACATTCCCGGAGTATCCGGAGTGGGGCCTAAAACTGCGGCTAAATGGCTCAATTATTACAGGACTCTCGATGAGCTGGTGGCGAATGCACCTAGCATTGCCGGCAAAGTAGGTGAAAACCTGCGTAATGAACTGCCAACCTTGGAACTCTCACGAAAACTCGCCACCATCGACACTGCGGTTGATTTGAGCCTGCAACCCGAGGAACTGATTGCGGGGGATGCGGATCTTCCGCAGCTGCGTGAATTATACCTGCGATTAGAGCTCCGCCACTTATTAAAAGCGCTGGACGCAAGCGCTCCAAACGGCGCACCCTTGATTGCGCCAGCCGTTGCACCTGTTACAACGTCAGAAAACTTAAGCTCGCGGATTTGCAACTATCAGCAGGTAACCACCCCCCAGGCATTTAACCAATGGCTAGCGAAACTGGCATCGGCCGCGCTCATTTCTTTCGATACTGAGACCGACAGTCTCAATTACATGGCCGCCCATATCGTCGGCGTTTCTTTTTCCGTCGCTCCAGGCGAAGCTGCCTATGTACCGTTGGCCCACGACTACGCCGGAGCACCCGAACAATTAAATCGAGACACGGTATTAGCCGCGTTAAAACCCATACTCGAAGATGCTGCGAGGCCAAAACTTGGGCATCATCTTAAATATGATACGCACGTGTTAGCGAATTACGGCATTGCTCTGGGCGGTCACGTATTTGACTCCATGTTGGAATCATACGTTTTAAATAGTGTAGCGACTCGTCATGACATGGACGGAGTGGCGGAAAAATATCTCGGTATCAAAACAATTCATTTTGAGGATGTTGCCGGCAAAGGTGCAAAACAAATCACTTTTAATCAGGTCGATGTTGAACGAGCCTGCGCGTACTCGGCGGAAGATGCCGATGTGACTTTACAACTACATTTGGCGTTATGGCCGCAAATCATCGCGATCCCGGCGCTTAAAGCTTTGTATGAGACTATTGAGCAACCCTTGGTGCAAGTGCTGTATAGGATGGAGCGAAGCGGCGTGCTCGTGGACCGCGCTATGTTGAAGACGCAAAGCATCGAACTGACCGCGCGCATGCGAGAACTTGAGGCGCTGGCACATGTAGAAGCGGGTAGCCCCTTTAACTTGGATTCACCGAAACAACTTCAGGAAATATTGTTTGTTAAACTAGCGATTCCGGTGGTGCGAAAAACCCCTACAGGCCAGCCGTCCACCGCAGAAGATGTGCTTGAAGAGTTGGCGGCTAACCATGCCCTACCTAAGCTTATTCTGGAATATCGCGGTATAGCCAAATTAAAATCCACTTATACCGATAAATTACCGTTGCAAATCGAGCCTGCGACTGGACGAATTCATACGTCCTACCACCAAGCCATCGCTGCGACCGGACGACTTTCTTCAACCGACCCCAATTTGCAAAATATACCGATCCGGTCCCCGGAAGGTCGACGTATTCGTCAGGCCTTCGTCGCGCCCGCAGGTTATGCGCTCATCGCAGCAGATTACTCGCAGATCGAATTGCGTATCATGGCGCATCTGTCGGGCGATCCGAGTTTATTGCAAGCCTTCGCTGAAGATCGTGACGTCCACCAGGCAACTGCCGCTGAAGTTTTCGGTGTAGCGCTTGAGGCGGTCTCTAGCGATCAACGTCGTTCGGCGAAAGCGATTAATTTTGGGTTAATCTATGGAATGTCAGCTTTCGGTCTCGCGCGACAGCTAGGTATAGGGCGTGGTGAGGCACAAAAATATGTGGACTTATATTTTGAGCGTTACCCCGGCGTAAAACGCTATATGGATGAGACGCGCAAACAGGCACACGAACAAGGATATGTAGAGACAATTTTCGGTAGGCGTCTATATTTGCCGGATATACGATCCCGCAATCAAGCTCAGCGCCAGTATGCCGAACGCAGCGCTATCAACGCACCGATGCAAGGCAGCGCCGCGGATATCATCAAACGAGCCATGATTGATGTCGATACATGGCTGATCAACAGCGGCATCGAAGCGCGTTTAATCATGCAAGTGCATGACGAATTGGTTCTAGAGGTCGCGCAACCGAGCATTGAAATCGTGACTACAGAATTGCGCCATCGCATGGCACGCGCGGCAAATTTGCGCATTCCCCTCAAAGTGGATGTCGGCACCGGTCATAATTGGGATGAGGCGCACTAGCCGTAAAGCGCAATCGGTTAAATTAAGCGATCCTATATTCTGGCTATTGGCGACCGAATATGTCGGTTGCAAGCGACAATGGAGCTTTTTCCCGCAGAATCACGGCATTTTTTTATTGTAAAAAATCCTTCTAAATTGACTGGAACTTTCAGCGAATGACCCCATCTAATCCTGTGAGCACATGAGGTGCTCCCTGCTCTCCTCCCTGAGCAGGAATGACCCGGTTTGTCATCCCCATGCCGGGTTTGTCTGCCTCGGTGGTTGCTGCAAAGCGATCATCGGGGCTTTTTTTTAGCGTTTATGGGACGGATAACCAACCGTCCATCGTGGCGCGAGCCGCTTCAATACCTTGTTTTTTCAAGGCAGAAAACAACTGCACGGTAACAGGCGTGTCAGAACACGCCGCTTGAGTTTCTCGTAACACTCTAAGACCGTCTCGTCGATTGAGCTTATCGGCCTTAGTTAGCAATACATGCGCCGCTCGGTCACGCGCAAGTACCCATTCCAGCATCACCGCATCCTGCGCCCCGAGCCCGCGCCGGCTATCTACGATGAGGACAAGCCCAGCTAAGGAAGCACGCAAGTTGAAATAATGTTCAAGAAGTGCCAGCCAGCGGATTTTCACCGCTTCTGGAACCTTGGCGTACCCGTAGCCGGGTAAATCCACTAAACGCCGTTCAGGGCTTAGTTCGAAGAAATTAATCAACTGAGTACGCCCAGGCGTACGGCTAACCCGAGCAAGACCGGAACGCTGCGTAATTGCATTAATCGCCGTCGATTTACCGGAATTTGACCTACCCGCGAAGGCAACTTCGCGCCCCACATCGGGCGCTAGTTGGTGTGCTTCGGCAGCGCTCGTTAGGAATTTAACTAAAGGGTAGAGAGACATAGACACAGTTTGGACGATTAAATAGGGCCGTAGTGTACAATTTAAGAGGACCGCTCATTCAATTGCTCTTACATTCAAGGGATTCGCTGAACATGAACGCTAAACGACTGTTTTTGATTATCGGATTAACCCTCATCGTTGTATTGGGCATAAACCAGATTTCAACTACTCGCCATGGACTACCGGCCTCCACTAGCGCTTCGCTATCGACACCCCTTGCTTCTGAGCCTCCCACCCGCGTTACCCATACCGCCGGTAGATTAGAATCCGCACAAACGGCGCCAAGCGATAAACCCGGAGCTGCATCAACGATCAAACAAATTAACGAAGATGGATCAGAAACTGTCGAAGACACCAGTGGCGATAACGGCAACCACAATGCATTGCTCGCAGCGGTAGCCTCAACCGCCGCGGCCGCCACGACCAGCACGGCAACTCCTTGGATTGAGGGCACCCACTACACTCGTTTAGTACCCGCCCAACCCACCTCGGTCGCGGCAGGACAAGTAGAAGTACTCGAGTTCTTTTGGTACGCATGTCCTCACTGTTATGCAATTGATGCACAGGTGGAATCTTGGCTCAAGAGCAAACCAAGCTACATTAGTTTTACGCGCGTACCGGTTTTGTGGAATGAAGGGCATCGATCGCTGGCCCGCCTTTTCTACGCCTTGGACAGCATGGGTAAACTTGAGCAATTGCACTCTGACATCTTTAAGTCCATTCATGTGAGTGGGAATATGTTAGTAGCGAAGGATGCGAGCGATGCGCTAGGTTCGGAACAGATCCAAACCCAGTTCGTAAAAAAATTCGGTATTTCGGAAAGCGATTTTAAAACGGCTTATCACTCTTTCTCAGTCGAAACCAATATGCAAAAAGCCGATCAATTGGTACAGCGCTACCGCATTGCGGGTGTTCCTACTTTTGTGGTCAACGGCAAATTTGTAGCCGATGTGGGCACCGCTCAAAGTCCAGAACGACTGCTAGCGCTGGTCAATGACTTAGCGACTGGCGAACACAAGCATTAACTCCGCGTGATCACTTACAACCTATGATCACTTACAACCTGTGATCACGCATACGGGTGGATGTCATTGCGGACGGGTTCAATTTGAAGTCGTCGCGCCGGCGGATCTTAAGATTTCTGAATGCAATTGTTCCATCTGCAATAAATCCGGTTTTCTACACTTGATCGTGCCAAGAGAACAATTTAAGTTAATTAAAGGGAGCGATTCGCTAATAACTTATACCTTTAATACCGGTTTAGCTCGACACCTGTTTTGTTCTACCTGCGGCGTGAAATCATTTTACGTGCCCCGCTCTCACCCCGATGGCTTTAGTGTCAACGCACGCTGCATTGATAGTGCTACCGTGCGATCGAGGGTCGTGACAACCTTCAACGGGCGCGAATGGGAAAAGAATCGGGACAGCCTTCAGCCTTAAGGGCAATTTAGCGAGCGGCGACTTCTACTCGGGAGTCGTTATAACAAGCGCCCTCGGCGAGGTCTGCCTTATGAGTGGGAGCTAAAGCGGATATCGTCTGTCCATTGGAAGCGGTACGCAACCATGCCCCCTTATCGGAGCTAACGACTCCTGGACGTATACTGTCAGTTAATTGCAATAACAAATAGACTTCGCCTCGGTCGTTCCATATCTTAACGGGAACGCCATCAGTTAAGCCACGCGTCAACGCATCGCTGGGATTCATTTCTAATACGGGGGTAGCATCGTTGGCCGCGAGGCCTCCAAATGTCGAGGTGGTACGCTTATCCGAAGCAGGAGAGATCAAGGTCAAGGGATAGGTCGAGGTCAAAGGTCGGTAACTGGGCAACTTTGCACCGTAGAGAGTATCAAGCTTCGCGGACTCTAATTCGATTTTGCCGCTCGCAGTGCGCGGCACTATGTTTTGAAATAATATCGGCTCTTGACCGAGAAATTCCATGCTAATAGCCTGATCGAGCGGAACTTGGCTTGGGAGAATTCCTTTCATCCGCGGATCGGCCGCGTCTAATGCCGCATCCATCAGTGTATTATCACTATCCGTAAATGCCGTTTCATTAAATCCAAATTTAGCGGCTATTCGTCGAAATATTTCAGTGTTCGGCAGACTCTCGCCTACTGGCGGAATTACAGCTTCAGCGCGCTGCAGATATTGCTGACCATAAGCGGTATAAATATCAGCATGCTCAAAATGTGTGCAAGCCGGCAAGATGATGTCCGCGTAATCCATACTATCGGTCATAGCGACCTCGATTCCGACAGTAAACAGATCCTCGCGCGCCAAGCCTTTGCGGATTGAATTTTGATCTGGATGCACAATCAAGGGATTATGGTTATAAATGAACAAGGATTTTAGTGGCGGACTGAGCGCTTCATTCAGCAACAATTGTCCCACATCAATAATATTAATCGTCCGCGTATTGGGCGGTGCAAAATCCGGACGAGTCAGTTTGTCATGGGTCTTGGGGAAGGCGTGGCTCGCACCGCCCACTAAGCCGCCGCCCGCAACACCAAATTTTCCGGCGAGTGCAGGCAATGCTGCGATTGCCCTAACACCAGAACCGCCGTTTTGATTACGCTCCAAACCATTTCCCCAAGCAATTACGGCAGGATTAGCGCCCTGATACCAGCGGGCCAGGGTTCGAATATCCTCTATCGGAATATCGCAAATTTCCGCTGCACGCTCCGGTGGGTAGCTACGCGCGATTGCCATAAAAGCGTCAAACCCCAGCACATTAGCAAGTATAAAGTGACGGTCCAGCGCGCCCAATCTTTCCAGCTCAACCGCGATTGCCCACGCTAGTACTACATCCGTGCCAGGACGAATCGCCAAATGCAAATGCGCTTGCTCGGCGACTTTGACTCGCCGCGGATCAATCACCACCAATCTCGCCCCATTACGCTTGGCGGCATTAATTTGCCGCATGAGATGCAGATTGCAAGTGCTCGCGTTATTCCCCCACACAATAATAAGCTTCGCTAAACTTACTTGCTGAATCGGGGTACCTGGAGTTGAACCATAGGTCCCGGCGTATGCAGCGCTACGGATGCCACCGCACATAGCGCCACGATTCAGTAATGATGCGCCGATCTTATGAAAGAACCTCAGCGACATCGAGTCACCGGCCAACATCCCGTGCGGACCTGCATAATTCAGTGGTAATACTGCTTGCGGACCAAACTCATTAATAATCAACCGCACACGCGTATAAATGGAGTTAAGCGCCTCATCCCACGAAATCCGTGCAAATTTTCCTGAACCCTTAGGTCCTACGCGCTTCAGTGGATAACGCAGCCGATTCTGTCCGTGGACAAACTCCGGGTAGTAATTGACCACCTTGGCGCAGACTGCTCCGTGGGTAATGGGATTAACCTTGGATCCGCGCACCGCCGACACTTCATCACCTACAACGGTTACGGTTAGGCTACAGGTGTCAGGGCAATCCAGAGGGCAAACACTGGCTTTTTCGACGCTCATGGATTTTCTCCGTCTACGCGCGTAATAACAAATTGGTGCGCCCGCCGCGATTCGAACGCGGGACCTTCGGCTTCGGAGGCCGACACTCTATCCAGCTGAGCTACGGGCGCAAATAACTAACACAGAGATATTACTCGTCAGCCATAAGTCGCGTCTACTCCATCGAAAAAATTGACCGATCCGGTCTCCAGTGAATACTCGGCTCCTACGACCAGTAGTCCAGAGGTCTGGATGAGTTGTTCGATAATCTCCGATCCATGCCGCAAATGATTTACCGATGCACGGATATTGGCGCGCACAGCCTCACGGACCAGCGCATCTAAATTATGTCTAAGGTCGGTCGCTAACAATCCTTCCACCGACGGACGGACCAAATCGACGATAGAATGCAAATTTCGCGATTGATTCTCTTTTGGTGTTTGTAATTGCTCTAGGGTAGCCTCAATAGCGCCACAGCGTGAATGACCTAAAACTACGACCAGACGCGTTCCGAATTTCTCAGCCGCAAATTCAACGCTTCCAATTTGCGAAGGGGCGACGATATTACCGGCAACTCTAATAACGAAAAGATCGCCTAATCCTTGATCAAAGACGATCTCGACCGGAACACGTGAATCTGAACAACCTAATATTGCGGCAAACGGTTCTTGATGAGCCAGTAATTCTAACGGACGGGCTCCGCTGACAAATCGTTCACGTCCTTGCACGTTGGTAACGAAGCGGCGGTTACCCTCCTTCAGTCTTGCCAGCGCCTGTTGAGCTGCTATCATCAGTAGTTAATCCTCCTTTTTAATGTTATCAGTATACCTAGAAAGCATGTCCGCACGCCTTGATCCAGCCAAACTCAAACGCGTGTTGAGCACTCGCGATCTCGTGGTCTATGGACTCATTAATATTGTGCCGATCGCGCCGTTTTCCGTCTTCGGACAGGTATGGAACGAATCTAAGGGTATGGTGCCGCTGGCCTATCTAATGGGTCTAATCGGTATGTTCTTTACTGCGATGAGTTACGCCGCCATGTCACGCGCGTTCCCAGTTGCAGGCTCGGTATACTCTTATGCGCAACGAGGGTTGCACGATGTGGCCGGTTTTTTTGCGGGTTGGCTGATTCTGCTTGACTATATTCTCGTTCCGGCATTGCTATATCTGTTCAGCGCCATTGCTTTGCGACCTTTGCTACCTGGCGTCCCAGAATGGGTCTGGTTAGTCGTCTTTATTTCATTTAACGCAAGCGCCAACGTAATAGGCATTGCATTCACAGCGCGAGCCAATCGATATCTGCTAGCCCTAGAACTGGTAGTCCTGGCGATGTTCATTCTTTTAGGAATTATCGCGCTTTACGGTGGCAAGGGTGCAGGCGGCCTCACGCTCAGCCCCGTCTATAACCCGCAGTCATTTTCGCTTGCGACCGTCGCGGGGGCGACTTCACTAGCTGTATTATCTTTTTTAGGGTTTGATGGCATCTCGACGCTAGCTGAGGAAACTAGCGGCGGCAATAATGCCATCGGACGCGCAACGGTCCTTGCGCTTTTATTAGTCGGTATTTTATTCATGATTCAAACTTGGATTGCTACCGATCTTGCTAAAGGATTGGTATTCTCATCACCAGAAACCGCTTTCTACGACGTAGCAGCCCTTGCCGGCGGCGCTTGGTTTAAAATCATGACTTTAGTTGTGGTGATTATTGCCACGGGTATTGCTAACGCCATGGCTTCCCAAGCGGCGGTCGCGCGCGTTTTGTTTGCCATGGCTCGTGACGGTAAGTTGCCTAGGGTGCTGTCACGCATCCATTCACGGTTTAGCACTCCCTATGTTAGCACCCTGTTTGTAGCAATTATTTCATTGATTGTCGGACTATTTTTCGCAAGCCGTCTCGACGACTTAAATAGAATCGTTAATTTCGGAGCACTCACTGCGTTCCTACTGCTGCATCTATCCGTTGTAAATCACTACATTATTCGACAGCGCAGCCGCAATTGGCTAAGACACTTACTATTTCCGTCGGCAGGATTTTTAGTAATCGCTTATGTGCTCTATCAAATGAATAGCGCGGCGAAAATCATGGGGGCTTACTGGATTGGCGCGGGAATTCTGTACTACCTTACGCTCAAACTCCTCAATAAAACTGTGGTCTTACGAGAATAACGTAGAGGAAATCGATGCAACGTGAACCAATAATATTCGTGGGGACCAGCGATCTTTCTGGACATTTTCGCGGAAAAAGTTTCCCGGCGGTAGACCTTGCGTCGCGGCTGCGACGGGGGCTCGGGTTAGCGCCCACCAATATCTTCCTCTCGGCTTTTGGTTCTATTCAAATGACAACATTTGGCACGCAGGGAGAGGTGTTTCTAATTCCAGATGCAGCCACGCGAGTATTTGTACCCTTCGACGGCAGTACCACCGAGTATTTTTTCCTAGGCGACATTAAAACCGCCGCGGGCGAGGCTTGGGATTTTTGTCCCCGACAAGTGCTACGTCGTGCCCTTGATCGACTGAAAACAGAAACCGGCTTGCGTCTACTAGCCACGTTCGAGCAAGAGTTTCTCTACAGTGGTGTCAGTGCGCATCCGTCGCAACCCTACGAACTCGACAGCCTACGCCGCCAAGGGGCCTTCGGTGAAACTTTGCTAGCGGCCATGCGGGAGGCAGGTGTAGTTCCAGATTCGTTTTTATCTGAATTTGGGCCCCAACAATTTGAAGTTACTTCGGCGCCGGCGATCGGGATGCGAGCCGCTGACGATGCGGTTATTACACGAGAGATCGCCCAAGCAGTCGCGTTCCGATTAGGACATAGAGTTAGTTTTACTCCGATTGCCGACCCTAACGGAGTCGGTAGCGGCACGCATATTCACTGGAGTTTTCTCGATTTAGACAATCAGCCCGTGCTCTATGATGAACTTGCACGCTGGCAAATATCACTGCTTGGTCAGCAATTCATGGCGGGAATTCAATATCATCTCCCAGCGTTGTGTGCCGTTACCACGCCTTCCGTTGCATCCTACTATCGCTTGCGACCCAATAGATGGGCCCCGATGACCGCTGATGCGGGTTTACTAGACAGGGGCACGGCGCTACGCGTGTGCCCCATTATCGGGGCGGATCCCGTGCAGCGCGCTAAGCAATGCAATGTGGAGTTTCGAGTGGCAGATGCGACCGCAAGTCCTTATCTGGCCCTTGCAATGCTAGTGCAGGCAGGACTTGAGGGTATTCGTCAACGTAGAGAGATCAATCTTAATGACCCCCGCCCTTTACCCACTAGTCTAGGTGACGCTCTGAACCTTCTAGAGGCTAGTGATGCAGCCAAAGATTGGCTAGGCAGCGACCTACATTCCGCCTATCTACTTTTCAAGCGTGCAGAGCTAAAAAGCTTAGCAGATCTTGATGAAATCGAGATTTGTCGTCGTTACCGAGAAGTTTATTAATTTCTTATAAAACAGGTTTGTTGTGGAATATAAATTATTAGCGGTCGATGAGCCTTGCGCGTTCATGGAGTGTGGACGCCAGGGAAAATCTAATTTCGTCGTGATCGTCGATCATGCCAGCGCGCTGATTCCACGACGTTTAGGTAACCTAGGATTGCCTGCCATGGAACTCAAGCGTCATATCGCCTGGGATATCGGCAGCCTCGCGGTGGCGCGTCAAGTCGCCACAGCACTTGATGCGCCGCTAATCGCGCAAAATTATTCTCGCCTAGTAATTGATTGCAATCGCGATCCTAAAGTCGCCACATCCATTCCAGTTATCGGAGAGCACATCGAGATCCCAGGTAATATAAATATAGGTGCGGTTGAATGCACCGCTCGTCGAATGGAAATATTCGAACCGTACCATCATCAAATCCGTAGTTTGCTTGACGAGCGAATCGCGGCGGGTCGCCCTACAATCATTGTGGCTCAGCACAGCATGACGAATCTATTTAAAGGTATAGGCCGCGAGATGCACGCGGCGATACTTTATAACCGTGACCGGCGTTTCGCAGGCTTCATGCTCGACATGCTCAGGCGCGAAAGCCAGTTAATCATCGCCGACAATGAACCCTATTTCGTCAGCGATGCCACCGACTACACCATTCCAATTCACGCCGAAGCACGCGGACTTCCGTACGTGGAAATTGAGATTCGCCAAGACCTTATCAGCGACCCGAATGGACAGCGTGAATGGGCGCAGCGTATAGGGCAAGCATTGCAAGATGCTGAACAACTTTTTTTAGGAGCTTCTAAATGACTGTGACAGCTTTTTTAAGCCGTGAAGTGGAAATTGAGCCAGCTCATACGGCATTACTATTTGTTGATGTTCAGAATTACAATTGTCTTTGGGAAGGCGGCGAATATGCGCATCTCAATAGCAAAGAAAAAGATGAACGCTACGGTTATTTTTTTCGAACTCTTAAGGACAGCGCATTACCCAATATGGTGCGGCTGCAAAAGGGGTGTCGAGCCGTTGGAATCGAAGTGACCTATACTATTATCGAGAGCCTAACTGCGGATGGTCGCGATCGCTCGCTTGATTATAAGATCACCGGATTTAATGTGCCGAGAGGGTCGCCGGATGCCAAAGTGGTTAAAGAGTTGGCGCCCACCGTCGATGAAATCGTCTTTCCGAAGACTTCGTCGTCCGTGTTTATATCCACCAACATCGACTATGTATTGCGCAATCTCGGTATCAAGTATTTGATTATCGCTGGTTGTCTGACGGATCAATGCGTCGATTCGGCAGTACGCGATGCCTGCGATCTCGGGTATTTGGTGACCGTTGCTACAGATGCCTGCGTGACCCAATCCGCTGAGCGCCACGAGTGGTCCCTACGGCTAAATCAAGGTTATTGCCGACAGCGAACTACGCAACAGTTACTGGACGAGATTGCACGCCTTGGCAAGCGGTAGTTGCTCACCCGCACTGGGATTTTTTTGTTGCTAGAGCTATATTAGATTCCGCAGCCGCTGGAATTAATAAAGGCGGTCATTTCAGCGCGTCCAGTTTTCCGCTGTCAACTCGCCTTGCGTGACAGCGGAAATTGTCACGCTGCCCATCGGTAAGCCTACTAATCGCTTCCTCACCCGTGCAGGCTCGCCCTTAATGGCATCACTCGCGATGTTGGTGTCGAGCAGATACCTCAAAACAACTCCCGCTCGGGCGCTGGCCTATCCTCCCGATTCTTCATAAAATCTTCGGGCACTTGAGTCTGCGCGGACAAAGTCAAAAATCCCTCCCAGCTCTCGGGTTTTCGCGACAACACCACATCCCCACTCTGTGGATCCCGCCGGATGAATACTTCCTGCCCCTCGAACCGATAGGCGCGCGGCAACCGCACCGCTTGACTACGAACCGTCACAAATAGCTTGGCTGTATCCGTCATGGCACTCCCAAGAATTCAAAAAAACATACCAAAATATGTATCAAAAAATGATACTTATCAAGATATGTATTCTGGCTTATAGTATGTCTTCCTGTACGCCGACCGACCTGTCTATTCAAATACCAATCTCGGGAAATAAAACGCCACTGTCCAATTGGGCAAATCGACAATCTCGCTGATACGTAAGTCACCGCAAACACTACACAACATGTACGCCTCCACTGCAGGCATCCCGTGTCGTCGGCTTAACAGATCCACCATAGAGCGCACAGCCGCGCGCGCGGCTTCCATCAAATCCGGTCCAATGCCCGTGGTGACTTCATAACCTTTAGAATCGAGATGACGCGTCACGGGTCCCGGCGTCGTGAATCGTGGAAACTGAAGTGGCGTTTTCTTTAGCAACTCGAACTTTAGCCCGACTTTCATCGGGCTTTCGATGGCGGTACCACACACTTCACCATCGCCTTGCGCGGCGTGTGTATCACCTACCGAAAACAGCGCTCCTTCCACCTCCACCGGCAAATATAGTTCAGTACCCAGGCTTAGATCACGTACATCCATATTTCCGCCAACACGACGCGGCGGAACGATGCTATGTAACCCAGACGCGGCGGGAGCCACGCCAATAGTTCCGGTAAACGGCTTAAGCGGTACCGCTCCCCAGTGACTAAAAAACGCCGGCGCGAAAGTTTTCGGGTCGTAGTTCCAAATATGCAAAGCGGGTTGCCGGAAATCATCCGCCAACAGACCAAAACCGGGAATATTCGCGGTCCACCCCCATCCTGAAGCATCGAACGACAAAAGCGTGACCTTTAGCGCATCGCCAGGCGCCGCACCATCAATATACACCGGCCCAGACACCGGGTTGATCTTGTCAAAATCAAACTTCAGTATCGAGTCAGCAGTGGATTGCTGGGAAATTTGGCCCGCAGCTGCATCCACAATGTCAAATTCAATGGAGTCGCCGGGTGCCACGCGTAAAACGGGGTTAATGGCATTATTCCAGCCGAAATGGTGTTGATGCCGATGAATGGTGTGTTTATTGTTCATATTTCATTTATCGTACGCTCATATGATTGCAGTCACAAAAAATAGCGGCGCCAAAATTCTCATCCGCCATCCTTGGCCAGTTCGGGCCTGGCACTGGATAAACGCGCTAGCCGTCACGCTATCTTTAATGACCGGACTTTTGATATTTAATATTCACCCCCGTCTCTATTGGGGCGAAGACGGTCACGCAGGCATGCCGGCAATACTATCGCTTTCGGCCAGCGACGCCAGCGCTAAAACCCCGCATTTTGACCTTCAAATCGGCAGCCATCATTGGGATGTGACAGGATTGATGGGTCTAATAGACATTGAGGGCAGCGATCAATACACACTAATTGCGGCACCTCCCAAAGATTTTCAATTTGGTGCTACCCGTATTTGGCATTTTGCGGCGGCATGGTTGCTAGTAACTGCCTGGCTAATATACGGGCTGTACCTGGTACTGACCGGCCGATTCGCACGAGTACTATGGCCTACGCGTGAAGACCGTACCTTCAGAAATTTTAAGCATGAGCTTAAGCAGCATGTTTTGTTGAAGCGCGCGCGCGGAGCTGCAGCCGAGCGCTATAACTTATTACAGAAGTTCAGCTATGTAGTGGTCGTAACGATATTGATGCCCATACTAATTTTAAGCGGATTGACTCAGTCAAATTCAGTAACAGCGGTTTTTCCCCATTTATTTACACTATTTGGCGGACGGCAATCTGCGCGTTCTATTCACTTTCTAGTGGCAGTATTACTCTTGGGTTTTATTTTAATCCACGTCTTGCAAATTTTTGTCGCCGGTTTTTTTAATTCCATGCGCTCGATAATCACCGGACGATATGTCGCGCCGGCCGAGAAACCGGTATGACGAATCCTGTATCGCGCCGCACCTTGCTGGGTACGCTTGCATCTACGGGACTAGTCGCCGCCTGCACCCGCTTGGATCAGACCGCTCCCGCAAGCGTCTTACTTGATTTAACGGACCGCTTCACCTTGCGCATGCAGAGACTATTACTCGCGCAAAGACCGTTGGTCCGGGAACTGAACATAGCGGATATCTCGGCCCATTTTCCGACCAATGGCACGGTGGCTCCGAAAGGAGACCTCTACCGCAAACTCGTCGAAAACGAGTTTCGCGATTGGCGATTACGCATTGATGGACTAGTAGATCACCCGCTCGCCTTATCACTCGCTCAAATACGTACCTTACCCTCCCGCACGCAAATCACGATGCATAACTGTGACGAAGGCTGGAGCGCAATCGGCCAGTGGAAAGGAGTTCCACTCGCACGCCTGCTCGACCTTTGCCGTCCCCAAATGAATGCACGCTACGTAGTTTTTCACTGTTTAGACACCCAGGAAGCCGATGGCAATCCCTACTATGAGAGCATCGACTTGCTCGATGCAGTACACCCGCAAACAATCTTAGCGTACGACATGAATGGCAGCACACTACCGATCGGACACGGCGCGCCCTTAAGGCTCAGAGTCGAACTACAGATCGGCTACAAGAATGCCAAATACGTAGATCGCATCGAAGTGGTGGATCGCCTATCGGCTATCGGCAAAGGTCGCGGCGGTTGGTGGGAAGATTTTGAGCGCGCACCTTGGTATGCAGGGCAATAGTCACTCAGGGCCAAAAACAAAGTTTGCGGTCGCTTGACATAAATACATTACCGCGGTAATGTATTTGCTATGACAATCGCGCTATCTAAACTTACCGCGCAAGGGCAAATCTCCGTCCCGTCGGAGGTTCGTAAAAAGCTAGGTGTCGGTCCGGGCTCTGTTCTCGAATGGGACGAGCAGGGCGATCAAATCGTCGTGCGTCGGGCCAGCAGATACGGATGGGATGAGGTGCGCAAGGCCTTGTTTCCGAATGGACCCCCACGGTCGCACACGCTTGACGAACTAAACGACGGCAAGAAGGCATACATACGGCGTCAATATGCGCGCGGTTGATACCAATGTGTTGCTGCGACTCATTACGGGTGATGATCCCACTCAAACCGTGGCCGCGGAGAAATTTGTTTCATCCGGAGCGTGGGTTTCACATCTAGTCCTGGCCGAAACAATATGGGTACTCACAACTGTTTTCGAGCGCGATCCCCAGGCTCTTGCACAGACCGTGGAGTTTTTGCTCAAACACCGTGACTTGACTATTCAAGATGCGGAAGTCGTCGTTGCCGCTCTGGTCCACTATCGGAACAAACCTGCGCTGGGATTTTCTGACTGTTTGGTGCTTGAGATCGCACGTAAGGCGGGACATGTGCCGATGGGTACGTTTGACCGTACGCTGGCGAAACTCGAAGGAGCTGAACGTATCGCTGCATAAGCTGTTCGGCAAAAAACGTTCTGACAAGGTAGGTTTTGCCGATGCAGCGACCGTAGATCGCTATAAGTTCAGATCGCCCGATCACGGCCGCCAATGGCCTGATCCAAATCCGCTATCAAATCTTCAGCATCTTCAATGCCGGCCGAATAGCGGATCAAGTTCTCAGGTATTCCTGCACGTGCGCGTTCCTCGGTAGTCAATTCGACATGACTCGTTACTTGCGGAGGTCCCGCGGTGGTTGCCACGCCCCCTAAATGTGCTGCTCGTTGTGCCAGCTGTAGGCCATCTAAAAGCCTACGTACAGCCGTAAAACCACCCGTGGGCGTGAACGATAAAACTCCGCCGAATCCGCTCATTTGGCGTGCTGCAATTAAATGTCCAGGATGAGAAACCAGCCCCGGATAAAATACGCTATCAATTTTCGCATGATGCTTAAGATGCTGAGCAATGGCCAATGCATTGGCGTTGTGGCGCTGCATACGCAGCGCGAGAGTCTTCATGCCGCGCAAGATGGCGTAAGCCGCATCGGCATGCAAACTCGCACCCGCAATCTCGCGAAAATGATGTATTTTCTTAAGAAGATTCGCCCGGCCGGAGACGATGCCGCCCATCACATCTGAGTGTCCCGCTAAGAACTTTGTGGCGCTATAAACAATAAGGTCCGATCCCAAGACTGCGGGTTTTTGATTAATGGGCGTGGCGAAAGTATTATCCGTCACCACAATCGCCCCCACCCGATGCGCCGCTTGCGCTAAACGTTCAATATCAACCACTTTCAAAGTCGGGTTAGTAGGGGTTTCCAGATACAACAATTGACACCCACGCGCAATCTCAGCCTCAATGCGCTCGTGATCGGTGGTATCACAAAGCGTTACGGAAATCTTAAATCGCGGCAGGAATTCCTCAAATAACACATTCGTTCCGCCGTAGGAGTCCTTGATGCTGACAACTCGCTCGCCCGGCGAAAGCAGCGCAAATAAAGTGGAACTAATCGCCGCCATCCCCGTTGAAAAAGCGATCGCCGCTTCAGTGCAATCAAGGACCGCCATCTTAGCCTCGAGCACGGCAACTGTCGGGTTGGAGTTGCGCGAATAGATATGCCCACTCGCCTGTCCGCTCGCCACTTTTTGCCAGGTATCGAAATCCGGATAAGCAAAAGTAGCAGCGCTCACAATCGGCATAACCGCTGCACCATACGGAAAAGGACCCTCTTCCGCGGCCCAAACCGACTGAGTACTGGTGCCGTAATGCGATTTCTTTTCAGTCATTAATCTTATGCTCCCGATTATTTAGCATCATGCCAGGTCGTCGGGATAAAGTGCGCAGTATCGACTCGCGCTCAAACTGCTATTTCCTAGAATAAATTCAACAAATACATACAGTTAGAAACAGCATGCTCCTTGGTTAAAAATGCACCGATAAATTTCGATTGATTTCGACCCACGCTAACGTCTCAAATAACAGACAAGGTGAGGAGATACAGGTGAGCAAGCAAGGCGAACTTGAGCGAATTTCGATTTTTATCCTTAGAGCCCTTCACCGTAAACAGCAGTCCGAGGATTCGGGTCCCTTGACTGAAAATGAACAGATTTTACTCACTGCCTGCGAGTTTTGGTTGGCCTGCGAAAATAAATCCCTGCGCAGTCATTTGGGTACCCAATACCAACCGCAGTTAGACAGAGCAAAAAAAGCTTTCGACGCAATAGGGGCACGGCATACGGCAACCGTCCTCGACAGACAAAACGGGTCGACAACTGTTATTCGTAATATTGAAAATCAGATTTGTAACACCGATGAAGATATTGACGGATATTTGATGAGTTTTGCAGCGCGGTGTTGTATTGATGAAACAGGCTTTCAAACCTCAAACCCATGACCGTTAACATTGATCAAGGCGCTGATCGGGAATTAGTGGACAAGCTTTTGCGTGGTGAAAAGGCCGCACTTGATCAATTTTTCTCAACCTATTTTCCTCGAGTATTTCGCTTTGCCTTGCTGCGCGTGCAGCGCGATGAGAATCTGGCACAGGATATTTGCCAACAGGTAATGGATAAAGCGTTTCGCCATCTAGGCAGTTACCGGGGTGAAGCATCGTTATTCACTTGGTTGTGTCAAATCACGCGTAACGAACTTGCCGACTATTGGCGCCGCGAGAAACGTAGGTTAGAGGTGGTTTCTCGCATTGACGATGATCCTGCCGTTATGGCGGCATTAGAGACCCTTGCGGCACCCGAATCTACTGAGCCTGAAGCTCAGCATCATGAAGCTGATTTGCGCGATCGCGTGCATGTAGCGCTCGATGCGCTGCCCACACACTATGCTGACGCGCTTGAATTGCGTTATTTGAATGATCTTTCGGTAGTGGAGATTGCCAAACGGTTGGGGCAATCGATGATTGCCACCCAATCCATTTTACAGCGTGCCCGTGCAGCGTTTCGCGATGCCTACGCTACTTTAGCTTCTTTGAGCGCGGAGGGATGACGATGATCGAGTCTATTGAAAAAGATGTAGCAGACCTATTGCGCACAGTCGGTGCGCGCTCAGCGCCTAAGCCGGAAGTGACGGCTGCCGTCTATCAATCGGCATTGACCGCCTGGCGTCGCGAGGTGCGCCGTCGAAGAATGACGAGAATCTCGTTAGCATTGGCGGCATCGGTGCTATTGTCGGTAGTAGGAGCTTGGGTGTTGCAACCCCATTCGGACAATTTAGTAGCCCTTGTGTCCGGCACGACTGGGCGAACGCTGCATGTTGGCGAGCGATTAGTGAGTGGTGACCAAGAGCTGCGTCTAGCGCGGTTGGATGGGGTCATCATGCGCTTGGCCGCGCACTCTGTATTAGTAGCCGCGTCGAAGAGTGACATGCGGCTTGAACGCGGCAATCTGTACGTCGAAACCGGAGATACCGCGACCCACAAAACTCTATTTCGCCTCTTTACGCCCTTTGCAACGCTTGACCATCTAGGCACCCAGTTTGTGGCGGCCCTTGACGATTCTGGTGTGCAAATTGCGGTTCGCCAGGGGCAATTGACTGTACATACGCCCCAAGTTGCGGATCTAGTCATTTCGGCACATGAAGCAACCCTGGTGAATAATAGCGGCCAAGGCGTACGCTTGTCAGATCAAAAGGCTGATGACCTTTGGCAATGGGTGGCTAAAGATACTTTAACCATTATTGAAGGGCGAACCTTGTACGCGGTGCTAGTAGAACTATCCCAACGCGGCGGCTTGGCGTTGCGATTCTCCAAAGTCGATATTTCGGACCGCGCACACGATTATGTGTTGCACGGCCCGTCACTGGCGCTCACGCCACGGCGCGCGATCGATATCGTGACCGCAAGTGCCGGCGTACGCGCAATGTTTGCGGATCAAGTTTTAACAATACAACCGCTCTAGTGGTAATCCTTACCGCACCCGTGCAAGTTTGCAGCTCGGAAAAACAGGCGCTATCAATTGGCGCCACCGGCTACTGCTGGAATTTCAAACACGATGCGAAGCCCCGTATTGCCTTCCGCCGTTTCGGCCCAAATCTTGCCGTCATGTAACGCGACAATACTGCGACAAATTGCTAAACCGAGACCACTGCCCTCATCATCCATACCGTCAGTCCTACTTAAACGAAAAAAACGTTCGAAAATTCGCTCGCGATACTCCGGCGCTATGCCCGGCCCTACATCACTGAGCGCGACTCGCCAAACGCCCGCATTGACACTTGAGTGTAGAGTAATAACTCCGCAAGACGGCGACACATTCAACGCATTGGTAAGCAAATTTAGTAATATCCGACGCAGCCATCGAGGCTCGACTAGTACAAATCCACGCCCCTCGTGCGAATATAAATATTGTAAGCCACGGTGCTCCGCCAGTACTCGAGCGTCTTGATCAAAATTGGCTAGCAGCACTTGCGGATCATGCGCTGTCCGATTAAGGCGCAGGTCTCGTGTCTCAGCGCGCGATAAAAATAATAGCTCATCAATGATCTGGCTCAGACGCAGCATCTCCTCCAACTGTACCTGCACGGATTCTTCGTTGGCCGTATCCAGATTACCTTGCATCAACAATTTCTCCGCCTGCAACCTAATCAATGACAGCGGCGTCTTTAATTCATGCGAGACTTCCGCGGTGAAACGCCGAATCTGCTGAAAGGAGGACTCTAGGCGATCGAACATTTGATTTAGCAGCAACGCAAGTTCGGAGATCTCATCGCGTACTTGCGACACGGCGATTCGCTCACTGAGATTATCGGAGCTGATGTGGTTAGCCGTTTCTCGAATGAGGCGCACGGGTCGCAACGCGAGGCGACTTAAACCCCGACCGATAGCGACACTAAATGCAACCATGACCACTAGCAACCAGAGCGAAATCTCACCGTAATCGCTCATAGCTTCGCGCACGCTAGCAAGCGGTGTTGCCACGGTTACATCGAAGGGACCGAGAATATATTCTCCAACCCGCAATTCGCCAATACCGGGCAAAAAAGCCTTGAATTTATGCTGACCTACGACGTCCGGAATTGGCAGTCCGCGTAAATTCGTGGAGTAAAATATTGGTCGAACAGGACCCCTTCGATCATCAATAGTGATAAAAAACAACACTGAAGCATAATCCGTAGTCTCGCGAATCCTGGCCTCAATAAGCCGCGAGTTCAAGGCGCCGTAGTCGTTACCTAAATGCGCGCGAATTTGCGCAAACTGTGCCTCGTTAAGCAAATCGAGCCCGTTGACCAAATGATTTTGCAGCAGGTAGTAGCCGCCCACAAATAACAGCGCTGAAGTCGCGGTCGCCGCCCCGGCATACCATAACGCCAACCGCGCACCTATTGACTTCACAACAGTTGGTAGCCGACGCCGCGTAGTGTTTTGAACAAAGGCGGTCCAGGTACGAGCTCAAATTTCGACCGCAACCGGCTCATGTACACATCTAATAAATTGGCTTCATTGTCACAGTGTGACGACCAGCATTTCTCGCAAATTAATTTGCGGGTAAGAATTCTGCCGACGTTTTGCATGAAAATCTCTAGCAACGCGAATTCCCGACTGGTCAGATCAATCAGATCGCCCGCCACGTGCACCGTGTGAGCAACCAGATCAAGCTTGATACCACGATGCTCAAATATGGCCTCTTTGACAGCCGATTGGCGTCGCAACAACGAGCGAATACGCGCCATTAGCTCCTCAATACTAAATGGCTTAGAAAGATAGTCGTCCGCTCCAAGGTCCAAGCCCTTGATCCGGTCTTCAACCGCATCGCGCGCAGTCAAAATTAACACTGGCTCATTGAAGCCTGCTTTGCGCCATTGTTTTAGTAAATCTAGGCCATCGCCATCGGGTAACCCTAAATCCAGGATGATCGCATCGTGCATCGATTCACAGAGCGCATCGCGCGCCTCGTGACAGGAGCGCACCCAAGTAGCTGCGTAGGATCGTTCAATCAGCGCCTGCTTGAGAAAGGAGCCTATCCCACGTTGATCTTCTACGATAAGTATTTTCGTATTGGCACCCTTTTCTAATTGTTTGCAGCGCTGACATCTTATCAGCGCCCGACCACCCTTTCGATAAGTTATCGCTTCAGCCTGAATGCAAACTAAATGACGGCAGAGTAAATACCCTTTAAGCTCAGCCCGATACAGACGGGGGGGACCTTAAGAATGTTAGCGCCACAGCATCGCTGGGCGAAGATTAACGCCGTATTGCGAGTTTCCAGTGGGAATTTCCTGGAAATGTATGACTTCATGGTCTTCGGATATTTCTCGGCAGCGATCGGTCGAGCCTATTTTCCGTCCAAGAGCGAATTCGCATCGCTCATGTTCTCCATGGTGACCTTCGCGGTGGGATTCATGATCCGTCCCCTAGGGGCGATTTTCCTCGGTGCCTATATTGACCATGTCGGCCGCCGCAAAGGGTTGCTGGTGACGCTGGCATTGATGTCGGTCGGTACGTTAAGCATTGCTTTGGTGCCGGGCTATGAGTCCATTGGGCTATTTGCCCCCCTCGTAGTGGTGCTCGGCCGATTGTGCCAGGGATTTTCGGCGGGCGTCGAATTAGGGGGTGTTTCAGTCTACCTGTCCGAAATTGCAACTCCGGGCCACAAAGGTTTTTACGTGTCATGGCAATCCGCTAGCCAACAGGTCGCAGTAGTATTCGCAGGCGTAATCGGCTACAGCTTGGCGCATCTAATGACGCCCGAGGACCTACAATCGTGGGGCTGGCGTATCCCCTTGATTGTTGGCTGTTTGATTATCCCATTTATTTACATGATTCGCCGTACCTTGCAGGAAACCGAAGAATTTACAGCGCGACAACACCACCCCACACCCTCTGAAATCTACACAAGCCTGCTTACTCACTGGCGCATTGTGGTCGGCGGCGTCGCGATGGTATTGATGACGAGCGTTTCGTTCTACACGATCACCGCCTATACGCCTACCTTCGGCAAAGAAGTTTTGAAGCTTGGGCAAAGCGATGCATTGTTGGTCACACTTTGTGTGGGTTTATCAAACCTCTTTTGGTTGCCGGTAATGGGAACGCTATCGGACCGGATTGGCCGACGACCGTTACTTGTGATTTTTGCAACTCTCGCCCTCCTGACCGCGTATCCCGCGATGCACTGGCTAGTGCAATCACCCACCTTCAACAAATTACTCTGCGTCGAACTATGGATATCGTTTATCTTCGCGGGCTATAACGGCGCGATGGTGGTCCATTTGACCGAAATGGTGCCGGCCGCTGTGCGTACGGCCGGTTTCTCGCTAGCCTACAGTCTTGCAACTACCGTGGGTGGATCCACCCCCGCCATCGTTACCTATTTGATCCATGCGACCAACAACCGCGCCATACCAGGCGCGTGGCTGTCGCTTGCTGCCGCGATCGCTTTAATAGCCATCTATAGGACGCGTCATGTTAAACCCCCGACTCACTACGGCAGAAGTGACCCCGCGTAGGCGGCAAGGTCAATGAAGTCATGGAGCTGCGCTTCGGTGAATGCCATTGCGCTGTTTGGAAGGTGCAAGAGTTTTACATTATCGTAGGGCGCAACAAACGCCCCACCACAACCCACGTCGGTTCCCCACGGCCCTACGCTCCCGCTGCATAAATTTGCCAGCGACGAAAACGCAAAGTGACGCGCTGACCGACAACGAATCGCTCGGCCTCAAAACGCTCGCGACTGATTTCCGCCTCAAGCCGCTCATGCGCCGCCCGGCCCTCAGGGACCAATTCCAACCTTACAATCGGTCCAATTACGCGCACTGCCATTACCTTAGACGACCAACCCGCTGCATCCCCGCCAATTTCAATCTCATGCGGTCGAATAAGTGCAATCACGGCTCGTTCACTTAACGCCTCGGGATCCGCAGAAATATCTATTGGCCCCAAGAAAGCCCGACCCTTTTGAAGTCGAACTGGCAATTCATTAACTTGTCCAAGAAATCGATGCACGAACGCCGAAGTCGGCTCATCGTAAACATCGCCCGGCACCCCTGCTTGCTCGATTCGACCCCGATTCAAAATCACAATGGTATCGGCCACTTCAATAGCTTCCTGTTGATCATGTGTCACGAAGATACTAGTGAAGTGCAATTCATCGTGTAAGCGACGCAACCATCGTCGCAGTTCGTGGCGCACCTGAGTATCGAGCGCGCCGAATGGCTCATCTAACAATAACACCTCAGGATCAACCGCCAACGCACGCGCCAAGGCCACGCGCTGGCGCTGACCCCCCGATAGTTGCGCCGGGAAGCGATCGCCCGCCCATTCTAATTGCACCAATTCCAATAATGACCCCACTTTTCGCTGGATATCTTTTAACGTACGACGTTCGCGCCGCGGCTTTACTTTAAGGCCAAACGCAACATTCTCAAATACTGTCATATGACGAAACAATGCGTAGTGCTGAAATACAAAGCCCACTTTGCGAGCGCGAATCGGCCAAAGAGTCGCATCTTGATCATCGAATAATACTTGGCCTCGATCCGGCGTTTCCAATCCTGCGATAATCCGCAATATAGTAGTCTTGCCGCAACCTGAGGGACCCAATAACGCAATCAAGGCACCTGTAGGTACATCTAAATTAATTCCATCGACAGCAGCAAACTCGCCGTAGCGTTTGGACACTTCGCGCAAAGCGATGCTCATGCCTTATCTCCACGTGTTTTTTCCACTACCACAAAATTTCCTAATTTGAGCAAAATCATTGCACCTTAAGGACTATCGCGCAGCGGAACACGCAATTCACCCAAAACTCGATTAACTTCTTCTGCTGTTTGTACTTTTTCAGTCTCGCGCACTAACTTGCGTGGCAAATGCGGTGCTAGCAGCTCTATAAACTCATACATATAAACCCGTAACAACGCACTGCGACGAAATCCAATCCACGTTGTGTGTCCCTCAAATAGATGCGCTGCATCTAGCACCACGAGGTCAGAATCAATCAGCGGATCGACCGCCAAGCGCGCCAATATGCCGACGCCCAGCCCTAAGCGCACATACGTTTTTATGATATCCGAGTCACGTGCAGTCAAGGCAACGTCAAGCGATAGCCCCGCGGTTTCGAACAAGGCCGGAAGCGATGACCTCCCTGCGAAGCTAAACACGTAAGTCACGATCGGATATTCCGCTAATTTTTTTAATGTTAATTTGCCGGCTGTGACTAAAGGATGGCCGTGCGGCACTACCACTGCACGATGCCAGCGGTACACCGGCAAACGCACCAATTGAGGAAATAATTCTTCGGATCCCGTGGCTATGGCGAAATCAACCCGATCCTTGGCTACCATTTCAGCGATCTGTTCCGACGTACCCTGATGCAAATGTAGACGGACCTTGGGATACTGGATACGAAAAGCGCGAATGACCTGGGGCAGTACATAACGGGCCTGAGTATGAGTCGTCGCAATCGACAACGATCCCCCATCGGCCTTACGTAACTCCGCCGAAGTGCGCCGAATATTCTGCATCTCGCGCAAGATATTGGTCGCTCGCGCAATAATTTCTGTACCCGCAGCCGTGGTACGAGTAAGGGCGCGACCCTCGCGCTCAAACAATTGGAATCCAAGCTCCTCTTCTAACATTTTGAGTTGACGACTCACCCCTGGCTGTGAGGTGTGCAATTGGCGCGCAGCCGCCGTGATATTCAAGCCGTTTTCGTGTACGGCCACTAAATAGCGTAGTTGCTGGAATTTCATTGGGCCTAGGATATAAGTTTATGGCGATCAATGCCCAAACCCCTTAAGAGCGAGACATCACAAAATTGTATGTGCTCATAAGCACAAGTTCGTTTTCTAGTAGCCAGGCGGATTTTATAGTAGCGTATGTCTAACGGTCAGCTATCCGAACTCTCTAAAACCCTACGCGAGCGCGCCGAAACCAGCATTGGGCAACTTCGCGAAGCGGTAGCTCACTACAAAAATGTCTGTTATGCCAATAGCTTAGGGTTAGAATCCATCGTCCTGACTGATCTTATCTGGACTGCCGTGCCGCAAATTGAGATTTTCAGTATTGATACGGGACGCCTCTATCCGGAGACTTACGAACTTATGGGGCGCTTACAAGAACACTACGGCCGGGCGCTCCGGATTTATTACCCCGAAACGCCGCAACTAGAAGGCTGGGTGGCCGAAAACGGAATAAACGGATTTCGCGAAGGCCTAGAGCAACGCCGTAGCTGCTGTTCGATTCGCAAAGTCGAACCTTTTCGGCGTGCGATTTTTGGACATGATGCCTGGGTGACCGGTATTCGCCGCGATCAATCCCCGAGCCGTGGGTTTGCATCTCCTGTGGAATGGGATGGTGAATACGGGCTACACAAAATTAGTCCGTTGCTCGATTGGAGCAAAAAGGAAATCACCGACTACATTGCCAAAAAAGCTCTTCCGTACAATAGTCTGCACGATAAAGGCTTTCCCAGCATTGGCTGCGCTCCCTGCACGCACGCCGTCCCCTCCGGGGAAGATGAACGCTCAGGCCGCTGGGGATGGGAACGGGCTGAATCACGCGAATGCGGGCTTCACCCTCAACGCCAAGTCCACGCGCTCGCAGTTTCAAGGCACTAGCGACACATTCGGCGCTAGCGGCAATCACCTTACCCGCCAGGGCCGCCAATAGACGCGCGGTTCACGCCATTCATCGCTAGGATAAGCCATGAATTACTTTCCCATGTTCTTTGATTTGTCGGGACAAAAGGTGCTGGTAGTCGGTGGCGGCGAAGTAGCTTTTCGCAAGATTTCCCTTTTAATGCGTACGGGCGCGCTCATCACGGTTGTTGCGCCAGAAATTTTGGCACAACTTCACAAGATGGCGCACGCTAATGCGGCCGCGCAAATCCAACTGAACTTGCAAATCCGCAAGTTCATTTCCGATGACCTCAATCAGGTAAGACTCGTCATTGTGGCGACAGCAGATCGCGATCTCAATCGCTCTATTGCAAAGCTTGCCGAGGAGCGCGCTATCCCCGTGAATGTCGTCGATGATCTCAAAGCTTCGCGCTTCATTGTTCCGGCCCTCATCGACCGTGACCCCGTACTCGTCGCCATTTCTACCGGTGGTGCTTCTCCGGTTCTAGCGCGTCGCTTGCGCGAACGCCTGGAAGCCCTTATTCCTCAGCGTTTCGGTCCACTGGCCGTATGGTTACAAGAACTACGCAAATCCAGCGGCGAGCGCCTACCCAGCACCGCGGTACGGCGGCGTTTTTTTGAAACTATTATCGATGGCGCGAGTGCGAGCCGATTCATCGAAGGCGATAAGCAGGGCGCGCGCCGCATCGCGCAAGAATTGCTTGAGGCTACCCTAGCATCGCTTGGCGAGACCACGGTGCACCCAACCACGGTAGGCTCTGTAATGCTAGTAGGCGCCGGACCCGGCGATCCGGAATTGCTAACGCTGAAAGCCTTGCGAGCATTGCAAGACGCAGATGTTATTTTTTACGACCGATTGGTGCCCGCCGGAATTTTAGATCTGGCACGACGAGATGCCAGCCGTGTATGTGTGGGTAAAGCCTCTGGAGGACCCAGCACTACTCAAGATTCCATCACCGCGCTACTAATCCGCCACGCGCAACAAGGCGAGCGCGTGGTGCGACTCAAAGGCGGTGATCCGTTTATCTTCGGTCGTGGCGGCGAAGAATTAGAAGCGCTCGCCGCGGCTAAAATTAATTTTAGCGTTGTTCCTGGCATTACCGCCGCCCTCGGCTGTGCCGCCTACGCAGGCATACCACTGACCCATCGCGATCATGCCCAAAGTGTAAGCTTCGTCACTGGACATGCGGACAGGCAGGGCAAGGAACCCGACTGGCGGGCTTTGGCGATGCCAGGAACCACTGCGGTGTTCTATATGGGACTAGCGCGGCTCGAGCATATCGTCGAGCGACTTCTCGCACACGGTGCACCACCCTCACGCGCCGCCGGACTCATCTCCCAAGGAACCACCGAGCAGCAGCGTGTCATCACTGCAACACTTGCAGGGATCGGCGCGGCCGCAGCGCTGGCTCAACTGGAGTCGCCGGGTCTATTAATTGTGGGTGATGTCGTGGCGTTGTATAAAAGTTTAAAATGGTTTACGAGGTAACGCGTCATTGGTAATCGAGTCAACTGACAATCAATTGGCCCAGTGTTTTATCAACTGTACTGCCAGGAAACAGGGCTAAAGCAGTCTTTTGCGGATCGAGTCGAAAGCACTGTGCCGCCGCGCTGGCAAGAACGGTGTCGAGCGCCCGGGTCGGCTTAAGATCGCGACTTTGATAAAGAGCACCGATCGAAAGACCGGGCCAGTCAGTGATGACACGTCCGCCTTGCACGGCGCCTCCGAGCACCATGGCGAGGCTCGCCGTACCATGGTCAGTGCCCCGAGTGCCATTGACGGCTGCCGTGCGTCCAAATTCGGTGGCGACGACCACGACTGTGTCATTCCACAGCGGACCCAGATTATCCATCAAGGCACCTAACAAATGGTCGAGCTGGGTCAGCTGGCGATCAAGGCGGGCGTTTTGCGCGGTGTGCGTATCCCAGCCGACGGTTTCGATCATGGCAATTCTTGGTCCATCCGATAGTGCGAGAAACCCGGCAGTTAATTTACCGATCGCCGCGGGATCTTGTTGCTTAGCTGCACCGGTCATGCCACGGGCGCTCAAAGCCTCTCCCCACAATGGATGCAATATCGCGTCCTCGGCATACAGCTGGTCGACGCGCATTAACATGTCGTCACCGGCATCGGGTAATCCTGACGGCGCGTAAGTGATCACTGGCACAGGTCCTCGCAACGCGAGCGAGGCACTCGGCGCCAGCGCCACGGCGCGACTCGCCGGCAATAGCGTCAACAAGCGATTGAGCCATCCATCCTCGCGAGCGAACGGAGCCATCGCTCCACTTTCCAGAATATTCTGACCATCAAAATGTGAACGGTCGCGATAGGGACTCGCCACCGCATGGCAAAACAACGCCTGCTTAGCCTGGTACATCTGACCGACGCGTTGTAGTGCGCCGTGCAGAGAAAATAAGTCACCCAGCGGAATTGTAGTCGCGGGATCGAGTGCGATCGCGCCGCGCAGCCGTGCATAGTCAGGGTCACCCGTCGGCACTAAGGTGTCGAGTCCGTCGGCTGCGCCGCGTTGAATAATAAACACGAACCGCCGCTTCATTTCAACCTTCGCGAACAGTAGGCGCGGCACGAAGATCAGTGCGCTTCCTAACAGCAATTGACGTCGATCTATCATGTCACTTACCTCCTCATGAATTCTGGCGCGACCAGCAGCAAGGCGATGCCTTGCGGCAGGCTAGACGCGCGGGCGATAGCAGTGTGGGTGAAAGTACTGGCGATTCCAGGCAACAGCTCATCCAGCAGTTGACGCGGATCAGTACCCGCACCGCTTAGGGTGGCCAATCGGCGGGCTTCCTCGACACGTCGGAGCAGCGCATCCGGTCCTGCCCAATCGGCCGCCGTATCTGCATAACCTGCCGGTGACCCGGGTTTCCATATGGGCTGTCCCAGCTGATATAAAATCGCCTGAACATTGAGGCCGTCGGAATCAACTCGGTCAAGCCCGCGCAGTGCGGACACTATCCAGTCCCAGGGTGTCTTGAATTTCGGTAATGCGGTAACCCAGGCTTCCGGTGCCGCAACCAACGCCGCGTAGGTGCTCGGCAAATCTCCGCGACTATTGCGAAAAGCGCTGGCGACTCGTGCAACGACGGCAGCCGGCGGATCATCGGCCACAAAGTGGCGTACCAGCTTGGTCGCAATCAGTGTGGCCGTTGCGGGATGGTGCGCTAGATCCTGCAACACAGCCAGTGCCTGATGCTGGTCCACTTGCTCGTAGCGCCGGCCTAAAATCGTGCGCACTCCCGGCTCGTGGGAACGTGGCCGGAACCTAAAATCTCCCGGCGCCGCAGTCATTCCGTCCGCAGCGTGGTCTTCGCGGCCCGCCGTATTCCAGCCGGTTAATGCCCGGGCAAATTCGGTGACATCGGTTTGAGTGTAACCGCTGCGCACCCCCAGGGTGTGCAATTCCATGATCTCACGCGCCAGATTTTCGTTGAGTCCCCGTTCTTTGCCGTTGCGTGACGCGGCCTGCGCGGCGGGGCTGTGCGGTCCGAGTGAGACGTTTTGATCCAAGAAATCCAGCATCGCGGGATGTTGCTCAACGGCGACCAACATGTCCTCGAAGCGTCCCAGCACATGCGCGCGGATGGCATCCCGCTCCATCAATCCGGCGGTGAGATTAACGCCGCCTTTTTCCACGGAAACTGCAAAATGATTAGCCCAGAAATGTACCAACCGCTCGACGAACGGGGCACTCGTAGTCAGCGCGCTGACTAAGCGGCTATCGGTGGTTGTCCAATAGACGGACTGAGCCAAGTCGGCGCGTGCTTTCAGGGACTTTGCACGATTAACCTCATCCTTGATCTTAGACGCTTTAATCGCGACTTGAACTTCATGGTTCTCGAGAATGGATGTCGACAAATCGCGTATCCCCGCCCAAGCTTTAGGCTTAGGTTCAAAGCGATCACATTGCGCCATCAGCCAGCGTTGGGGCTCGCCCGTGACGCGATCACCCGGTCTTGCGCCAAGACCAAATCGGTTTAAGGCGATAGCGGGTTGGATCATGATCGCATCCTCAGACTTAGCAAGGTGTCGTTGCATAAGACTAACAATGCGCGGAGCCGCATTCGGTTGACTGCCGCTACCGGTACTGAGGAGCTGAGCACTGTTCGGATCTTGGCTCGCTCGACCTGTGCCTGGTTGGAAGAAGCGCTACGTGCTTTACTTGGCCTAATGCTAAAATAGCCAGATGGAATTATCCCTTCCCTCACGCGATTACCTTGACGCTGACGTGTTCAAACGCGAGGTTGCGTGTATTTTTTTGCGCGAATGGGTCGCTGTATGCAGAGCAGAGGAAATCCCCACCGCGGGTGATTTTCAGGTGGTCAATTTGGTCGGTGACAGCGTACTCATCGTGCGCGGTAAAAACCAGCAGCTGAGAGCCTTTTACAATGTCTGTCGTCACCGCGGCGCGCAGCTATGTGCGCCTAAGAATGCGGTTTTAAAACCGGGTCGAGCGGTATTACCATCGTCGGTTCTCACAAACGGTGGTATTCGTTGCCCGTACCACGCTTGGACTTATGACGCCGAAGGCGCACTTATCGGCGCACCGTTTCTGACTGATGACCCGGAATTTCGACGCGAAGATTTTTCTCTCTACCCGTTGGGGTGTGAGATTTGGGGTGGTTTTGTGTTTATACATGGCTCGCCCAAAGAAGCTCAGTCGCTGGGCGCGCAAATGACTAAAGCGTTAACGCGTATTGCAAATTACCCGTTAACGGATATGCGAATTGGTCATCGCATTCGCTACGAGGTCGATGCGAACTGGAAAATTCTCTGCGAAAACTATAATGAGTGTTATCACTGCGGCCCCGTGCATCCGGAACTGTGCCGTTTAGTGCCCGCATTTCGCATGAAGGGCGGTGCAGGGCTTGACTGGCAGGACGGGATTGCGCATCGCGAGGGAGCCTACACGTTCACGTGGAGCGGCACCACGCGACGGGCACCGTTAAAAGGCTTAAGCGATGCGGAAAAAACCAAGCATAAGGGTGAGTTGGTGTATCCGAATCTATGGTTGAGCATGGCCTGCGATCATGTAACAGCCTATATTTTGCACCCTATTGCCGCGTATCGCACTGAAGTGGAATGTTTATTTTTATTTGCCGAAGAAGAAATAGCGAAGTCGGAATTCGATCACACCGATACCAGTACCTTCTGGGACGTGACCAATCAACAAGATTGGGCCATTTGCGAGCGCGTGCAACTAGGCATCGCCTCCCGCCTGCATACCCAAGGGTACTACGCGCCCATGGAAGATATGAATTTGGATATGCGGCGTTATATTCGCGAACGCATTAAGTGAGGGGAGCCTCGCCTCATTATTCTGCGTGGTCACTGCTAAGAGCCCGCATTAAGGGTCACGGATATTGGCAACCGCTGTGGACTGGGCACAAACTCCAAGAAGCCTACGACGTCGTCATCGTAGGAGCTGGTGGCCATGGCCTTGCTACTGCTTTTCACCTGGCACGCGATCACGGTATTAAACGCATTGCCATTCTCGAGAAACGCTTGGTGGGTTATGGCAACGTAGGGCGCAATACCACCATCGTACGCTCTAATTATTTGTTACCTGAAAATCATTATTTTTACGAAGACTCGCTACGTCGGTGGGCAACTTTGTCGCGCGATTTGAACTACAACGTGATGTATAGTCCGCGCGGCGTGTTGGATTTGGCACTCTCAGAAGACGAAATGTCGAAAGCTGCACGTCGCGGCAATGCCATGCGTCTTGCCGGTATCGATGCCGAGCTTCTCGATCGCGCAGCGCTCAAGCGTTATTGTCCAGAATTAGACACCCAGCGCGCCCGGCGATTCCCGATCGTCGGGGCGTTGCTACAACGACGCGGTGGCACTGTACGCCATGATGCAGTGGCCTGGGGTTATGCACGCGCCGCAAGCGCACTCGGGGTCGATATTATCGAGGACTGCGAGGTCACGGGTGTACGCAGTACTGCCGGGATGGCAAGCGGTGTCGAAACCACTCGTGGCTATGTTGAGGCCGAGCGCATCGTGTTTGCGACCGCCGGACACACCGCCATGATCGGCTCGATGCTCGGCGTACCCTTGCCGATCGAGACGCATCTGTTGCAAGCTATGGTCACTGAGCCGATCAAACCCTTGCTCAACACCGTCCTGGTGTATGTGTACCCCGGTCACGGCGAAACCTACATTTGTCAATCCGATCGTGGCGGATTAGTGATGGGGGGAATGCTTGATGGCTTCCCTTCCTACACGCGCGAGGGCCGTTGGGATCGCATGGAAGATGTGGTGGAAGGCGCAGTTGATTTATTACCCCACATCGCTGGCTGCAAAATTCTGCGTCATTGGGCGGGCACCAATGACATGACCATGGACGGCAGTCCGATTATGGATCGACTTCGCTATGACAATGTATTCGTCAATGCGGGTTGGTGTTACGGCGGATTTAAAGCCATTCCCGCCTCGGGCGCCGCGTTTGCAACGTTCGTCGCCACGGGCAGCGCACCCGATCTCATAAAAGCCTATCGGTTGTCACGCTTTACAACCGGTCACCTGCTCGACGAGCGCGGCGGCGGGCCTTTCCCGGTGCGCCTATGACGCTCGCCACGCTGCAAACTCGGCTGACCTGCCCATTTTGCGGGCCGCGACACTTAAGTGAATTTGTGTTTCACAAAACAGTTGCTCCACCGAATGCTTCTCCTTTCGCTGAGGTCTACGAGCGCATCGATAACCCGAATTTGAGCATCGAACATTGGCAGCATGTGCGAGGGTGCCGAAGCTGGCTACGGGTGCACCGCAATCCGTCCAGTGGCAGCGTGCTCGAAATACACTTACTTGGCGCCGCCATATGAGTCATCGAGATACACAAGCGGCAACGCGGGTCGGCACACGAATAGCCAATAAATCCATAAAATTTAGTTTCGACGGCCAAGAGTACCTGGCCCAATCCGGCGATACAGCCGCCTCTGCACTACTCGCGAGTGGCGTGCGCGAGATGGGTCGTAGTGTCAAGTATCGCAGGCTGCGCGGACTCCTCGCGGCAGGGCCCGAAGAACCCAACGCTCTTTTTACCGTGGGTAATTTTCCTAATATCATTCCCAATGTGTCGGCACCTCAACTTGTCCTGCGCAACGGTATGGCATTACGCAGTCAGAATCGGTGGCCAAGTTTGAAGTGGGATGTAGCATCTTTGCTGCAAGCAGGCGGCGGTTTCTTGGGTGCCGGCTTTTACTACAAAACCTTTATCTGGCCTTCGTGGAAAACTTACGAAAAACTAATTCGCAATCTAGCCGGGCTTGGTGCAGCACCGGGTGTGTGTTCGCTCTCTCCTCCCAAAATAATGTATGCGAGCTGCGATGTGCTGATAGCCGGTGCTGGCCCTGCCGGCCTTGCCGCTGCACTGGCTGCGGCCCGCGCGGGCGCAAACGTGTGGCTCATCGAGCGTGAACCGGTAGTAGGAGGCGAGCTTGAATTTGAAGCAAGTGAAATTGATGGCCTGCCCGGCGCGCAGTGGATTGCCGCCACGCTCGCAGAACTTGCACGGCGTGACGTAAAAATATTCACGGACACGACTATCATGGGGGGCTCTAGCGATCTGATCATTGCGCATCGGGAAGCGGGCGGAATTGCCGGGAATAATGCCGTTTATCGCATGAAACCCCGCGCCATGGTAGCCGCAATGGGCGCGGTGGAACGACCCATTGCCTTTGTGGGCAATGATCGTCCCGGCGTTATGCTCATTAATGCTGCCGAGAAATTTTTAGCGCGCTATGGCGTAAAAATAGGCCACGAGCTTGTGCTATTTGCCAATCATGATCGTGTTTATGCTGCCGCCGCACGCTTGCAAGCCGGAGGCATGCGCATCCGGGCCATCATCGATACACGGCTTACAGCCTCAGAGACCATTCCCTTACGAGGCGATCTCATGCGTAGTGGAATCCATTGTTTGCTGAATACTGCAGTGCTCGCGACGATAGGCGGCAACCGCATCACGGGGGTTAAAATCGCGCCACTCGATGCGCCACACCAAGTACGTACGCTAGCCTGCGATAGCGTTCTAGTGAGCGGCGGCTGGTCGCCCGCTACTGCTCAATTGACCCAATCTCACTTTATTGCGGGTGCTGAACACGGCTGCCTCGAACTTAATGCGGCGCTGCATGACGGTTACACGGCAGGGCGAACCGCCGCACAGGTAGCGGGTAAAACAGATCTGTCAGGAACTGCGCCCAGAGGCCACGGCGATTTGACACCCTCACTGATGCCCTTCTGGCGCTCACCCAGCGATCCTATTCGCGAAAAATATCAATTTGTCGATTTACAAAACGACGTCACTGTCGCCGATTTGCGCGCCGCACTAGCGGAAGGGTTTAACGACATTGAACACGTGAAACGTTACACCACCCTTGGAGTGGGTACCGAGCAAGGCCGCACCAGCGGTTTGCTCGGCGCAGGAATCGTGGCGGAATTGAAAGGCGACCCTCTCACCAAGGTCATCACTAGTCGCGAGCGTCCGCCTTATTATCCGATGACTTTAAGTTCGCTCGCGGGACTGCGCGTGAACGGGGCGCTGCGCCCGACTCGCAAAACAGCGCTGCATCAATGGCATGAGTCGAACGGTGCTGTGTTAGAGTCCATGGGACTATGGATGCGGCCTCGATACTATCAGGCTAATGGTGCGGATGCCTTCACCGCCGGGATTGCCGAAGCTCGACGTGTGCGTAGCATTGGCGGCATCATCGACAGCTCAACTTTAGGAAAAATCGAAGTAGCAGGTCCCGATGCAGCGGCCTTCCTCGATACCATATACCTCAGCAAGGCTAGCACTATTAAAATCGGCCGCAGTAAGTACATGGTGAACTTACGCGAGGACGGCATGGTGTTAGACGATGGTATCGTGCTGCGTCTTGCTGACGATCGATTTCTCGCGACGGTGAGCTCAGGACATGCTGAACACATGCTCTCGCACTTTGAGTATTATTGTGTTGCAAGGCACTACCCGACAATTTCAGACATCCGCGCGGTGTCAGTCACGGATGTAACGGAAAGTTGGTCGGTGATTGCCGTGGCCGGATCCACTAGTCGTCATGCTCTGGCCCAAGTCTTAGGCAACGAGTGGCTTGCGAAAATCGCGCAACTAACGCATATGGATTTCGCAGTCGGCTTATTTCAGGGCCATGACATCAAGGTCCTGCGCGCAAGTTTCTCCGGTGAGCTTGCGTTCGAATTGCACTGCCGCCCGACCCATACGCTCGCGTTGTGGGAAGGCTTAGTTGCCGCCGGTCTGCTGCCCTATGGCCTTGAGGCTCTCGATATTTTACGTGTGGAAAAGGGTTACTTGGTGAGTTCCGAAATCAACGGTCAAACTACTCCCTTCGATCTCGGCATGGACGGACTGGTCAAGCAAAAAAATACCTGCGTGGGTCGCGAATTACTCAATCGACCGGCGTTTCATGAAGCCTCCAGACCACGCCTGGTGGGCCTTAAAGCTGTTGATGGCAAATCTAAATTTCTCGCTGGCGCACAGCTTATCGGGTCCTTAGCGCCTCGCCCCTGCGGTCACGTGACTTCCACAGTTTATAGCCCCACGCTGAAGGAATGGATCGGGTTAGGACTAGTCGCGCGGGATTATGCACTCGGTGACATCGTGAGGGCTCACGATCCATTGCGCAGCGGCAACACGCGAGTGCTTTTGGTATCCCCCGTACACTTGGATCCAAGCGGTGCTCGGATGAAATCGATGAGTCGCGCACCGTGAGCCACGCACTTTTCGACGATTTTTCCTGCCAGTTATGGGAAACGCCGGCCTCAAGAGATTATGAATTTACTGCGTTTGGCGAGTGGCCAAATGGTGGAATGACCGGTCACCAGTCCCTGGCGTTTCTCCCCATCGCACCCGGCCGCTGGTTCGCGCCCTCTGCGGACGGCACGATGCAATCTTTCATGGAAGCAGCCGGCGACGCGGGCTTAGGTACAGTTATTGATGTCAGTGGAAAATGGCACGCAGTAACGCTCGTGGGCAGCGGCGCGAGCCGCTTACTCGCCAGCACTATCGACATCGAGGCGGTATTACAGGATCGCCCGTGTGCCGCACTCGCGCTGTTCGACTGTCCTACGATTGTCGCGCGAAATCCTGGGGGGTTTTCGATCTGGGTGCATTGCAGCTACGCGACTCATTTCGTGGAGGTCATTACGCAGCTCGGTGCGACTCGAGCCACGGCATTCAATCATCCTTAAAGCTTAAGATGACTACCGTCGCACAACGGGGCTTTGTGGGTGTGCTTGCATCCGCAAAAAAATATCGTGGTCGACTGCGACGCGGTATATTTCACGGGAGCGAATTCGCTGCCCTTATGACTACCGTCACAAAACGGTTGTTTAACGCTCTTGCCACAGGCACACCAATAATAGGTCTTGCCCGCTTCAACCTCGACGGCATAGGGACTCTTTTGGGCAATCGTTGGGTTTGTCATGTGAATATCTCTGCGGCAAAACATAGACCGTAATTCGAACTCGGTGTGCTGTCAAACATAGTTGATGTAATAGTCTCTAAGAGCGTCGCCTTGCAAATTTTCGGTCTCTTTGATTTCCGCCCGTTTAATCGCCACATGATTTGCCACCAACGTTTCGCCCATGCTCGTAACAAACGCCTTGTCGGCTTCGAGTGCATCGAGTGCCGCGCCGAGATTCTCGGGCACGCCCTCAGTCGCGTCGGTATGACTCAGACAATCCCCGCTTTCCGGTGGCGGGAGTGCATATTTTTCGGCGTAGCCCAATTTTGCCGCCTGCAGCACTGCCGCCACTAACACATACGGATTAGCCGCCGCGTCGCCCATACGATGCTCAATACGCGCCCGCGTTCCGCCCTGTGCCGATATGCGAGTAGTTGCCCCGCGATGGTCGACAGCCCAATTGCGCCAGTAACCCGACATCGAACCCGGTTTTAGTCGCTGATAGGAATTAACCGTTGGCGCCACCAACGCGCACATCCCCTGATGATGCCGCATTAGGCCTGCCACAGAGCTGCGCGCAACGGGCGAAAGATCTAAACCCTGACCGTCTGCAACCACATTATGCCCGGTCGAGTCATTAAACGAGAAGTTCACGTGCAAACCGCTACCCCCCTTCTCGAGGATGGGCTTTGGCATAAAAGTCAGCAGCAAACCATGTTCAAACGCCACTTCGCGAGCCATCAACCGGAACAGAAAAGCGTCATCGACCGCGCGTAGCGCATCGTCATAAACCAGCGTAAATTCTAGTTGGGGCGCGTCAAACTCTGAGGTCATGCATTCTACTTTAAAGCCCAGCGATTCCGCTCGGTGCCAAAGGTTATCGGTAAATCGACGCGGATCACAGGCAGGTCCGGTGCTATAGACATAGGCACCCGGCGTGTCATAAGGCACTAACTTTCCCGCTTCAGTGCGCTCAAATACATAGGCTTCAAGCTCTAGTCCGACTTTAGGGTTCAGCCCTAGCGAACGCCATTCATTGACCGTACGTTTAAGTAGTTGACGCCCACACATCGGCAGAGGCGATCCATCAGTTTCATTGAGATCGGCGATCGCCACCGATGTATTCATCTCCCACCCAGCGCGTATATCCGCAGCGGTAAACACCGCATCCATGTCGGGCATTCCCTGCAACATCTTGGTCCCCGGAGCGGGAATTAGATCCTTGCCGTAAGTCAACGCATAAATCGCCTGGGCGAATCGCGATGCACCGCCACTTTTCTTGGAAGCCGGAAGATATTTTCCGCGCGCCAGATTCAAATGATCACAAAATAATAATCTGAGTCGCTCAGCAGCCACTTAAACTCTCCTTAACGCAATTGCATGCACGCTCAACGCAATTGCACGCGTACCGGCAATTTTTTTATACCACCCACGAAATTTGAGCGCAGGTAAGTATGCGCCGCGACCTGTTCGACGCTCGCCACACGTCGCGCAAATTCCTGTAACAACAAGCGCACTTCGAGTCGAGCTAGCCACATGCCTAAGCATACATGCGCGCCACCCTGCCCGAATGACACATGTCGATTCGGCGAACGCGCCGGATCGACTTCAAAAGGATTCTGAAAAGCCGCCTCATCGCGGTTAGCCGAGACAAACCACAGAAGTACCTTATCGCCTTTATGAATAGTTTTGCCATGCATTTCACCGTCGCGACTCGCCGTGCGCCGAAAATACATCGCGGGACTGGCCCAACGAATAAATTCATCAGGCGCCGTGTTCCACAGCTCAGGACCCCCTTCGTGCAATTGCTTGAGTAGTGCTGGGCGATTCGCCATCGCATGCAAGGCCGCCGCGATCGAATAACGCGTAGTATCGTTACCCGCTGCAACCAACAAACAAAAGAAGTTTCTGAACTCATGCTCAGGAATGACATTGCCTTTCGCATCAGGTTGCAGAATGATACCCAGCACACCCGCATCGTCACCGCTGCGCCGTTTTTGCTCCATTAACGACTTTGCGTATTCATAGAGCTCGCCACCGGCTGGCGAGCGGAACGGCATAAATCGAAAAGCTTCAGTATCAACTTTATCTAACACATGAGTGGTGTACTCAGGATCAGTGTTACTAATCAACTCATCGCCTTTACGAACCAACCAATCAAGATCTGACTGCGGAGTGCCAATGATTTGGCCCAACATGCGCATGGGAAGTTGTCTCGCAATTTCGTGAACCGCATCGAACTCAGGATTGCTCAGTGCCTGATCTAGAATCTCGTTGCATAATTCGCGAATCTGGGCGTCGAATTGGTCAATCACTGGACGAGTGAACGCTTTGCTGACGCGAATGCGTACATCGGTATGTTCGGGGGGATCGGTTTCCTGAAAGGTACGCCGCGCTAAGTATTCCTCGTAGCTCTGGTCTTCCATGCGGATGCCGCGTGCCGAACTCATCCATTTATAGTCGCGCAACAATTGTGAAACATCGGCATGACGCGTGACTGACCAGAATCCAGTGCCCGCCGCATAATCACACCAGGCCAGGGGATCTTCCCGTCTTAATCGGGAAAAAGTATTCTGTGGCGCGCCATTGGTAAAGCTATCGTGACTGGACAGGTCAGCGTGGCCATCATCGATCGGAACCCACACTGTCATATTGACTTAACCCCCCGAGGCAGAGCTTTCATAACGCCCCTTAGAATATCATTGCATTGACAACGAAACCAACAGAACTAAGATGATAAGTCATGAGCCGCCGAATCGCCGTACTACTCACCAGCAATGACGAATCTGCTTTCGCTAGGCGCTTCCCCAATGACGGCGAAAAGGTAATTACGCTATTACGCGCAGAGAGACCCGATTGGTCCTACCGCGTATGGTCTGTGAAAGATGGCGAATTCCCCTCAAACACGGATGCGGACGGGTACATCATCACGGGCAGTCCCGCCTCTGTACACGACCCATTAGATTGGATCACGCGACTGCTTGTCTTAATACGCGATCTGCACAGCCGACGAATACCTTTAGTGGGACTTTGCTTCGGTCATCAAGCCATCGCCCTAGCGCTCGGCGGTCGGGTTGAGATGAATCCCGGCGGTTGGCGCATGGGAATCGCTGCAACCCATTTTTCTAAAAAATTGCCCTGGATGGCCCCTTACCAATCTACTCTTGAGCTATACGCGTCGCATTGCGAGCAAGTAACTCAACTACCGGCATCCGCGCAACGCCTCGGAGGCGATGACTTCTGTCCACTCGCTTCCTTCGTTTGCGACCAACACATCATGACTACGCAATACCATCCGGAGTTCTCGCCCATTTTTATGTCGGAACTGACTGAGTTACTTGTGCGCAAACTGCCCGTCGAAGTCATTGCGCAAGCTCGCCAGGAACTAAAAAGGAACGCACAAGGCGAAGTATTTGCCCAATGGATGGTGAATTTTCTGGAATGAATAAGCTTGGGTGATTTTAGGACCTGCATTGCTGACACCGCTCATAGGCAACCGCCTCGCGAAACACAAGCGCATGCAGCTCCGCGGTGCGCACCCGCGACTCGGCATAACCGCCCGCCAAGACAATAACCAACGGAATCCCGAGACCGCGTACCGCCTCAATCACCGTACGATCACGCCTACTTATTCCCTGCTCGGTCAGCTTCAGTTTACCGTAACGATCACCCGCCGCGACATCGACCCCCGCGAGATAAAACACAATTTCTGGATTACCTCCAAGAACGCGTGGCAGATTTTCTACCAATCTCGCAAGATATTCGACATCGCCGACGCCATTGGGCAAGGAGATATCCATACGAGAACGCATTTTCACGGTGGGATAATTCTGCTCGCCGTGCATTGAGAAACTAAATACCTGATCCACCCCCTCGAAAATAGCTGCGGTGCCATTACCTTGGTGAACGTCAAGATCAACAATGGCTGCTCGGTCGATGAGTCCTTCCGCACGCAATTGAGTGATAGCAACAGCCACATCGTTCAGCACACAAAATCCCTCGCCATGATCAGCGAAGGCATGATGGGTTCCGCCCGCCAAGTTAGCAGCCAGACCTAACTTTAACGCCGTGCGGGCCGCAAGCAAGGTACCCCCACCCGCAAGCCGCGACCGTGACCACAGAGACTCCGACCACGGAAAGCCCAGCACTCGTTGCTCCGCCAAAGAAAGACTAGAGGACTGTAACTTATCAAGATACTCACGAGTATGAACCCGCTCCAAGGTCCACCTATCCAGCGGCTCAGGTACCAACAAATCATTAGGATGCAATACGCCTTCAGCCAATAGGAGTTCCATGAGCAACGGATATTTGCTCATGGGGAAGGGATGCTTTGGTGACAGCCCCAGTTGATATCCCGGGTGATAGCAATAGCGCAAATTGTTAACCCACAAGCAATTTACTCACCAAGATCTACAACATAACAAACTTAACAGACAATACAAGTGATCGTGCGCCCACCAGCCGAATTAGGATGACATCCGACAGCCGCAGGCATATCAGCCTATCTGGCGGCGCGCGCTGGAAACCCATCCGTGATTTCCAGATGCCTCTCGATCAAGTGCCGATCGGTCCCGCTGGTGTAGGAATCTCCCTACAGCACGCAAGTGCCGGTTCTGAAGACCGAGATATATTCATAAAGTAAACTCGTCAATTGAAGACTCTGATTGTTTGATTTCAACGCCTGGACGAGCAATGTTTGCAACCGCATTAGTTGTGCTTTTAATCGAGGATTCTTAAGTGTTGGTCGACCAGCTGACCGAAGTGATTGGCTCAGCGGACAGCGATGCCGCAGCGATTGTCGCAATTCATCGCAGAAATGCAGCGCTGTGACCGCTAAGTTTAGCGGTGATCTCTACGGCACATCCGCGGCATTGCCGCATTTTTGGGAACATACCATCGGCAGTGGGCATGCGACGCTCGCACTGCGTGCGGATTGGCAAGCCCAGCTGCGGCGCGCTCATAATGAGCTTGGGATGATGCACGTGCGTTTCCACGGCCTCCTTTGCGATGACATGGGCACATTAATCGCCGAAGGAGATACTTTATTCTATTCGTTTTTCAACGCGGATCAAATATTCGATTTTTTGCTTTCCATCGGTATGAAACCTTTTGTCGAACTAAGCTTCATGCCTCGCGTGCTAGCCTCCGGCGATAAAACTGTATTCCATTACCAGGCGAACGTAACACCACCTCAAGACTATACAATGTGGTCGACATTAATTCGTAAATTGGTGCAGCATTGGGTCGAACGCTATGGCACGCAAGAAGTGCGGCAATGGTTTTTCGAAGTATGGAATGAACCCAACTTAACTGCGTTTGGCAGCGGCAAGCCAGGTGACTATTTCAAGCTGTACCGATATACGGTAGAAGCCATTAAAGGTGTTGATAGCGCACTCAAAGTCGGCGGACCCGCCACTGCCGCAAATGCCTGGATTGAGGAGTTCCTGGCCTTTTGTCGTTCCAATTCGTTGCCCGCAGATTTTATTTCCA
>JANYFY010000001.1 GCA_025359565.1 Gammaproteobacteria bacterium | reverse complement strand
CCGCCTAGGGACCGGACCGCGAGATGCTAATAGCGATGAACGTGAGTGGGCGGTAAATGCGATTCTAGATCGGGTCGCCAAACGCGCAGCGGTATCACCGGCGGCAATCGCCTATGCCTGGATAATGGCGCACCCGGCCCGTCCCATCCCCCTAATCGGCACACAAAACGTCACGCATATCCGAGCTGCGGCAGCGAGTTACAGCGTCGCGCTAACGCGCGAAGAATGGTACGAGATCTTGGTCGCAGGCCGCGGTGAGAAAATGCCGTGAGACACTTACCTTAGACGATGCCTGCGGCGGCGACGTTCCCGCGGAAACGTCGGTAGTGCAGACCTACTATTCGGTCAACCCAATGGGCGGCAGATGCGAGCACACACCCGTAGCCCCCAGCGCCCACGCCTCCTCAAGCGTCACCCCGCGCGCATACACCGGCAAGTACTCCGCCGCACAATACGCCGCCAAATCAGCCGCCGCTACAGGCTCGGGCAACACCACAAAATCCACCCCCGCGGTTCGTGCCGCGAGCGCGCGCTCCCAGGTTGCAGCGGTCAAGCACTCCGGCAGCCACAGCGCAGCGACGATGGGCCGGTCCGCAGGCAATAACTCCACCTCAGCTAATTCGGCGAGCGAGCACCAGCGCACAGCCTGGCCGTCTAACCCTGATGGCACGCCCGAATAATCGCGCACCACAAACATATCGAGCAGTACTTCGCCGTAAGGATAACGATGCCGCAGCCGCATCAAAGGTCGTGCTCGCGCAAGCGCAACCTCAATGCCTAGCTCTTCGCGAAGCTCGCGCGCCAGCCCCGCAACACGCCTTTCACCGGGTTCAAGTTTGCCACCGGGGAATTCCCAGCCGCCCGCCAAGTGTTTACCGGCGGGCCTTTGTGCAATGAGAATTTTCCCGGTGGCATCCCACACCGCCGCCGCAACCACGTGAATCAAAAGGCACTTTTGTCATGAGCGCATACCGGCCTTAAAATCCGCGCGCTCACCCCTACCCTTGCGGGAGCGCGCCGTGGCAGTGCTTAAATTTCTTACCCGAACCGCAGGGACACGGCTCATTGCGCCCCACCTTCGGCACCTCGCGCACAAAGGGCGCCACGCTTGGCTCCGCTAACGCTGACGAGCCCGACAAACCCGGTCGCAATCCGCCGCCGCCACCCGGCTGCAGCGAGTCGTCAGGGGCATATCCCCCTTGGATGGGCGATATGGCTTCCGCATGTTGTGCCTGTAGGGCGCGCGCCAGTCGTTGTTGCCGATCATGCTCTTCACGCTCGATCTCATCCTGACTACGCACCTGAATTTTCGAAACCGTAGTCACGGTATCAAACTTGATTCGATCCAACATCGCGGAGAACAACTCAAAAGCTTCGCGCTTGTATTCCTGCTTGGGATTTTTCTGCGCATAGCTGCGTAGAAAAATACCTTGACGCATATAGTCCATCGCGGCCAAATGTTCGCGCCAGTGCTGATCTAAGGTGCGCAGCATCATTTCCTTTTCAATGTAGCGCATCACCGGCACACCCACGTCAGTGGTCTTCTGATCGTAAGCCGCCTCTAAGCCCGCTACGATTTTCTTCTTTAAGCCAGAACCATCGCCAGCCTCTTCAACGCGCACCCATTCTATGATGGGCAACGCAGTGCCGAAATCCCGTTCAATGGAGTGCGCAAGCCCGGGTACATCCCACTGCTCTTCCGGCGCGCCGCCGGGCACGTATTGATCCACTAACTGCGTGACCACATCCTCTCGAATACCGCGCACCGCTTCCGCGACGTTTTCCGCACCCATCAGATCGGTGCGTTGCTGATAAATAACGCGGCGCTGATCATTGGCCACGTCATCGTATTCAAGCAATTGCTTACGCGCATCAAAATTTTGTTGCTCGACACGGCGCTGCGCGCGTTCGATTTGCCGCGTCAACATGCCACTCTCGATGGCTTCGCCCGCCTTCATGCCGACGCGGGTCATCAGCGATTTCATGCGGGTCGGATCACCGAAGATGCGCATTAAATTATCTTCTAATGACAAATAAAAGCGGCTCGAACCCGGATCGCCTTGTCGGCCCGATCGACCGCGCAATTGATTGTCGATACGCCGTGACTCATGACGCTCGGTGCCGATGATATGCAAACCACCCGAGGCCAGTACCTGATCATGGCGCACCTGCCAGTCAGTCTTAATTTGCGCAAGTTGTGCAGCATCAGGCTTCTCAAGAGCGTCAATCTGAGTTTGCGGGCTACCACCCAGGACGATATCCGTGCCGCGTCCGGCCATGTTAGTCGCGATCGTAATGGCACCGGGTCGGCCCGCTTCGGCTACGATATGCGCTTCGCGCTCGTGCTGTTTCGCGTTCAATACCTCGTGCGGAATTTTTTCCCCCACCAGCAATTTCGCCAGCCGCTCCGAAGTTTCAATCGAGGTAGTCCCTACCAACACCGGCTGACCGCGTTTCACACACTCCTGGATGTCCTCCAGAATCGCCTGAAATTTATCCTGCTCCGATAGGAACACGAGATCGGACTTATCCTTACGAATCATGGGTCGATGCGTGGGGATCACCACCACTTCAAGCCCATAGATTTGTTGAAACTCAAATGCTTCGGTGTCGGCCGTTCCGGTCATACCGGAGAGCTTGCTATACAACCTAAAATAATTTTGGAAGGTAATCGATGCGACCGTTTGATTCTCTTCGCGCACCTGCACCGCTTCTTTCGCTTCTACCGCCTGGTGCAATCCATCCGACCAACGGCGTCCCGGCATGGTGCGGCCGGTAAATTCATCGACAATGATGATTTCACTCTGGCGCACGATATATTCCACATCACGTCGATACAGAGAATGAGCGCGCAAGGCCGCGTTCAAGTGATGCATCAGGCGAATATTGGTGGCGTCGTATAAACTTTCGCCGTCGCGCAACAGACCTATTTCGCTCATCAGCTCTTCGACCTTAGCGTGGCCATCTTCGGTGAGCGTCGCTTGTTTGGTCTTCTCATCAACGAAATAATCGCCCGCACCTTCCTCGACTTTCTGGCGCACAAGACGCGGAATCAAGGTGTTAACTTTTAGGTACAACTCGGTGCTTTCCTCCGCAGGGCCGGAAATAATCAACGGCGTGCGCGCCTCGTCGATTAAAATCGAGTCGACTTCATCGATAATCGCAAACGACAACTTACGTTGCGCGCGATCTTCGAGGCGAAACGCAAGGTTATCGCGCAAATAATCGAAACCAAATTCGTTATTGGTGCCGTAAGTAATGTCACAAGCATAAGCCGCGCGCTTCTCGTCGGGTGATTGCGCGTTCTTGATGACGCCCACTTCTAGCCCCAACGCATTGAACACCGGCTTCATCCAATCTGAGTCACGTTGCGCCAAGTATTCATTGACCGTAACCACATGCACGCCATCGCCACTTAGAGCGTTCAACACCGCCGGTAAGGTCGCCATCAAGGTCTTCCCTTCTCCGGTGCGCATTTCCGCGATCTTGCCGTTGTGCAACGCCAAACCACCGATGAGCTGCACATCGAAATGGCGCAAGCCCAATTTACGCCGCGACGCTTCGCGCACCAGCGCAAACGCCTCCGGCACCAAACTATCGAGAGTTGCACCCGCTTTAAAACGCGCCTTCAGTTCAAGCGTCTTTTCCGGCAATTGCGCATCACTCAACGCGCTCATAAGCGGCTCAAAGCCATTGATGGCAGCAACCGTGCGGCTCAGCTCCTTAACGATACGCTGATTACGGCTACCAAATACTTGCGATAGAATCTTCCACACGCGCGGGAGTCCTCAAAAAAAGGGGTATTGTACGGATAGTCTCGAGAGAGAGTGCGGGAAACCGCTTAAATCAGCGGCTCTCACCGATAAAACGCAGCGGGTCAACCTGCACGCCATTCTTCAACACTTCAAAATGCAAATGATTTCCGGTCGAGCGCCCAGTTGAGCCCATTAGCGCAATTTCCTGGCCTTTTCGCACCATATCGCCTTGTTTCACTAACAACTTTTCATTGTGGCCATAGCGCGTGGCAAGCCCATTACCATGATTAATTTCTACCATCATCCCAAAGCCTGAGCGATCGCCCGCCCAAGTCACTAGCCCTGCCGCCACCGCCATCACCTCAGTGCCCGCCGGACCCGCAAAGTCCAGTCCCTTATGCGTCGCCGTATACCCCGTAAAAGGATCGGCGCGCCGTCCGAAGTAACTCGATATCCAACCATCCAGCACCGGCTTACCCTCAGGGTACACCTGCTTGTTGAGCTCGCGTGTCAGAATTAAATTTTCCAACACACCTAGTTGTGTTTCACGACTCGATAACTCCGATTGCAGCCCATCGACCATGGCCGTTAAGTTCGGAATTTGCGCAGGCATGCCATCACCCATGAACTCCGAGCCGCCTTGCGCCGGTGGATGCCCAAAATTAAATTCGCCATCCTCCAAATTCGCCATACGCGTCAACCGCTTTCCCAGTGCGTCCAAGCGAATTACATTGGCATTCATTTGTCCGACACGCATCGCCAGCGCGTTGACTTTTTCCTGTAATATTTTGCGCACATCCTCGATCTGCGACTGTTGCTTAAGCAGATCGGCCGACCAATTCCCCAACTGATCAATGGGATTCACACCCCGATGGCGCGTGCCCAAACTCACACCAAACGAAAACGCAGCGCCCAAAATGCCGAGTACGACGACGAGCGCGCACCCCACGACTAACGGATGCTGTAGATCAAACTGTTTCACAAAGCCCGATTTACGGGCGATTAAAATCAAATTCATATTGCCGGTCTGCCGTCGAATAATGACAGGTAGACTATTCATATAATTGACTCATAACAAGGATTTCCTTGTCACTTGTGGCGAATTATTAAGGACGGTGTACTGCTGCAATGAGAAATCCTAAGAAAATCAGTGAGTTACTGGCCGCCAACCATCCTAAACTTAAAGACCTCAGGACCCGGGTTCACCTGCGCTCTCAGGTTCTAGAATCGGTCTGTAATAGCCTACCTTCAAACCTTGCCCAACAGGTCATCAGCGCCGGGGTCGAGCAAGGGCGCCTCAACTTAGGGGTCAGCGCTGCCGTGTGGGCTTCACGGATACGCTATTTTTCCGATGAATTACGCGTAGCTGTCGAGAAATCCAGCAAAAAACCCGTACTTACCCTGAAGATTAGGGTCGTACCACCCGCGCCCGCGCCCGCGCCCGCGCCCGCGCCCGCGGCGCGCTAAGCGTGCGCGAATGTGACCTGCAAGCAGTTGTGAACCGTTGGGTGAGGCTTTGGGTGTCGCTTTGGGTGGCGCTTTGGGCGTCCCCGGGGCTGTTGTTGCTCGGTGTGCCGAGCACCGCTGCGGATCGCGATAGACCCTCGGTTATGGTTTTCGCCGCGGCGTCCTTGACCAACGTCTTGCAAGAGTTAGGCGAGCGTTTTTCCCGAGAGACTTTAATACCCGTTAAATTCTCGTTTGCAGCGAGTTCCACGCTCGCCCGCCAAATTCAAAATGGTGCGCCCGCCGATGTCTTTTTTTCTGCAGACCTTGAGTGGATGGACTATTTACAGAGTCGCAGATTGATCCAGGTTGCGACACGACACGACCTGTTGAGTAATCGGTTGGTGCTCGTGGCACCGGCAGACAGCAAGCTTGACCTTAAGATCGCTCCGAATTTCCCTCTCGCGGCGGTCTTGGGTAACGACCGCTTAGCGACCGGCGATCCTGATGGTGTGCCGGTGGGCCGATACGCCCGCGAAGCGCTCACGAACCTTGGCGTATGGGACGCCGTGGCACCTCATCTGGTGCGCGCCGAGAACGTGCGCTCAGCGCTCGCATTTGTCGATCGGGGCGAAGTGCCGCTTGGCATTGTGTACCAGACCGATGCGCTCACCGATAAAAAACTACGGATTGTCGATGTATTCCCGAGCGAATCCCATTTGCCGATTACCTATCCCATTGCGCTGACCACGGTGGCCACGGCGAATGCGCTTAAGTTTATTGACTATGTTCGCGGACCCGGTGCTGCTGCCGCTTTCAAAAAATACGGCTTTATACCGCTACCTTAGCGCCGTGCGCATTAACCGTTAGCGGCCGCGGCAACGTAAGAAATCGGCGCGTCGGCAAGACTCTCAAAAGTCACTTCCTGCCATGCGTTGGTATTTTGCATCAAGCTCCGCAGCAGCTTGTTATTGAGCGCATGCCCGGACTTAAATCCACTAAATTCGCCAATCAGACTATGTCCCAATAAGTACAAATCGCCAATCGCATCTAGTATTTTGTGTTTAACAAATTCATCTTCATAGCGTAAGCCGTCTTCGTTCAATATCTTAAAATCATCGAGCACAATGGCATTATCCATGTTGCCACCTAAGGCTAAATTTCGTGCTCGTAGACTCTCAAGATCGCGCATAAATCCAAAAGTTCGCGCGCGACTCACTTCACGCAAAAAAGAGGTCGTCGAAAAATCCATGGAAGCTACTTGCGAGTGATTTTTGAATGTCGGGTGATTAAACTCGATCTCAAAATTCACTTTAAATCCATCATAAGGATCGAAACGTGCCCATTTATCGCCCTCTTCAACTCGCACGCTCTCCAGAATTCGGATAAATCGCTTTGGCGCTTTTTGCTCGTCGATGCCGGCTGATTGTAATAAGAACACAAAAGGTCCCGCGCTACCGTCCATAATCGGGACTTCGCCGGCATCCACTTCCACCAAGGCATTATCAATCCCCAAGCCGGCAAGTGCCGATAACAAGTGTTCTACCGTCGAGATCTTGACATCGCCCACATGCAAAGTGGTTCCCATCGTGGTGTCGCCCACATTGTCGGCGTGCGCGCGAATATCGACGGCATGCTCGAGGTCCGTACGGCGAAACACGATCCCGCTATCCGGCAATGCAGGACGCAAGGTCATCAAAATTTTCTTCCCCGTGTGCAATCCCACGCCCGTGGCGCGAATAGAATTCTTAAGGGTTCGCTGGTTCAACATGTTGCTAAAGGTACCATAAGGCAGGCCGCTATTAACTCGCGCGTGACTTGCAGGTGACTTGCAGGTGACTTGCGGGTGACTTGCTTGTGATTTGTGCGCAATAAAAACCCGCGCCTGAGGGGAGTTCCCCCCCCCCAGGCGCAAAAGACTGGAATATTGACCTTAACGACTAGTCGGCTTGACGGCGCAAAAAGGCCGGGATATCTAATAAATCCTCGGTTTGTACCTCGGCCCGCAAACCATCGCCCACTGCCCGTTGACGCTGCACTGTAGGTCGATCCAACATGGCGTAATCGGTCGGCATGCCAGCCGATTTTTGACGCACGACCCGCATTTGGGGCGGCGGTGCCACCATCATTGCGACCGGCTGCGGTGCTGCTTTGGCCATCGGACGTCCCAGTCCCGTGGCGACCACGGTCACACGGATTTGGTTCGCCATCTCCGGATCAATGACGGTACCAATAACCACCGTGGCTTCATCGGAGGCAAATTGCTTAATGACATTGCCCACTTCTTGGAATTCACCGATCGACAGGTCCATACCCGCGGTCACGTTGACTAAAATCCCCTGTGCGCCCGCCAGATTTATGTCTTCTAGCAACGGACTTGAAATGGCCGCTTCAGCGGCTTCACGTGCACGATCCTCACCGGCAGCGTTGCCTGAGCCCATCATCGCCAGACCGTTTTCCGACATCACGGTACGAACATCGGCAAAGTCGACATTAATCAATCCCGGTCGGGTAATTAACTCAGCAATGCCCTGTACCGCGCCTTGCAATACCGTATTAGCGGCTTTAAACGCATCCAATAAAGTGGTATTGCTACCGAGCACTGACAAGAGTTTTTGATTCGGAATGGTGATCAATGAATCTACGTACTTGGACAGCTCCAACATACCCTGTTCCGCCACCCGTGAACGCTTGTTGCCTTCCATTTCGAACGGCTTGGTCACAACAGCGACCGTCAATATACCAAGCTCCTTGGCTACTTGAGCGACTACTGGAGCCGCACCGGTCCCAGTGCCACCGCCCATGCCTGCGGTGATGAATAACATATCGCAGCCTTCGATCAATTCGATAATGCGGTCGCGATCTTCCATCGCAGCCTGCCTACCCACTTCAGGATCAGCCCCGGCACCCAAGCCCTTGGTAATATTACAGCCAATTTGCAGCGCGGTACGCACCTTAGAGTGCTTCAACGCTTGGGCATCCGTGTTAATACAAATAAAATCCACGCCCTCAAGACCGGCTTGAACCATGTGCGAGACCGCGTTACCGCCGCCACCGCCCACGCCCAACACTTTTATGATGGCGCTCTGACTATATGTGTCCATTAATTCGAACATTCCAGTACTCCTAATCGTTTGTTATCAATCGTTTATAATTAAAAATTACCTGCAAACCAGGCCTTCATTCTTTCTAAAACACTCTTCATACCACCCGCCAGCAGCGGTACTTGCGTCCGTCGTACATCCATATTATTTTTTGCATACAACAACAAACCCACGCCAGTGGCGTGGATGGGATTGCTAACCACATCAACCAAGCCGCTCACGTACTGCGGCACGCCAAGCCGCACCGGCATGTGAAATACTTCTTCGGCAAGCTCAATAGCGCCTTCCATCTTGGCGCTGCCACCGGTCAACACAATGCCGGTGGCCACGGACTCTTCTAAGCCTGCACGCCGCAACTCATCGCGAATCAAACCGAATAACTCTTCGTACCGAGGCTCAACAATTTCTGCCAAAGTCTGGCGTGCCAAACGTCGTGGCGGACGATCGCCGACGCTCGGGACCTCAATGGTCTCGTCCGGATTCGCAAGCTGCGACAAAGCACAGGCATATTTAATCTTGATATCTTCGGCATATTGGGTGGGCGTACGCATCGATACGGCGATGTCGTTAGTGACTTGATCGCCCGCTATTGGGATGACCGCGGTGTGCCTAATAGCGCCGCCTCCAAACACCGCAATATCGGTGGTGCCGCCGCCAATATCCACCACACACACCCCTAAGTCTTTTTCATCTTCGGTGAGCACGGCGTAACTGGACGCTAATTGTTCCAACACAATATCGTCGACGATCAACCCACAGCGTTGCACGCACTTAACGATATTTTGAGCCGCGCTGTCGGCTCCGGTCACAATGTGCACCTTAGCCTCAAGTCGTACCCCAAACATGCCAATGGGATCGCGAATACCTTCTTGCGTATCAATAATGAATTCTTGCGGCAATACATGCAGGATCTTCTGATCCGTTGGAATGGCGACCGCTTTGGCGGCATCGATTACCCGCTCAACGTCACCCTGCGTCACTTCTTTATCTTTGATTGCGACAATGCCGTGCGAGTTCAAACTTCGCACGTGGCTGCCCGCAATACCCGCATACACCGAATGGATTTCACAGCCCGCCATCAGCTCAGCTTCTTCGATCGCTCGTTGAATCGACTGCACCGTCGATTCAATATTAACGACTACTCCTTTTTTTAGGCCACGCGAAGGATGGCTACCAATACCTATAATTTCGAGCACACCGTCCAGCTTAATTTCGCCGACGATGGCTACGACTTTGCTGGTGCCGATATCAAGGCCCACCACCAAGTTTCGATCAGAGCGTTTAGCCATTATTCTTCTTTACATTCCTTAAGCGTCGGTGTCGTCGGGACGTTTAGCGACACCGGTGGCGGGTGTCACTTGATTTCGCCAGCCAATGGCGAAACCATTGGCATAGCGCATATCCACATAGGTAATTTCCGATAATCGATGGGCGATCACGCTGGCCGTTGTACGGATAAAGCGATCTAGCCGCTCGTCCACTTGCTGCCTGCCCAGCCGTATGGTGACGCCGCTGTACAAATCCATTTCCCAGGCACCGCGCTCATCTAAGCGTAGCGCGGCAATGCGCATACCGGCTTCCAGCATGCGGCCCTGAGCCGAGAGATATCTTTGTGCCACATTCAGCTCAGTACCCGCAGGGCCGCTGAGGCGTGGCAATTCAGCCGGCACATGTGCAGCTGCTTTAACAAACAATTCACCTCGCGCATTCAAAAGGCCCGAGTCGCCCCATCGCGCTACTGCGATTTGTTCAATCACAGCCACATGTAAACTATTCGGCCAGCGCCTGGCGACCCGTGCATGTTCAACCCAGGGAACAGTCTCTACCGCCCGCTCAATTCGCCCGAGATTGGCCGACATAAACCCCGATTGACTAAAAGGTGCGACTGCTTTTTCAATCTGGCCCGGCGAGACGCGCTGGAAACTTCCATCCATGGAAATAATATTCACCGGTCGATCCAAAGCCCAGGTCAGCGCACCCAAACCTAGGACCACTAATCCAAGCAATGTGCCGCGACGGACATAAGTGCGCCATTCGAGAATAAACTGAGGCCAAGTGCGCGCAGCCTTTGCGACCTTAGGCTTAACTTTGAATCGATTGCGGCGCATGAGTCGTCCAAGATTCACAGGTCTGTCCTCATTGAATCATCCTCATTGAATCATCCTCATTTGCGCGTCCTTATGAAACTGGTTTCCAACACTCGCCACACTAATTCCTCAAAATCCATTCCTGCTTGCCGTGCGGCCATCGGCACCAAACTATGGTCTGTCATACCGGGCGTAGTGTTAATTTCAATAAAGTAAAAGTGGCCTGTTGTGGGGTCACGCATGAAGTCAACTCGGCCCCACCCGGCACAGTCGGTGACTCGAAAGGCCGCGAGCGCTAGCGCGCGGATTTCCGTCTCTTCTTGAGCGTTAAGACCACTAGGGCAGTGATACTTTGTATCGTTACGAAAATATTTCGCCTGGTAATCATAAAATTCGGTCGCTGGCTCAATTCGAATCGACGGCAATCCTTGTTCGTGTAGTACGCCCACCGTGTACTCAGCACCGCTGATAAAGCGCTCAGCGAATACGATCGGATCGACCGCGCGCGCTTCGGCAAAAGCCGCACCGAGTTCGGCCGCTACGGATACTTTCGTAATACCAACGCTTGAACCTTGTGAGGCGGGTTTCACCATGAGCGGCAGACCGACTCTTTCAAGCGCCACGGGCAAATCAGCGGGGCCGTTGAGTACCGCATACTCGGGAGCCAAAATGCCAGCACCGACCACCACGCGCTTGGTCTTAAGCTTATCCATGGTCAGTGCGGACGCTAGAACGTTGCTACCCGTGTAAGGCACGCCTAACCATTCCAGCGCACCCTGGATCAGCCCGTCCTCGCCTCCAGGTCCATGCAGCGCAATCCAGGCACGGTCAAAATTTTGGCTCGTCAAATCACTGATGGCACGATCACGCGGATCGAATGCTTCGGCCTGCACACCACGCCGCTGTAACGCCGCTAGCACTGCGTTACCACTCAACAAGGAAATATCGCGCTCGGTCGAGTCACCGCCCAGTAGAACCGCTACCTTGCCGAAGTCTGCAGCCCTGGTAGTGCGCCGACCGGCGGATTGCGAATGGGTATTCAATAAACTCACGCAGGTTCTCCGACGATGCGCACTTCGGTCTGTAGCATCACTTGGGAGTGTTGCAGCACCGTTTTTTGTACATGCGCGATTAGCGCCTCAAGCTCAGCGGCGCGAGCACTCCCATGATTAATAATGAAATTGGCGTGTTTCTCGGATACCGAAGCACAGCCTAAGCGATAGCCCTTAAGGCCGGCGCTTTCAATCAAACGCGCGGCATGATCTCCTTGCGGATTCGTAAATACCGATCCGCAGCTCCATTCGCCGATCGGTTGCGTCAGTTTGCGTCGATCCAACATCTGACGAATGCCGGTATCGTTGCCAGGGGGTCTACGCTCAAACTCCATCCGTGCTGCGGTAAACCACTCGTTTGTGGGTCCCTTAGCCTGGCGATAACCGATCTCGTACTCGGCACGGTTACGGGTATGGCGCGCTCCCCGGCGGTCCAATACGTCCACTTCGATAACATGCGCCCAAGTCTCGCCACCCCACGCGCCCGCATTCATGGCAAGCGCTCCTCCCACAGTGCCCGGAATACCGGCAAAAAAATCTGCGGGACCTAAGCCCCACTTGACGCATTGTTTGGCGAGACGTGCGCACGGCACACCGGCGCCTACATTCACTCGAGTCGCACTACTACGCTCCAGAATATTGAGCGCGCCATGTGTAGAAATGACCGCGCCACGAATACCGCCATCACGAACCAACAAATTACTGCCAAGCCCGATCCACAGCAAAGGTATTTGTTCGGGTAATTGGCGTAAAAAAGCCGACAAGTCCATGAGATCGCGCGGGCTGAAAAAATAATCCGCCGGTCCCCCGACATGCCAGGAAGTATGTCGAGCCATGGGCACATCGCGCAGGATTCGGGTATTAAACTCGGCCGGCAGCGTATCGATTCGTAATGCGTTCATGCGGCCCTCGCAAAACGCGCTTTTAACTCGTGTGCTACCGCGCCAATATTGCCGGCACCCATGGTGAGCACCACGTCACCATCACGCAATACGCCGCGCAGGGCTTCAGCGAGTTCCTCGACGTGCTCCACAAATACGGGTTCAATAAGCCCGCGCGAACGCACTGCGCGACAAATCGCCCGGCCATCGGCACCGGCAATCGGAGCTTCACCCGCCGCATAAACTTCAGTGACCAGCAACACATCGCATTCGCCCAGCACGCGGCCAAAGTCATCCAATAAATCCCGGGTGCGAGTAAATCGATGCGGTTGAAAAACCAATACTAAGCGACGACCTGACCAACCCTGACGAACTGCGTCTAGTGTCGCTTCAACTTCAGTGGGATGGTGGCCATAGTCATCGACGACCGTGGCACGACCTTCGGCCCAAGTAATTTCACCCAAGGGCTGTAGGCGCCGGTCGATGCCTTGAAAATTTGCCAATGCATGCGCAATAGCGACATCGCTTAATTGCAACTCGGTGGCTACCGCCACCGCTGCCAATGAATTCAAAACGTTGTGTCGACCGGGCAAGTTGACCGTGACACTCAAAGGCGTACGTCCCACGCGCTCTGCCAGATAATGTGTGCGTAGCCCGTCACGCTGGACTTGTGTCGCACGAATATCTGCGCCTGCGTCAAACCCATAGGTGACCGACGGTCGGGCAACCGACTGCAAAACTCCCCGCACATTTTCATCGTCAACACACAGTATCGCCAACCCATAAAACGGAAGGTTGTGCAGAAAATCGACAAAACTTTGCTTAAGACGTGAGAAATCACCTTCATGCGTACTGAGGTGATCATTATCGATATTAGTGACAATGGCCATCATCGGCTGTAGATGCAAAAACGACGCATCACTCTCATCGGCTTCCGCTACCAAGTAGCGACCCTCACCCAGGCGTGCATTGCTATCGGCGCTCTTAAGCCGTCCGCCGATGACAAAAGTCGGATCAAGCCCGCCTTCTGCTAATACGCTCGCCACCATACTGGTGGTAGTAGTCTTACCGTGAGTACCGGCCACTGCAATTGAATAACGGAAACGCATTAACTCGCCCAGCATCTGGGCGCGCGGAACTACCGGTACCCGCGCAGCTAGAGCGGCGATCACTTCAGCATTGTCCGCTCGCACCGCACTCGAGACGACCACGACATCGGCAAGCCCTATATTTTCTGCGTTGTGCTGGTCGAAAATCTTAACTCCCAATCGTGTCAAGCGTTGCGTGACCGCGTTGGATTTCAAATCGGAACCTTGCACTTGGTAGCCTAGATTCAACAGCACTTCGGCGATGCCGCCCATGCCACTCCCGCCAATTCCGACCAAATGAATGCATTGAATTCGCCCCATACGATCATTCATAGGGCAGCTCCTGCGACGTGCATGCCCGCTTCCATACACAGATTCGCAAGCGTCACCGCGGCATCAGTCACGCGCATCGCACGCGCCGCCTCAGCCATTTTCAATAAGCGCCTGCGATCCGTGGTGAGCGTAGCGATCTGCTGGCTCAAAATTTCATCGGTCAGATCACGCTCCTGCACGATGATTCCGGCACCCACTTGCACCATCGCCTCAGCATTTTTCGTTTGGTGATCGTCGACGGCCGACGGAAACGGCACAAACACGGCACCGAGTCCTGCGGCCTGCAATTCGGCAACCGTCAGGGCACCGGCACGACACACCGCCAAATCCGCCCACGCGTACGCCGCCGCCATATCGTCGATAAAGGGTTCGATATCGGCCACCACTTTGGCGTCGAGATACGCCTGACGGGTATCGTTTAAGCCGCGTATGCCCGTTTGATGACGCACTTCGGGCCGATCAGCCAAGTTCAAACGCGCCAGCGCGAGTGGCAGTAGCGCATTTAGGCGCGCGGCGCCGAGGCTTCCGCCTAATACTAATAAATGTGCGGCACCGGTGTGCTCAGCAAATCGTTGTCGAGGTTCGGCGAGTGCGGCAATATCAGAGCGCACCGGATTTCCAATGCAACGGGCGCCGCGCTGTACGCCGAAACTTCCGGGGAAAGCCTCTAACACGCGAGAAGCGAGTCGTGCCAGATACCGATTCGTCATACCGGCAATCGCATTTTGCTCATGAATGAGTAAGGGAATGCGCAACAACCAAGCGGCAATGCCACCCGGACCGCTCACAAATCCACCGGCTCCCAGCACCGCACGCGGTCGCACCCGTCGTAACACCCGCAGCGACTCAATAACGGCTTTGCCAATGCGAAACGGTGCCGCTATCCATGCGAGCCAGCCCTTACCGCGAATACCCCGAACCCGTACCCATTCCATCGGGAAACCATTCGCTGGCACCAACCGTGCTTCCATACTGCCGGGAACTCCTAGCCACACGACTGCCACTCCGCGGTCGCGCAAGACCTTGGCCACCGCCAGCGCGGGAAATACATGTCCGCCAGTCCCCCCCGCCATGATCAGAACTGGAGCGCTCATCACCTTGCACCTGAGGGCATACGCAGCACGGCCGCGCGCGAATTGGTTTTAGCTTCGTGATAAATCCGTAGCAGCACCCCTAACCACCCTATGCTGACGAGCAAACTACTACGGCCATAGCTCAACAGCGGCAGTGTCAATCCCTTGGTGGGCAAGACGCCCATGTTCACACCGATATTGACGCTTGCTTGCAAACCCAACCAAATCCCAAAAGCGAGAGCCATGTAAGCCTGAAACGGCATGCCGGCATTGGCGGCCATCCGCGAAATTTGGAACGATCGCCATACCAAGGCAAGGAACAACGCGATCACACCGATGACTCCCACCAGTCCCAGCTCTTCGGCAAGCACCGCAAATACAAAATCTGTATGCGCTTCCGGCAAATAAAATAGTTTTTGCACACTACTGCCGAGCCCTACCCCGAACCATGACCCACGACCAATGGCAATCAAGGATTGAGTCAGTTGAAACCCTGAGTTGAACGGATCTTCCCAAGGATGCAAAAAACCCGTTAGGCGCTTGAGTCGATAGGAAGAAGTTAAAGCTAAAATCGAAAACGCGGCTGCGGCTACGCCGAGTAATATCAGCACGTTGCGCAAGCGCGCGCCCGCTATAAAGAGCACAGCGAAACCGGTCGCAAACAGCACGGTAGTCGCCCCAAAATCGGGCTCGAGCAACAACAACACGCCAGCGAGGCTCAGTAACCCTAACGGCTTCGCTAGACCTGCAAAGGTTTGCTCGAGTTCAGCGCGCTTACGCACGCTGTAGCTACACACCCAAATCAGCACCACCACACGTGCGAGTTCCGACACTTGAAAATTAAGCGGCCCGATTCTGAGCCAGCGTCTAGCACCATTGACCATCGCGCCGATACCCGGGATGAGTACTAGCAGCAATAAACTTAAGCCCAACATCAACAGGAGCAAGCTGTACTTGTCCCACAACTCGGTAGGTATGCGCGTGATAACCCATGCAAATAAAACGCCTACGAGCCCAAAGAAGAATTGCCTTTCAAGATAAAAAAATGGATTACCCAATTCACGTGCGGCAACTGACATGGAGGCCGAACTCACCATAATGAGACCTAGCAGTAATAGGCTTGCGACTAGTCCCAATGTCCAGAGGTCCCAAGCGAACGGTAACCGCTCGCGGGCCCGCGCTCCGTAAGACATAGTAGCGGTATTCACGCCTGCTCACCCGCGACTCGAGTGTGCGGCAAGTGACGCACGGCAGCGGCAAACACTTGCCCACGATGACTGTAGTCACGAAACATATCCAAACTCGCGCACGCCGGCGACAGCAACACCGTATCGCCCACCTTGGCAAAATCTGCCGCCAAGCGTACGGCCTCTAACATCGTTTGAGCCATGACAATCGGAACTAGGTTTTCTAGGATTTGTGCAAGTGCCGGTGCGTCCTTACCGATCAGGACGACGGCACGTACTTTGCCGGCAAACGCCGTGCGTAGCGGTGTAAAGTCCTGACCCTTGCCTTCACCACCCGCAATCATTACCAACGGCCCCACCAGTCCAGCGACCGCCGCGAGGGTCGCCCCCACATTGGTGCCCTTAGAGTCATCGACATAGCGCACGCCCGCGATATCCGCGACAAATTCTGAGCGATGCGCAAGACCCGGGAAAGACTCTAAAGCTGTGATCATTGCCGCGAGCGGCAAACCCACTGCCTCGCCCAGTGCCAACGCCGCGAGTGCGTTCGCCGCGTTGTGTAATCCGCTTATTTTCATACGCGTCATATCGAGCACGGGTTCGCCATGGCGTGCCAAAAAAATCTGCGTACTTTTTCGCAGCAGCGTGAAATCGGCCTCTGCACCTTGAATGGAAAACGTCAAGCTAGGCACCGACTTTTGCCGCATCGCCACGACCCACGGATCGTCGGCATTTAAAACTTGAGTTGTGGCATGGTTAAACACGCGCGCCTTCGCAGCGGCATAAGCCGCCTCTGACGGGTAACGATCCATATGATCCGGGGTAACGTTCAGCACGGCCGCGCCGACAAGATGTAGTGAATAAGTAGTTTCCAACTGAAAACTCGATAGTTCCAACACATACAAATCAGCGGCGGTTTGCTCCAAAAGATCTAAGGCTGGCTTACCCAAGTTTCCGCCCGCAAGCACGCGGCGGCCGGCGGCTTGCGCCATGCTGGCGACTAAGCTCGTGACCGTGCTCTTGCCGTTGGTGCCCGTAATGCCCACTACCGGCGCAGTCGCCGCACGAGCAAACAACTCAATATCACCGATAACCTCAAGCTTCAGTTCACGCGCACGACGCACAATCGGCTCATCGAGTGCCACCCCCGGTGACATCAAGACCTGAGAGACGCCGTCTAGCAGAGATAAATCAAATCCGCCTAGCCGAATATCCATCTGCTGTGTCAAATCACCTAGCTCTGCCAAACCGGGCGGCTGCGAGCGGCTATCGGTCACGCACACCTTAATGCCCCGTTTAGACAAATAGCGCACACAGGATGCGCCGGTTTTGCCAAGACCCACTACGAGGCTGACCATTAGAGAGTCTCCGCCATTAGCGTATCTTCAACGTTGCAAGGCCAGCCAATACCAGCACGAAACTGATGATCCAAAAGCGTACGATCACTTTTGGCTCCGCCCATCCCTTCAACTCAAAGTGATGATGTATAGGGGCCATGCGGAATATGCGTCGGCCGGTCAACTTAAACGATGCCACCTGCAGCATCACCGACACGGTCTCTAAAACAAATACGCCACCCATCACGAACAGCACAATTTCCTGACGTACGATTACAGCCACCGTGCCTAAGGCGGCTCCAATGGCCAGCGCGCCGACATCACCCATAAAAACTTGTGCGGGGTAAGCGTTAAACCATAAAAACCCCAGGCCAGCACCCACAAGACTTGCCGTAAATATCAAGACCTCGCCCACGCCAGGGATGTAGGGAATCTGTAAATAGGCGGCAAATTTAATATTGCCGGTCGCGTACGCGAATACACCCAGCGCCGCCGCCACCATCACGGCGGGCATAATCGCCAGCCCATCTAAACCGTCGGTCAAATTAACCGCGTTACTAGTACCGACAATGACAAAATACGCAAAAACGACAAACGCAAAAGCGGACATGGGTACCGCAATCGTCTTAAAGAACGGTACATACAGCGAAGTTTCGGCAATCGTGCTATGCATACTGTGCAGCGCCACTGCCGCGGCGATTGCCGCCACAGATTGCGCCAGATATTTATAGCGGGCGGCGAGTCCCTTTGAGTTGCCCACCACTAATTTCAAATAATCGTCGTAAAACCCGATCAAGCCAAAGGCGAAGGTGGTAACTAATAAGATCCAAATAAACCGGCTGGACAGGTCCGCCCACAATAAAGTACCCAACACCATAGCCACCAAAATGAGACCACCCCCCATCGTCGGGGTGCCCGCTTTCGGCAAATGTGTTTTCGGGCCGTCGACACGCACCTGCTGCCCGATTTGATAGCGACTTAAAGTGGCAATCATCTTGGGACCAAACACTAAGGACAATGCCAATGCTGTCATCGCTGCAAGAATAAAGCGCAGCGTCAGGTACTGAAGAACATGCAAATTTTGAAAAATATGGAAACCGAAAAAATGCACGTTGGCATAATGTTTGGCGAGATATTCAGCGAAATATAGCAGCATGAGTTAGCTCGCGATCGCCGTAAGAGATCGAACTACTCGCTCCAGACGATTGATGCGCGAACCCTTGATCAGTACGGTCACGCCCGCTGCCAACTCGGATTGCAATTTTAATATCATGGCTTCAATGTCCGAAAACCATTCCGCGCCGGCGCCAAATGCTTCGGCCGCGTTTGAACTTAGCGGGCCAAAACCAAACAGGCGCTTCACACCACTTTGTTTGGCATAGCGCCCCATCGCGGCGTGACTATCGTTGGCAGACTCGCCCAGTTCTGCCATATCACCCAGCACAACCCAAGTCTGTCCTTTAAGTGCGCGCATCACATCAATGCCGGCGCGCACCGAACTAGGATTGGCGTTGTAAGTATCATCAATAAGCCAACTACCTCGAACACCCGCCTTAAGTTGTAATCGGCCCGACACGGAACGAAAGCTTGCCAAGCCCTGTGCGATATCCTCGAGAGTCGCCCCGGCGGCACTTGCGGCAGCCGCAGCAGCCAAGGCATTCGCGATATTGTGCGCACCGCCCGCGGCGATCACGATGGACTGCTCTCCTAGGTGACACAGCAGCGTAAAGCGCGTACAAAATTCCCCCTGTTCAATACTGAGACTGGAATTGATAGCCGTGAAATCGGCAGCGGACTGAACACCGAAGGTCACAATCCGACTTGCCTGCGCAACGCTGCGCCAATAGTCGGCATAGTCGTCGTCGGCGTTTATTATCGCGGTTGCCGTGCTCCCAAGCCCCGCAACCATTTCTCCCTCGCCGATCGCCACCCCTCGCATATCACCAAAACCCTCTAGATGCTCTGCACCTGCATTAGTAATCAGTCCGACAGTAGGCCTAGCAAAATCCACCAGTTGCGCGACATCGCCGCGTCGATTTGCACCCATTTCGATTACGGCACTTGAGCAAGAAGACTCAAGACGCATCAGAGTCAAAGGCACACCAATGTGATTATTAAGGTTGCCCAGCGTGGCGAGACACGAGCCTCGGCGCGACAAAATTGCGGCAATCATTTCCTTAGTTGTAGTCTTACCATTACTACCCGCAACCGCTACCAGCGGAATATTGAATTCATTCCGCCAATTTTTCGCAAGCGATTGCAGCGCTTTTAAGGGCTCATCCACGACAACTTGCGACAACGCGGCCGCGTCTATCGGCGCAGATAGGTGTCGATCGACCAGCGCGCCCACGGCGCCGCGCGCTGCTGCAGCAGCCACAAATTCGGTTGCATCAAAATTCGGGCCGCGCAACGCGACAAACAATGCGCCGGCACTTAAGGTACGACTATCGATCGACACCGTGGCATAAGGTCGATCATCGCCTATTAAACGCCCACCGACTGCCGAAGCAACTGCTTGTAAGGTGCGCTTCATGCGGCCATCCCGAGACAACGCAAAGCTTCATGTCGATCGCTAAATGGACGTGAGGTTTTTCCGTACACTTGAGTTTCTTCATGCCCTTTTCCCGCTATTAGGACCGCGTCGCGCGACGAAGCTTCGCTGAGCGCAGTACTAATAGCTTTTGCGCGATCGTGAATAACCCTAACTTTGCGCGACTTAATGCCGGCGACAATGGCCGCGGCGATTGCTTCAGGATCTTCAGATCGAGAATTATCATCAGTAATGATAATTTCGTCCGAAAGTTCATCAGCAATAGCGCCCATCAGTGGACGTTTACCGGCATCGCGATCTCCACCGCAACCAAAAACACACCAAAGAACGCCATTACAATGTTGCCGCATTGCCGACAATGCCTTAGCCAACGCATCGGGCGTGTGCGCATAGTCAATCACCACCATAGGGGCGTGAATACTCGCGTCGAGCACTTCCATGCGACCCGGGGGTGCTACGCATTGCGACAGTACTCGCAACGCTGATTCCAGCGGCACACCCAGACCCAGTAAAGATGCCAACACCAACACGGAATTCTCTGCATTGAAGCGGCCCAACAATTTCGTATTTACATGCGCTGCGCCGAAACTACCTTGCAAATCAAGTTTAATTCCCCGTAAATCACTCACCACGCGCTCCACGTACAAAGTTCGTGGCATTGTCCATTGGAGGTCACTTGACTCGACCCAAACCGCTGTCACCGGTACTGTCCCTACATAGCGTTGTACGATCTCGCGACCGAAAGCATCGCCCATATTGATGATTATTTGCTGCAAATCAGGCATCGCAAATAATAGTGCTTTAGCCTCTCCGTAGGCCTGCATGCTGCCGTGGTAGTCCAAGTGATCACGGCTTAAATTAGTAAAAGCTGCTAAGTGAAAACGTACACCCGCGACGCGTTCTTGATCCAAGGCATGCGAGGAGACTTCCATCGCCACTTCACGCACGCCTTCTGCACGGAGCATCGCCAGTTGACGATGCAAACTAATAACGTCCGGCGTTGTGTGAGTCGGCGACTGCAGGTGGGCAATACGACCCCAGCCCAAAGTACCCATGTACGCAGAGGCTAAGCCCAGCCGCTCAAGGCACTGTGCTAAGAGATAGGCGCAGGTCGTTTTTCCGTTGGTCCCAGTGATCGCACAAATGCGCATATACGATGACGGCCAATTAAAGAACCGATCGGCCATGCGGCCCATCTTATTTCTTAAGCGCGCGACCCTAACCACCACTAACGATTGAGAGGAGGCTGCCAAGCCGGAAGCCAGTGCCACGCGCTGCGCTGCTACGGTATCTTTATCGTTAGCGCCGTGATCCCATAACACCGCACTCGCGCCCCGCGCAATTGCTTCAGCAGCAAATTCAAGACCGTGGTTTTTTTGCCCGGGTAACGCAAAGAATAAGCTGCCGTCTTGCACAGCACGGCTATCAAGACACAGATCCGTAACACGTACATCGCTAGGGGTAGGATCTACGATGCCGTCCATTAACCAACGCAAGGACACGCTCATGGAATGCCGTTGGCTTGTACTAGCGTAGCGGCTGGCACATTTTGTAAATCATCTGGCGCGATGTCCATCAAGCGCAGTGCACCCGACATCACGCTGGCAAATACGGGCGCCGCAACGGTACCACCCTGATGCACGCCACCCGCCTCCCCGTTCGGCTCATCGATTACCACCACCGTCGCCAACCGCGGATGCGACGCGGGCACTAACCCTGCGAATACCGCCATGTATTTCTCAGTGGAATAACCCCCGGCAATTAATTTTTCAGCAGTACCGGTTTTTCCCGAAACTCGGTAGCCGATGAGCGAGGCACGAGTAGCGGTACCGCCCTTTTCTACGACATGTTCCATAAACTGTATTAGGGTACGAGCGATTTTTTTATCAATTACTTGTTCGCCAGGTACCAAACCCGAAGTACGCTCGAAGGAAATCGGGCGCTTCATACCGTACGCGCCTATGGTCGCGTACGCGTGCGCTAACTGTAACGGTGTTACGGATAATCCATAGCCATGCGATAGCGTTGCAATTCCAATCGGACGCCAATGCGAGTAGTTGCTCAACATGCCAGCTGCTTCACCGGGATAGCCATTACCCGTTACTTGGCCAAGACCTAAATCAGTAAGGGTTTTCCAAATTTGTTCCGGCTTGAGGGACAGAGCGACTTTCGCCATACCCACATTGCTCGATTTGGCTAAAATGGTCGCAAGGTCAATGACCCCAAAATTCTTTTCATCCTCCTCGACCCTATTACCCACCTGCATGAATCCAGGTGAGGTGTCGACAACGCTCTCAGCGTTGTACTGCCCGGAGCCGAGTGCTGCAGCGATTATGAAAGGTTTCACACTCGATCCCGGCTCGAAAATATCTGTCGCGGCTCGATTGCGATACAGGCCCGGTTTGAACTGTTCGCGATCATTTGGGTTATACGACGGTTGATTAACCATCGCCAATACTTCACCCGTTTCAACATCAACTACCACCACTGAACCGGCCCGCGCGCGATACTCCTGCATCGCACTTTTAAGTTCGCGATACGCAAGATACTGAATACGCAAATCAATGCTGGATACCAAATCTCGACCGGGGCGGGGTGCACGAATGCTCTCGACATTCTCAACTTGATGACCAAACAGGTCTTGGATAACCCGTTTCGCCCCATCCTCGCCATTCAGCAATTGGTCGTATCCCAACTCCAATCCTTCCTGGCCCTGATCATCCATGCTAGTGAAACCGACGACATGCCCCGCGACCTCACCAGCGGGAAAATAGCGGCGATATTCGCGTTGTAGATAGACGCCCGGAATGCCCAGCGCCTTAATATGGACTGCCTGCTCGGGCGGCATGTGCCGCACCAGAAAAAGAAATTCTCGATCTAAATTGCTGCTGATATGCCGCGCTAACAATTGCTGATCTTGTTTTAAGGCCTTAGCCAACCTCGGTAACTGTTCGATGTTGTCATTTAATTCCTGAGGATTAACCCATACGCTATCGACCGGGGTACTCACCGCGAGCGGCTCCCCGTAACGATCAGTAATAGCGCCGCGATGCGCCGCTATCTTGACCACGCGCATCGATCGATCATCGCCCTGCTTAGCAAGAAAGCCGTGCTCAACGAGTTGCAACTCAACGGCACGCGCCACCAAACCGCTCGCAGCCAACGCTACCAGACCAAATACTAATAGCGATCGCCAGCGATAATTACGTGTCTGCGTGACTTCGTTACTACGTACTTTGAGCCTTGAATTCATGGGCGCACAATCCGCACATCGCGTGCCTGCGGCAGGTTCATTTTAAGTTTGGCATTAGCCACTCGCTCCACAAAAGCGTGCGAAGACCAGTAGCTTTGCTCTAGCTGTAGTCGCCCCCAATCCATTTCCAATGAATCGCGCTCAGCGTTCAATCGTTCTAAATGCACAAACATTTCGCGCGCCTTATGACGCGCGTAGATCACCTGTACCGCGCTACCGAGCACCGCAAACCACAGTAAAGGCAAAACAAACGGGAGTAATTTTCGATATTTCATGCGGCCACCTTAAAGGCAAGCCGTTCTGCCACTCGCAGGCGAGCGCTTCGAGAGCGAGGATTCACGGCATTTTCCGCGTCACCCGCGGAGATGGATTTTCCGACTAATTTTAATTTGGGACGAGCGTGTTCAGGGATTTGGGGCAGTCCGGCATACATCGGATCGCCCAGCGAATGCCGCCGCATGAATTGTTTGACCATGCGATCTTCCAGCGAGTGAAAACTCATCACGACCAAACGCCCCGCAGGAGCCAGGCGCACCAGCGCAGCATCCAGCGCTGACTCAAGCTCCTTTAATTCATCATTCACATAAATACGCAGAGCCTGAAAAACCCGCGTAGCGGCGTGCTTGTGACGTTCATGACTGGGTGCCACGCGGGCAATCATCTGGGCGAGCTGCAAAGTGCGCTCAAACGGCTGAGATACCCGATCGGCAACGATCGCGCGCGCGATGCGTCCGGCGTAGCGCTCCTCACCAAAATCGCGAAATATGCGTGTCAGGTCACGCTCAGACGCCGAATTGACGACCTCGGCGGCACTCACCCCCACCCCGGCGCTCATGCGCATATCGAGAGGACCGTCGTGCATGAAGCTAAAGCCGCGCTTGGGCTCATCTAATTGGGGCGAGGACACCCCTAGATCAAACAAAATTCCATCCAATAGCAAATTGGGCTGCACTTCATCAGCGCAACCGGACAGCGCGGAGAATGGCGCCAGAAAAATGCTGACACGTGAATCAGCGGCATAGCGTGATTGAGCCGCATCGATGGCGGTCTTATCGCGATCCAGGCATAGCAACCGACCCTGTAGCGTGAGATTCTCCAAAATTGCCTCGGCATGACCGCCCCGACCAAAAGTGGCATCCAAATAGGTTCCCGCTGCCCTTACATTCAAGGCGGCCAGCACTTCGGGCAGAAGTACCGGCAGATGGCCCGGTGCTGCTTGCATGGCGCTAACCGCTAAAGCGACAAGGTTTCAAGTTCGGCGGACAAATCGGTCGCGATCTCTTCGCTCGCGAGCCATTCATCGCGCCGTTCGTTCCAACGCGCCTCGTCCCACAATTCGAAGCGAATACCCTGCCCGATCAGCATTGCATCGCGCGTCAAGAGACCGAATTCGCGCAATTTAGGCGGCAGAAGCACTCGTCCATGAGCATCTAGTTCTAAATCCGTTGCGTGCCCCACCATCAACCGCTGTAGACGCCGCGCCTGCGGATTCAAGGTCGGTAAACGCATCAACTTGCGTTCAATTTCCTCCCAATCCGGAAGCGGATAGATCAGCAGACACTGATCTTTATCCACTGTAATCACCAAATTGCCGCCACACCGCTCTTGCAGCCGCTCCCGATAGCGGGTGGGCATCACCATCCGACCTTTAGCATCCAGAGTTAACTGATTAGCACCGCGAAACATGATTTTAAGAAGGGCTCAATAACCCATTCTCTCCCACTTTTTCCCACCGTACACCACTATAGGGATTGCTGAGTCGTACTGTCAACGCCTTGAGGGAAAAAAAACCTCGTCCGGCCAGACACTTAGCGCCACTTTGACACTTCGTCGGAATCAGCGTGACCGCAATGCTGTTGAATCAATCTGTTAGGAGTTTTTCCTGAAATTAAATTCAGGAGCGGATCTTGAGAATTTCGGCGAAAAGCGTGCGATCAAGGGGCTATCCCCTTGAAAAAACGACTATCGCCGATGAAGACTGCAAATTGAAATTAAATGAGTCGGCCGTTAAGCCGGGTTCTGTCGTGGACAGTCATTCCTCTGGGATGCGCGTCGCCGCGCAGCTCTAGCGACCTACCCGGAAGCCTATGTGGGCCACATTTTGGTACCTCGTGATACCGCTCGCTTCCCTATTTGGTCTTGCTCCAGGTGGGGTTTGCCGTGCCACGGCTGTTACCAACCGCGCGGTGCGCTCTTACCGCACCATTTCACCCTTACCGTCACCGCTTGCGCGGCGCTTAGGCGGTATCTTTCTGTTGCACTTTCCGTAGGCTCGCGCCTCCCAGGTGTTACCTGGCACCTTTGCCCTAGGAGCCCGGACTTTCCTCCATGTGTTCTACAGCAACACACAGCGACTGCCTGGCCGACTCGAGCTGCACAATACGCTCTTTTTATGCGAGCAGCGCCTTTAAATGCAGAGCTCGATTGTAGGCTTCGTTGTTGCGTGCGCCGGTAATTTTGGCGGCCAAATGTGCCGCCTGCTTTAAGGGCAACTCCAACAGCAAAACGCTTAGCACGCGGTCAAGTTCGCGCGTGTCGGATAATTCTTCTACGACCGCACCGGCGATCATGACCACAATTTCACCACGCGAAAAATGAGGGGCTAGAGTAGAGCGCGCCGCCAAGTCTGCTAACGACCCCCGATACAGGGTTTCATGGATTTTCGTCAGTTCGCGCGCCACTACCGCCAGACGCTCACCACCCAATACCACGACGCAATCAGCCAGCATTTCGGCGATGCGATGCGGCGATTCATAAAAAACTAGCGTACGAATTTCGATTGATAATTTTTCCAGTTGCGTACGCCGCGCAGACTTACGCGCCGGCAAAAAGCCTTCAAAGCAAAATTGAGCACTCGGCAAGGCCGAAATTGACAGCGCGGCCACCGCTGCGCACGGTCCGGGAATTGCGATAACCTCAACACCGGCAGCGGCCGCCGCGCGCACCAATTCATAACCCGGATCGCTAATGGCAGGTGTTCCGGCGTCGCTGACTAAAGCGACCGACGCGCCCGCTAACAACCGCGCAATTAACTCTGGCAATCGCCCAATCTCATTGTGTTCATGCAGCGAAATCATCGAAGTTTGAATATCAAAAGCCTTCAATAAGACCCCGGTATGCCGTGTGTCTTCAGCCGCGATGAGCGCCACACTTTGCAAAATCTCGCGAGCACGCGGACTCATATCGCCCAAATTGCCGATGGGAGTCGCGACTACGTAGAGTCTGCCAGCAATCGCATTTAGCACTATAATCACCCGCCTGGAGAAACTTATAAGGATACCTAAGGGTATGGCACTGATCTCTCAACGTCTACGATTAATGCCGTGCACAACACTGCTGTTTTTAATAGCGGCGGGATGCAGTTTGATGAACTCCTTGGAAACGACTAATAAACCAGAACGAGCGGGGCAACTCGCTAAAGCTAACCAACACGTGGAAGCGGCCGAACTTTACGCAGCACTCGCTGCGGAACCGTCCCCAGAACGCGATGACTACCTGTTGCAAAGTGCTCGACAATGGCTGGCTGCGAACAAGCTTGGTGAAGCCAAACAATCCTACTTGCAAGTGTCGTCTGACGCGCGCGCACGGCTACCGGGCTTGCGTGCGATTGTCGCAGCGCGTATTGCGCTGATGGAACAAGATGGCGCACGTGCTATTCACGAACTTGATCAGACCATGATCCCCACGAAGCAGGAAGAGGCGGCGGAATATTGGGCTATCCGCAGTGAAAGCGCTTTTCTGAGCGGACATCCCGCCGAAGGCGTACGCGCCTCCGTAGAACGCGACCGGTGGTTGGACGCTAAGGCGGTGCAGAGCAATCACACCCAGCTCTATGAACAAATACGCGCAGCCGCGATGCGCGGTAGTTTACTCAAGCCCTCTAAAGCCGACCCAGTCGTCGCAGGCTGGCTAGACCTAGGACCCATTGCAGTGGAACTCGCACGAGATCCTATGCGCGCGGGGAGCGCTCTCGCCACCTGGAGGCGTAACTATCCGAATCATCCAGCCAATGACGGCGCAATACCCGTGGCGCAAAGCGAACTCGTTGCAGAAACCCAGTTCCCCGCTCAAATCGCGCTTCTATTACCCCTATCAGGCCGTGCCGAAACTATTGGCGTTGCGGTGCGCGATGGCTTCATCGCAGCTTATCTCGAACAAGATGTCACTTCACGTCCGCGCCTCAAAATCTACGATGTCGCGGAAGAACCCGCCAGCACTCTTTACAACCGCGCCATAGCGGAGGGAGCAGGCTTTGTGGTAGGCCCGCTCACCAAAGAAGATGTGGCCGCGGTAGCGCCTCTTTGCAATGATCACGCTCCTACGCTTGCATTAAATTTCTTAAGCGATGGAATCACTAGCTCAAATTGTGTTTATCAATTCGCACTATTGCCCGAAGACGAGGCACGTAGCGTCGCCCGTCGGGTTATTGCGGACGGGAATTTAAAAGGCATCGTCGTAATTCCCGGGCATGCCCTTGGGGCACGCGTCGGCGCAGCATTTTCGGAAGAATTTTCGCGTCTTGGCGGCACCCTACTCGACAATCAAATCTATGAGGCCTCGCGCGCGGATTTCGGCGATCTCATCCGTCACGCTCTACAAGTTCATTCTATTAAAGGGGAACCCTCTACTCATCGCAAAGATGCAGCGTTTATATTTTTTGCTGGCAATGCAGCGGCTGCACGATTGTTCATGCCACAGTTAAAATACCAATATGCGGGCGATGTCCCTGTATATGCCACCTCCGATAGCTTCGAACCCAATCCCAGCGCAAATCAAGACCTGGACGGCCTTCGTTTCGCGGACATGCCGTGGATGATTGCTAACGATTCCATCACCGCTGACATTCGCGATGGTGTGCGCGCGTCTTGGCCGGCGCGCACCACACGTCGAGACCGCCTGTACGCCTTTGGCTTTGATGCCTACCGATTAGTCCCTGCCTTGCGCTCAAAATCTATCAGCGACTCCAATCAAATTTCCGGCGTCACCGGAAAACTACGCTTAGATGATCACAACCGTATCCGCCGCGAACTTGATTGGGCGAGGATGAGAAACGGCGTGCCTGCGGGCCCTTAACACAGGCCTGTAACGCGCGGCATTTAACGCGGGGCATTTAGCGCGAATTTCTCCACGAAATCACCGCTTTTGGAGCATGACGATGTTCCGAAATTGAGGCACTCTCAGTGAGTGTCCGGTAATCCAGAAACTCGTCTGCAGCGTGGGTTTGCCTGCGAGCAAATTGCTGCGGACTATTTCTTAAGTTTCGGCGTGAAAATTTTGACGCGTAATTTCCGCTGCAGGTGGGGGGAGATCGACTTAGTTGGCCTAGACGCCGGAATTTTGATCGTAGCCGAAGTGAGGCAACGCGCTAATAATGACTATGGCGGTGCGTTAGGCTCGATCGATTGGCGCAAGCAACGAAAAATTATTCGCACCACCCAAAGCTACTTACAACGCCACTCGCAATGGCGAAACTTACCGCTACGCTTCGACGTGCTGGCCCTCACGGGCACATCAGTCACCGACTATCGTATCGTTTGGATCAAAGCCGCATTTGGCGCAAGGTGAATCACGCTACTTGACCAACTGTAGTTTGGGGCGCTTCGCCTTATCAGTCGTGCCCTTAGGTTTAGGAGCCTGCGGCGAGGCCGGATCCGAGCTCGGATCAGTTTCCGCGTCACCCTCGGGGAACATCATGCCCTGACCCGTCTCGCGCGCATAGATACCGAGCACCGCCCGCACCGGCACTTGCACCGCCTGGCCTCGACCATTAAAACGCGCCTCAAAATCCACAAAATCATTACCGATTTTCAGTATTTGAGTGGCTGAATGACTAATGTTAAGCACTATCTTGCCGTCTTTAACAAACTGACGGGGCACGATAACACCCTCAGCCTCAGCATCCACGACAATGTGCGGAGTATCTCCGCTATCGGAAATCCACTCGTGAAGTGCACGCAAGAGATACGGCCGACGAGGCTTCAATGACGCATATCTCTTTCGATATCAGTAAGGCTAGCGCGAAACGTGGAACGGCTAAAAATGGTCTGCATATATTTCAAAATGGATTGCGCCTGCACCGGTAACTCGACCCCATAGTACGGCAGTCGCCACAGAATTGGCGCGATGGTAGCGTCCACTAATGAAAATTCATCACTGAGGAAAAATGGTTTGGCGGCGAATACATCAGCGCTCGCGCAAATTGCTTCACCTAACACTTTTCGGCTTTGAGTCGCCAGCTTTGCTTGCGGATCGAGTTCAATGTCTCGCGCCAACCCATACCAGTCACGTTCAATCCGATACAACGCCACGCGAAATTGGGCCCGCGTTACAGGATCGATGGGCATTAGCGGGGGATGCGGAAAACGCTCGTCCAGATAATCGATAATGACCCGCGAATCGTACAGCACCAAATCCCGATCTACCAAGGTTGGCACGCTGTGATAGGGGTTAAGATCCAATAAATCTTCAGGTAGTTTGCGACGATCGACGCTCACTAGCTCGATCACGATGCCCTTCTCAGCCAACACTAAACGCGCGCGGTGACTCCACGGGTCCGCCGGAGCAGAGAACAAAGTCATTACCGAGCGACGTGTCAAACGCTTTCTCCTTAAATCAAGCCACGGCGCATAGGGTTTCCCTAACCACAGATGAACGGGCATTATACACATGATACGCCGCCCCTTAAGCCGGCATCATGAGCAAATTACCCGTGCAAGGTCCTCGTGCGTTTGTAAGTTTTTTGTTAAAAGCCATCGTTTTTGGGCTTGCAGGCGCTTTTCTACTGGTCTGGTGGAAACCTGCCATCTTAGGGCTACACGCGGCGCCACCGGCGCCGCCGGCGCAACTCTCACCACCCGCACCGCCCGCACCGCCCGCACTCTCGCGTAGCGCGGTTCCAACTGCCGGGCCAGGTAGCGATTCGCGTGCACCCATTGTGATTCAGAGCTTTGCCGATGCGGTGGCGCGAGCCGCTCCCGCGGTAGTCAATATCTACACCGCGCGGGTAGTGACCGAAAGAACTCAGGCCGCGCCGCTCGACCAACTATTTGGAGACTATTGGCCCAGCTACCGTCAGCACGTTGAACGCAGCTTAGGGTCCGGAGTCATCGTCGACGCCCAGGGCACCATCGTTACCAATCAACATGTGGTGGCAGGTGCAGACTCCATCAGGGTACAACTCGCCGACGGGCGTGTTGCCGACGCGAAGGTAGTGGGTTTGGATCCAGATACCGACCTTGCCATTTTAGCCCTATCCATTAAAAAGCTACCGGTGATGCCCGTGGGGCGCTCCGACACACTCCGAGTGGGGGACATCGTGCTCGCGATCGGTAACCCCTATGGCTTGAGTCAAACGGTGACTCAAGGAATAGTCAGCGCAATCGGCCGCGGACAATTAGGCCTAGCCACGTTTGAAAATTTTATCCAAACCGATGCCGCGATTAATTTAGGTAATTCGGGCGGCGCCCTCATTGATATCCACGGCGAACTGATCGGCATCAACACCGCAGTGTTGAATCGCAATAACGGGGGTCCCGAAGGCATAGGCTTTGCCATTCCGGTCAATCTGGTGCGCGGGGTCATGCAACAAATCCTGAAGAACGGCCATGTGGTAAGAGGTTGGTTAGGATTCGTACCGCAGGATTTATCCGAAGAACAGTCCGCCCAATACGGCATTCAGACAGGCGGCGGCATCACAGTGGTCAATATAGTGGTCAAGAGCCAGGCCTACGAAGCAGGCTTGCGCCCCGGCGATTTAGTGACCGGTGTAGCCGGTGAAAATGTGCGTAGTTCGCAAGATTTAGTCAGTCGAGTAGCCGCTTTGAAACCCGGTTCCGAGGTCGAACTCGAAGGGCGGCACGCCAGCCAGCCCTTTAAAATAAAACTCAAGGTTATCGAACGACCCACCCATGAGCTGCGTCGTTCTTAAGCGCTGCCGCGGGTCGCGCGCCTAACCCGGAGTGCGGCGAATCTTGGCTCCTAATTGCTGTAATTTCTCCTCAATTGCCGCGTAGCCACGATCGATGTGATAAATGCGCTCAATCTCAGTGCGACCTTCAGCCACCAATCCCGCCAAAACCAGGCTAGCGGAGGCGCGTAGATCGGTAGCCATCACAGGTGCCGCGGTCAAACGTTCCACGCCCTTAATGATCGCGGTGTTGCCCTCCAAGCGAATCTCAGCCCCCATGCGCCGCATTTCCAGCATATGCATAAAACGGTTCTCAAAAATTGTCTCCGTAATCGTACTGACCCCGTTCGAGATCGTATTAAGCGCGGCAAACTGGGCCTGCATATCGGTGGGAAAAGCCGGATAGGGAGCGGTTCGAATATCCACCGCTTTCGGCCTGCGGCCCCGCATATCGACCTCAATCCAGTGATCTCCCGTCGAAACGGTAGCACCCGCTTCTTGCAGCTTGCCCAGCACCGCGTCGAGATGCTCAGCACGAGCGTTTTTAACGCGCACATGTCCACTAGTAATGGCGCCGGCCACCAGATAAGTACCCGTTTCAATCCGGTCGGGCAACACTTCGTAAGCCGTACCCCCGAGACGTTTCACACCCTCGATTACAATCCGATCAGTACCGGCCCCCTGGATTTTCGCCCCCATGCTGCACAAAAAACGCGCGAGATCCACCACTTCCGGCTCACGTGCGGCGTTATCCAACACGGTTTCCCCATCGGCAAGCGTCGCCGCCATCATGAGATTCTCGGTGCCCGTCACGGTGACAGTATCCAGCACAAGGTGCACACCGCAAAGTCGGTCCGCACGCGCCTTGATATAGCCATTCTCGATATGAATATCGGCACCCATGGCCTGCAAGCCAGCTACGTGGATATTTACGGGACGCGCACCAATGGCGCAGCCTCCAGGCAAGGACACTTCGGCCTGTCCAAAGCGCGCCAGTAACGGACCCAAAACCAGAATAGAGGCCCGCATGGTTTTAACCAATTGGTAGGCAGCAAAATACTGCTTAATGCTGGATGAATCCACTTCGATGCGCATTTTCTCATCAATGGTGACCGACACGCCCATGCTGCCTAATAATTCAATCATGGTGGTCACATCCTGCAGATGCGGCACATTCGACACGGTCACGAGCCCATCCGCCAAAAGACAACCGGCAAGAATCGGTAGGGTGGCGTTCTTAGCGCCCGAGATACGGATTTCACCTTCCAGCGGAATTCCGCCCTGAATTTGCAACTTATCCATGGGGCGCGCTCTGTTGTGCGAATTCTTCAGGCGTAAACACCTGCAGCGCGAGCGCATGAATTTCATTGCCCACCGCGGCACCGAGCGTGGCATAGACCATTTGGTGGCGCTGGACTGCGCGCTTACCCGAAAATGCAGCGGCAACCACCACCGCCTCAAAATGCACATTGTCCGGACTCGTGACGGTGGCCTGACTACCCGCAAGACCCGATTGGATCCGCTGGACTATTTGTTGTGGGTTCATTCGATCTCCTAATAAAACTTCGAGCGCGGCGGTATCATTCTCCCATGAATATCGAATACACCGATGAGGGTCTTGCCGACCTCGGTCGCCAAGCGCTCAACATCGAGATTGAAGGCTTGCGCGCGCAATTACCCCGCCTAGGAGTGGATTTTGCACGGGCTTGCCGTATTTGTCTTACCTGTCGTGGCCGTGTCGTCGTTACGGGCATGGGGAAATCGGGTCATATAGGCGGAAAAATCGCTGCCACTCTAGCAAGCACGGGTACACCGGCTTTCTTCGTCCATCCGGGCGAAGCCAGCCACGGCGATGTCGGTATGATAACCCGTGACGATGTCGTTCTGGCGTTATCCAATTCGGGAGAAACCAACGAAATCCTCACCATCGTTCCGGCAATAAAACGTCTTGGAGTTCCCCTGATCACTTTTACGGGCAATCCTGAGTCCACCCTCGCCCGCGAAGCCACGGTACATTTGCATATTGGGGTGCCCACTGAGGCTTGTCCCCTTAATTTAGCCCCTACGGCCAGCACTACGGCCTCCCTCGCCGTGGGCGACGCGCTAGCGGTTGCGCTACTCAAAGCACGCGGTTTCACCGAACAAGATTTCGCGCGATCCCATCCGGCCGGTAATTTAGGTCGACGCTTGTTGTTGCATGTGAGTGACGTCATGCGCACCGGTACCGGCATCCCCAGCGTACACGCGAATACCCCACTCGCTGCCGGATTGCTCGAAGTGAGTCGCAAGGGCCTAGGCATGACGGCGATTGTCGATTTAGAGAGCCACGTGCTCGGTGTATTCACCGACGGTGATTTAAGGCGCGCCTTAGATCACGCAGTGGATTTGCATACCACTCGCATGGACCAGGTGATGACTCATCAAGCCAAGACGGTACGCGAGAATATGCTCGCCGCTGAAGCAGTGCACTTGATGGAGACTCATCGAATTACAGCGTTAGTGGTGGTCAACGCCGAGGAAAAACTCGTCGGCGCGCTCAACGTCCATGATTTGCTACGCGCAGGTGTCGTTTGAAAGCCCGTCGCGCACGTCCCTTAAACAAGATCAAACTTCTGGTACTTGATGTCGACGGCGTACTCACCGATGGACGGTTGTATTTCTCAGCCCGCGGCGAATCATTGAAAGTATTTGATGTGCACGACGGCCATGGTATTAAATTGCTCATGGGCAGCGGCGTTGAGGTTGCCGCCTTTAGCGGGCGTCGCGCCAGCGCAGTCACCGCACGCATGCGTGAACTCAACATTGCTTACCTCGTGCAAGGTTGCAAGGACAAAGTGGCTGCGTTGCAAACCTTAACCACTCGGCTAAAAATTGACCCGCTGGAATGCGCGTGCATCGTCGACGATACGCCGGATCTACCCCTCATGTCAGCGGTCGGTTTCGCAGCGGCGGTCGCCGATGCGCATCCGTTAGTCAAAGCGGCGGCGCACTGGGTAAGCGCAGCTCCCGGCGGGCGCGGTGCGGTACGCGAACTGTGTGACAAGTTGCTGCGCGCTCGGGCGCTAGCACCGCCGCGGGCGGGCGCGCCATCGGGGGCGCCATCGCGGGCCTCGCCGCGAGCGCCATCACGGGCCTCGCCGCGGGCGGGCGCGCGCTAGTGCTGTTTCGTGTTTTCACTTTACTGGCAGTTATCGCCTTAGCGGTGAGCACGTGGATCATCAGCTCGCCGGGACACGCACCCACACCTTTAAAAAACATTCGCGAAATTGCCACTCCCGGCTATTACCTGAAAAATACTATTTTGACTGATTACAATTTGAATGGCTCACCCAGCGTGCGCATTGTGGCCGACCAAATTGATCAAATTGCACACAGTAATGAAGTTACCATGCGCCATGTGCGGGTCGACTACCAAACGGAAAGCGGCACCACCTGGATCATGACCGGCGAGACTGCGCATATTGAACCTGGCGGCAACGTGGTCGATGTCAGCGGTGATGTACGCCTCACCAACCAAAGCTCCACGAGCGCCGCAAGGGGCGCGCTCGACCGGGCCGATCTGGGCGATCCGACCGTTATGCGCACTGATCACTTGAGTTACAACATCACTGAAGCGCTCGCCAGCACGCCGAGCGACGTGCGTATCGAATTCGGCAAACAAACACTGACCGCGCGTGGGTTTAGTGCAAACTTAAAAGCGCACACCCTGCGCATGGAATCACAAGTGCATGGTTTATTTCGCCCGTAATCCACACAATAACAAAGCGACGCTCGCTACCTCACTTTCGATGCTGCTCTTAAGCTTCACGATGCTGCTCTTAAGCTTCGCGCTGCAGCCGGTAGCTTACGCACAAGGGTCTAGGCTTCAAATTTCACGTACTCAAGAAATTTCAGTGGATGCACAGTCTTTTGAGTCGCTCAAGGACAAGATGGTGCTTCATCAGGCGCGAATTGCCCAAGGCGATTTGTCAGTGTCCGCCGATGAGGTCACCACTGATCAAGCCATCGCCAAGGGATTTAATTTTGACAATGGTCATTGGACTTTTCACAATTCAGTGAAAATTATTCTCCCGCAAGGGCAAGTCACAGCCGACGAGGCGCAAATTACTTTCAGTAAAAAATTGCTAAGCAAAGCCGTCATCACCGGTAAGCCTGCCAAATTTCAACAACTCATTGTCAAATCCGGCCGCTTAGCGCAAGGTCATGCGGATAGCATTGAGTACGATGTGGTTAAGGGCACGGTACATCTCGCCAACAATGCTTACCTGACCGACGGACAGACTGAATTCAGCGGTGCCTCGCTTAAGTACAATATGCAAAATCAGACCGTAGTAGCTGATGCGTCTGAACAGCGGGGTGGGCGCGTGCACATCATTATCCCACCGCCGGGTTCAACTCCACCATGAAGTCGTGCCTGCCATGAGCGTGCTGCGCGCGCGTAATCTCGCCAAAAGTTATAAGTCCCGCCCAGTGCTGCGCGATCTATCGCTGGATATCGATAGCGGCGAAGTGGTGGGTTTGTTAGGTCCTAACGGCGCGGGCAAAACCACCGCCTTCTATATGATCGTGGGCCTCACTGCGTGTACGCAGGGTGAAATCTATTTAGATGATCGTGACATCAGCCGCCTGCCCATGCATCAGCGCGCGAAATTGGGGCTAGGGTATCTCCCGCAAGAGCCGTCCATATTTCGCAAACTGTCGGTGGCCGACAACATCACCGCGATTCTTGAAACGCGACCGGATCAAAATGCTGCCTGGCGGGCCACTCGTTTAAAGGAACTATTGGCAGAACTCCACATCGAGCATGTCCAAGACAGCCTAGGCTTAAGTCTTTCGGGCGGTGAACGTCGGCGGGTGGAAATTGCCCGCGCCCTCGCTGCCGAGCCTAAATTCATGCTCCTCGACGAGCCATTTGCCGGGGTAGATCCGCTCTCGGTAGCTGATATACAGCGCATAATCAAGCACTTATCGAGCAAGGGCATCGGTGTACTGATTACCGACCATAACGTCCGTGAAACCCTCGGCATTTGCAACCGCGCTTATATTGTCGCTCAGGGAACGATACTGGCTTCCGGATCTGCGGAACAGATTCTTGCCAACCCCCAGGTTCGTGAGGTGTACTTAGGGCAGGAATTCACGTTATAGGTAAAAAACCCCACTACTCATGATCGCATACTTATGATGAAGCCCAGTCTGCAGCTTCGCATTGGCCAGCAGCTCACGATGACGCCGCAGCTACAGCAGGCCATTAAGCTGCTGTTACTTCCATCGATGGAGTTACAAGCCCATGTGCGCGAGACACTCGAAACTAATGTGATGTTGGAGGCAGTGGATGAGACTGAGGTGCTCGAAATCCCTGTACAACTGACCCCCGCGGCGCACGACGCCGAAAACTTCAAAGAATATGCCCCCCTGGACGGTCACTCTGCGAGCGATGCGCAAGAGACTCCTGAAATTGAAATAGCGGATGAAGCTTGGGGGGAACAAACCACGGGACTCTCGACCACGCCTTGGTCCGGCGATGACCCGAGTGATGACTTCAGCGACGCGCACGAAAATACTCTGCAAGAACAATTACAGCAACAATTGCAGTTTTGCCAATTATCTAGCGTCGATCTGGCTATTGCTCATATGATTACCGACGCGATCAACGACGACGGTTATTTAAACGACACCCTAGAGAACATTCAAGCCAGTTTACTCCCGGAAATACGTGCATCGAAGGCCGATGTGGAACGCATGTTGGCGCTAGTTCACACCTTAGAGCCCGCGGGTGTGGGGGCACGCAACTTAGGCGAGTGTATTGCCCTGCAACTACAAGGCAACGTTAGCTCGAGAAATCCCAAACCCAGCGCTGCCATCCGGGAATTGGCAATTCGCATTGCATTAAATCACTTAAGGTGGGTCGCTGAAGACCAGCAGTTACTCCTTCGGCGGGAACTGCGCTGCAACGAACGGGATCTGTGCGCGGCGCTTAGTCTGCTGCGAGCCTGCCATCCGCGACCGGGTGCAGCGCAGGGCAGCGTGCAGGCGGCCTATATTGTTCCGGATGTTTTTGTACGCCGCACGGAACGAGGGTGGGTCGTGGAGGTCAATCAATCAACCGTGCCTCGGGTGCGGGTTAACGAGGGCTATGGGGAGCTCATTTCGCGCTCTCCTGGCCATGCGATGCTGCGAACTCAGTTGCAAGAGGCCCGTTGGTTGATGCGCAGCCTTGAGATTCGAAACGAGACCCTAATTAAAGTGGCAAGATGTATAGTGGAGCGGCAGAGCCGTTTTTTTGAACGAGGTGAGGAAGCGATGTTACCGCTTATCCTCAAAGACGTTGCGGAGGTCGTAGAGATGCATGAATCGACGATATCGCGAGTCACTACCGCGAAGTACATGCACACGCCGCGCGGAGTATTTGAATTTCGTTATTTTTTCTCTAGCCACGTTGGAGCCACTGATGGCACCGATATGTCCTCGATCGCCATTCGCGCTAGGCTTAAGAAATTGATCGCACTTGAAAATCCGGAAAATCCTTGCAGCGATGCCAAGCTTGCGCAAATTCTTTCGCAGGATGGCATTCCGGTCGCCCGCCGCACGATTGCCAAGTATCGTGAGGGAATGCAAATCGCCCCGTCCAATGAACGTAAACGCGCCGCAGCCCGCGTCGAACAAAAAATTTCAGCGTATCGATAACCCGAAGGAGAAGCCTCATGCAGTTAGATGTCAGCGGCCATCATGTAGAGATCACCCCCGCTATGCGCGGTTATGTGGTTAAGAAATTCGAAAAGATAACTCGTCACTTTGAGCAATTAATTGATGTTCATTGCGTACTTACCGTCGAAAAACTCCGGCATAAAGCTGAAGCCACGCTGTTGTTACGCGGTAATAAAATTTATGCAGACGCCACCGAAATCCATATGTATGCCGCTATTGATGCGATGACCGATAAGCTCGACCGTCTGGTCAAAAAACACAAAGAAAAAACTTTAGACCATCACGCCGACGAAGCAATCAAGGCCCGTTCAATTTCATAATGCGGCTAATTATTGTCAGCGGGCTGTCGGGCTCTGGAAAAAGCGTAGCCCTGCATATGCTCGAAGATATCGATTTTTATTGCGTGGATAATATTCCAGCGGCGCTGCTCAAGCCGTTCATTTCCCACACGATTCGAGAACAGAGTGATATCTATCCGCGGATCGCTGTGGGCTTGGATGCGCGCAATCATCCTCACGAAATTGCCACGGTGCCGAAATTAGTTGATGAGCTACGTCGTAGCGGTATAAGTTGTGAAGTTATTTACTTGCATGCGAACGACGAAGTGTTGTTAAAACGTTATTCTGAGACGCGACGCAAACATCCCCTGATCAAAGATAATCTCAGTTTAGGCGAAGCTATCAGCGCCGAACGTAATCTTCTCGAGCCCATCACTGCAATTGCAGACCTGGTGATCGACACCTCAAAGATGGGGGTACACGCTCTACGCGAACTCGTACGCGACCGCGTCGTGCAACGCGGTGAAGAACGCTTATCGTTAATGTTCGAATCTTTCGGATACAAATTCGGGATACCCGGCGATGCCGATTTCGTATTTGACGTACGCAGTCTCCCCAATCCGTATTGGGAACATGCACTGCGGCCACTCACCGGACTCGACTCTGCCGTCATCGACTATTTAGCAAGTAACGCTAGCGTCCATAGCATGGTTACAGACCTCGGGGAATTTATACAGCGTCGCGTAGCTGAATTTGCCAAGGCGAACCGCGGCTACCTCACCATCGCCCTAGGATGCACCGGCGGCCAGCATCGCTCGGTTTACATCGCTGAGCAACTAGCGCAGCACTTTCGCAAGGATTACCCTCAGGTACAAATTCGGCACGCTGCGCTACTGCGCGGTAACCTGTAGAATTTGCATCGAATTGGTTCCACCCGCCACACCGCTAAGCTCACCCTTGGTCAAGATAATAAGATCTCCGAGTTTGACTAATTTGAGTTCTAGCAAGTGCTGAAACACGGAAAAATAGGTCGCTTCCGAACTTTTATCCGTCACATCGTAAGCTACGGGGTAAACGCCGCGATACAAAGTCACGCGACTGCGCGTATCGGCGAGGCGCGTAAAGGCATAAATAGGAATATCAGAACGGACGCGTGACATCCATAAGGTCGTCGATCCGGATTCCGTTAACGCGACAATCGCCTTGACGTGCAAGTGATTAGCGGCGTACATCACGGCCGCGGCAATCGCCTCGTCCGAACGCGCGAAATGTCCGCTGGTTCGTTGCCGAATACGCACATGCTCAATTTGGTATTTCTCGGCGCCAACGATAACCTGCGCCATGGCCTCAACCACTTTTGCCGGATGTTTGCCCGAAGCGGTTTCAGCCGACAACATGACCGCATCGCTGCCATCCATCACCGCATTGGCGACATCCGATACTTCAGCGCGCGTTGGGATGGTGCTTACGATCATTGATTCCATCATCTGGGTCGCGGTAATGACCAAACGATTTTGCAGTCGCGCCTCGTGAATAATTTGTTTCTGCAATCCAGCCAGCTCCGCGTAACCCATCTCGACGCCGAGATCACCCCGCGCCACCATCACAGCATCACTTGCGCGCACCACCTCGCTTAAATTCTTAATCGCCTCCGCCCGTTCGATCTTGGCGACCAGTAAGGCATGACCGCCCGCGGCCATCATTAACGCCCGCGCCTCGTTCATATCGGCCGCATCGCGGGCAAATGACACGGCCAAGTAGTCCACGTTTAAAGCGGCTGCTGTCAAAATGTCTTCACGGTCTTTATCCGTCAACGCTCCGGCAGATAACCCTCCGCCTTGACGGTTAATACCCTTATTGTTGCCGAGCTCTCCGCCCACCAACACGTATGTCTTGATGCGCGGGCCGTCAACGCCCAACACCTTAAGACTAATCTGACCGTCGTTCAGCAACAACACGTCGCCCACGACCACATCCGTCGGAAGCTTTTTGTATGCCACGCCCACGCTCGATTGCGTACCGGCATCAGATGCGAGGGACGCATCTAAGGTAAATAGTGCTCCGTCTGGTAATTGAACCTTCCCCTCAACAAAACGCTCAATGCGGATTTTGGGGCCTTGTAGGTCGCCAAGCACGCCCACATAGCGACCGGATTGGCGGGCCACTTCGCGCACTTGCGCGGCGCGGCGCGCATGATCTGCCGCCACTCCATGCGAGAAATTAAGCCGCACCACATCGACGCCGGCTTTTAGCATCTCAGCGAGTACTTTGGGATCATCGCAAGCAGGCCCCAACGTCGCGACTATTTTCGCGCGTCGCAATCCACTGCTGTCATGCTTCACTGCCCGTGTGGAGCTACTCATAGTGCGCGCTGCTCTAAAATTTCGACCGCGGGAAGTTTTTTTCCTTCAACAAATTCTAAGAAAGCCCCGCCGCCGGTCGATATATACGAAATACTGTCCTCAATCCCGTATTTTTCAATCGCCGCCAAGGTATCGCCACCGCCCGCCACTGAAAATGCCTTGCTACGCGCAATCGCAGTAGCCAGCGTACGCGTACCCTCGCCGAATTGCTCAAATTCAAACACACCCACCGGACCGTTCCATAAGATGGTACCCGCCGCGGCAATCAGCTTGGCGAATTGTTCCGCCGAATCAGGCCCTATATCTAAAATCATTTCATCTGCCGCTACCGCATCCACTGGTTTTACATCGGCTTCCGCTTTAGCCGAAAACTCCTTAGCCACCACCACATCGGTCGGCATGGGAATAACGATGCCGCGCTTTTTGGATTGCTCCAACAAGCGCCTGCATATATCCAGCATGTCAGGCTCATACAGCGATTTTCCCACCTTAAAGCCTAATGCCGCGAGAAAAGTATTCGTAATGCCACCGCCCACAATCAATTGATCCACCTTGCTAAGTAAGGACTCAAGCACGGTGAGTTTGGTGGACACCTTGGAGCCTGCCACAATCGCCATCAGCGGCCGCGCGGGTTTTTCCAGTGCTGTTTCTAAAGCCACCAGCTCACGATCTAACAACGGCCCCGCACAGGCCACGGGGGCAAATTTCGCCACTCCATGAGTGCTGGCTTCAGCCCGATGCGCCGTACCAAAAGCGTCCATTACAAACACATCACACAGTGCCGCCATCTGATGCGCCAGCCCGTCGTCGTTTTTTTTCTCGCCCTTATTGAAGCGCACATTCTCCAACAACACCACTTCACCAGGGCTCACTGCAACCCCCGCCAACCAATCGCGCTTCAAACTCACAGGCACACCGAGCAATTGCGATAAACGCTGCGCTACCGGGTTTAAAGAAAATTCTTGCGCGTACACGCCCTCAACGGGACGACCCAGATGCGACATGATCATCACGCCAGCGCGCATACTCAAGGCCGCTCGTATAGTAGGCAGTACCGCGCGAATACGCGCATCACTGGTGATGACGCCTGCTTTGATAGGCACATTAAGATCTTCCCGAATTAAGACTCGTTTGTCAGCCAAATCCAAATCCAACATTTTTTTGATTTTCACGCTTAAATTAGCCCACCTTAGACCATGCAACCGTGGTATCAAGCATCCGATTGGAGAAACCCCACTCGTTGTCATACCAAGCACACACTTTCACTAAATTACCTTGAATCACTTTGGTGAGTGTTGCATCGTAAGTCGATGAAGCAGGATCGTGATTAAAGTCTACCGAGACCAGCGGTTGATCGTTGTAAGCGAGGATGCCTTTCATGGCACCGTTAGCAGCTGCCCTAATCGCCGCATGCACTTCTTCCACCGTAGTCTTACGCGCCGCGGTAAAACTTAAGTCAACTAATGACACATTGATGGTCGGCACCCGAATTGCAAAACCATCAATCTTGCCTTTCATTTCTGGCAACACCAAACCCACCGCTGCCGCCGCCCCAGTCTTGGTGGGAATCATCGACATCGTCGCGGATCGCGCACGCCGCAAGTCCGAATGATATACATCGGTTAACACCTGATCGTTGGTGTACGAATGGATGGTGTTCATCACGCCCGCCACTATGCCGATTTCCTCGTGCAAAACCTTAACTAAGGGTGCCAAACAATTGGTGGTACAAGACGCATTCGAAATGACCGTAAAGTTCGGTCGCAGCACCCCATGATTCACACCGTAGACGATTGTGGCGTCCACATCGTCCCCGCCCGGCGCGGAGATAACAACTCGTTTAGCCCCTGCCGTCAAATGCGCAGTCGCCTTCGCCTTACTAGCAAACAAGCCCGTGCATTCCAATACATAGTCAACGCCTAATTCACCCCAGGGAAGTTTAGAAGGATCACGCTGCGCGACCACGCGAATGCGATCGCCATTCACCACCATGGAATCTCCATCCACATGCACCTCACCGCGAAAGCGCCCATGCACCGTATCGAAGCGGGTCAAATAAGCATTGGTGTTTGCGTCACCCAGATCATTAATGGCCATGATTTGAATTTCGCCCTTGTGCTTGCCTTCATAAAGCGCACGCAAAATATTGCGCCCGATGCGACCGTAGCCATTGATACCCACTTTTATTGTCATCGTCTTACACCTTTTAAAAATTGACTAATTAGAGACCGCAAGAACCGCATCGATTGCCTCAACCACATGTTCGGCGGTGAACCCGTATTCCTGGAACAGGATTTTCGCAGGAGCAGACGCCCCAAAATGGTCAATGCCGACCACTTGTCCACGTAAACCCACATAACGCCACCAAGATTCACGCACCCCCGCTTCAACTGCTACGCGTCGCCCTACCGACGCCGGTAAAATACTTTCTTTATACGCTGCACTTTGCTGCTCGAATGTCGTAGTACTCGGCATAGATACCAGGCGCAGCTTGTGACCTTTAAGCGTCGCGGCACGCACCGCCGCAACCGCAATCCCCACCTCGGAACCTGTCGCGATAACAATCGCCTCAGGCGTTCCCACACAATCCAATAGGGTATAAGCACCGCGCGCAATTCCCGTTAACTGATCCGCGCTACGCGGTTGCGGATCCAACGCCTGGCGCGTCAGGATCAAACAAGTCGGTCCCTCACGACATTCCACCGCCGCGCGCCAAGCCACCGCTGTCTCCGTCGCATCACAGGGGCGCCACACTTCTAAGTGCGGTATCAGCCGCAAACTCGCGATGTGTTCAATCGGTTGGTGAGTGGGACCATCTTCGCCCAAGCCAATAGAGTCGTGCGTATAAACAAAAATGACCCTCAGGCGCATCAACGCCGCCATACGCACCGCATTACGCGCATAGTCCGAAAAAGTCAGAAAAGTACCCGCGTACGGAATATAACCGCCATGCCCAGAAAGCCCATTAAGAATTGCCGACATCCCAAATTCACGCACGCCAAAATGCAAATAATTACCGGCGGGCATGGTCGGCGTCAGAGTGACCGAATCCTTTCGCAAAGTCCCATTAGAGGGTGTGAGATCGGCGGAGCCACCGATCAATTCCGGCAAATTAGGACCCATCACATTGAGCGTGGCCTGCGAGGATTGACGGGTTGCAAGCGCCTTAGCTTCGCTCTGCGTTGCAGTCACATGAGCACTCATGAGCGCGTTAAAATTAAGCGGCAAATCGCCCACCATGCGTCGCTCATATTCGGCCGCCAAATCGGGGAATGCCTGCTGATAAGCGCTCCAACGCGTGCGCCACTGCGACTCGGATTGCGCACCCTTCTCACGCCGATCCCAGGCCGCACGAATATCCGTGGGAATTTCAAACGGCGGTGAACTCCAGTTAAGGTGTACACGGGCCGCAGCAATTTCCTCTGCACCCGGCGGTTCGCCATGCATTGAAGCCTTACCCTGTTTATTAGGAGCACCCCAGCCGATAATAGTCTTACAGCACACTAAAGACGGTCGATCCGTTACCGCGCGCGCCGCCGCCAAAGCGGCACTGACCGCTTCGCCATCGTGGCCATCTACATTCGGCACTACATGCCATCCATACGCTTCGAATCGCATTGCCGTGTTATCCGCAAACCAGCCTTCGACTCTGCCATCGATCGATATACCATTGTCATCGTAAATAACGGTTAGTTTGCCAAGCTTCTGCGTACCGGCGAAAGACCCCACTTCATGAGAAATACCTTCCATGAGACATCCGTCGCCCACGAACACATAGGTATGGTGATCAACGATATTATGGCCTGGGCGATTAAAGGTCGCGGCCAAGGTCCGTTCAGCGAGTGCCATCCCCACGGCGTTCGCCAACCCCTGACCTAAGGGCCCCGTAGTGGTTTCAATGCCAATGTGTATTTCACGTTCCGGATGGCCCGCTGTTTTTGAACCCCACTGGCGAAAATTACGCAATTCATCCATCGATAAGGGGTAACCGGTCAGGTGCAGCACCGAATACAGCAACATCGATGCGTGACCATTTGAAAGTACGAATCGGTCGCGATCCCACCAACCCGGATTGGCGGGATTGAACTTAAGGTAGTCACGCCACAACACCTCGGCAATATCGGCCATGCCCATCGGAGCCCCAGGATGACCCGAATTGGCTTTTTGGACGGCGTCCATAGACAGAAAACGAATGGCATTCGCAAGTTCGCGACGGTTGGGCATGCATGACCTCAGTTAGACTTAAAGGGGGCTTAATTATGACGCCCTATTGTGCGGGAAGGGCTTCTCCTTAAGCAACCATCCAGCCAATTGATCACGCAACTGATCCCGAGGCCGTGATCTGGTTCACCGTCAAACCTTAGCGGGCTTTGGTAGCATTTATTACATGAAAATTCTGCAAATCACCGATACCCATTTATTCGGCCATGTAGCCGGTCGTTTACGCGGAGTCGAGACGGATTCGAGCCTACGTAACGTCATCGAAGACGCCTACACACGCGTGCCAGACTACGCCGCCATTTTAGTCACCGGTGATCTCGTTCAGGACGACAATTCCGGTTATTTGCGCTTCCGCAGCATTTTCGGCACTTCACTCAAACCCGTGTTGTGCATCCCCGGAAATCACGATGACTTAGACGCCATGCGTCTCGAGCTTAATGCGCCCCCCTTCCAAATCTGCGGCGACCATAAAATTGATGACTGGCAGTTCATCATGCTTGATAGTTACCACCCGGGTCATGTGGGCGGAACCTTAACTTCCGGTGAATTAGACCGCCTGGATCGCACGCTGCGCGACTCGCCAGCACACGCGCTCGTTTGCCTTCATCACCATCCGGTCGCGATCGGCAGCCAATGGCTGAATAATATAGGCTTATCGAACACCACAGAATTCTGGCGCGTCATCGACGCGCACAGCCACGTACGCGCGGTGGTCTGGGGTCATGTACATCAACCCTACGATGCCTATCGGGGAGCCGTTCGGCTACTCGGAACTCCCTCCACCGGGGCACAGTTCCTGCCACAGAGCCATGGATTCTCCATAGATAATCGGCCGCCGGCCTATCGTTTTTTTGAATTACACCCCAACGGCAAGATTGATACCGACATTCAATGGGTATCCTCGCTAGCCGCTGCACGCTTCGCGGCGCTGTAGCGGTACCCGATCATGCGCAAAGGCTGTATTGCGGCATTCACCCAGCGGGCGACGTACGCGAGGTTAGCGGCATGCGCGTGCTTACTGCTGGGCGGTTGGCTGCAAAATACTGCGCAAGCCGACACGCTGCATTCGCTGTGGGAGATTCATGGCGCGCACAATACGGTCTATCTACTCGGTTCGATTCATGTCCTACGACCCGCTGATTATCCGCTACCCAAGGCTATTTTAAACGCCTACGGCGACGCCAATTCAGTGGTGATGGAAATTAACCTCGATGAAATGAATTCGCCCCAACTGCAGGCTGAAATGCTGGCGAGCGCCATGCTACCGGAAGGAAAAACACTGCACTCCGTGTTAGGTCCGAAAGCGTATTCGCATGCGGAAGGTCTCGCGCGCACAGTGGGTGTAGAACTGTCGACTTTCGATTCGTTTGCTCCATGGTTTGCTGCCGAAGCGATTTCACAACTGCAATTGGCGCAGATGGGATTTGAGCCGCAATCTGGCGTCGAGATGTTTTTCGCCGGTCACGCCCAAACCGATGGCAAAGCTATTTCCGGACTAGAAACCGCGCACGATCAGATTGCCTTGTTTCAGGCCATGTCCTTGGAGCAACAGGCCCACTACCTGATCGCCAGTCTCGAAGAGGCTCACGACCTACCCAAACAAGTCAACAGTATGGTGCAAGCCTGGCAGCACGGTGACACCGCCTGGTTCAACACCCAGCTTGCGCAGGAAATAGGGGCTGATCCCGCGCTGTATCAATCCGTGCTTGGCGCGCGCAACCGCAAATGGATCCCAAAAATAGAAACTCTGCTGCGGGATAACAAAAACTATTTGGTTATTGTGGGCACGGGCCATCTCATCGGTCGCGATAGCGTGCTCGATCTGCTGAAGAAAGACGGGTTCAACGCCACGCAGAGATAAACTTTAAGTATGATAGGCCCGCCGCGCGATTGATTCACCACGCGATTGATTCACCACGCGCACTTGGTAGCATGAAAGGAGAGCGGTTTGAGCCTGTATACGGAAGCCTGTAAATATATTCCAGGCGGAGTCAATTCGCCGGTACGCGCTTTTCGCAGCGTGGGCGGCGAACCCATTTTCTTTAAAAAAGCCACGGGTCCTTACACCATTGCGGCTGACGGACGCCAATTTATCGATTATGTTGGCTCATGGGGTCCGATGATCCTGGGTCATGCGCACCCCCAAGTAATCGCCGCTGTGCAAGCAGTGGCCGCTGACGGTTTGAGTTTTGGTGCGCCCACCGAATTGGAGACTATGCTCGCACGTCGGGTGACGGAGCTCATGCCCTCGATTGAACTGGTGCGCTTCGTAAGCTCAGGCACAGAGGCGACGATGAGCGCTCTACGCCTCGCACGCGGCTTCACCGGCCGCGACACCATCGTCAAGTTTGAGGGTTGCTATCACGGTCATTCCGACTCCTTGCTGATTAAAGCGGGATCAGGTGCGTTAACCCTGGGCGTTACCTCCTCACCCGGCGTACCTCAGGCGCTTGCCAAGCACACCGTCACCCTCACTTATAATGACGCCGCGCAAGTCCGCGACACTTTTAAAAAAATCGGTAACGAGATTGCCTGCGTTATCGTCGAACCCGTAGCCGGGAATATGAACCTCGTGGTACCGAGCGCAGGATTCTTGCAAACTCTGCGTGAGGAATGTGACCGAAGCGGGGCATTATTAATTCTAGATGAGGTGATGACCGGATTTCGCGTTGCATTAGGGGGTGCTCAATCCCTGTATGGCGTTCGGCCTGATATCACGACGCTCGGCAAAATCATCGGTGGCGGAATGCCGGTGGGCGCTTTTGGCGGTCGCCGCGACATCATGGAAAAACTTGCCCCTTTGGGCGCGATTTATCAAGCAGGCACTCTCTCAGGAAATCCTGTTGCTATGACGGCCGGCCTTAAAACGCTCGAGTTGCTTTCGGTGCCCGGCTTTCACGCAACGCTAGGCGCCATGACCGACCTGTTGCTACAGCGTTTGCACGAAGTGGCCGAGAACGCTGGAATCGCCATGCTCAGCAATCATGTCTGCGCTATGTTCGGGCTATTTTTCACTGATCAACCCAAGGTTGAACGCTTTAGCCAAGTAATGGCATGCGATGTCGAGCGGTTCAAACTATTTTTTCACGGCATGTTAGACGAAGGCATCTATTTCGCACCGTCGGCCTACGAAGCAGGATTTTTATCCGCTGCGCATGAAGTGAAACATATCGAAGCGACCGCCGCCGCCGCCGCGCGAGTTTTTGCACGCATAAAAATCCTAAAGCCCAATTAGAGAAGCGAGGCTCTCAGTTTAATGCGCGCTTTTTTTTGGTTCTTCGGGTTAGTTCTAGCCGCGCTATTCGTCGGGGCGCTGATTGCCTTCCCGGCGTATCAACTCGCAGCAACCTTCAGCCATTTTGCATTCCATAGAGTAGCGGGGCGCATTGCAATGCTGATCCTGGCGCTGGAACTTGTTTGGCTGTGTCGGCATTTAAATATCCGGACGCGTAGTGATTTTGGATTTGGCTTGCCGCGCCGGCAATTTATTCAACAAGTCCTCGTTTGGCTCGCTATCGGTATTACAACCGCGAGCGCAGGCGCCGCCTTCTTGCTCATTTCAAGACTGCGAGTCATCGACGCCTCGTTCGTCTTTAGCGGGATAAATTGTACCCGCCTATTGCTGGTTGGCATCGGATCGGGGCTCACCGTCGCGTTGATCGAAGAGACCGTGATGCGCGGTGCCATGCACACCGCTATTGAACGCGAGTCCGGACCTTGGGCCGCCGCGTTGCTCACCGCACCGCTATTCGCGCTCATGCATTTATTCGCCAAAGTAAAAATCCCATCGCAGGATGTTCACTGGGGGAGCGGCTTCGATTTACTCATACGCTCCTTCGCGCCCTTACATCATCCTTTGCTGGTGCTGGACTCACTTCTATCCTGGCTCATCGTCGGTCTCATATTAAGTCTTACGCGAGCACTGACCGGTAATATTGCGGTCGCCATGGGTTTGCACGCCGGCTGGGTGGTGATTCTACGAGTGCTGGCCGACAGTACCGTTGCCAATGATTCTCCAAGCTATTCGTTTTGGATCGGATCATTCGATGGGTTGTTAGGATATTGGCTACTCCCTTGGGGCGCCCTCATCGGATTCGCCTTATGGATAACGCGCGCGCACTGGACTGACTACGCAAGCACACAGTAGACGCGGCATGCTACTTGAAAGGATTCAAGACTCGGACTTCAAACCACAAAAGTTTCGCCCAGCGTCGAAAGCACGCACCATCCAATGACAGAACCTTAAAAGTATCCGCAATCTGGTCGGTCCATTGCGCAAGCTCACCTGCCTTAGTCGGATCTTGCATGCGCGTCATAACTAGTCAACGGCAATCAGACCACACATCAGCCACGCAACACCCGAGCGTTGCTTAACCAACGGCGAGTGACGGTCCGCGCTCGCGCGCTAGCCCTGGCGCTTAAGTGGGCGCCAGTGGCGCTAATAATTCTAAGCGTTCCAGCGGATCATCTATTTCCAGACATTTCTGCTTAACGACAAGGTCCATGGGAAGTATTTCAGCCAAGCGATGGCCGACCCAAGTCGCATCATCTAGCCGCATCACAATGCCGGTATAAGCCTCGCCCAATTGCGGCAGCACATTGCGCAATAGCTCCGCGAGGCGCAAGTGCTCGAATGGCAACGCGGCGCTAGGTTCAGCTTCCAACGGGCTTACCTCCACCACATTTAATCCATCCGCCTGTCGGCTGCGGGCATGAATCCGAAAGCGCTGTTGACCAATACAAGTCAAGCCCAATAGACCATCCGCCAATTGATGAAAATCCACAATCTTCGCCATAGTGCCGACTTCAACCGTTGGCGTTACGCCGCTCTCCGCACCTTCACACATCAATGCAACACCAAAATCCTGCGTCGCGCGCATACAACTTCGTACCATATCGATGTAGCGCGTCTCGAAGATCCGTAGCGGCAACGGGCCATCGGGAAACAACACAATATTCAACGGAAATAGCGCAATTATTTCACTCGCAGCGGATTTACTCACAGCGGATTTACTCACAGGGGATTTACTCGCAGCGGATGTGCTCGCAGCGGATTCCGCGCGTGTAATCTCGCCAGAAATTTATCATGCAAACCGCCGAAGCCGCCGTTACTCATGATCAACACCTGATCGCCTGGTCTTACTTCTCGTACCAGCGCGTCCACCAAATGATCTATATCGGACGCAAACCGCGCGCGCGTACCTAACCCGGCCACCGCTGCCTGTAAATCCCAACCTAACTCTTTCGGCGTCAAGAACCAGCTTTGATCCGCAAGCTCAAGCGATGGGGCAAGTAGATCGCGATGCACGCCCAATTTCATGGTATTCGATCGAGTCTCCAGCACCGCGATGATTCGCGCACCGTTTACCCGCGCCCGCAATCCTCGCAAAGTGCTTGCGATGGCTGTCGGGTGATGCGCAAAATCATCATAGACGGTGACCTCCCCCACAACACCGCGAACTTCCATGCGCCGCTTCACGCCCCGAAATTCTTGCAGCGCGTAGGCGGAGCGCTCAGGAGTGACCCCGGCGTGCCGAGCACCCGCAATCGCCGCCAACGCGTTCATCACATTATGCTCACCCAGTAAGGACCAATTCACTTCAGCAACCGTTGCACCTTTGTATACCACGGAGAAACGCGCCGCCGACGTGCCCGGCACCAGCCGCGCGCTCCAGTCAAGATTAGCTGCGCCGCTTGGCGCTCCGCCTTTAGCCTCGCTGCCTAAGTCCACTCCCTCGCCCTCGCCCAGCAGCGCAAAAGTTTCACAAGGCGTCCAGCAGCCGTCTCGCAAAGTCATCGCCAGTTCAGTGTCTGCGCCATTCACAATGACTCGACCCGCGCGAGGTACCGTGCGCAATAGCTGATTGAATTGCCGACGAATCGCAGCCACGTCGGGGTATATATCGGCGTGGTCATATTCCAAATTATTAAGTATCACGGTACGCGGGCGGTAGTGGACAAACTTGGCTCGTTTGTCAAAAAACGCCGTGTCGTACTCGTCCGCCTCGATAACAAAAAAAGGATGTTCGCCGAGCCGGGCCGTAACCTCAAAATTGGAAGGTACTCCTCCAATAAGAAATCCCGGCGACAGTCCCGCATGCTCCAAAATCCACGCCAACATACTCGACGTGGTGGTCTTGCCATGGGTGCCCGCAACCGCTAAGACATGGCGGTCCCGCAACACCGTTTCAGCCAACCACAACGGCCCCGAAGTATAGGGAATTCCGCTATCTAGCAAGGCCTCGACCACCGGCATACCTCGACTTAGGGCATTGCCGACCACCACCACGTCTGGGCGCGGTTCCAATTGCTCCGCGCCATAGCCTTGAATGAGTTCAACTCCTAAAGCCTCGAGTTGCGTGCTCATCGGGGGATACACATTAAGGTCAGAGCCTGTGACGCGAAATCCCGCCGCTTTGGCAATCGCGGCTATGCCGCCCATGAAGGTGCCACCTATTCCTAAGATATGAACGTGAGTCTCAGTCATAATCACCCAAATTGTACACGCGGATTACACTCATGCCCGACGCGATTTGGATTGATCAAAATACCGAATTGCCGGCACTTGCAAAAACACTCGAAACCGCGAAGGGAAACGGGATTGGCCTAGATACCGAATTCCTGCGCGAAAAAACCTTTTTTCCTAAGCTGTGCCTACTCCAACTAGCGGCTACCGGGCAAATTTGGTGCGTGGACACGATTAAAGGCGGCGACCTTAAAGCGCTAGTTCCCATTCTAACAGCCGCTAACACTCCCAAAATCATTCACTCCGCACGCCAAGACCTAGAAGCGTTCTACCTGACCACTCAGCGGATCATCTCTCCAGTATTTGACACTCAAATCGCCGCCGGCTGTATCGGGCTTAAGCCCCAAGTGGGGTATGCAGAACTGGTCAAAACCTATCTCGATGTGACGCTTACCAAAGGCCAGACCCGCACCGACTGGTCCAAGCGACCATTAACCCCCGCTCAATTGGATTACGCGGCCGACGATGTGCTGTATCTGGGCGAAATTGCCGAGCAACTTAAACGTCGGTTAGTCGAGTTAGGTCGCGAGCATTGGGCGCTTGAGGATTGCGCAGCACTCGAAGACCCGCAGCTTTACGAACCTGACCCCGCCCTCGCCTGGGTGAAATTACGGGGCATTGCGCAATTGGACCCCAACCCACGGGCACGGGCTAAGGTAATCGCGGTATGGCGTGAAAAAGCCGCGCGCGCGCGCGATTTACCGCGTTCGTGGATTTTGTCCGACTCCGATATCTTTAGCATGGCACACACTAATCCTGGCGATATGGATGAGTCGGTTGATAAAACCCTACGTGAAGCCTTAGCAACACCTCTGCAAAGCGCCGACATAGATCAGGAGCCCAGTCAAGACGCACGCCCCACGCCCGCACAAAAAATCGTATTGGATAAGCTTGTCAAAACAGTCGACCAACGCGCCGCAGAGTTACAAGTGAGCGCCGAAATTCTCGCTCCCCGCGGCGAACTAAAATCGCTCGCTATGGGCAAACGCGACTCCCACGCATTGAAAGGTTGGCGATGCACCGAAATCGGCAACGCTCTGCTTAACTATCTCAACTAGCGTCAGGCAGCTTGTTAATGGGTGGCTACGGTTGCGGCTTTTGTAATTTGATGTCGGTGACACGGTAGTGGCGCATTTCAGTAATCTCGGGCATAAATCCGCGAATGGCCTCCAGAAATGCAGGGAACTGCGGACCTCTGCGAAACCCATTTAAATGAGCCTTCGAGGAGTGCCACTCGATGCGAGCTCATAGGCCAAACATTCCGGAGCCACATTGAGCTGCTGCGCGGCGTTTACGAGCACTTCAGCGTGAACCGCACGCTCTTTCGTACGAACAGGTTCCGCGTTAAGTGCGAGCAGTATCCGTAAGTTCTCCTCGGAACAAATCCAAAAAATAGTTCCAGCCTTTCTCGTGTGATCTTGCACCGTCTGTGTCAGGAAGTCCGGTATGCACCAACGTCATGATCGTGTCTTTTTTATGTTCCTTGAAAGTCACGGTTACCGTTGACTCCTGGCCGGAAGTATTGGGTGACATCCAGGTATGCTGAATTCGCGCCGCTCGGTTGACCTCGGTAAATCTTCCGTAGTGAGGCATACCTTTGATCGCCCAGTAGAAAAATCCGTCGACGGTGGGATTAAACAGCAGCTTATCAGCCATATTCCAGGGGTTTCCTGGGATCTTAGGATTTAACCACGCGTCAAAGACTTCGCCTGGTAGAGCTGGGATCGTCCGTTCAATCGTGACTTCAATCGTTTTTGCACTGCTCACAATTACTTACTCCTGTTTTGTTGCTTAAAGTAACCCGCAAACCGGTCAAGCTTTTCACTCCAAAAACGCTCATATTCGTGCACCCAAACTGACACTAAGCGAAGTGCTTCAGGGCGAAGAGAGATAAGAACTTCTCGCCCTTGTTTTTCGCGCTCGATCAATCCGGCACGCTCAAGCAATTTCAAATGCTTTGTGACGGCGTTAAGCGCGACATCAAACGGTTCTGCAAGATCTAGGAATCCAGCAGGCCCGTTTGCCAGTCTCTTGATAATTGCGCGTCGAGTTGGATGCGAAATAGCGCTTAAAACGTGGGTCAACTGCTCCATGGAATACATTACACCATAAGGTGTAATGTTATGCAAGCATTTTGCACCCCCTGAATTTGCGCGTATCAGCCTGTCAAATACGCGCAGCCACAGTGACGGTACAGAATGTTATGCAACCAGCTTAGTTTGCGAAACGTTTTCGCAGCGCCACGTAGTAGTAGGCGCCGTTAATGCCCAATGGATGCGCGTAATTGTACGGTAGCGCACCGCCATAGTTACTACCGGCTACGGTCTGATCAGGATAGCGATTGAACACGTCCGTACCGCCCAACGAGAACGTCAGGCCATTACCCACATGCCACCGACCTTCAAGGTCAATAGACCATTCGGGCGCGTACCGCTGGACGTTTGATCCATTAATAGTCGGCAAAGTAGAGTCAAACGAGAACGCATAAACGGTGCCAAATCGCGTCGCCCCTGCGTGTACCCCCCAATGATCGGTGTCGTATTCGCCGGAAAGCACTAATTTCGTGGCGGGTGAACCGTACTCAAGCGGGATCAACACCGTCCCGCCAAGGTTCGTAGGATTGCGCTCACGGTCCTCATGCAAATAGTTGCGATTGAAGGCCAGTGAGGCGTGCAATTTGCCTTCGCTCACACGGGTGTCGTTGGCGATGACCAGGTCATAGCCGCGCGTGGTCGTATCCAGCGAATTGGTTAGATACTGCACCGATCCAATGTCGGTCAACCCGTTTGCGCTCATGTAATTCTGCGCAGGCAGCGTGAAACTCGTTATCTGTGTGGTGGGCGTGATGCGATTGGCAATCTTGATTTGATAGAAGTCGAGCGTCGTCGACCAACCACCCGCCGCTCGCCAGGCGAGTCCGACGGTCGCGTTTGTCGAAGTTTCAGCCTTGAGTGGATGCGCGCCCAGCAGTTGTGCCAGCGGATCATTCGGCGGCAGCCAGACATTGTTCAACAGTCCGGTTCCCGAGGAATTGAAATTGAGTACCGCGAAACGAATTCCCGTCTGCGCCAAAGCCGGCGCACGGAAACTATTCGATAGCGAACCGCGCACGAGGAAATTCTCAGTCAACTTGTAGCGAACCGAGAATTTTCCAGTAGTTGATGATCCGTAGTCGCTGTAGTTTGAATATCGCACCGCTAAATCGAGGAGCAGGCGTGAAGTGACATCGCTTTCCAGTTCCGCATACGCAGCGCCTAGGGACCGATGTAGATGTACCACGTCCTGCGGGCGCAAGCCAGAATCCCCCTGAGATCCCGGCGGAATCACCTCGCCGAAAGCATTACTGACGTTCGCGCCGGCTGCATAGGAAGCCGGATCGCCGGCACCGGTATGATAATGCTCGTCGTTCCACTCGGCGCCAAGCGAGAATACCGCAGGCGCGTACAGTCCAGCGTCAATCTTACGCGTCAGATCGACGTTCAAGCCCGCCTGACTCGTTACAAAGTCTGCCACGTGAAATTGTGTCGGGCTTACCGCCCCGAGCGAAGCGTTTAAGGAGTGGGCCAGCCCATAGCTAAATAAATTCGTTCCTATGCGTCCCGAAATATCGAAATCCCAGCCTCCGATTGCGCCCTTCCCGCCGCCGACCCAGCCCAAATCGCGACTACTCCCGGTGGATACCGGACGAAAGCCATTGGGGTAGATTGCCGGCACGTTGCTCGGGTCTCCAGGATAGCGATAAAAAGCTGCGCCCCGCGTGCTACGCCAGTTCAGGGTGGCAAACGAGTACAGCTTGGCGCCATTGTCTAACGGCCATTCAGCATTATAAAAGACGCCGGTATTTTCGACCTTCGGGTCGCCCGATTGAAACAACACCTGGCCATCGAGCGCCAAGTCCGCTGGCGTTGAGTTGAAGGACGCGAAGGAGGCACTCACTGGGCCGGATCGGTTGGTCGCCCCACGATTCTGATAGCTGGCGCCAAAGCGCAGAAATCCGCTGTCACCGAGCGGAATGCTTCCATCAGCACCCAAGGTCCGATTTTCTCCGTCGACGATGGTCCGATGAGTCGGTACAAACGCCGAGCGGTTTTCGCCAAAGCTTGCATGCAGTTCGCCGGAGCCGCTACCGCGCTTTAAAACAATATTGACGACCCCCGCGATCGCATCGCTCCCGTACTGTGCACCGGCACCATCACGCAGTATTTCGATTCGCTCGACGGCATCGACGGGGATCGCATTAAGATCGACCGCTACGGTGCCCGGAAACAGACCTTCTATATCCATCACCGCGTTAGGATGCCAGCGTTTGCCATTGACCAACACCAGAGTTTGATCGGGCGCAAGGCCGCGCAGTTGAATGGCACGAATACTGTCCGATGTGCCGCTGGACGAGGCGCGTGGCATGTTGATGGCAGGCGTGAGCTCCTGCAAGATTTGCCCTAACTCTCCTGAATTCGCAACCGCTTCGATGTCGGATAATTTGAATACATCAATGGGTACCGCGCTGTCAAAAGTCGTGCGATTTTGCAGCCGCGAGCCAAATACCGTAACCGTCTCTAAAGGGTCTTTATCAGCCGCGGCGCCGGGCGTTGTCGCGGCGCCGGGCGTTGCCGCCTCGCCCAGCACTAACCCTGAGCGCAGCGCCAGTCCTGCACAAAGCAGTAGGCCCATTAGCGTGCCGAGCGCGCCGCTCATGAAGTGTCTGGATCTAGATTGAAGTGGGGTCACGATATCGTTCATGGTGTTACCTGAATAATTGCCAATAATATAAGGCCGGGTCGTCGAAATACTAATGCCGTTTCGAGCTAAGGTCATTCATCGAATCGCAGATGCTTGACGCTCTTGCCGTGCCTGCGAATCAGGCGCAGCGCCTCGATTCCGACGCGCACGTGGCGTTCGGCAAATTCATCCGTCACTAGCCGGTCGGAGTGCTCGGTCTTGACGCCTTCCGGAATCATAGGTTGATCGCTGACGAGTAGCAGCGCGCCCGTTGGGATCGAATTAGCGAAGCCCGCCGCAAAAATCGTTGCGGTTTCCATGTCGATAGCCATCGCCCGCGTTCGCACCAGATACGCTTTAAATTCGTCATCGTGCTCCCAAACGCGCCGGTTGGTTGTGTAAACCGTTCCGGTCCAGTAATCGCAGGCTAGGTCGCGAATGACCGTGGAAATAGCGCGCTGTAGGCTGAAAGCTGGCAAGGCCGGCACCTCAGGTAGCAGGTAATCGTTCGAGGTGCCTTCGCCGCGTATCGCGGCAATTGGCAATACTAGACCCCCGAGCATGGTTTTCTTTTTCAGTCCACCGCACTTGCCGAGAAACAGCGCGGCCTTGGGCGAAATTGCTGATAGCAAGTCCATGATGGTGGCGGCATTAGCGCTACCCATGCCGAAGTTAATCATCGTGATTCCGTCGGCTGTCAAATTTGGCATGGGCCGGTCGCGGCCGCGGATCTCGCCACCTGTTAGGCGTGCGAACAGCTCCAGATAAAAACCGAAATTGGTCAGCAGTATGTAGTCTCCGAAATCCTCAACCGCCGTACCCGTGTAGCGCGGCAGCCAATTCATTACGATGTCACGTTTATCTTTCATGAGCCATAACCTTTTTCATGAGCCATAACCTTTCGCTGAGCGCAATGGGATCGACAGCAGCATGCCTAACGCCATCACCACGATACCGGCCACGGCGCCGACCTTGACGTAGGCGACGCTGCTGTAGAAGACGAACGCGCTGCTCGCAATGAACGCAATGGGCACCCAGGGGTAGAGCGGAGCACGAAAAGGCCGGTGTGTGGCACCGTGGCGTCGGCGCAAAATAAAATAGGCACCACCACTCAAAGTCAGGAAGAACCAGTATACCGGCGACAGATAATCGACCATTGTCTTGAAACCATGTCGTGTCCAGGCACCGAAACCAATCAGCGCCAGGGTCACCAGTCCGATCGCAATAATCGAAGCGGACGGCGTTCCGCGCTTTTCATGCCAGTGTCCGAGACGGCCGAAGGCACCGGTGTCCCGAGCTGCTGCGTAGGTGGTGCGCGCACCGGCGATGAGCAGAGCGTTCATCGCAGTGATTGCGGTGATCGCGACGACTGCGACGATAAACAATTCGCCGGGGCGACCGAATGTCCGCAGCATCAGATCAGCCGCAGGTGCATTGGCAGCACTCAGCCCGTCAAATCCAAGTCCGCGCAGGAGCGCCCAATTGACCAATAAATAGCAGCCGGTCACTACCGCCATTCCATAGACGAGTGCGCGAGTGATGCCACGGCTGCCATCGGTCATTTCTGCTGATAACGTAGCGGCATCGCTCCAGCCACCATAGGCTAGAAATACATAGACAAGCGCTTGGCCCCAGTGCACATCCGGAATGCTGCGCGGCGTACTCATGGGCGTGGCGGATGGTAGGGCGTACAACGTATCCCATAAACCCGCAATACCCACGCTCATTAAGCCAGCCAGAACAATGCTGGTGAGTATGACCTGGGCGCCAATCCCGAAACGTAGACCTGCAAGATTAACTGCGACTAGTGCAACGACAGTCGACGTGGCAATAATTGCGCTGCCCATAGGACCCAAATGAACGACAGTGCTCAGGTAGTCGCCGAACACAAATGCCAACATCGACATGGATCCTGTGTGAATTACCGCAAACCGCGACCAGGCGAACAGGAATCCAACCTTATGACCGTACGCGCGACACAGAAAATGATAATCCCCACCGGTGTCCGGAAATGCAGCCGCCATCTCGGCGAAGCAAAGGGCGCCAGCCAGGGATAGCGCGCCGGCCGCCGCCCACACCAGAAGCAGCACGACTCCATTCGGTAGGTTCGCAGCAGCGGCGGGCGTTGACGAGAAGATTCCTGCACCGATTACCATGCCGACGCACACTGAAGCGGCGTGCCAGACGTTGAGCTGTGGGCGCGGAGATGAACGATTGACAGTCATAAATACATACTCCGACATTGGATAAGAACCTGCAAGACCGCTTCGGGTGCTTCGACAGGCAATCGGTCAGGCAAGCGACCCGCCGATGGGCACAGCCCAATCGATGCCGTCAACTGCGGCGAGTCCGTTGAATGGCTTGCTGGCGCCGCGCGGCGTGATACAGCTCCGGTTCTCGCCATTCTAGAATGCTTTTGCCTGCCAAAGTCAGCAGCGCCAGCAACGCGAGCAACGAAGCCACTGCGAAGGCGGCGGTGTAATTGTATTCGTTATAAAGAATCTCGACGTGCAGCGGCACGGTGTTGGTGAGCCCGCGGATATGCCCTGACACCACCGAGACCGCGCCGAATTCTCCCATGGCGCGCGCATTGCAGAGTAGTACTCCGTACAGCAATCCCCAGCGAATGTTCGGAAAGGTCACACGCCAAAAGGTCTGCCAGCCATTTGCGCCCAAGGACAGCGCGGTCTCCTCGTCATCCTTGCCCTGAGCCTGCATCACAGGGATGAGCTCGCGTGCGACGAACGGAAAGGTGACGAATATCGTCGCCAGGACGATTCCCGGCACTGCGAACACGATGCGGATGTCGTGCGCTTGCAGGAATGGCCCGAACCAACCATGCGCCCCGAATATCAGAATGTAGATCAGCCCAGCGATGACGGGCGACACGGCGAACGGCAAATCGATCAACGTGATTAGCGTGCTCTTGCCGCGAAAATCGAATTTCGCAATCGCCCACGCGGCAGCGACACCGAAGACGAGATTGAGCGGCACGGCGATGGCGGCGACCCACAATGTCAACTTAATTGCCGACCAGGCCAAGGGATCGCTAATTGCTGCGAGGTAGGCGCCCACGCCTTTGGCGAGGGCTTGCGTGAACACGGCCAACAGCGGCAGTAACAGGAAGGCGGCGAGAAATGCCAGCGTCACGGCGATCAAAATGATACGCCCGAGGTACAGCCGACGCGGGCGCTTGCGACTGGCGGTGCTATAAGACGTTTGAAAGTTGTAGCTCACAGAAATGGCGACGCTTCGCTCAACGGATACTGTTGCGCGTGAGCGCCCAGTTTTGCAGCGCGTTGATGCCGAGCATTAGACCAAACGATAACATCAACATGACGACGGCGATGGCGGTCGCACCGGCATAGTCGTATTGCTCCAGCTTGGTAATGATTAACAACGGCGCGATCTCTGACTTCATGGGCATGTTGCCCGCAATGAAGACCACCGATCCGTACTCCCCCACCCCGCGCGCGAACGCCAGCGCGAAGCCCGTGAGCAAGGCTGGCCACAGGGCGGGCAGTGTGACACGAGAGAAGGTCTGCCATTCCGACGCACCCAACGTGGCCGCGGCTTGCTCTACCTCGCGATCGAGATCCTCGAGCACGGGCTGTAAAGTACGAACGACGAACGGCAGCCCTATGAAGATCAGCGCCACGACGACGCCCAATGGCGTGAATGCTACTTTGATTCCCAAGGGTTGCAGAAGGTGCCCGAGCCATCCATTGGGCGCATAAAGCGCAGTCAGTGCGATGCCGGCCACGGCCGTCGGCAGTGCAAACGGTAGATCCACCATCGCGTCGATCAGGCGCTTGAAGGGAAAAGAGTAGCGCACCAGAACCCAAGAAATGATCAATCCGAAGACTGCGTTAATCAGAGCGGCAAACAACGCCGCGCCAAAACTCAGCTTCAGCGAGGCGAGTACTCGAGGTGCGGTGACTACGGCCCAGAAGTGTCCCCCACCCAGTTCTAAGCTGCGGATGAACGTGGCGGACAGTGGAATCAGCACTATTAACGATAGATACACCATGGTGTACCCCAGCGTCAGGCCAAAGCCGGGTATCACACGTCGTGCGGAGCCCCGCACCCCCGTCGCATTCTCGATCGTCGCGGTGGACGTCGTCATACCGATCCCCTGAATGGTCAATATCAGGAGGGATGATAGCCGGCAACGCAGGCGTCACTGACTATATATTCGGTCAAAGGTACCGCCATCCGAAAAATGCGTGGCCTGCGCTTTGCTCCACCCTCCGAACACGGCGTCGATGGTCACGAGGGGAAGGGTCGGAAATTGGTTGGCGTACTTCGCCGCCACCTCGAGATCCCGAGGCCGATAAAAGTGTTTTGCCGCGATTTCCTGGCCTTCCTTGGAGTACAGGTATTTCAAATACGCTTCTGCCACTTTGCGGGTACCGCGCTTGTCGACCACTTTGTCGACCACCGCGACCGGAGGCTCAGCGAGGATGCTGAGCGATGGCGCCACGATATCGAGCTTCGCGTGCCCTAATTCCTTCACCGCGAGGAACGCTTCACTCTCCCACGCTAGCAGCACGTCGCCAATTCCCCGTTCGACGAAGGTCACTGTCGAGCCGCGCGCACCGGAATCAAGCACCGGCACGTTCTTGTATAGCTTCTTGACGAATGCTTCGGCCGTTGCGTCAGTACCACCGGGTTGTTTCAGAGCCCAGGCCCAGGCGGCCAAATAGTTCCAGCGCGCACCGCCCGAGGTCTTCGGGTTCGAGGTGATAACCTCAAGGCCCGGCCGTACCAGATCACTCCAGTCGCGAATCTTCTTGGGATTTCCCTTGCGCACCAGAAACACGATTGCCGAAGTGTACGGCGTGCTGTTGGACGGTAGGCGGCTCTGCCAATTGGCAGGAATTAGAGCCCCCTGACTCGCCAGCGCGTCGACATCGTAGGCAAGGGCCAGGGTCACCACGTCCGCCGGCAGGCCGTCGATCACCGATCGGGCCTGTTTGCCCGAACCGCCGTGACTTTGATTTACCGTCACATCGTCGCCGGACTTGGCCTTCCAATAGGTGGCAAACGCCTTGTTGTAGTCCTCGTACAACTCGCGGGTCGGATCATAGGATACGTTCAGCAGGCTGATGGCAGCGGCCTGAGCCACGGACCCCAGCAGCCCCGCAACCAATGCCAATGCCGCTGCCGCTGCCGATAGCGATAGCGATAGCGATGCGCCCCAGAAATACTGCCGCGCGGCCCTTCGCCTACTGATTTCAAACATATTCTTCGCCTATTCGATCTGACCGTCCGGTTGGGAGAACCCTTAGGCTAACGGTAGTGGGTCCAGGCCGGAATTACTATTCTGTCATCTGCATAGGTGTTTACGGCATGGCGTGCAGCGCGATACGCACATTTTTTGCCGCGCCGTCATCATTGCTACAGGTCCAGATTTTGCGCTCAGCCGTTCGCGCAACCCATTGCGTAACTCGCTCCGCGACGCTGGGATGATCTGCGAGGATGTACTCGAGTTGGGGATCGCGACGACGCCCCAACAGGCGTGCGAGCCATCTGGGCGAACTCGGAGCAGACTCAGGAATACGCGTTATTGACGGTTGCTACATTTGACCGCAACTTCGCCAAGCTGGCAGATTTCCGACGCGTGAGGTACGCGAGCGCGTCCCGGTTACCCCAAGCGACTAGCCCTTAGCACAAGGCCCCTTACACTAGGGTTATGGTGCAAGGAATGGCTAACATTAATTTAGATACGGCTCAATACTGGAGGCGTTCGCCGCTGTTGCCGCTTGCGGTGTTGTGGGCTGTGCTTTGGGCTTTGGTATCGCTCATTGAATTCCCAGGTTACCTACACGATCACGCGCTTCCACTATGGCAGCCGTTGGTGCTAGCGGTGGTGCCGGCGGTGACAATTGTCATTTGGTTGGTCGTTGAACTACGCTCCTCTCGTTACCTGGCGCCGGCATTGGAACCGCCAAAACTCTGGTTTGCGCATCATTTGTGGCGCCTGCCTATGTTGGCCACGGCGTACATTGTCATTGTATTCAGTCTGCAACATGGATTGTTTGCGCTCGGCGGTGCGCAGTTACAGGAGCCTCCCAGGTTTATTTATGAATACCTCAAAAGCGGGTTATTTTATTGCCTGTGGCTGGGGTTGGTATACGGGACATTGTCCTCGCTCAAATTGCGTGAGCAGGCTGCTCAAATGGGTCTGATTCAGCAGGCGCTGATCAAATCGCAGCTGGCGCAATTGCAAGCACAGCTGAGACCGCATTTCTTGTTCAACGCGCTCAACACGGTATCTGCGCTCATGCACAGCGATGTGCAACGGGCGGACCGAGTTCTCACAAAACTGGGCGACTTGCTGCGGGCCAGTCTCGGCGTCGGCGCAAATAGCATGGTGCCACTACAGGATGAAATCGAGTTGCTAAAACTCTACGCGACCATCATGGAGGAGCGCTTTTCGGGACGAGTGGTGATGGAATGGCAAATCGCTGGCCATGCGATATCGGTGCCGGTGCCGACTATGTTGCTACAGCCTCTGCTTGAAAATGCGTTTAAGTACGGCATTGAGCAAACTACCAGCCATGAGCGAATCCGAATGATTGCCACCTGCGATGATTATCGATTGCGTGTCAGTATTCATAACACGGGATCTGTTCTGCAGCTAGGGTGGCGCGAAGGAATTGGAATCACCAATTGCCGCGAACGCCTCCACGTTCTCTATGGGTTGGCGGCGACAGTCAATATCAGTAACGATTCTCAAGGAGTTGTGGCGCTAGTCGTGTTGCCGCTCCGAGCACACCCTGAATGATTCGCGCATTGATTGTCGATGATGAGGAACCGGCGCGTGCGAAAATTCGGTTATGGCTGTCGCAGCAACCGGACGTTACTTTGGTGGCAGAGTTTGCCGACGGCTTAAGTGCAGCGCCGGCCATTTCGACTCGCATTGCTGACGTGGTGTTTTTGGATGTGCAAATGCCGGGACTGACAGGACTTGAATTGGCGGCGCAGATCGAGACTTCAGAAGCTCCATTGTTTGTATTCGTTACTGCCTATGACGCGCATGCGTTAGCTGCGTTTGATGTTGCTGCGGTCGACTATCTCCTAAAACCCTATGATCAAGAACGATTTGACCGGGCGCTGGAAAGAGTACGCGAACGATTGAGAGCGCCGAGTCGGTCTGCTGCAACCGTTCAGTTCGCGCAACAACAGTCCGCCGGGCGCGCGCGACTTTTAGTGCCTACCGATAATGGGCTGCGTGTAATCGAGAGTGATCATATCCATTTCTTGGAAGCGGCCGATAACTATGTATGTGTGCACACCAGCGTACGCAGTTATTTGCTCCGCCGCACGTTGCGGAGTCTTCTCTTGCAAATCGGCGAAGCGAAATTCCCTAGGATCCATAAGTCCACGGCCGTTAATATCACGCAAATTGATACTTTTTCACCGCTGTTTAAGGGTGATTATGAATTGCGCCTGCGATCAGGAAAAATATTGCGCTTAAGTCGGCGGTATGCGCCAACGTTGTTCAGCCTGGTCGGTCGATGAATAGAACCGCTTGCCACACGCACCCGTTGATCATGCTACGCGACGTATCGAAAAAATATGGTGGTCCGCTCGACCCCGTAGTCGCACTGCGAGACATAAATCTCGATATCGATACGGGAGAATTCGTTGCGGTGATCGGGAAATCCGGCAGCGGCAAGTCGACGTTGATAAATCTACTGACGGGCATCGACTCACCGACGAGCGGTTCGATCGTAGTTGCGGATAAGGCGATTCACACACTGAATCAAGAAGAACTGGCGCGCTGGCGTGGCCGCTCAGTCGGCATTGTATTCCAGTTTTTTCAACTACTACCCACCTTGACGGTGGTCGAAAATATCATGTTACCGATGGATTTTTGCAACAGTTTTCCGCCTGGCGAGCGCCGTGAGCGAGCGATGCAATTGTTGGCTGATTTAGGGATTTCCGATCAGGCAAACAAGCCGCCGGCCGCGTTGTCTGGCGGGCAGCAGCAGCGTGTCGCCATTGCGCGGGCGCTCGCCAACGATCCGCCACTAATCGTGGCGGATGAACCCACCGGGAATCTAGATTCGCACACGGCAGAAGAGGTCATGCGCTTTTTCGCTGGGCTTATGAAACAAGACAAGACGGTTGTCATGGTGACACACGAGCGTGATTTACAGCGCTATTTTGCTCGCTCGGTCACTCTTTCAGATGGCGTGCTCGTTCCTGTTGATACTCGCCTATGAAGATGAGTTGGCGGATGAATTCGCGTTGGAAAAAAATTCTTGGCGATGTCGTTGCTCATCAGGGACGAATCGTAATGATGGTCGTCGCGATTGCGATCGGTGTCGCATCGGTGGCGACAATTTCGACAGCTTATAAAATTATTGATCGGGAAATTAATCGAAACTATCTCGCCACCCGTCCGCCTTCGGCATTGATTGCAATGGATAAAATCGATGAGCGCGATCTGGCGAGTGTTCGGTCTCAGCCTGGCGTAACTTCAGCGCAAGCCGACGAGAAGGTATGGGCGAGAGTCCAGGTGGGTCCCCAGGTTTGGCTACCTGCGCTACTGTTCGTTGTGCCGAATTTTGCGGATCAGCCTATCAATACCGTGCGGTTGGTGGCAGGGCACTGGCCGACGAGTGCCGATGATATTGTTCTCGAGCGCGCCGCTATGCCGGTGGCGAACACCGTGCTAGGTGCTTTGATCGGCATTCAAACCGAGCAAGGTATTCGGCGTGATCTTCGGGTTGCCGGTGTGGTGCACGATGCGAGTCTCGCGCCCGCGTCGGAACAACAAATGGTTTACGGGTATGTGACTCCCGCGACGTTGGGATTGCTCGGCATTCTTCCTGAGCTTCGGGTATTGAAAATCGCGGCGGTTGGTGAGGCGCTAAGCGTTGAGGGCACGGTTCTCGGAGTGGCGCGACGTCTCGTGGCCACGGGACATCGACTGGGTGAAATCCGTATCCCACCACAGCACCATCCGCACTGGGGCCAAATGCGACGTGTGGTTGACATGTTGTTATGTTTTAGCATTTTGACGTTAATGCTAAGTGCAGTGTTGACGGCGGTGTTGACCGCTAATTTTTTAGCGCCTCAGGTGCGCCAAATGGGTGTGATGAAAGCGATTGGGGCCCAAAGTTATCAAATCGCCGTGCTCTACGGAACCCTCATAGCCGTGATCGGGATGGTGGCGGTTGGTATTGGGTTGCCCTTAGGAATACTGGCAGGTCGGGCGCTGGCAGTCTATGTGGGAAATACCTTGAATTTTGATGTAGGTAGTCTGTCTTGTTCCCCTGGCATGTACTTGGCTGAGGCGGCGGCGGGTGTTGGCGTGCCGTTAAGCTTGGCGCTGTTGCCGATCATATTAGCAACCCGGCGCACCGTGCGCGAAGCTCTAGATCACTATGGCGCACGAACGCCATCCCTGCCAGGTGGCATGCAGCGTTGGGCGTTAAGCATCAGTACTGGTTCGGCGGCTCTTACATTGGCCCTTCGCAATTGTCTGCGCCAGAGGACTCGCCTGGCACTTACTCTGATCCTCCTCACCGTCGGCGGCGCACTTTTTATCACGAGCCTCAACTTATCGGCTGCGTGGCAGCGAAACCTGAACGCAGCATTTGCCGAAAGGCATTATGACGTTGAAATTCGTTTTGCCGAATCGCAGTTAGTGGCGGCCGCGATCGCGGTAGTCGCGGCAATGCCTGGCGTGAACCACGTGGAGCCATATTCTGAGGCGGTGTTATCGTTGGCTCGGCCGGATGGACTTAATGTAACCCACACCTTTCCCGATGGTGGGCACGGCAGTTTGCGACTAGCGGTGGTCCCTGCAAGGAGTCAATTCTTAACTCCAAAACTGGTCCACGGACATTGGATTGGGGCCGCCCCGGGGGTGGTACTTAACAGACAAGCGGCCTCACTGTTCCCGAGTCTTAAGATTGGAGATTCGATTCATATGTTGGCGGACGGGGCGCCAATAAATATGGGCGTCGTGGGTGTCATTGACGAGCATATGGCAGGGGCCACTATCTATATGACGTCCTCGGAATATAGGAAGTCCTCGGGCCGAGCGTTGGCGGCTTTAACCCGTGGGCTTCGCATTTCTCTGGAGCGTGCTGACGAAGAATCCGATGTAAAAACGGCGCTGATTGAACGTGCCTTGAATGAAGGGGGATTGAAAGTCGCCGGTTCAAGCTCTAAAAGTGAGCGCGGGCGAGCCTTTAGTGGACACTTGTTCCTCTTGATATTTACGCTGGTCGTGATGGCACTTCTGATGGCGACCGTTGGGTTATTAGGGCTCGCCTCAGCGATGATGACGAGCGTGTTGGAACGAACTCGCGAGTTCGCCATTATGCGCGCCATCGGTGCCAGTCGTGCGGCGATTCTTAGCACAGTCATTTGTGAAAGCCTATTCATCGGGATAGTGAGTCTGGCGATCGCGGTCTTGCTGTCGATACCGCTTACCCTAATGGTTGCTCAAATTGCCCAGGTGGATCTGTTGGGGCCGATGGGTGGTCTGATCTCGATCACCGCAGTCCTGATTTGGCTGGCAATCACTCTGGCGAGTGCTGCGCTCGCGAGTGCCGTGCCAGCAAAAAGAGCGTCGATCATCACGGTGCGCGAAGCTCTCGCGTATCAATAGGAGAGCGTAAATGGTCAAGTTCATCAAAATATTAGCCATCGTGCTGATGGTCATTGTGGCGATAGTGGCCGCCGGACATCTAATTAACTGGCACGAATTTTTTAAGCATTTACATGGGGGATGAATCCCCAAACTGTTCGATGAGAACTGCGGTTCGGGTAATTTCCTCGATTTTCGGCAAGACGCGCGGTCATTCGATTTCTTTGCACATGTACACGCTGAATTTATCTAAGCAGTATTCGCCGAAGGGTTCGCACTCGTGGAAGCCAAAGCTCGTATAGAGTTTGATAGCGGCGGCGAAGATAGGCATGGGTCCGGTTTCAAGGCTAACTCTGCCATAGCCGCGATGCTTTGCCTCTTGGAGTATGTGACGCATCAATGCGGCGGCCACTCCCTTGCGCAGGTGCTTCTCCGCGGTTCGCATGGATTTGATTTCGCCGTGGGTGGGGTCCAGTTCGCGAAGCGCACCGCAGCCCATCAACTCCTGCTGATCCCAGACGCTCCAGAAAGTAATGTCCGGCTGTTTCAAGGCATCCACATCTAGTGCGTGCATGCTTTCGGGCGGTGAGTGCGCAGACATGCTTTGCACATGATCGTTTAAAAGCTGGATGACCACCGGGTTCGTTAAGTCGTCCATGCGAATCGACACCATTGACTCACCTTACGTTTCTTCACTAACCAACGAGACGGATGGGGGGACCCCTACACCGGACTCCTTCCCCCCTTGACTGGACGCCGCCTAGCTTGACGAGCTAAACGCTAGGCCCTATATTGTGACTATCTCTTAATCTTTATGGTGTTGCCTAGCGACTAAGTTCGACGAAATTATGACTGCCCAATTCCCACGAGCATGCAGCATTTTTCGCGAATCCCGCCGATTTCGTTTGGTTTGTTATACGGACTCTCCCGTTTCTTCTCGATTGACCGAGCGCGCCGCGCCATTGGTGCGGCTAGAAGGCCCCGCTATTTCGCTGTCGGGGCGGCAAATCTTGCTTAAGTCCCTCGTCTAAACCTCGTTTAAGAGCCGCTCTAGCGGCTGTGCCCCCACGAATTATCGCAACCAATCGTATCAACATACGATCAGGAGCATATCACTATGCGTATGTCGACCCAGGCTACTTTGGCTTCTGCTAAGCGTTACCTTGACCTCATCGGTGGCAAGCCAATGAACGAGTCAGAAATGCACGCGTTCATCCTTGAGACGGTGAATTCGTATGAGAAACACGTGAACCGCGGATTTATTTCCTACCGCAAGTCGGTGACTGAAGCAGGGCAATTTGCGGCGCTCGAATGGACCGGACGCAATTCCACCATTACTGATCTGCTAGGCCGCCAATATATCGACTGCCTAGGTGGCTACGGTATCTTCAGTGCCGGGATCAATCATCCTCGAATCGTCAAAGCAGTCACCGACCAAATGGGTCGCATGGCGCTTAACAGCCAGGAACTACTCGAACCGTGGCGAGCGGCAATGGCTAAGTTAATTGCTGACATCACGCCCGGTGAGCTGGCGTGCAGCTTCTTCATTAACAACGGTACAGATGCCATTGAGGGAGCCATTAAATTGGCGCGCCTGTACACGGGACGCAGCACCTTTCTTGCAACAATCGGAGGTTTTCACGGTAAATCCATGGGGGCTTTGTCGCTGATGGGGAAGGCGTCTTTCCGGGAGCCGTTTCGAAGCGGATTGCAGGACGTGCGTTTTGCTCCATTTGGAGATGCAGATAGTCTTGAGTCAGAATTTGCAAAAGCCGAAGCAGTCGGAACGCCGATCGCAGCGTTTGTGGTTGAGCCCATTCAGGGCGAAGCGGGTGCGGTTGTGCCGCCGTCGGGATATCTGACCCGAGCGCGACAACTTTGTGACCGCTACGGTGCTCTGCTCATCGCGGATGAGATTCAAACGGGCATGGGACGAACGGGTCTCCTATGGGGCGTCGACCATGAGAACGTGATACCTGACATTATGTGCCTCGGCAAATCCATCGGCGGTGGCGTGATGCCATTGTCGGCGTTCGTGTCGACGCCGAAGATTTGGGAAGTGCTGATCCCTAACCCCGTCATTCATTCGACTACTTTTGGTGGCAACCCCATCGCCTGTGCCGCCGGTATTGCTGCCATATCCGTCACACTAGAGGAAGACCTGCCCGCTCAAGCGGCCGCAAAAGGCGCGATGTTGCTTGAAGAATTCGCTAACTTGCGCGCGCGCTATCCGGCGGTGCTAGCGGGCTGCAGGGGCAAAGGATTGTTGCTAGGATTAGAATTTCCATCCGATGCCGTCGGTTATGACTGTGCCGCCGCGCTATTTCGCCGCGGCGTGCTCGTTGCGGGAACCTATTCCAAGGCACGAACCATTCGCATTGAGCCCGCACTCGATATTCCCATGCAACTGTTGAAAGAAGTGCTGAATCGGCTAGAGGATTCCTTCAAGGAAATTCAGGGCAAGCGATTCGGGGGGACTTCCAGCGGCGTCAGTAGTCAAAGTGTGTGTGAACAGGACCCGCTACCGGCATAGTGAGACAGGGCGCCCTGCATGAACGCGGCGCCCTGTGCTAATTTCGCCGCGGTATGTTCATCAGCAAACGCCATAACCGCACCTTTTTTATTTCTGTACCAAGATGCAGCAGGCGTTCAAAGCTAAAGCCTAATTTTTCCAACAATTGATCCGACGCCACATTGTCAGGCGAGGTGATCGCAAGGACTTGGGTCAGCCCGAATGTATTTCTGGCGTGAGTCAACACCGCCTTGGCCGATTCCAACGCAAATCCGCATTTGCGATGTTCCGCGAGCATTGCAAACCCAAGATCCACTTGGTCTAGTTCATCTCGCTTAAGTACACCACACAACCCCACCGGCTTCTTGTCCTGCTTCGATTCGACCCGATACAGACCATAGCCGAGACGCGCATACATATCGACCGGACCGTTCAAAATATAATTCTCGGCGTCACGCAGAGTTCGTACGCCCTTGTCGCCGATGAACCTGATCCACGCTGGATCGTTAACCAGTTCTAAGATGAAAGCTGCGTCATCGACGGTTAACCAACGAAGCGTGAGCCGCTCTGTCTCTAAAATTATCATTTGACTCACGATACGCCATTAGCGCACTACGATTTATAGGTTGTTGGGCGCTCCGGCGGTGGTGCGCGGGACATTCGGTAGAATGCGCGGTGCGCTTTCTGAGGTGATGAATGACGAAGCCGATCGCCCGTGCTTGTCGAGCGCTCGACAAGCACGGGCAAGACCGTCGACTTTCTGCTCCACCGCGCTCGAGGGATTGCAGCCGCACAAGCGTTCTTTCGCAAGGCACTGGCGGCCACCCTTCCACGCGTACCGCGCAAAGTGACTCTTGATGGACAGGTTCCAAGTCGTCGCGCACTGTGGCTGCTGCGACGTGAGCATCCGTGCTGGAGGAATGTCAAGGTGCGGACGAATAAGTATCTCAACAACCTGATTGAGCAAGATCATCGGGCGATCAAGCGACGCTGTGCGTCGATGGCT
>JANYFY010000003.1 GCA_025359565.1 Gammaproteobacteria bacterium | reverse complement strand
CGTAAGCGATTGGGTAAGTCCGCCCTTGCCTAGATCGGCGCGGTGTTGAAGGGTAGCATCGCCTCGAAGTCTTCGACGGTTTTGGCTTTCGGTAATTCAGCGAACAAGCGCCGCAGATACGCGTAGGGCTCAAGGCCATTGGCGCGTGCAGTGGAGACGATGCTGTAGAGGGCTGCACTAGCCTTCGCTCCCTTCACGGTGTCCGCGAATAACCAGTTGCGGCGACCGAGGGCAAAAGGCCTGATCGCATTTTCGGCAAGGTTCGTATCGATCGCCAAACGCGGATCCTCGACATAGCGCACGAGTTTCGGCCACTGCGTGATCAAATAGCCCAAGGCTTTGCCGAGCTTGCCGGAGGGCATCGTCTGATGCTGCATTGTGCTCGCCCATTCAAAGAGCGATTGCAGTTGCGGCACGGCTTCTTGCCGACGGATTCGCGTGCGCTCATCGTCGCCGAGCTCTTTGATCTGCCGTTCAATCAGGTACAGCGCGTCGATGCGGCGGACCGCTTCATGCGCCGCGTTCGCCTGTTTGCGTTGCGCATTGGGCAGAGCTTTGAGCGCCTCGAAGAAGCGTCTTCTCGAGTGCGCAAAACACCCCACGTGAATCAGGCCGGCACGCGCACTCACGCCCGCATAGGCCGCATAGCCATCGCTCTGCAGGTATCCGCTACAACCCTCGATGAGCGCGTCGGCGACCGCGCCGCCGCGGCTCGGATCGTAATCGAAGAGGATGATCCGTTGCTGTTTCGGTCCGGCTACTCGCACCCACATCCAATGCAGCGCGCTCGGCGCCTTGTCGCTGTTGAGCACTTGCACGCGAGTCTCATCGATGCGCACGTAGCCGGAGGATCGCAGTCGCTCGTCCATCAAGTTCAGCAGCGGCTGCATCGGCACGGTGAGGCCTATCATCCAGGCCGCCTGGGTCGCCCGGGGTAGTCGCACCCCATAGCGCTCGAACATCGCCTCCTGGCGATACAACGGCAGGGAATCGACGTACTTGCTCGTGACCAGGTGCGCGAGCAGCCCGGGCGAGGCGTTGGTCTTCGGTAGGATGTGCTCGGGCAGCGCCGCCGTCTTGAGGCACTGCTCGCAACCGGGGCAGGCGTACTTGACACGCACATGGCGCAGCACTTGAACTTTGGCCGGCACAAAGTCGAGCTGTTCGCTGACATCGGCACCGATCTCGGTGAGCACACCGCCGCAGCCGCATTGGCGCTCGGCCTCGGTCAGCTCATGGCGGATCTCGATCCGTGGTAGGTGCGAGGCAAGGCGCTGGCGGCCACGCTTGCCCACGGCGCTCTTTGTCTCGCGCAGCGGCGTGGCTTTCAGTTCGGGATCGAGCTCGAGCGCTGCCGCGAGTTCGAGTGTCGCCTCGATCTCGTTGAATAACTCGCTCTGTCCGGCCGCCACGCTCAACTTCTCGCGGCTCGGTCCGTAGGTGCGGGCGGTGAGGACCCGCAAGGCTTCTTCTAAAAGCCGGATGCGTTGTTCGCGCGACTCGATCCGAGCCCGAAGTTGCGAGTTCTCCGCCTCCAGCAGCGCAGTGCGTACGCTCGCAGTGGCGGCGTTCTCGGTGCGGGCGCAAGGACTCTCTAACAGGCGTGCATTATCGCATGTCGGCATGCCCAATGCACGAGAATATGCCTGTATTTATAGGCTTTTTGTTATCTCATCCGACGCGCTTCAACGCTAACTCTCGATGCCCCCGAGCCCACACATCAAAGCCATTGAGCAATCGATTGAGCTCGGCCCCACTCATCGAGACCGTGTCTGCACCCTCGATCCGTGGCCAGATAAAACGTTGCTGCTCAAGGCGCTTGCTCCACAGCACCAGGCCGTTACGCTCCCAGTACAAAATCCGAATCCGATCGCGTCGCGCATTGCTAAACACATACAGCGCCGGTGCGAATACGTCGCGCTTCAAGCTCTGCTCGACCAGCAGAGCGAGCGAGGCGGCCTGCTTGCGTAAATCGGTAGGCGCCACGCACAGATACACCACCGCCGCCGCAGTCGGGCGGATCACCCCGCCTGCTCGAGCGCTGCGATCACCGCGCCGAGCTGCGACACATCCTGTAGATCGAGCTCCGCTCGCCGGCCATTGGAGAGTGAAATCCGCAGCAACATCGATGCTGTGCGCGCTGAATCGTTCAACGCCACGCGTGCAAACTTCGCCGCCTGGGGCGGCGGCATCGCTTTGCAAGTCAACGGCGCATCCTCAATCCACGCACCGCCGCGACGTAAAATCCGCTTCCACCGATACGCCGCATCCGCATCAAATCCCTGCCGCCGCGCGTACGCCGCCATTGACTCGCCCGACTCCTTCCAGCCCTCCCAATGCGCACGCCACATCGCACTCACCGTCGCCCGCTGTTCTGAGGTCAACATGCTAATCTCCTGAAGTTCAACTCGCCCGATATATCATCAGACTTCGATCAACTCCGGCAGGGCGTACTTACCCGGTCGCTTACGGCAGAGCCGCATGTCGCAGAGCGATTGCAGCCTTCAGCCCAAGACGAGGCAGGAAATGTGTGGTTTGCAGTTGATGTATCGGGAGTGCGGGGCCGAGACCCGCAACGATTATTTGCGCTTCGGGAGCGAAGACCCTGCCAACCCAGCCGTCACGCGGCGGGGGCGGACAATGGCCAAGCGCAAGCCCCGACGGCAGCCCCGCCGCACGCAACGACCGCTCGACATCGGATTCTGGAATCCGATGCGTGACCAGATCGAAATGTTCTGACTGCGACCATTTGGCCTGTGCTCGCCAGTTTTCGCGGCTCGTCCCTTGGGGACGGGCCAAGGTCGTTTGCTTTGGCATCTGTTCTGCATCGGCGAAAGGGTATGGATATTTACGGGTCGATTTGTGCATATAGTTGCACTTATGGATATTTGTGGGTATAGATATGGATATGCCAATCAACACTGAGTCGCTCGCGATTACGCCGCAAATGCTTTCGCTGATTGCCGAAATCGACGAGTTCAAAGGCGCATGGCGCGCCTTGGGGACGCTTGCGCCTGATCGCTTGTCGGCATTGCGGCGCGTGGCGACGATAGAAAGCATCGGCTCCTCTACCCGCATTGAGGGTAGCAAGCTGTCTGACAGCGATGTCGAGCGGCTGCTGTCCAACATCGAAATCCGCCACTTCGATACCCGCGACGAGCAGGAAGTCGCCGGATACGCCGAAGTGATGGAAACCATCTTTGCGTCGTTCGACGCGATTGCGCCGACCGAAAACCACATCAAGCAATTGCACCGCGACTTGCTGGTTCATAGCAGCAAGGATGCGCGGCATCGCGGTGCCTACAAAACCAACACCAACCATGTCAACGCATTCGACGCCGAGGGCAAGGAAATCGGCGTCGTGTTCGAGACGGCGACGCCGTTCAACACGCCGCGATTGATGGCCGAGCTGGTCGAATGGGTGAATGAGACACTGGACCGGAAGCAGCTTCATCCGTTACTTGTCACTGCGATCTTCATAGTCGTTTTTCTCGAAATCCATCCGTTTCAGGATGGCAATGGCCGCTTGTCGCGGGTGCTGACCACCTTGCTATTACTGCGCAGCGGCTATGCCTATGTGCCGTACTCCTCGCTCGAAAGCGTGATCGAGGCGAGCAAGAAGGGCTATTACCTAGGGCTGCGCCGGACGCAGGGGACGATCCGCAGCGATGCGCCCGCATGGGAGCCTTGGATCGTCTATTTCCTCCAGTCGCTGCGGCAGCAAAAGACTCGGCTTGAAGAGAAGCTCGCGCGCGAGCGGTTGATGGTCGAACGGTTGCCCGAACTATCGGTGCAGATTCTCGAACTGGCGAAAGCGCATGGGCGGATCACCAACGGCCAGGTTGTCGATGTGACCGGCGCAAACCGAAACACGGTGAAAAAGCATTTGCAGAAGCTCGTATCGGCAAGTCATCTTGTCCAGAGCGGCAGCGGCAAGGCGACATGGTATAGCCGCGTCTGACAGCATCGAAGGCCACGCGCCAACGACCTGAAACTGCATTCTGCACGACAAATCCGACCGCGTGTCACCCCCTGTCCTTGACTGACGGAAACTGGCCATGCCAAGAGAAGGGCCGGTACTGAGTTGACCACGATCGTTTTCCAATTTAGGGTCGATCGCTCAACCGGTAACGCGGCCGTTCAGGAACGCGACGCGGCAATTTGATTTAGCGCGCGGCGTCGTGAGACCAGGACCGCGGCCAAAATTGCGGAGGTGGCGGCCCAAAACAGATCATGTCGGTGCAACCATGCGAGGGAGGATACTGTCACCGCCCGATGGGCGTGCACGTATATGGACGCGGCTACCCTCCAAACAATAAAGATGGCAAATGCAACTGGCAGTCCTCTTCGCCCTTGCCGCCGACCAAGATTCATCCACACAAGGTATGCTGTCAGCAACACAGGCGATCTTGCGGGCCTGGGCCTGGGCCTGGGCCTGCGCCTGGGCCAGTGCCAAGACAGCTCTACGAACAGGTCTAGTTAGTTGTGGATACCCGGCAATAAAGCGCTTCGCCGCATTTACCGAAGACCCAAAACGGCCCTTACTCCGGGGCTAAAATACTCACCATCGACAGCGTCCGAGCGCCCAAAGTAGCTCCAGGGCCCGCCTCATCAATCACTACGTAGAAATTTTTCGCTTCGCGCCGCGCAGCCTCGCCTACCAGTGGTATGTAAAGAGTGACCCGATCCTTACCCACTGGAATGTGCTCTACGTGAGAGCTCACTGACTCAAAATCGTTGCCGGCCTTAGCGGTACCCGACTCGGTCCACCACATAAAGGTCACGTCGCTCCGCAAATTTCCGTGACGTCGCACCATTAAATGTGCGACGGTTTCGATTGGCGCAACCTCAACTGCGTCTTCGGTTAATTCAATCTGGGATTCGCGCGCCCTTGCCCCGTACTGGCCCGCAGGCACAACCACGCTAGGCACCGGCGGTGCGAGCTTTGTTGCATGAGATATATTTATTTCCGAGACATCAATTTTCGTCTGTACGACGCTCGACGGCAGCTCGCCGGATTGCAAATCGCGGACTGTAGCGATGGGAGCCTGATTCGTAGCCGGCCTGATTTTAATCGAAGGATGATTCCATAAATCGCGGAGTTTAAGCACCATTTGACTAGTATTAGCACTGGTCTGTGCAGCGAAATTCTGTAGCGATTTAAGATCACTGAATCCTACCACCGCCGAACTTAACAAAATCACCGCTGCGAGTAGATAACTCTTTTTGAATCGGCGGGCTGGCATTTTAGGATGCACCAACCCGGGCAACTTCGGCAAACGACCACTAAACGGACTTAAACCTAGTTGTTGTAACCAAGTCGCCATATTGGCGGGACGATCCACACGCTCAAAACTCAAGGCGGCGCGTAGCGCTTGCCATTGGCGACTAGTCAGCGCCGAAGGACGGGTCGGTTTAAGACCTAAAGTACGCGCTTCGATGGCCGTGCGATTCTGGAATGGATGCTTGCCGGAATATAAATAATAAACCACACAAGCAAGCGCATATACATCATCCGTAGTTTCAGGCGTACCGCCCACTAATAGTTGGCAACTCGCAAAGCAAGGCGTTGCCATGGGCGATCGACGTGCATCAAAATGCGAAATCCATTGTCCGGGCGTAAAGGTATGCGACGCTCCGAAGTCTAAAACTCGCACCTCACCCGCATCAGTAATAAAAATATTTCGCGGACTAATATCTCCGTGCACAATGTTGCGGGAGTGAGCATAAGCGATAGCATCGCCAACCGATTTAACAATTGCAATGGCATGCGAACGATGCAACGCCGCGCCGTTATTTTGATCAACTACCTCACTAAGTAGTGATCCCGTGAGCAACTCCATCGTGAAAAACGTGGTTTCGCCATCGTGATCAAAATCATACACACGCACAATATTGGGATGCGTCAGTGATTGAAGATTTAAAAACTCTCGGTTCAGTTCGACACGACGATCCTGTTGTTTACCGGCGGTTGTATCCAACACCTTAATTGCGAGCCGTTGATGGGCAAACGGCAAATCCGCTCGGGATTGATCGATCGCCTCAAATACCGTTGCCATACCACCCTGGCCGAGAATGCCTATCAATCTATAACGACCCCGCAGTACATTACCCACCGCGGGTACAACCGAATGGGAGTGCGGCGATTCAGCAATATCCTGATTCTCGTTAACAACAGTTCCACCCGTGCTAAAAGGAATAATTGCCGAAATCGGTGCTGTAGCGCCAGTACGTAATGTCGTAACCTGAGCACGCACTGGCTGTTTAACGGAGGGCTTAACCGTCTCCTTGACGGATAAGTCAGCACTCGTATCCGCGGCGGCATCGTTACCCAGTGCTACCGATTGAATTCGTGAAACAATACTGTTGAAAAATACTGCCCCAACTTTGCCGCGTCGATAATCTTGATCGAGCAGCGATAAAACTTCCCAAGAAGCATCTGGGTCTGTTTTACGATATTCCTTAATCGCTCCGAAGAACGAGGCTTGATCGCAAGTACCCGCCGATAGTGCATCTAACCACTCACGCGGCGTGCGCTTGTTTCGATGGGGGAGGGGTACAATATGTTTAATCGGGCTATTCATGTAACCATAATCACCCAAAGTGAGCAGGAATTAAACAAGAACTTTCCTACAAATAGCAGTTAGCGACCCACGACCTCGTTTTTTTCGATCAAATGTTAGCCGGCGCCGCCTATTCCCCGTTTACTGGAGCTTCTGTATGAAAATAACTCCCTCAAATGCATTCCTACTAACTTTGCTTAAAATAGGGCTGAGCTTAAGCCTTTGCGCAACCGCCCACGCCGAAAAATCACCGGTGGGTATATGGCACAGCATTGATGACAACACCCTTAAACCGCGTGCTGAAATTCGCATTGACGAGGCTAACAGAATACTCACTGGGCGCATTGTAAAATCCCTAACGGGTGCAGAGCCTGGCAAAATTTGTGACAAATGCACTGACGATCGCAAGGGAAAGCCTTTGATTGGAATGGAAATAATTCGTCAGGCCAAGAAATTAGAGGAGCCTGGTGTATGGGGTGGCGAAATCTTAGATCCGGACAATGGCAAAACCTATCGGTTGAGGCTTGTGCCACTAGACGATGGGAAGAGATTACAAGTGCGCGGATATATTGGCCCTTTTTATCGCACCCAAATCTGGCTACGGGTAGGGAACTCCCCTTGATGAGTGCGCGAGCGGCTCGCGTTAAGGACTTCGCAAGACCTCAAAGATCTATTGTCTGCAGGAATTTTGAGATATTTACAACATTTACGCGGCCGATCTTACGATGGGTATCGTCGTCACCAAAAAAACTTGTCTACTGCGGGATAATAATCGGTAAATTTTTCTAATTTTGTAGCTTCATCGCGATGGCCGTGTGCCGATTTAATTTCGACCGCATAGATTTTGTGATTGATTTTAAGGACAAGATCTACCTCATTCGTCCGGAGGTAGCAATTCTCGTCATCGGGATGCCGCCTATGAGCGGCTATGAAGTTGCTCTATCACTGCGACGCGAGCAGTGGGGATACTGCAGGCGACGACATTCATACGCGTACTCGACGCAAGTGACTTACCGTCAGACTTTGACCGCATCACCTCGGCCCAGATAAGCTAACCCTATGTGCGGTAGATACGTAAGTCCTGACGAGGGGTCGCTAGAGCGAGAGTTTAATCTCGTGCGGTCTCCGGGACTCGAAATCCGGACAAGTTACAATGTCGCGCCGACCCAGAAGGTTCCGGTAGTGCGAAGCAGCGAGGGCGAGAATAGTTTGGAATTGATGCGCTGGGGTCTCATTCCTTTTTTTGCAAAAGGCGAGCCCACTAAGTATTCCACCATCAACGCTCGCATCGAAACCGTGGAAACAGCGGCCAGTTACCGAGGGCCCTGGAAGCGCGGGCAGCGATGCCTTCAAGTTGCCACGGCGTTTTTCGAGTGGCATATGAACTCCGATAACCGCAAAGCGCCGTTTTGCATCAGCGTTGTGGATCAACCGGTGTTCGCCTTTGCAGGACTTTGGGATCGCTCGGTGCGGGCGGATGGTACCTTTGTCGAGAGCTGCGTGCATATCACGATGCCGGCTAATGATCTGCTGCGTCATATTCACAATACGGGGAGCAACCCGCACCGAATGCCCGCGATCTTAAAGCGCGAGGACCAAGAAAAATGGCTCAGCGGATCGATTGAAGAAGCGAGTGCCGTTCTCGCGCAATACGACTCTGGATTAATGGTTGCTCACGAAGTAACGACGCGGGTTAATTCTCCGAAGAATAACGATCCGACTTTGATTCTACCAATCTTAAACGGCGGGACATTGGGTAATCGCGTTAAGTAGCTTGTCCGCGGAGTCGGCCTCGTAAGACTGCGAGCGAAGAGCTCCGCCGAGCGTTCCTCAAGTGAATATAGTCACACGCGTCTGACAAAAAAGGGTGCTCTTTCCTACATTCAAGCTTTGCCGAACTGTTTACGCTAAGGTCACTTCAATTTTTGGTGAGACAAAACAATGGTCAGGTCAACTTCCCCGCCAGCAAGCGCACTTGTGCGTACTCCAAGTTCTTATGCCACGTATAATACTTCACATTCGCCCGGCGTTACCTGGGCAACATGGCGAGCTAAAAAGGCCGAAGCGGACACGATTCGCCTAAGTTTTAAAAGGCTCAAACGAATGCTGGTCCTCCAGGCTGAGTAGCCACGATTGAGCTTAAGGGAGCCTGCAGGACAATCGATGTCGCCTTGATTAGCAAGTTATGATGTGGGCCGGGGTGAATATCACGAGTTGTGGGGCTGCCTATGCGGCAACCGTCTTAACCGGCGGATTGACGGAATTAGAACGCATCGCGCTCCCGGAAGACACGGATCAAATCTGGCACGGCTATATCCCGGAGGTTCACCCCGGATCGGTGTACGGATTTCGCGTACATGGACCGTATTTGCCTGCAGAGGTGACTGTCTCCGTGACCCAGAAACCCACTCAGCCTTGACGCAGCATTAAGAAACGTCCCCACTTATGGCGCCTACTCACTCCTTTGCGGACTCGTTTCATCCACTTGTTTTTCGGCCGCCATCCAGTCCGCCTCCTCATGTCCGGGCACAAATCCCCGATGCAATGCTATGAAATAAGCGGCTACTGCCACTCGCTCTTCGCGCAACGTTTCCCGTAACGGCAATTCAACAACTTCCAGGGAACTTAACGACATAAATACTTCAACCCCCGCTATGCTAATGACGTCCTCTCTGTGCGAATTTTTTCGCCGGCCACCATCGAATTTCTTTCAGCATGTTTGCATAGTAAGGTGCAGTGTCCGGATGGAAATACTTCCTAATTGCCGTAATTTGTTGTCAGACGATAGCTACAGCTGCCAGCAGACCATCAACATGGAGGGCATTAGGTGTTCTCACCTTGATGTTTTTCAAACCAGGACGCATAGGGCGTATTAACCGCCCTGTGTCGGTTGTAATCCGGAGCGCCGTCTTCCCACCACACCGGTCCTCGCTCTCTTAAAGCACACTTGATTTGATGTACCAAACGTCGCGCTAACGCCATCTGCACAGGATCGCCAGCAAGACCGCTGTGCGACGTGCCACCCTCTGCCTATGGCTGCTTCGCACTGCCTGATCGCCGCGTTCCAACTATTATTAGGTTGCAGTTCGAGCGATTTTCTTCATTGTGTATCGGAGCTCTTGGGTTCAACGGGTTCGCGATCCCAAAGTGGCATACTATAAATCAAGGCGATCGTTCGATAGCTTGTTGGCTGCTTCTGTGACTTTGATCGCCTCGATCACCACTTCCGACATTTCTGCGGAGCTCGTAATACCTTGCGCAAAGGGGTGTTCGCCCAACAAAAAGGGCAGGCTTAAGCAGAATAAACGCTCAGAAGACTCGAACGCGGAGATTGGATGATAATCACTGTCGATGGCGATGCCCCGTTTCACTTGAGCGTCTCCCTCAGTGTCGATATCTTGAATTGCCCTCTGCCGAAGCAATGAGGGAAACGGGAAGTCTTTAGCACTCAGTACCGGCTGGCCCGTCGCTTCGATGAAGACCGGAAAATGACGACGAATTTTACCATCGATTAACATCGCGCCCTCGTTGCATGAGCGCGTATCGAGCCTTACGCCCTCCTCTAGCTTATGAACGTCAAGCTTGCCTGCTGTGTGCAGCGCCAGCATCCGTTTAACCGATTCATGGGGCACCGTGGCGTAGTTGTCTACGAATACGGGTTTTAAGAAATCTGAGAAGCGCTCAAATTCGTCAGCATTCAGATGAGCCGGGAGCAGGCCGAAAACTTCATGCATTCGTAAGATTGCATAACGCCACGGCACGGTCACTTGACGTTCCGCATTAGCAACAGCCACTTTAAGATTTTGCTTTGCCCAATCAAAGAGATCAGCTGATGCTCGCACATCAAAATAGGCCGAACAAAACTCTTCCAGCGTCGCCGTTTGTAGACCGAGACTCATTGCATAGTGAGCGTCGGCTCGCAGCATTTCGCGCCGAAACAGATCGAACGCCGCGTCGAGGAGACCCTCTGCATCAGAGTCGTCGATGATCTTGTTCATCGTCTCTGCGGTGCAAATCGTCAGCGGCAGATACGGAATCGGATGATAGAAGTCGGCTTCTGGGATAAGCCCTTTTCGAGAGAACAAGCTGACTTTGAATCCTCCCGTTTCCGGGCGAGCGTTGTATTCCAAGCTGTCATCGTTGGTCGGGACGAATTCCCCGTGCTGATTGGCCAAGGTTACAGCGGCGTCGATTGCACTCAATGAGCTCCCGCGGATTCCGACAGCACAGTTCTGAATACGGGCTAAAGCGGTGGCTGGGTAAGGACTCGTGAAATATCCCGGCCGGATCTCTGGATCCGCAGGCCACTGATGACCTGTTGCCAGAATGACGTAATCAAACGTGTAGGTGGCTGCCCGCTGGCGAAGATCCGCAACCGACAATTCGATGGCCTCGCCGACGATGCGGACATCGATCACCGACGCTTGCGTCCGCACGTCCACATTCAACCCCAATAAGCGACCACGGTCCACCAGCGCTTGGAACTGTGCAGCTAAGTACTCGCCCACAACCAGGCGCGAATAAAAAGCGCGTTCGTCGATGTCCTCCCGTGCAATGCCAAAGGTGGCCAACCGCGAGTCTGATTCGTCCGCGAGCCACTCAACCAAGCGCTGCGGTAACGGCGGAATCTCAATGCTCGCGATATTCGCAAGCATGACGGGATCACTCCAGTAGGCACTGTATGGTGTACCCTGACCGGCACGGCGTTGGCGTTCAAAAATGGTGATCGAGGCGGGCAGCTGCGTACGCGCGAGGAGCGCTTGAAAACAATACAGCGAGGTGGGGCCGGCTCCTACTAAGGCAATGCGGTAACTCATCGAATAACATTCCTGAGTATTATTTTGTCTTTGGATAACGCCTAATAGCTCTGCTAATGGTGACGCGTATAGCGATTTCAAGTACAGGTTGACTTCGAACCAAGAAGCAAACCGTCACGTGCCCAAAGGCAGTTCCATGAATACCAGGTAGGGTAATAAGTTCTCTGGATATTTGAGGTGGGGCGCGCAGTCTCTAAAGCCGAGTTTGCAGTACATGTCGATGGCCTCGGTTAAGAGATTCCCGGTGTCGAGACGCATCAATTTAAATCCGTCTTTTCGGGCGTCGTCAATCAACGCCTCTGCAAGTCGACGTCCGATCCCTTGGCCTTTGAATCGTTCAGATACATATAGTCGCTTCATTTCACAAGTGCCGTCGGCAAGCCGATGGATGGCTCCGGCGCCGGAAATCTGATCGTCGCTGCGGACCAACAGAGCCTTCCCGTTAGGCGGGCCGTATGATGTAGAAAGCGCTCGCCCCAGGTAACCTGGACATTCACCATCTGTTCTATAGGTATTGCCGCATGCGGGAGTGCAAACTTTGTAAGGCCGGAACCGCCCGCCTCCCTCACGCGCCCGGTTTTTTCTGAATCGCAGTGCTAATCACTTCACCTTTTTCATCGTCGTTGAATTTTTGGGGTCGATTCCACCCCTCGACGCTTATCTGTTTGGCTCGAGTTAAAGTAAGCTTGCCTGCGGGGGCATTTATCCCAATAGTCGAGCCCGCACCAATGGTGGCGTTCGCACCAATGCGTACGGGTGCCACTAACATGCTACCCGAGCCAATGAAGGCACCGTCCTCAATGACGGTAGGCCATTTATTCTGACCATCGTAATTACACGTAATCGTACCGGCTCCCACATTCACTTTCGCACCGATGTGCGCATCGCCCAAATAACTCAAGTGATTGGCTTTTGCGCCTGCTTGAAGTTCGCTGTTCTTGATTTCAACGAAATTACCGACATGCACCTCGGCGTACAACACCGTACCTGGCCGCAAGCGTGCGTACGGACCGATCCGGCAATTTTCAGCGGCGGTCGCGTTATCAATAATGCTGTTCGCAAACACTTCCGTATCTTGACCAATGCGCGCATTGCGAATAAGGCAATTAGGTCCAATTTTAACGCGCGCGCCTAAGTGTACCTCGCCCTCGAAAATCACATTAATATCAATGAACACATCACGCCCGACAGTTACCGTACCCCGCACGTCCACACGCTTAGGGTCCGCAAGGGTCGCGCCCGCTCGCATTAGTTCTCGGGTGCGCTCACGCCGATAAACACCCTCCACGTCGGCAAGTTGCACTTTATCATTCACGCCCATCACTTCGGCGACATCGCAAATGACGACCGCAACCTCCGGGCCGCCCTGTGCCGCGGCGGCAACAATATCGGTCAAATAGTATTCTTGTTGATCATTGGTGTTACTTAAACTCTTAAGCCACCCACGCAAGCGACTCGCCTTGGCCACTAAAATACCGGAGAAGACTTCACGGATGTTCAATTGCGCAGGGGTGGCGTCGCGGTGTTCGACAATGGCCAATGCTTTACCCGTTGCATCGCGCACGATACGCCCATATCCGGTGGGGTCACCCATCAACACCGCGAGTAACGCAAGCGGCGAAGTATCGCCCGCCTCCAATAATCGCTGCAAAGTCGCCGCACGAATCAGCGGGACGTCGCCATATAAAACCAACACCTGATGATCATCTGGAATGATTGGCATGGCCTGCATCACCGCGTGGCCGGTACCCAACTGATTTGCTTGTAACACCCACTCGACGGGTACCTGCGCAAGTGTGGCTTGTACCTGCGCAAGTGCGGCTTGTACCTGCGCGCCGCCGTGACCGTAAACGACTACCACGCTAGTCGGATCTAAATGATGTGCGGTGTTAACCACATGAGACAGGAGCGGCCGACCCGCCAATAGTTGTAGCACTTTGGGCAGGTCGGAATTCATCCGCTTGCCCTGGCCTGCGGCCAATATTACGACGGAGAGCGGCTTTATTCCCACGTCTGTGCCTACAACACCTAACGTTTTTTGCGCAGACGGTCTATGGCCCGCAGTTGTGCCATAGCGCGCAGCAGCTCGGCCTGAGCTTCGGCTATTTCCATCTTATCGCTGCGATCCCGAATGGCATCCTCAGCCCGCTGCTTAGCCGCTTGAGCAGCCGCTTCATCGAGGTCGCGCGCGCGTGCGGCCGTATCGGCAAGCACAGTCACTAAATTAGGTTGTACTTCGAGCGCTCCGCCCCCCACGTAAAAGGATTGCTCCTCTTGCCCATCGATCTGAGCGCGGATTTCGCCCGCTTTCAAGGTGGTCAACAAAGGCGCATGCCGCGGCGCAATTCCGAGCTCGCCTTGCGAACCAGGAACAAACAACATATTTACCTCGCCCGAAAAGATCTGGCCTTCGGCGCTGACAATATCCACATGAATGCTGTTAGCCATGCTTTTTAAGTCAAGGTCTTCGCTTTCTCGACCGCTTCCTCGATGGCACCGATCATATAGAAAGCCTGTTCCGGCAGGTGATCGTATTCACCAGCAATAATCGCCTTAAAGCCACGAATGGTATCTTTCAGTGGCACGATCTTGCCGTCCTGACCCGTAAACACCTTCGCGACATTGAAGGGTTGCGATAAGAAGCGTTGAATTTTACGCGCGCGATACACGCTGAGCTTGTCTTCCTCGGACAATTCATCCATACCTAAAATCGCAATAATATCTTGGAGCTCTTTATAGCGTTGCAATACGGCCTGCACACCGCGGGCGGTATTGTAATGATCCTCACCCACCACCAACGGATCTAACTGACGACTAGTAGAATCCAAAGGATCGACCGCGGGATAAATACCCAAAGAGGCGATCTGACGCGATAGCACCACCGTTGCATCCAAGTGAGCAAAAGTAGTCGCAGGCGACGGATCGGTCAGATCGTCGGCGGGAACATAGACGGCCTGAATCGAGGTGATGGATCCTGTCTTGGTGGAAGTAATGCGCTCCTGCAGCACGCCCATTTCTTCGGCCAAGGTCGGCTGATAACCTACTGCGGAAGGCATACGTCCTAGGAGCGCTGATACTTCGGTTCCCGCTAGGGTATAACGATAGATATTGTCGACAAAGAACAGCACATCGCGACCCTTGCCGGAGGGCTGTATCTCGTCACGGAAAAATTCGGCCATGGTCAGGCCCGTGAGCGCGACGCGTAGACGATTGCCAGGGGGCTCATTCATCTGGCCGTACACCATCGCCACTTTCGAATTCGCCAAATTATCTTTATCGATAACACCCGACTCAATCATCTCGTGATAAAAATCATTTCCTTCGCGGGTGCGCTCGCCAACTCCGGCAAACACCGAAAGGCCGCTGTACTGCTTAGCGATGTTATTGATGAGCTCGAGCATATTGACGGTCTTACCGACGCCTGCACCACCAAATAGGCCCACTTTACCGCCCTTGGCAAAAGGCACTAATAGATCGATTACTTTGATGCCGGTGACCAGCAAGTCTTGACCCCCCGCCTGTTCGTCATAGCGTGGCGCGGGACGGTGAATGGGTAGGTACTCGGTGACCTGCACCGGTCCTCGCTCATCCTGGGGTGCGCCGAGCACATCCATAATACGACCGAGAGTGCCTATGCCTACAGGAACACTGATCCCCTTACCGGTCCCTTTAACGCTCAGCCCGCGGCGCAAGCCCTCGGACGGTCCCATCGCAATCGTGCGCACAATACCGTCGCCTAATTGCTGTTGTACTTCAAGGGTCAAGTCCACCTCATCGAGCTTGAGCGCGTCGTAAACTTTGGGTATTTGATCGCGCGGAAATTCCACATCGATGACCGCGCCGATGATTTGTACGATTTTGCCGCTGGACATACTGATTAATCCTCTTGCCTAAACTGCTGCCGCGCCGCCGACGATTTCCGAAAGCTCTTTCGTAATCGCCGCCTGACGGGCCTTGTTGTAAATGAGTTGCAGCTCATCGATAAGCGAACCCGCGTTATCGGTTGCGCTTTTCATGGCCACCATGCGTGCCGCCATCTCGCAGGCGACGTTTTCGACTGCCCCTTGGAAAACCTGGGATTCAATGTAGCGCATGAGAATGCGGTCGAGAATTTCGCTGGCATCGGGCTCATAAATATAATCCCAACGCTCTTGCAGCTGGTCTTTATCGATAGTCTGTAGCGGCAACAACTGCGATACCACACCCTTCTGAGTCATGGTATTGACGAAAGTATTGTGGACCAATAAAAGCTGGTCGAGCTTGGCCTCGCGATAAAAATCTAACATCACCTTGGTGGTGCCGATGAGCTCATTGACATGCGGCTTGTCGCCCAGATGGGTCACGGAAGCTGAGATCTCAACACCGCTTAGTCGACGAAAAAACTGCAAAGCCTTAGAACCAATCAAACACAAACGGACAGTGGCGCCACGCCCTTGAGCTTCACGAATCGCGCCTAGGGCGGCTTTAAAAAGGTTTAAGTTGAGCGATCCGCACAGGCCGCGATCGGTGCTAATGACCACGATACCGACCGACTTGATGGGGCGCTCCAGAGTAAAGGGATGTTTGTAATCCAGATTTACTTGACGTAAGTGTCCAATGATCTTGCGAATCTTTTCCGCGTACGGGCGCGTCGCGCGCATGCGATCCTGCGCTTTGCGCATTTTGCTGGCTGCCACCATTTCCATAGCTTTAGTGATCTTTTGAGTATTTTTAATACTCGCGATCTTGCCACGAATTTCTTTTGCGCCTGCCATACCTTTAGTCTGCTGTTACAGCGTCGCGAAGAAGTCTTCGCAACATTTCTTGAGGCCAGCCTCAACCTCTTTCGAAAGATCCGGCTTGGCATTGATGCTCTTTAACAAATCAGCGTAACTACCGCGGGCGAAGGATTGTAATCCAGCCTCGGTGTCGACCACTTTACGGCGGTCAACTTTGTCTAAATAGCCATTATTCGCGGCATATAAAGACAACGCCATTTCCGCCACCGACATGGGGGCGTACTGCTTTTGCTTCATCAACTCGGTAACTCGCTGGCCGCGCTCCAACTGTTTGCGCGTAGCTTCGTCCAAGTCCGAGGCAAACTGTGAGAAGGCGGCGAGCTCGCGATATTGAGCGAGCGCTAACCGAATTCCACCGCCCAGTTTTTTGATGATATTAGTCTGCGCCGCCCCACCCACGCGGGACACGGAAATGCCGGCGTTGATCGCCGGACGCATACCGGCATTAAACAAATCCGTTTCCAGGAAAATCTGTCCGTCGGTAATCGAAATCACGTTGGTGGGCACGAAGGCGGTTACGTCACCGGCTTGGGTTTCAATGATAGGCAGTCCGGTCAATGAACCTGTCTTACCCTTCACTCGACCATTAGTAAACTTCTCAACATATTCTTCGTTGACGCGCGCCGAACGTTCCAGCAAACGAGAATGCAGGTAAAAAACATCGCCCGGATACGCTTCACGTCCCGGAGGACGGCGCAGCAGCAAAGAAATTTGCCGGTATGCAACCGCTTGCTTGGACAAATCGTCATACACAATCAAGGCGTCTTCGCCATTGTCCATGAAGTACTCACCCATCGCACAACCGCCATACGGTGCGAGGTACTGCATAGCGGCCGGCATTGAGGCGGAGGCCGCGACAATAATCGTGTGGGCCATTGCGCCGTGTTCTTCTAACTTGCGCACCACATTGGCGATAGAACTTTGTTTCTGTCCGATGGCGACATAGACGCATTTAACGCCCGTGCCCTTTTGATTGATGATGGTATCGATAGCCACCGCAGTCTTACCCGTTTGACGGTCGCCGATAATCAACTCGCGCTGCCCACGCCCGATCGGCACCATGGCGTCGATGGCCTTAAGCCCGGTTTGCACGGGCTGCGAAACGCTCTTGCGAAAAATTACGCCGGGCGCGACACGCTCTAACGGGGATTTTTGCTTGGCGTTGATGGCACCTTTGCCGTCGATGGGATTACCCAGCGCATCGACTACTCGGCCTAGCAATTCTGGACCTACCGGTACCTCTAGAATTCGGCCGGTGGTCTTGACCACAGATCCTTCGGAAATGTGTTTATAGTCTCCCAACACCACTGACCCCACCGAGTCTTGCTCAAGGTTCAAGGCCAACCCGAAGGTATTGCCGACAAACTCCAACATTTCCCCATAGCGGGCGTCGGCTAAACCGTGAATACGCACAATGCCGTCGGTGACGCTCACCACTGTACCGACATTACGCGCCTCAGCAGTGCCGTCGAATTTATCAATACGCGCCTTGATCAGGTCGCTGATTTCCGATGCCTTAATGGACATATTCAATCCTCATAAACTTGTTCTAGCTTGCCAAATCTGTGGCAAGTCGTTCCAAACGGCCCTTCAAAGACCCGTCGATAACTAAATCTCCGGCACGAATCACCGCGCCTCCTATCAACGTCGAATCCACCGAGGTTTGCATCCGTACTCCGCGTTTTAATCGCGCGGCTAAGGCCTGTTGCAGCTTGTCTGTTTGTACGGCATTCAGAGGCACCGCCGAACACACGTGAACCTCGACGGTGTTTTCTATGCCGGCACGCAACGCTGCGAACTGCGCGGCGATTTCTGGCAGCAAACCTAAACGGCGATTTTCTGCGAGCACCCGCAGAAAATTCTGCATGCCCGCATTTAAACGCTCACCCGCAACCTCGATCATCAGGGTAACGGCGGAAGCCGCCCGCCCCGGACTCTTGGTAAAATTAACCACCCGTGGATCCGCCATGATTACCGCAGCGGCTCCAAGCCCTTCAGACCAGGCAACCAAAGCGTGCCCTTCCCGCGCGTAAGCGAACGCAGCTTTAGCATAGGGCCGAGCAATAGTGGCGCGTTCAGCCACGCGCAACCTCGGCAGCTAGCTGGTCCAGTAGATCGGCATGGGTATTCGAATCGATATCGCGCCCGAGTACGCGCGAAGCTCCTTGTAACGCAAGCTTGCCCACTTCCTGCCGTAAGCCTTCCCGAGCACGCGTGGTTTCACGCGCCACTTCACCCTGGGCTTGGCTCACTAAGCGCTGCGCTTCGTTCGCGGCAGTGCCCTTAGCTTCTTCCACGATTTCATTGGAGCGCTTATTGGCTTGCTCGATCAATAAAGCGGCCCGATCACGGGCATCGCGCAAGATGTCTTTTGAACGCGCCGTCGCCTCGCTGAGTTCTTTCTGGCTTTTAGCGGCCGCATCGAGCCCGTCGGCGATAGTTTTCTGACGCGCTTCAATCGCCGCAATTATATGCGGCCAAATGAATACCATTACTAACCAAGCGACCCCAAAAAACACCAATCCTTGGATGACCAGCGTTATTGCTATGTCCATATCGTGCTCCGTTATGGAATGCGGTTACTTCAAACCCAACGCTGACAAGAATGGATTGGCATACAGCAGCAGTAAACCGATGGCGACACCGATGATGGGTACCGCATCAAGCAAACCGGCGACAATAAACATCTTGGTCTGCAACATGTTGGTCAATTCGGGCTGGCGAGCTGAACTTTCTAAAAATTTACCCCCCAGCACGCCAAAACCAATCGCGGTCCCTAGGCCGCCAAGGCCGATTACAAGGCCGGCTGCAATCACAGTGGTGCTCATGACTTGAGCAATTTGAGCCATATTTTCCATTAATCTCTCCGGTCTGTAACGAGGTTTAAATAAAATTCGCTAATGACGCTCGGCCGCCATGCTGGCGTACACGATGGTCAAGGTCATAAAAATGAACGCTTGCAAAGTAATAATCAAAATGTGGAATGCCGTCCATATAAATCCGGCAATAAACTGTGCGCCACCCATGACGTAAGTGGATACATGATTAAGCGCAGCATCCAGCGTAAAGCAAGCAATCAATAAGAAGATAAGCTCGCCCGCATACATATTGCCGAACAATCGCAGCGATAAAGACAGAGGACGCACTAACTCTTCAATCAAACGCAATAATAAATTAATCGGTGCCAACAATATCAACCATAGGCCGTGCGCATGAAACGGCGCGGTAAACCATTCCTTGAAAAAAGACACCACCCCTTTATGCTTGATACCAACATACCAGAGCAACAAGAACACGCCCAATGCCATGCCCACTGTAGTGTTGATATCAGCGGTGGCCACCACGCGTAAATGCTCAACACCAAAAATTTTGGCACTCTCCGGCAAAAAATCTACCGGCAACATATCCATAAAATTTTCGAGGAACACCAAGCAGAAAGTAGTCAACGCCAGCGGCGCTATGAAATCACTTTTGCCATGAAACGTGTCTTTCACCATACCATCGACAAATCCCACCAACAATTCCACCGCAGCCTGTGTTTTGCTGGGCACACCACTCGTCGCACGACGCGCGATGAAGAAAAAGGAAACCACGAACAACAACGCGATCACCGCTTTAAAAATAACGCTATCCAGATGCACCGCCAAGAGCTTGTCGTGCCCAATATTGACGGTCAAATGCGTGAGATGGTGCTTGATATAGCCCGTCATCCCGCCGCCTGTTTCTTCAACCCTCATTGCGAACCGCATGCATCCCCTCAAGAAATAACGCTTATTTTATAACCGCAAGTCCAAGCCAATAGCCCAATTGGGCCACCGCCAAACCGATCAACAACGGCGCCGCGGGCAGCCGCAATAATCCGAGCGCCACCGTGAGCGCCACCGCAAACCACAACCATTTTAACGCCACCGCCCCATACATGGCCGTGGTCAAGGTAACCGCTCCGGCAATACCCGGTTTAAACATACGCCACCCTAACAAGGCCGTACCCACGACCACTATGCAGCTTCCCGCCAGCGCTGCCACCCCCGCTAAAACCCCTCGAGTCACCCAGAAACCGAGTGCCACCAGCACCCCGCACCCTAGCTGCAAGAGCGCGACCCGCGCCACTAGCCGATAATTCGCCAGCCGCACGTCATTCATATTGATAAAGGGAGCCGGAGCGCATTGAAACCCACCGCGGCGGCATTATAGGGACAGTGCCCATGAGCATCAAGGTGCCAGAAGCGTTAATTACGTCAGCTGATATGCGCAAGAATACCCTCAAGCTCATCCAGACTATTGTAGGTGACCACCAATTTACCCTTGCCCGACACACTATGTACAAAACGGACCTTCGCCCCTAATTTATCTGCTAACTCCCGTTCCAAACGGTTAATGTCCGGATCTAACGCTTTCTCGACGGGATTTGAACTCACCGGGGTCAACAAGCGCCGCACCAGAGCCTCAGTTTCACGCACCGACAAGGCTTTCTTAGCCACCAGGCCCGCCACTTCGATCTGCTGGCGGCGAGCTGTTAAACCCAACAACGCCCGCGCGTGGCCCATTTCAAGACGGCGCGTCTCTAATAACTCCTTTACTTCATCCGTCAAATCCATCAACCGTAGCAAATTACTCACAGCCGCCCGCGACCGGCCAACGGCCTCAGCCACCGCCTGATGAGTAAGACCGAACTCATCGATCAAACGAGTCAGTGCGCGTGCCTCCTCAAGGGGGTTCAAGTCCTCGCGCTGGATATTCTCGATCAATGCCATCGCAACCGCCGCTTCATCAGGCACATCGCGAATAACCGCCGGAATTTCCGCTAAACCCGCGATTTGCGCGGCACGCCAGCGCCGCTCACCCGCAATGATTTCATAACGCTGGGACTCAGCACCGCTCGCTCGCCGCAGCGGGCGCACCAGAATGGGCTGGATGATTCCCTGTGATTTAATAGAATCAGCGAGATCGTTTAACGACTCCACACGCATATCGGTGCGTGGCTGATACTTGCCCCTTTCCAATAAATCCAGCGGCAACGTCGCCAAGCGATCACCGACCGCGACCGATTGCGATGCTGGTGCACGCTGCGCCAATAACGGACTTAATTCCGCCAGACCACGACCGAGAGAAGATTTTTTGACCGCCATAAAAGATTCCGATGCGAGGCTAGAATTGACTGGGCGAAATTACTAGGCGAAATTACTGGGGGAAATTATACGGCGGCCAACGGCTCTTCGTCGCGACGAATCATTTCACCGGCCAACGCCAAATAAGCGAGCGCGCCGCGCGATTCCTTATCATAAAACAAAGCCGGCTTACCGAAACTAGGCGCCTCGGCTAAGCGCACATTGCGCGGAATGACCGTTCGAAAAACCTTGTCGCCAAAATGCTCAATGAGCTGTGCCGACACCTCATTAGACAAATTATTGCGCGGATCAAACATGGTGCGTAGCAATCCTTCAATGACCAAGTCCGGATTAATGCTGCTACGAATTTGGTCAATGGTTTGTACCAGCGCACTCAACCCTTCCAGCGCATAGTATTCGCATTGCATAGGCACCATGACCGAATCTGCCGCCACCAAGGCGTTTAAGGTCAACATATTCAACGAAGGCGGCGAGTCAATCAAAATCACATCAAAATCTGCACGTACCGGTTTTAAAGCATTACGCAATTTAAATTCTCGTCCGGCAATCATGGTCATCAGCCGCACTTCCGCTACCGTCAAATCTTGATTAGCCGGCATCAGCATAAACCCGCCGAATACCACCGGCACCATGGCCTCAGCCGCGCTGCACTCCCCTAACAACACATCACAACTGGTACGCGCCTGGGCTTGCTTGTCCACGCCGCAACCCATGGTGGCGTTACCCTGTGGATCTAAGTCAATTAACAACACGCGCCTTTTGGTGGCCGTCAACGAAGCCGCAAGATTCACAGCCGTCGTGGTCTTACCGACCCCACCTTTTTGATTGGCGACTACAATCACCCGATTCATTTGCTATTCAAGCCTTTTTTTCTCAGCATACCCGGGGCCGGTGTCATTTCCACTAAAGTTCGCTCGTCATTAAGACCCGGAAGCTTAAGTTTGTGAGTCGCCAGCACTTTAAATGTCCTAGGCAGTGCGGCGATTTCTTCGTCCGGCCGCTTACCCTTCATCGCCAATAGTCGGCCATTGGTTGCGCATAAATGACCCGCATAAGCCACAAAATCGGCTAGCGAAGATAATGCTCGCGCAGCCACCACGTCAAACAACTCCACCGGATGGTATTTTTCCGCACGCTCATGTACCACCTCTACATTGGTACAGCCTAATCGCTCAATCGTTTGCGTCACGAAGCGCGCTTTTTTTCCAGTAGATTCAATCAAAACAAAACGGCGAGTCGGATTAACGATCGCGAGAGGCAACCCCGGAAAACCCGCCCCGGTCCCCACGTCAGCAATCCAAATGCCCCGCAAAAAGGGCTGCAAACTTAAGCTATCCAACACATGCTTCACTAGAATTCCAGGACGGTCCCGAATGGCCGTCAAATTAAACTGCAGGCTGGCACTTTCCAATTCGTCCACCAGACGCAACAACGACGCGCATTGCTCTCGCTTTAGTTTAATTCCAAACTCAAGCGCCCCAGCTTCCAACAACTGCTGTTCAGACGACAAAGTCATCGCGGGCTGCGAAATCATTGTGGTAGGTAAGTTTCATCGTACAGCGTAACACTGACCAGCACCGTTTGCGGCGCAGTCGTGTCTGCAAGCAACGATGCGTCGCTCAGCGGTGGCTCGCCACGCGCGGAAGTACTATTGGCTGGTGAAGCTTCTGGAGCAGGCGCGTCAGGCAACGCGGCTTTAAATACCACGCTTCCATGACGTGCCTCACAATTTTTCGCGGCACGTCCGCATATCTCCTCCCAAAGTGAGTCAATCTTGAGGGTCGACACCGGCAGCAAAGCTTCGACGCGCATTAAATGATCATGGTAAAAACACAGCACATAGCTATCCGGGACAATTCGAAACATTTGCGGCAAGCCACGACTGAGGGAAAAGCACTCCTCGTCATTCGGCGCTATATTATTGTTGCCTTCAATGCCCGTAGGCTCCGAGGGTGGATCAGCGCCGAAGAGAAACGTCTCGCGCATTTCAACATGAATATCTTTCCGCGCAACGCCAAAAGGTGCTACCAGTAATTCGTGCCAATCGGGCGCGGCGGTTGTAGGACGCACCGCCGGTATTTTACCCGACGATCCCGCGCAGGCAGCCAACATTGACAGTACCAGCGGTACCAGCAGTACGGGCAACACTCGGGTCATGCCGCACACCTTATAAGCCATGCCTCTAAACCCGCCGCATTTAAACTGACATCAGTATCTAAAATGGCGTGGCGGCGTGCTTCGTCGCCTCCAAAGCCATGCTGATCGAGTCGCTGCGACAGATACTCAAATAATCGCATTTCCATTTGTGCAATTCGCCGGGGTGCAGCAACGCTCCGCGCAATATCAACAAATGCATCAATGTCCGCATGCAAATGCACACCCAGGGCTTCTGTAATGCCCACCCGACTGTAGTGCGTTAAGTACGCGGTGCGAAGCTTCAGACTCATAATTCGCGCTACAGTGGCATGCAGCTGGTCGGGATCAAATTGCGACGGAGTGGTTGTAGGAAACAAAAAAACACCGGCAGGTGTATCTAATTCGCGATAGCTAATGCCAAAGGTGTCGCCGGTAAAAATTTCTCCTGCTGTATGATCGACGATACACACATGATGCAGCGCGTGTCCGGGTGAATTGATAAATTCAAAATGACGACGACCCAGCACGATACGCTGACCCTCTTCGACCGTCACAATGCGTTCGGCCGGAATCGGCTCAACATCGCCATAGTACTTGGCAAAGGACTCCTCTCCGTAAACCGCCTTGCTTGCCGCTACAAGTTTCGCGGGCGCAATAAGATGTGGCGCGCCACGCGGATGAACTAAAACTTTAGCGCGAGGCAACGCAGCGCTGAGGCGACCCGCACCCCCGGCATGGTCCAAGTGAACATGCGTGAGTAAAATATATTCAACGTCCGTCGCTTCAAGATCAAGTTCTTCCAGTGCCTGCAACAAAATAGGGACTGCGAGATGGGTGCCCGTATCGACAAACGCTGCGCGGCCGCTATCCACTACCAAATGACTCGCGTCCAATTGCGGGCGTATATATTCTGTATCGATCGCGTACACCCCGTCCCCGACGCGCACGCTGCGTTTACCCCTTTGAGCTTCCTGATTTACCATAGGTCCCATTATCCTCGCGGTATGAGAACATAGGAATCATGAGTTACGGTTATTTATTAGCTCTTTTCACTTTGCTAGGCGGAACGCTAGCTTTAAATGCGGGTCCGGCGTCGGCTGAATCCCGTATGGAGAGCGGGAATTTATTGTTTGACAATATCCCCACAAGCACGCGGCAAGGCAATGGCGATTCCGATCCCGATGCCTACCTGCAAGGTCGGGAAGCAATTCCGCTTGGATTTTCATCCAAGGGTCAATTACTGATCGCAACGCGTTTCGGCGAAACCGACCAATTGCACCTCGTGGACGGCCCGATGGGCACACGTCGCCAACTCACCTATTGGAAGGAGCCCATTACATGGGCCGCGTTCTCGCCAGACCCTGGACACAACGCATGGGTGTACCTTGCGGACTCCAGTGGTGACGGTAATACTCAATTGTATTACCAGCGCTTGGGCGAAGCACCGCGGATACTCACCGATGGCAAATCTATTAACGCGATGCCCGTGTGGTCGAATGCCGGACGCACAATCGTCTTTGCAAGCACTGCACGCGATGGCCTAAATCTAGATATCAACATTGTTGAGCCCGACAGCAAAACTCCCCCCCGGTTAGTTTTAAGCGGCGAGGGTAATTGGTCGCCGCTTGACTGGTCGCCCGACGACGGCCGCTTGTTGGTGTTAAAGACCGCCTCCAATGACGAGAGCTATCTTTACGTGCTGGACTTAAGCACCCGTGCAAAGCGTGAAATCGAAACATCCAAAAACAAAGGTGCAATTAAGGCGGCTAAATTTTCACGCGACGGCACGGGCGTTTACTTTATTTCCGATCGGGGCAGCGAATTTTCTCAACTGCGCTATCAGAACCTACTCACCGGTGAAATCAGCGTCGTTTCTGCCCAAATTCCCTGGGATATCGAAACGCTTGCGGTTTCCCACGACGGTCACTACCTCGCCTATGTCAGCAATGAAGCCGGACTTGATAAACTTAATATTCTGGATCTGCGCGCACACCAGGATTTAAATCCACCGGCCTTACCCGCTCCGGGTATTTTGACTCAATTAGAGTTTGACCAAACCAGTACTCACCTGGCGTTCGGGTTTAGCACCAGCAACCAGCCGCTCGACGCCTATGTACTCGAAATTGCTGCCAATCATTTGGAAGCCTGGACCGCGAGTGAGGCAGGCCCAGTAAACTTGAGCAAGTTCGTTGCACCTCGACTGGTGCATTTCCCCACGTTTGATCGCCAGAACGGCAGCGCGCGTGCGATTCCCGCTTATGTCTATGAACCGTCTCAGGCAGGCGTCCATCCCGTGCTCATCGCTCTACCTAGCGAGGCCAATTCCCAGGCCCGACCGCAATACGCTCCCTGGCTCCAATATCTGGTCACTGAATTAGGCTATGTGGTGATTACGCCGAATCTTCGCGGCGCAACCGGGTATGGAAAAAATTACGCTATGCTGGCGTCAGGCACATTGCGTGAGGACGCGGTTAAAGACCTAGGTGCATTGCTCGTGTGGCTTAAGGGTCAAAGCAACTACGACGCCAAACATACCTTCATAAGCGGTGATCTTTATGGCGGCTTTCTTGCCTTAAGCGCGCTGGTCAATTACGGCGCACGCCTACAAGGCGGCATTATTCAAGCCGGTATTGCCGATCTCCCAAATTACCTCAGCACCACATCGCCACCCGCTCGATCTTTGCGCAGAACCGAATTTGGCGATGAGCGTAATTCAGAACAACGCGCCTACCTACGGCGTATTTCTCCGCTGACCTCGATCGATCGCGTCAAACAATCAATATTATTGATACAAGGCCGAAATGATGCGTTGATGCCGCTCACAAATACTCAACAGCTTCTGGCCAGTCTACGCGCCAAAGGTATAGATGTTTGGTATTTACAAGCCAATGATGAGGGTCATTTTTTCAAACGAAAAACCAATCGCGAGGCCTATTTACAAACCCTCGCTCAATTTCTAAGAGTCAACACTCGCACACCGCCATCGCGCTCACCGCAGCCATCGCCCTAAAGTATCTCAGCTAAATCAGTGAGTAGGCCCGCGTCCTCGGGCGTAGTGCCCGACGGATAACGCCTGAGGATTTTACCTTCGCGATCGATTAGGAATTTCTCGAAATTCCAACGAATTCCGCCGGGAAAACCGTTCTCTTTGAGGGTCAGCCAAGCATATAGCGGGTGCCGATTAGGACCGTTGACCTCGATCTTCGCCGTCAAAGGGAATGTGACTCCAAAATTCAAAGTACAGAATTGTGCAATTTCTTGAGGCGTACCTGGCTCCTGAGTTCCAAATTGATTACAAGGAAATCCAACCACACTAAAATTTTGCGGCTTTAATTCCTGGTACAAGCGCTGTAACCCCGAGTATTGCCGCGTGTAGCCGCATTGACTCGCCACATTGACCGCCAAAGTCACCTGACCACGCAGTCTGGGCAAAATATTGGGAGCACCGTCGATACGGTCGATAGAAAACGAATAGAAATCTGTTTGCGACTCCATAGCGACTCCTTAACTGCTTGCCAATGGCGAGTAATTGTCCGATGCTCTACACCCTTAAGTATATAGGGGAGAAAAACTATGCGTGTATTAAGCCTTTTAATCACAACCTCTTTGTTGAGCGCGATGTCAGCAATTTCGGCGCCTACCCCTAACGCTCTTTCGCTGGAGCGCCATCGGGCAACACGCGACATGTTCGAACATTTGGTTAATATTCCAACCGTATTTGGTCGCGGAAAGGTCCCGACCTTGGCGACTTATCTCGCCGAACAATACCAGGCAGCCGGCTTTCCGCCTGCCGATGTTCAGGTACTTCCCTACGACAGTACCGACTCTGTCACCAAAGTGACCGAACACACGGCCGCATTAATCGTCCATTGGCGAGCGCCTGGCAAGGCGAGGGGCAAACCTATTATGCTGATGGGCCACATGGATGTGGTTGAAGCCAAACGCGAGGATTCAACCACCGATCCTTTCGTGCTGACCGAACGCGATGAATATTATTACGGGCGCGGCACGATCGACATGAAAGACGGCATCGTTGGCATCACCCAGGCGATATTCGATTTGGAGGCTGCCGGCTTTAAACCGACACGCGATATCATCGTGTTCTTTACGGGCGACGAGGAAACTAACGGCATCGGTGCTGACAAGGGTGCAACTGAATGGAAAAAGTACCTTGATGTCGAATATGGCCTGAATGCCGATGGTGGTGGTGGTGGATTCTTTCCTGACGGACGGCCCGCTAGTTTCTTAATGCAAACGGCTGAAAAGACCTTTGCGGGATATACGCTTACCGTTCGCAACCGCGGGGGGCATTCTTCAAAACCACGCAAAGACAACGCGATTTACTCGCTCGCCCATGCGATAGAAAAGATCGAAGGACACCGCTTTGAGCCGATGTTAAGTGAAACCACTCGCGCCTATTTTGCTGAGCGGCAGAAACAGGAGAAAGGTGCGCTCGGCGATGCGATGCGAACTTGGTTAGCGAATCCTGGGGACGGTGCCGCCGCTGACGTCATTGAGGCTGATGAAAGCGAAGTCGGGTTGACACGAACTCGCTGTGTGCCGACTCGATTATTTGCGGGCCATGCTGACAATGCGTTGCCACAACTTGCAACGGCGATGATTAACTGCCGCATCTTCCCGGGCATCGACCCGAATGATGTGCAAAAAGATTTGACCGAGATAGTGGCTGACCCTGAGGTCACCGTGTCCCGCAATGACAATTACACTGCATCGCTCGCCTCGCCCCTGCGTCCCGATGTGTTGTCCGCTTTTGCCAAAGCGGTGCACACGCTGCATCCCGGAGCACCCATCTCCCCCGAAATGTCCACCGGAGCAAGCGATGCGCGTCCCTTTAGAGTCGCTGGGATTCCAATCTATGGGGCGAACGGCGCGTGGCTTATGGTACCCGTAGACTTTCGCGCTCACGGCAAAGATGAACGGCTCCCGGTGAAGGCATTGGACGACAACGTAGCCCATTGGAAAATTCTTCTCAAGGAACTGGCAGGAAAGTAGGCGGCGGTCAATCAGACTCTCAACGAAAGCCCCGTGGGCCTATTCGTGAGGCGGTCATTGTAGATTGGTAGTCTGCGGACCCTGTGACTGAGCCCGCTCAATAACTGCGCTGAACTGAGCTTTTGCTTCAGCAACAGTCCATCTTCCGGTCTCCACGTCTCACCTCACTAATTGCAGTCACAGTAGTCATTTTAGTCATTTAGTTGATGCGCATAAGTTTGAAACCGCAGCGGCGCAGAATCGAAAGATAAAGAGCAAATTAATGACAAATTAAGTGACTAAGAGACTGATTTTTAGCGTGTATTTGGGTATTATACTGGTTATATCATCAGTACTCAGGAAGACTCATGGATGGATCATCAGGCGACCTTGAATACACCACTTCTTTAGACGATTTGGCCGATCAAATCACCGAACTTGCGGGTCACCTAAACGCCGCAAATTATCAATGGCTCACCTTGATCGCCGAATTTGATCGGCGCTGCGGCTGGTCCGACGGGAAGCTAGCCTCATGCGCCCATTGGCTTAACTTTAAGTGCGGTCTGAACTTAGGCGCTGCCCGAGAGAAAGTGCGGGTGGCCCACGCCCTCGATGACTTACCAAAAATTGCCGCGGCCATGTCACGCGGACAGCTCAGCTATTCGAAAGTTCGCGCGCTGACTCGGGTCGCCACGTCTGCCACCGAGGACCTCTTTCTGATGATTGCTCTGCATGGTACAGCGCATCATGTGGAAGCCTTAGTTCGACACTATCGCCGCACGGAACGAAGAGGCGAGCTGTCCCGTGATGCTCTGCAACATAGTAATCGATCCTTGCACTATTGTTTCGATGAGGACGGTTCCTTAGTGGTGAAGGCGCGCCTACCGGCCTTGGTGGGTGCAGCCTTTATCAAGGCACTGGACGTTGCCGCGGAAACGCTCCAGGAGTCAACTGAATCCTGGGCGGCACGGCGTGCCGATGCGCTGGGCCTGCTGGCGGAGACCTTTCTAACATCGGGCGCGACTTCCTCGAGCACCGCCGATCGATTCCAAGTGGTGGTGCATGTGGACGCGGAGACCTTGCGCGACGACAGCCCTGGCCGCTGCGCGATTGACGAGGGCCCCGCTATACCCGCGGAAACCGCACGACGTCTGGCCTGCGACGCAAGCTTAGTGCGAGTCGTTGAAAATGAGTCGGGCGAGATCCTGGAGGTGGGGCGCAAGACCCGCACGATTCCGCCGGCGATCCGCCGCGCACTGAAATTCCGCGATTCGGGTTGCCGCTTTCCCGGATGCACCCATCAGCGCTTTCTCGACGCTCACCATGTAAAACACTGGGCGCACGGCGGAAAAACCTGCGTCAAAAACTTAGTCACCCTGTGCCGAGCTCATCACCGGATTGTGCATGAGGGCGGCATCCTTGTTCGCGTTCAAGCGAACGGCGACTTTAGTTTTCTGCGCCCCGACGGTCGGGAGTATGACTCCCCCGACACGGAGCTCACGCGCTTCTATCACTGGAATGACCTATCGACAATGCACACCGCCGCCGGTATCCCCATCGATAGCCGCACCGCAGCGACTCGCTGGCAGGGCGAGCGCTTGGACTACGATCTGGCCGTTCAAGGATTAATCCAAAGTGCCAAACGCGCTTCGCACGTTGCCGCGGAAACGCGGTGCGCGTAGCCCGGAGGATCCGGCGTGCAGTCCATGCTCAGCACAATTGCGTTGTTTTCCAGTTCCCGTCGCAAGGGGAACACCGGGCAGTTTATGGATCGAATAGCTTCAGAACTGAGTATCGAGGTAGTCAATCTTGACACCCTGAGAATTTCGTCTTTTGACTACCAGCATCGCAATCGGAATGACGATTTCGAGCCGTTGATGAAGCGGATATTAGTCCACGATCAGATCATCTTCGCCACGCCGATCTATTGGTACGCTGTAAGCCCCGCGATGAAAGTGTTTCTCGATCGCCTTTCTGATTTGCTCGACTTACCGGATCTTCTTGCTGAGGGTCGTAGATTGCGGGGCAAAAACGCATTTGTCGTGTGCTCATCAATCCGCGACGAACCGTCAACCGCATTCATGCAGGCCTTCCGCGAAACCTTCGATTACCTCGGAATGCGCTTTACTGGCGTGGCACACGTGAACTGTCAGGACGGATATGTGCCCGCCGCTCACGATGCGGACGCATTGAAAATAGCGGCCCTCGTGAGGCAAGCGGTGGCTGTACCCGTTGAACTGCGTGTAGATACGCTAAGTTAAAGTAACCTTATTAGTTACGCCGGTTCAAGCGGTTTTAGTGGTGGTATAACTGGAAACAAGGAGAAATTGCCATGACTTTAGAAAATGACGCAAAGACAATGGCGCAGATTCTTACAGACGATTTCATACTAGTGTACGGGGATGGCAAGCGATCGACAAAGGCAAATTTAGTCGACGATGCTAAAAGCGGTAAAACTCACTACGAACACCAGGAGGACAGCCGGCGATCGGTCGTGGTGTTCGGCGATACTGCCATTGTTACGGCACTTCTCTGGGCGAAAGGCATCGAGGACGGCATGAAGGTCGACTATAAACAGTGGTTCACGGACGTGTATGTGCGTACGCCCAGCGGTTGGCGCTATTTTTACGCACAGGCCTCATTGTCACTACCCAACAACTGAAATTACCGCACCATGCGCCTGTGAATACCTGGAAAAGTTTCCTCATTCACTTCCAAACCTTTGACGACCTTGTGCATGAAGGCAAAGATTCACGTTACCGCGAGACATTTGCGCCTATCTGATATCGAAACGCGCCTCGTGGACCTAACCCGCAACAACCGCGATATCCTGCAGAACCTTCGTGCTCTTACCCAGGAGAAGCCTTGACCCAGCTCATTTGGAGCACTGCATGCGCAGACACATGATCAACAGGTCCTCGTGTAGGTAAGCGGCTACATTCTGATGCGGCAACGCGAAGCTATTGGAAACCAATGCCATCGCGCAATCTTGACAGTAATTGCTTGCGCTTGCGCCTGCCCCAATCTGCGCTGGCGTCCGGACCCTAAAGGAAACGTTATGGCGATTCGAAAAAGACCTTTGAAACCTTCGGCCGGTGCCAAAGTTACGCACGACAACAATCATTTGAGCAAGAGTATCGCCGAGCAAGACACGCTAGCGAAAAAAATGCCGTTTAATGCTAATAAAGTTTCGGAATACGACCCGTCGTTTAGTTCCACGCCTCAAGAAGGGGATCATTTTTCCGCTCCATCGCACTCCACGGCGGCGAGCACATTGAGCGAAGAAAATGCTTCACCGAAGACGGGGGCACCTGCCATTGAGGGGCAGTCTTTAGATGGGTCATTAGAAGCGAGGCGCGTGAGTGCTGAAGGGCAGGTGCTTACAACCAATCAAGGCGTCCCTATTTCCAACAATCAAGATTCGCTGAAAGCGGGCCTTCGAGGACCGACGCTGCTTGAAGATTTTGTTTTACGCGAAAAAATTACTCACTTTGATCATGAACGCATTCCGGAACGAATCGTTCATGCACGCGGGTCAGGGGCCCATGGATATTTTGAGGCGTACGAGGCCCTGACAGACGTTACGCAGGCCGCTCCTTTCGCAAAAGCCGGTAAGAAAACGCCTGTTTTTGTTCGTTTCTCGACGGTTGCCGGCGAAAGGGGATCTGCAGATACCGCCCGCGACGTCCGCGGTTTCGCGGTTAAGTTCTACACCGATGAAGGAAACTGGGATTTGGTAGGAAATAATATTCCGGTATTCTTTGTTCAAGACGCAATGAAATTCCCTGACTTAATTCATGCTGCAAAACCTGAGCCGAATAATCAAATGCCGCAAGCGGCCTCAGCTCATGACACATTTTGGGATTTTGTATCCTTGATGCCAGAGTCTACGCACACACTGCTGTGGGTCATGTCGGATCGCGGCATTCCACGCAGCTATCGTATGATGCAAGGGTTCGGAGTTCATACCTTCCGCCTCATAAACGAGGAAGGCACTTCGACATTTGTTAAGTTTCATTGGAAACCACGGTTAGGCACGCATTCACTCGTATGGGATGAAGCCGTAAAAATTAGTGGGGCTGATCCTGATTTTCATCGACGGGATCTCTGGGAAGCGATCGAGTCTGGAAACTATCCGGAGTGGGAACTAGGGCTGCAAATGTTCAGCGAGGAGGACGCCGAGACGTTTAGTTTTGACGTGCTCGATTCAACGAAATTAATTCCGGAAGAACTCGTGCCGGTACGACCCGTGGGGCGAATGGTACTTAATCGCAACCCCGATAATTTCTTTGCGGAAACGGAGCAAGTGGCATTTTGCACAGCGCATGTCATTCCCGGAATCGATTTCAGTAACGATCCTCTTCTCCACGGGCGTATACATTCATATGTGGACACTCAAATAACGCGATTGGGAGGTGCGAACTTTCACGAAATTCCCATTAACGCCCCCCTCGTACCGGTTCATAACAACCAACGTGATGGGTTGCATCGCCAGGCTATACCACGCGGCCGTGTCGCCTATGAGCCTAATTCGCTGGGCGGCGGCTGTCCGTTCCAGGCAGGTACCGCCGGTTTTATATCGTTTCCGAAGGCTATTGAGCGCAGTAACGCGCCGGTGGATAAAGTGCGTGGAAAGCCGGAAAAGTTTGCGGAACATTATTCCCAAGCCAGGCTCTTCTTTAACAGCCAGACTGAAGTAGAAAAAACTCATATTGTGGGCGCGTTCCGCTTCGAATTAAGTAAGGTCACGGTTCCGGCAATCAGGCTTCGAATGATTTCCTCGCTCCTCAATGTGTCAAAAGACTTAGCGAGCGCAGTCGCTGCGGGGCTTGGTGTTGAGGTCCCGGATGCTATGCCGAAAGCGGTTAAGACTGCGCCGAAACCTGAGGTCGTATCATCCTCGAAGTTGTCGTTAACAGCGCTCCCGGGTGAAGGGGATATCGCCACTCGGAAAATAGCGATTCTCATGGCCGATGGAGTGGATGATAAGCCTTTGCAGATGCTCATCGATGCTCTGGCTGACTCCGGGGCGGTGGTAAAACTATTGGGAACTCGGCTGGGATCTGTCCAAGGTGCGGAAGACAAAAGTTTTGAGCTGAATGCCACTTTTGAAAATTCGCCCTCCGTGCTTTTCGATGCAGTGGCACTTCCCGGAGGGGCCGACGCCGTTGCGACACTTTTAAAAAGTGGTCACGCGAAAGAATTTATAAAGGACCAGTATCGGCACTGCAAATCTATTCTAGCTTTAGGGGACTCGGTACAGATTCTAGACAACTTAGGAATTTCTAACAAACTACCGGATGGCAAACCAGATCCAGGCGTTTTAATTGACGCGAACGGACTGGGCACTAGTCCCGCTGACTTCATTACAGCCATCGCCAAACATCGGCATCCAGACAGGGATCGCGACCCGCCGTTAATATGAGGTACGGAAACTTGAATCGCGATCGGCGTAGCGACGCGCACCACCTCATCGGCACTTCATCAAGCCGCGCGCTCTTTTTTCTTCAAATGCACCAATAGCAACGACACCGCGGCCGGCGTAAGGCCTGGTATTCGAGCTGCCTGGCCTAGAGTCTCGGGTCGCACTTCGACCAACCGTTGACGAACCTCGTTAGACAGTCCACTGACGGTGGTGTAGTCAATATCTATCGGTAAGGACAAATCGTCATTACGTTGTTGCCGCTCAATTTCTTGAGCTTGACGCACTAAATAGCCCGAGTACTTAGCCTGCACATCGATTTGCTGTTTCACTTGGCTCCAGAGTCGCTCATCGTCGCGCCACGGCGCTGCCAACGCTGACAGCGCTAGCCCCGCGCCAACAGGATGCGCCACCCCCAGCAGATCGTCATACGTCACTTCAGGGCGACGTAGCAAATCAAGCGCATGCACTTCGCGGGGCAGCGGGGCTCCCAACTTAGCAAGCAGCGCGGCGTCCACCGCATCGGGGTGTATCACCCACGCCGCTAGTCGTCGCGTCTCACTGGCCACCGCCTCACGCTTGGCCATAAAAAACTGCCAACGCTCATCGCCCACTAGACCTAGCTCAAAGCCCTTCTCCGTCAAGCGCAAATCAGCATTATCCTCGCGCAGCGACAGACGATACTCAGCCCGACTGGTAAACATGCGATACGGCTCGGTTGCGCCACGAGTAATCAGGTCATCCACCAGAACCCCAATATAGGCTTCACTGCGCTTGGGGGCCCAAGGTTCACTACCGGCGACCTGCAACGCCGCATTCGCCCCCGCGAGCAATCCTTGCGCGGCCGCCTCTTCGTAACCCGTCGTGCCGTTTATTTGACCGGCAAAAAACAAACCCGCAATAAATTTGCTTTCCAGATTGCACTTCAAATCGCGGGGATCAAAAAAATCATACTCAATGGCATATCCAGGTCGGGTAATGTGTGCATGTTCAAACCCTGCAATCGTGCGCACAAATTCCACCTGCACATCGAAAGGCAGACTCGTGGAAATACCATTGGGATACACTTCATGCGTATCCAAACCTTCCGGCTCCACAAAAATTTGATGCGACAACTTATCGGCGAAACGCACCACTTTATCTTCCACCGAAGGACAGTAGCGCGGACCTACCCCCTCAATGAGTCCGGTGAACATCGGTGAACGCTCGCTCGCCGCGCGAATAATCGCGTGCGTACGCTCATTGGTCGCCGTGATATGACAAGGCAATTGGCGCGGATGCTGAGCACGCGTGCCCAAATAAGAAAATACCGGTCGCGGCGTATCGCTGTGCTGTTCGCGCAATGACGAATAATCAATGCTGCGCCCGTCAATGCGCGGTGGCGTGCCGGTTTTGAGCCGACCCACTCGCAAAGGCAGCTCGCGCAAGCGCGCCGCCAGGCTAATGGACGGCGGATCGCCCGCCCGACCGCCGGCGTGACTTTGAAGTCCCACATGAATGCGGCCGCCCAAAAAAGTACCTACGGTTAACACCACGGCACGCGCGCGAAACTCGATGCCGCTTTGCGTTACACAACCCAGCACCCGATCACCCTCAACCACCAGGTCCGCGACTTCTTGCTGAAATAGCACAAGATTCGGTTGTGTTTCCAACATGCGGCGAATCGCTCGCTTGTAAAGTTGGCGATCCGCTTGCGCGCGGGTGGCCCGCACCGCAGGACCCTTACTCGCATTGAGCGTGCGAAACTGAATGCCTGCCGCATCAATCGCCAACGCCATCGCACCGCCCAATGCGTCGATCTCTTTAACTAAGTGCCCTTTACCGATACCGCCTATGGCCGGGTTACAGCTCATCTGGCCTAACGTTTCAATATTGTGGGTCAGCAACAAAGTGCTCTTGCCCATACGCGCTGCCGCCAGCGCAGCCTCGGTTCCTGCATGGCCGCCGCCGACCACAATCACGTCAAATTTATAATTACTCGACTGCAATCGGAATTCCCGCGAATTTACCGCGCCACGCGATCGGGCCGGTGTCATGCACTGACTCACCCGCAGCACTCACGGCCACGGTCACCGGCATATCCCGCACCTCGAATTCGTACACCGCCTCCATCCCCATTTCCGCGAACGCCACCACACGACTGGTGCGAATGGCGCGCGATACCAAATAAGCCGCGCCACCCACTGCAATTAAATACGCGGCTCCGTGCTTATGAATAATCTTTACAGCTTCAGGCCCCCGCTCCGCCTTGCCCACCATGGCAATCAATCCCGCCTTACCCAACATCGTCTCTGTAAATCGATCCATGCGATTCGCCGTCGTAGGGCCCGCAGGTCCCACGACCTCGCTACCCACCGGATCCACGGGGCCCACGTAATAAATCATACGCCCGTGGAAATCTAATCCATCCGGCAAAGGTTTACCCGCATCTAGTAAAGCGCAAATACGCTTGTGTGCCGCATCCCGTCCGGTCAGCAATTTGCCCGACAACAATATCCGCTCCCCCGCCTTCCACGTGGCAATCTCCGCCTTCGTTAATCCGTCCAAGGATACGCGTCGCGCACTCGCATCCGGTGCCCACTGAACTTTTGGCCATAAATCTAAATTGGGAGGCTCTAAACGCGCCGGCCCACGGCCGTCTAAGGTGAAATCAATATGTCGAGTCGCCGCACAATTCGGAATCACCGCCACCGGCAAGGATACCGCGTGCGTCGGGTAATCCAGCACTTTAACGTCAAGCACAGTAGTCAGGCCACCCAATCCTTGTGCCCCAATACCCAGCGCATTGACCCGCGCATAAATCGTAAGCCGCAGCTCCTCTAATTTGGATTGCGGCCCGCGGGCTAGTAACTCCTGCATGTCGATGGGTTGCATCAAAGACTTCTTAGCTAACAACAACGCCTTCTCAGCGCTACCGCCAATCCCAATCCCCAACATGCCGGGCGGACACCAACCCGAACCCATTTTGGGCACCTGGTCGAGCACCCAATCAGCGACTGAGTCTGCCGGATTTAACATCGCAAACACCGATTTATTTTCCGAGCCACCCCCCTTGGCTGCCACGGTAATTTCGACGCTTTCACCGGCCACTAGCTCCACATGAATAACGGCGGGCGTATTGTCGCGCGTATTCAACCGCGAAAAGGCCGGATCAGCAACGATAGAAGGGCGCAGTTTATTTTCAGGGTTTAGATAAGCGCGGCGCACACCTTCATTGATCATGGCTTCAAGGTCACGCTTCGCGTCCCAGCGCACGGCCATCCCTACTTTAACAAACACCACCACAATGCCGGTGTCCTGGCAGATGGGTCGATGTCCCTCGGCGCACATCCGCGAGTTGGTCAGAATTTGTGCAATGGCATCACGCGCAGCTGGACTTCGCTCGACTGCATAGGCACGCCCCATGGCCTGAATAAAGTCTGGGGTGTGATAGTAGGAAATGTACTGCAGGGCGTCAGCGACGCTTGCAATGACATCATCTTCACGAATGATTGACATAGGATTACCGCCTTAGATCACAATTTTAGCAACTTACGGGTAGCTTATGGGCGCGAATCGCTACACTAATCGAAAGGGAGGATGGCATGCGACCAATTAGGCAAACGATCGGGCGAGCAGTGGGGCTGATTTTAAGCCTTGGCGTCTTTTCTGGCACGAGCCTTGGCGTCTTTTCTGCCACGGCCTCCCACGCTGCGGCAACGCCTGCTCCGGTGCCGCCTGCTCCAGTGCCGCGCATTGCCCTGCGTGAATGTCGTCTGCAACACCCATTGCGATTGGGTTCTATTGCGGGGCGCTGCGGGACATTGCGTTTGGCGGAGGATCCCTCGCGCTCTAGTCCCACCATTGAACTTAATTTGGCGGTCATACCGGCGCTGAATCGTCGCAGCCGGGAGGTTCCGCTCTTTATACTCGCGGGTGGACCGGGACAGAGCGCCATTTCTATGTATGTAGGTCTCAGCGGGGCATTTTCGCGCATTAATCGCGACCACGACATTGTGCTGCTGGATCAGCGGGGCACGGGGAAGTCATCACCGTTGAACTGCGACTACCCTGAGAATTGGCAACACTCAAATGACTCCACCGTTGAGTTGCGTGAGGCAACCGCTGCTTGTTTGGAAAAATACGGGACTCGGGTGCAGTTCTATACCACTAGTGTGGCCGTCCAAGATCTTGATCAAGTTCGCCGCGCACTAGGGTATGCGCAGATTAATTTATATGGAGCGTCGTACGGCACGCGGGTGGCGCAATTGTATATGCGTCGTTTCCCCGAGCATGTGCACGCCGTTATTTTGGACGGAGTGACCTATCCGGAGCAGGCCATCGGGGCCGACACGCCTCTAGACGGGGAGGCGGCGTTACAAAAAATAGTATCGCGCTGTCACGCAGCGACCGATTGCAGAGTGGCATATCCGAAATTATCGGACGAGCTTGCGTCGCTGGAGCGGCGCTTCGGTCCAGAGAATTTGTCTATAGTCATTAATGATCCGGATACGGGATTGCCGCAGTCTATGATCTTTAATCGTAGTGTATTCGGCGCGGCTTTAAGGTTTTTATCCTATAGCGCCACTCAAAGTGCGTTACTGCCCACACTCATTCACCAGGCCGCTATCGGTAATGTTGCGCCACTGGCGGCACAAACTCTCATGACCGCGCGCCAACTTAAGGACCAACTCGCAAGCGGTATGCAAAATACCGTGATTTGTAGCGAGGATCAGCCGCTCGCCGCAACGCTGATCGATCGCGAAAAACTGGCGCACACTTACCAGGGCTTGGATCAATTAGACGCACTGGCCGAAATTTGTAAACTATGGCCTAAGGGGCCAGTGGATTCAGACTTGCACGCGAGTTTGCACAGCGAAATCCCGACACTATTATTATCGGGCGATGCCGATCCTGTAACGCCCCCGCGCGACGCGGATCTGGCTGCACGGGGCCTAGTGCATCATCGACACATTGTGCTGAGCGGTGAGGGACACGGACAATTGGCCACCGGCTGTATGCCAAAAGTGATGGCGGCATTTATAGAAAGTGCGAACGTTGAAAAACTGGATGCGACGTGCCTAGAAATCCATCAACCTCCCGCGTTTTTTAACAGCACCACGGGACCCTCGCCATGATCGAAGTGCACTCGCTATGCAAACGATTCGGCACCGTTCAAGCGGTGAAGGACTTATCTTTTGTGGCGCACAACGGTCAGATTAGCGGACTACTTGGACCTAATGGCGCGGGGAAATCCACTTGTTTACGCATGGTGTACGGAGTCCTCACACCCGATAGCGGCAGCGCACGCATCGATGGCTTAGAAATGCGCGGCGAGACGTCTCTGGCGCGGGCCCGTTTGGGGGTGTTGCCACATGCCACGGGTTTATATGGCAATTTGACTGCGCGCGAGAACATCGCCTACTTTGGCGCATTACACGGCATTAGTCGTGCGTCAATACGCGCGCGCGTGACGAAGCTGAGCCGCACGCTGAACATGCAGGAATTTATCGATCGGCGCGCGAAAGGCTTCTCACAAGGCCAGCGGATTAAGGTGGCCTTGGCGCGCGCCCTGATACACGAGCCGCAAAATCTATTATTGGATGAACCCACTAACGGGCTTGACGTCATGGCGATCCGCAATCTGCGAGAAATGTTATTACAGCTTAAGGCCGAAGGACATTGCGTTGTATTCTCATCTCATGTGATGCAAGAAGTCGCGGCGCTCTGCGATCAAGTAGTGATTATTGGCCAAGGACGCGTGTTAGCGCATGACACTCCGATGGCCATTCGTGCCGCCAGCGGCGCGCCCACACTGGAGGCGGCGTTTATTCAATTATTGGACGGCGCTGGGGCTTCGATTTAAATGCACGCGCTATTTACGGTCTTTGGCAAAGAAGTATTAGAGAATTTTCGCGATCGTCGCACATTGTTATCGGCCTTGCTCTTCGGGCCTCTGTTCGGGCCCCTATTATTTGGCGCGATGGTGTCGCGCATGCTCGACCAAAGTGTTACCGAGTCCGACGAAATCCTGTCCTTCAGTATTTCCGGCGACGCGAAAGCGCCCAATTTAACTCGCTTCCTCGAGTCTCATGGCGTGCACCTTAAGAAATCGACGCTATCGGAATCTGAAGCGCGCGCCGAGGTAAGCCGTGGCAAAACGCAGGTTGTATTAATCGTACCCAGTGAATATGCCGAGCGGTTTAGCGCCGCCATGCCTGCCCCGCTGCTGTTGGTGGCTGACAGCACGGATTCGCAAGCGCGCAAGACGGCCGAGCGAGCGCGGATGCTACTCGCTAACTACAACAGCGGCATCGCGCAATTAAGACTGCAGATGCGCGGGGTAGATCCCTTACTAGCCATGCCCATTGCGGTCAACGAAGTCGATATCGCGACTCCCTCGGGCAAAGCGGTAATCGTTCTGGGGTTCATGACCTACTTCGTGCTATTTGCGGTATTGATGGGCGGTCTGTATTTAGCGATCGATTCAACGGCGGGTGAGCGCGAGCGCGGTTCGCTAGAAGCGCTACTATGCCTGCCGGTCGCAAGGCTAAGTCTGGTCGGCGGCAAAATACTCGCCACTTGCGCGTTTATGGCTCTATCGCTCGCCATTAGCCTAGCGGCTTTTGTCGTGGTATTCCAATTTGTGCCGCTGGAGCGACTGGGAATGAGCACCAATTTAAATGCAAGCACGGCCGTGTTGCTGTTTGTTATTTGCCTACCCTTTATACCGCTGGGGGCGACGCTCATGACTTTTGTGGCGTCATTCACTCGTAGTTACCGTGAAGCACAAACGTATTTGACCAGCGTTTTATTGGTGCCTACTTTACCCATCGCGTTTGCGAGCATTTACTCGCTGCGTACCAAGAGTTCATTGATGCTGATCCCTTCGCTTAGCCAGCATTTATTGATGACTAGCGTCCTTAAGGATGAGCCCATCGCGATCGCCGATTTTTGGGTGTCGGCCGGGTCTTCGCTTTTTTTCGCCGCTTTTTTAGGCTGGCTGGTCGTGCGTCTTTGGCGGCGTGACGCTCTGCTGGGTTAGTCGCTATGCCTGACCTAATTTTTCTCTAGGCGTTGTTGACATAATCTGCTATAACGGATTTGGGGCGATAGATCGTGGTGATCTATCTCGTTGGGGAAAGGAAAGTCACTATGACAAAGTCAACCGCGCGCACGGGCGTATTTGCATTGATGTTTATCCTCGGTATTTCCACCATGACTATGGTGTGGCTCTATTGGCATTATCCTTTGGGCACCAGTCTTGCGACGTTGGCAGTGCTTGCGGTCTTGGGTGTCTCCGCACGTCTTGCACGCTCTGTGGAGGGTGAAACCTCTGAGCTTGAGAGCGGTAGCGAACCTACCAGCCTGTAACGAAGCGCGGGCGTTAATCCGCAGCGGCCGCGCCAGGACCGCCGAGCATAAACTTCGAACGATTCAAGCATCCACCCCCGGTGAGATCACCAGTTTAGGGTTGCTGGGGAGCGCCTTACTCGCTCAGGGGAAGTGCGCGGCTGCGATCGTCATACTCGAATCAGTCCTCGCGCGCGCATCAGAATTTTCACCATCGGGTACCGACCTAGCGCACGCTCGTGTCGACCTTGCTCGTGCTTATCGTGTAGAGGGACGGGCGGAGCAAGCCCGCGACCAGTTGGGGCGAGCGCTAAAGCTTGCGCCGACATTGGATGTCGCGTGGCTCGCCTACGGCGATGTGCTCATTGACCTGTATCAATATCCGGATGCAAAGTTTGCCTACGAACGAGCGCGGCTGTTGGACCCGCACCTTACCCGTATCGATCAAGCGCGTGCCGCACTAGGCGCCAAGGACCGCAAAACCGCCGAACATATTTTTCGGGATATTCTACAAAAAGATGCAAGCCATGTCGGCGCGCTCTGCGGCCTTGCCGCCGTTTCGCTGGCAGCCGGAATACCTCAGGATGCCGAACGTTTGCTGCGCCACGCGCTCACTCAATCCGCTCATCTGCCAATGACCTGGCGAGGATTAAGTCAGGCACTCCTTGATTTGGGACGGCTGCTTGAGGCTGAAGCGGCGGTCCGTCATTTACTCAAAATGGAAGCCGAGAATACCCAAAACTGGATTTTATTAGGCACGGTATGTACGCGACTTATGCGCCAAGCGGATGCGCTAGCGGCCTACCAGGAAGCGGCACGCCTCAACCCAGGCCAGGTCCGTTTACGGCTTTCAATCGGTCACTTACATAAAACCCTGGGGCATCGGCGCGACAGCGAACAAGCTTATAAAGAGTGCCTCACACGGGACCCGAATTTTGGTGAAGCCTACTGGAGCCTTGCTGACTTGAAGAACTACGTGTTCAGCGACTCCGAGATTGCGGTCATGCAGGCGTTGCTGCGCGATAAGAGCAGTGATAGTGATAACTTCGCGTACTTGCATTTCGCACTCGGACGCGCGTTTGAGCATACGACAGACTATCCGGCTGCTTTCGCTCACTACGCGCTTGGCAACACGTTACGCCGCCAGGCGGTGCCTTACAGCATCGCGACTTTCGAAGCGAAATCTGCGCGTGTGCGCCAATTTTTTAATGCGGACTACTTGGCTCAGCAGCGTGGCGGAAATTCAGACCCCGCGCCGATCTTCATCATCGGTTTGCCGCGTTCCGGCTCGACCCTAGTTGAGCAAATCCTCGCCAGTCATTCGAGCGTGGAAGGCACATTCGAATTACCCAATATTTTGACCCTAGTGCGCGAATTTGATCGCCAAGGTTCGCAAACGGATGCTTATCCGGAAAGTATTGCGCGAGCGCCTGTGCAGTTATTGATGCAGTTGGGTTCTCGATATCTGGAAGAAACCTTACCTATTCGCATTGGTCGACCGCGATTCATCGATAAGATGCCGAATAACTTTAGTCATGTCGGCTTAATTCATTGTATGTTACCGAATGCGACCATCATCGATGTGCGCAGGCATCCAATGGATGCATGCTTTAGCACTTATAAGCAAAACTTTGCCGAGGGCCAGTCTTTTAGCTACGACCTTAACGATCTCGGCCGTTACTACAGCTGCTACTTGGAGCTAATGAATCATTGGGACCAAGTGTTGCCTGGAAAAATATTACATCTATGCTACGAAGATTTAGTGGGCGATCCACAGACTCATATTCGGCGATTGCTGCAACACTGCGGATTAGAGTTTGAGCCTGCCTGTTTGTCCTTTCACGAAACCCTGCGAGCCGTGCGCACGCCAAGCGCCGAACAAGTGCGTCAGCCGCTTTATACGACGAGCATAGGATATTGGCGTCATTTTGAACAAGACCTTGAACCGCTACGCCAAGCCTTAGGGAGTAGTTTGGCGCGCTGGGCGTGACGCGTCGATTGACAAATGGCTGCAGTGAAGATCAAGAAGGCGCTAAGATATGACCGTGATCAAAAATACCCCTTTGAATCTTCGTTTTGCAATTGCCACTGCATTATCCGCTGCCGCTGTCCTTAGTAGCGCGCCCCTCCACGCGGCGGATTCAGCACCGAGTGCGCTCGAAGAGATCGTGGTAACCGCGCGTAAACGTACGGAGAATCTGCAAGATGTGCCACTGAGCATTGATGTCTTCACCAAGAAAGATTTGGCCAATCTCGCCATTACGAAGTTTGAGGATTATGCGACTCTGACACCCTCTATTTCTTTCATTAGCGCCGGACCTAGCTCGCAGACCTTAGTCATGCGCGGCGTCTCTGACGGCAGCAACCCCAATTATTCGAATACCGCAGCCACGGCGTTTTTAATCGATGACATGTCGATGAATTATTACGGCGCGTTACCCGATTTACATTTCTACGACCTTGAGCAAATTGAAATACTCAACGGGCCCCAGGGTACCACCTACGGCGCTGGCGCGATGTCAGGCGCCGTACGATTTATCACCCATAAGCCTGATCCTAAGGCCTTTAGCGCCGGAATCGATTTAGACGGTGGCAAAATTGACGGTGGCGGCAATAATTTAGTGACTGAAGGTTTTATTAATTTACCCATAATCGAAGGTAAGTCAGCGATACGCATCTCTGCGTACAACGCCTATCATGGCGGCTTCATCAATAATGTATTGACTACACGTCAGTGGGTCAATGGAACGGTGTCCGATAATTCCCAGTGGGCGGGAAACAACTACAATACGGAGAACACGCAGGGTGCGCGCATTGCGTACGGCCAAGAATTCAACGACGCCTGGAAGGCCTCGCTCACTTATGGCTATCAGAGGCAGCTCACCCGTGGTTCATGGGATCAAAACCTCGGGAAAGGCGGTGTGCGCAATGTGCAACGTTTCGGTCCGGAATTTCGTCGCAATTACACCAAGACTTTAGATTTCCATCTTGATGGCGACGTGGGGATCGCCGATCTGGTGTTTGCGAGTACTTATTGGGCCGAAGAGACCCGCCAGGTGAATGAGTATTCAGAGTACATGCAGTACGTTAATACCCCCACTATCACTCCAGAGTCACGACAGGGATTTACCTGTTTGACTGATCCGTTCTGGTCGGTCGCCTTAAGTGGCGATCCGAACTCCACGCCTGCGGCATTCAGTGGCTGCAATGTGCCCACCCTTTGGTATGACTATGATACTCATGTAGAGCGCTGGTCCAATGAGTTACGACTGCAATCGAAATCGGGCGGACAGGCTCACTGGATTGCGGGGCTCTACTGGGAGAAAACCCGAGATCTTTATAGCGATTATTTTCATATGCCTGGACTGCAGACTGCGAGTCAAGGATGGCAATTTTATAACACCTACTATAACCAGGTCACGACCCCGCCCGGGGCGGATGATTGGTACAGCTATATCGCTCGCTCCGACTATCTACAGACCACCGAATTCGCTGATATTAATTTCGATGTGACCGATCGCTTCAATATTGAAGCCGGATTGGTTCGATTCCATTCCGATTTTACCAACTTCGCCTATGGCGGATATTGGTACGCACCCCAGCTACCCAGCACTAAAGGCGGTTCCTCGAATAAATGGAATGGAAAACTGGGAGCTAGCTACAAAGCGGCGGATCATTTATTGCTGTACGCCGATTTCGCTCAAGGTTTTAGAGATGGTGGTGTCAATGGTGGCCTGCCGGCTAGCTGCATCAAACTCGGCGCTCCCACTAAATTTATTCCGGATACCGTCAATAATTTTGAAGTGGGTTGGAAATCAACCCGCCTGCAAGGGCGATTTTTATGGAACGGCGCGCTGTACTATATGCCGTGGAAAAACTTGCAGACGAGCTTATTCGATCCCGATATTTGTCTAGCGAGTAGTTTTAACGCCAATATTGGTGATGCAAGAATATATGGTGCGGAATCCAATATAACTTTTAAAGCCAATGAATTTCTGACTCTTGAGACATCGGCCAGCTACAACGATGCTCACATTGTGAGTAATTCATTCGTTAACAGCAAATTCCAAGTCAATGTCGGCGAACGCTTGCCCTATGTACCCTATTTTAATTTCAGCGCTAACGCTCGCTATGAAATGCCTATTAACGATACTTTCAAAGGCTACGTGCAATTTGATATTGCCCACAAGGGTAATATGTGGAATGACTTACGGGCCAACGGCGCTAATGGTCTCCCTAGTGGGCAGAGCAATGGTCTTGAGCGCGCGTTACAGCCCAGTTATTCGATTATGAATCTGCGGTTTGGGCTTAATCAAACCGATGCACTGTGGATGACTGAAATTTATATTAGTAACTTAGCCAACAAAAATGCGGTCATCTATACCAATGCCGGCAATTTTGATAAACGCCAAACCGTCAGCGAACCCCGCGTATTCGGCGTACGCCTCAATTACCGTTTTGGCGCTAAAGAGAAATAGCTCATTTAATTGCGGTGCGTGTAAACGCAGCTTTTGGTAAACGCAGTTGCCGCAGTGGTGAGGCAATCATCAGTCCGCTTCGCGAATCAATCTGTAACCCGGCATTCGCAGCGATTGCCGTCGGCGGCGTCGGACAAGATGCGTTAGACCTATAGTTCAAAGCCGCCGCCAGCCGGCCTTCCGCGGGACTACCCAACGCTTGCGAAAAATCGTCCGCGACGGAACAGCCCGGTAGGAGCGAATTGGTCTTCGTGGTCGAGTTTTGCGGTGCAAATCCATCTGAATAATTGCCTGCATTTATGGCATTGACGCCTTGAAATTCGATCGAAAAATAGGTCGTACCACAATTATCCTGGGGATAGAACCCATAGGGTTTACCACAGGTGGTCGAACCTATTTGATAGACCGTCACGCCCACACCATTCAGCCCGTTAATAATTGCCTCACTCGCCGAACAGGTATCCGCGCCTGTCAGCACATACACGTTTTTCAAATTCAAAGTAGGTAAGGGCTGGTTCGCAGTAGTCGAAAACCCTTGAGTGACGTTGTGAAAAGGCACGGGCGCGATAGTGCCGCCGGTTATCGGATCAATATTCGGGTGCTTGCTATTAAACTGCGTAAACTCGAAAGTTTTATTCGTATTCGTAGTGCGTCCGGCGCCTGCGATCATATAAGCCACTTCGCTCGCGATGTCGAGATAACCGCCCCCGTTATAGCGAATATCAAGCACCAGATCGGTCACCCCCGCGGCCTGTAGCGTGGTAAAGGCACTGACCAACTCTGATTCTGAATTCGCCAAATGATCGTTGAATAGCATGTAACCGACCAGGTTATTAGGGGGCGGCAGCGTGGTGACGTTTTGTACGGGAGTACTGGTCACGTTGGCACTCACCAGGGTGATGGTGCGCGGATTAGAAACTCCGAAGTCCAAAATTTGAAAAGTATGCGATTGATTAATTGCCGTTGGAAATAGTCCCGCATTAATAGTATCGACACCTGCTTGCGTGTCGTTGTTAATGAAATCCACCCCATCAACTTGCAAAAGCGCAGCCCCGCGTACTAGATTCGCGCTGGCGGCCGTCGCCGGTGAGCCGGGCTCGGTAAATGCGACTAAAGCTTTTCGCGGTGCTGTAACAGCCAAGATTGCCCAGTCCACTCCGTACCCGGCCTGTGAACCATTTTGCGACAGGTTTTCCCAGGCAGGCGTCGAGTAGGTGAAATGAAATTTATCCTTTGGAGCCCCGGAAACGGTTATTGCCGACGTTTTTAAAACTTTAAAGTAATCAAGTGTCGCTGCCACGCTCGCCGGATCGGTATCCGGCACCTCGCTAAACCAAAGATAGAGGTCATTAGTCCACGAGCGCAGCCAGTTTTTTTCATACAGCGCACTTCCCGGTTGATCGTTGTAGGCCGCGCCGGTAATGGAATCCTTGCCGCTGCGCGGCACGGCGCAACGCGCAACGAATTGGGATGCTGGATTGAAGAGGGCCTGTTGCCAGGGAGACGGTGGCGTATTGCTCACCGGATACGAGACACTGGTCGCGGTTGCGGTGAGCCCCGCCGAATCAGTCACCGTCGCGCTGATCTGGTGGAAGCCATCAGCGCTCGTAGTAGTATCCCAGGTGACAGAATAGGGAGCGGCCGTTACGGCGGCGCCCAGTGCGGCACCGTCGACAGAAAATTGAACACTCTTAATGGTCGAGGGAGCCGTAGCGGCAACAGTCGCTCCCAACCCGACCGACCCACTGACGCTGGCGGTTGCGGGTGCAACACTGACCGTCGGAGTACACGCATTTCCGGCACAGTTGGCTGCTTTGCCGCCCCCGCCTCCACCCCCGCACGCCGTCAGGATTAGACCGCACAAGGCCAGAAGTGCTGTGATTCGCATGTAGAGGTCCCTAATTTATTCGATAGTAATATCAAAACACAAATGACACAAAAATGTAATAAAATCCGTATTCGTATGATTAGCCACAGTATTCACGCCGCCTGTCCTCATGATTGCCCGGACACCTGCGCCATTCGGGTCACTGTGGAAAACGGGGTTGCGGTCCGTGTACAGGGCGATCCAGACCATCCTCCCACCCAAGGGGTCCTGTGCACCAAAGTCGCGAAGTACACAGAGCGGGCCTACCATCCCAATCGCTTGACCCATCCGCTGCGACGAGTAGGGCCTAAAGGCAGCGGCCAATTTGAGCGCGTCGGTTGGGATATAGCGCTCGACGCCATTGCTGAGAAGTTAGGCGGGATAGCCGCGCGTGACCCCCAAGCAATTCTCCCTTACAGCTATTCGGGGACTTTGGGTCTAGTGCAGGGGGAGGCAATGGCCATGCGTTTCTTTCATCGCCTGGGCGCATCGCTACTCGATCGCACGATATGTGCCAGTGCTGGAGCGAGCGCTTTGAACCTCACGTATGGCAGTCGCGTGGGCATGCACGTTGAACATTTTAAGGATAGCAAGCTTATTTTGATCTGGGGCAGCAATAGCATCGCTTCAAATTTACACTTTTGGACGATTGCGCAAGCCGCCAAGCGCGGCGGTACCAAGCTCATTTGCATTGATCCACGCCGCACCGAGACTGCGGATAAGTGTCACCAGCACATTGCCTTACTGCCCGGTACCGACGGCGCGCTGGCCTTAGGTCTTATTCATCAACTCGTCAAAAACGATTGGTTGGATCACGACTATATTGAACGATACACCGATGGCTGGTCCGCTTTACGCGCCGAGGCGCAAAGTTGGACCGCAGAACACACGGCGACGATCTGTGGCATCAGTGCCGACGAAGTGCGTCATTTAGCGCACGACTATGCGAATCTCAGCCCTGCGGCGATCCGCTTAAATTATGGGATGCAGCGCGTGCGTGGCGGTGGCAACGCAGTGCGTTTGATCGCGGCTTTGCCCTGTTTAATCGGTGCATGGCGGCAGCCAGCGGGAGGCTTATTGCTCTCTGCGTCAGGCTGGGCACCGGTACGTCACGACGCCTTAGTGCGCCCCGACCTACTCGGTCACGCCCGACCCCGCACTATTAATATGAGCACCATCGGCGATGACTTATCGCGTGAATCGTCTGCGCAATTCGGTCCTAAGATCGAAGCGTTGATCGTCTACAACAGCAACCCCGTCGCGGTCGCTCCCGGCTCCCCGCAGGTCGTCCGTGGTTTTGGGCGCGAAGATTTATTCACAGTGGTCATAGAGCAGTTTCAAACCGATACCGCCGATTACGCCGACTATATATTACCGGCCACCACACAGTTGGAGCATTTCGATGTTCACTCCAGCTATGGCCATACCCATGTGTTAGTCAACGAAGCGGCCATCGCGCCCCAGGGTGAGGCTCGACCCAACGCGACCGTATTTCGAGATTTGGCAGCACGATTAGGATTCACGGAAAGCTGTTTCAAAGACACCGATGTCGAGATCGGTGCGCAAGCTTTCAATGGCATCGATTTTGCACAGCTTCGCCGTGAAGGTTGGGTAAAACTTGATATTGCTGAAGCTCCTTTTGCCATGGGCCGTTTTTTTACTGCTAACGGCAGGGCGCAATTCGCCCCATCTGATAGCGGCGTCGCACGCTTTATTCCCCCCTACGAATCTACTCAATCGGCCCCCGCGCTTGCCGCTCGCTATCCGCTTGCCATGATTTCACCGCCAGCGCGACACTTTTTGAATTCAACCTTTGTGAATGTCGAGAGTCTACGCAGCATTGAAGGTGAGCCCCTATTGGAAATTCATCCCAGCGATGCGGCAATGCGTAATCTGCAAGACGGGGCCCTGGTGCGCACTTTCAACGATCGGGGCGAATATCGCTGTAAAGTCAGTATTTCTACTCGTGCACGGCCCGGCGTGGTCGTAGGACTTGGCATCTGGTGGCGTAAATTGGGACCCGCAGGCACCAACGCGAATGAATTGACCCACCAAGGATTGACAGATCTCGGACGCGCGGCGGTGTTCTACGATTGCTTGGTAGAAGTTGAAGGGTTAGCGCGCGAGCAAGGATTACCGGTCGCGCAAGCTCTAGCGCAGTGAAGACTTCCGCCGCGGCAGCGCGCGGGTGGGGCGTGGTCTGCGCACTCGCCGGCGCCGTGATGTTTGCAGGCAAAGCGATTATCGTTAAGCTGCTCTATCTCTATCCAGACATGAGCGCTGAGATTAGCCTCGCGCTGCGTATGTCGGTTGCCTTGCCAATTTTTCTAGGTTTGGCCTTATCTGCGCAGCGCAACGATAAACACCAAGCCTTGCTACCCGGCGACGGTTGGAAGATCGCGCTCATCGGGTTTATGGGATATTACCTTGCCAGCTACTTCGATTTCCTAGGGCTTCGCTACATTACGGCGACCTTAGAACGCCTTATTCTGTACTTAAGTCCGACGGTGGTGCTATTGCTCTCGGTGTTCGTGCGTAAGGCTCGAGTCACGCCACAGCAAATGCTTGCACTCGTGATCATCTACTGTGGGGTTGGGCTGGCATTTGTGCATGACCTTCTACAGAGTCCAACCCTATCGATGGGAAGTACCCAAGTCACGCTGGGCGCTCTCTTAGTATTAGGTAGCGCGGTGAGTTATGCTTTTTTTCTCTTCGGAAGCGGTGAACTGGTTAAACGTGTGGGCACGCTCCGGCTCACAGCGCTGGCAGGCTTAGTGGCATCCGTGTGTTGTGTTTCGCAATATTTTATTCTGCAACCTATTCACCACTGGCGGGTGATTTTGGAATTTCCTCGAGCCGTGTACGAGCTGGCATTCGTAAACGGTACGCTATGTACGGTAGTACCCATATTCTTGGTCATGATCGGAATATCACGACTCGGCGCGTCAATCGCCGCACAGATTGGCATGATAGGTCCCATCGCCACGATTGTACTCAGTACCCTTTTTCTGCACGAACAAATCAGCGCTTGGCAAATCGCCGGCACTGTCCTAGTCATCGTTGGCGTTTTCATGACCACTCAGTACCCTAGCAATGAGATCTCTGCATGACTGGGGTGGGTGTGGACGACCCTTTGGCTTGGCTTGAAGAATTACTGGTGGCGCAATCGTCGCGGGTTTTCATAAAGGCTCTTGCGGGTCGGGTAATACGCTACGGTGAGCTCGATGTAGAGTCCAGGCGCATGGCAACGGCGCTGCGTAGACACGGCGTTAAAGCGGGCGATCGAGTGACCGTGCAAGTCGAAAAATCGCCAGAGGTTATTTTTCTCTATATTGCGTGTTTGCGTTTGGGCGCCATATTCATGCCCCTGAACACAGCTTACACCGATGCGGAACTGGCATATTTCGTTACTGACGCTGAGCCGCGTCTGCTATTTGTGGCGCCCGAACGGGAAGCGGCTATCGTAAAGCTGTGCGATTCTCTGTCGTTGATTGGCGATCAAGCCCCGACCGTGCTCAGCATGGACACCGCTGCTGGGGATCTTATGAGTGCGCGCGCCTTTATGCCCTTACGTGGCGATACCGTCGCGGCATTGGTGTACACCTCGGGGACTACCGGTAGGTCTAAAGGCGCCATGCTGACGCGCGCTAATCTTGCCGCTAATTCAAGGAATTTGGTAAAGGCATGGGCATTTACCGCGGACGATGTGCTCTTGCATGCATTACCTCTATTCCATGTACATGGCCTCTTCATCGCTATAGATACTGTGCTCGCGAGCGGCTCCACCCTATTTTGGCTACCTAAATTTGAACTTGACGCCGTGTTTGACGCATTACCTCAGAGTACAGCGATGATGGGTGTGCCGACCTTCTATACGCGACTACTAGGAGATAGCAGGTTAACCCGAGAGGTCACTTCAGGATTAAGACTGTTCATCAGCGGCTCAGCGCCCCTACGAGCTCAAACACATCGTGAGTTTGAAGCACGCACGGGACATCAAATACTGGAGCGATATGGAATGACGGAGACGCTGGTCAATAGCTCTAACCCCTACCGAGGTGCACGCCGTCCCGGGTCGGTGGGACGGCCATTGGCGGATGCTGAAATTAGAATTGAAGAATCAACGGGTTCTATTGAGGTTAAAGGTGAGAATGTGTTCGCGGGATACTTCCGAGCGGTCGAGAAGACTCACGATAGCTTTCGGTCCGACGGTTTTTTCATCACCGGTGATCTTGGATACTTCGATAGTGAGGGTTACTTGTATATTGTGGGTCGCGATAAAGACTTGATAATTACAGGTGGATTTAACGTCTACCCGGTTGAGATTGAAGAGGCCATCAACGCGCTGCCTGGAGTGACCGAGAGCGCCGTAATCGGAATTCCGCATCCCGATTTTGGAGAGGGAGTGGTAGCCGTCGTGGTCGCGCAGGCGATTGCACCGGGTGGCAGCCTGCTGACCGAGGAAGCGGTTCTCGACGCATTGGCAACGGGCATCGCGAAATTCAAACTACCCAAGCGTGTGCTATTTGTCGATGACTTGCCGCGCAACGCCATGGGAAAAGTTCGGAAGCAGCTATTGCGGACCCTTCATGCCAGCTTATTTAATAGCGGTATTTAACAGCGGTATTTAACAGCAGAATTTAATAGCAGAATTTTTAGGCAAGACTCGCTCGAGTCGCGGCCACCACGCGTTCCACATCCGCGTTGCTCATTGCGGGAAATAGCGGCAAAGTGACAATTTGCCGACAGACTCGTTCGGCAACGGGAAACATTCCCTCTTTGAAACCGCGTTTTCGATACATCGTAAATAAGTGGATGGCCGCGTAATGAAACCCTAGGCCAATATTGAGATCCAGCATTTTTTGCATAAAGGTGGCGCGGGTAATTCGCGCAGGCAGCACTATGTGAAACATATGCCAGTTACTCTGCTCAAAATCGGCGACTGGCAATTCAGCGCCCGTTTGGTTTTCAAATTGTGTGCCAAAGGTCGCAAAGTAATGCCGCGCCAGCATTAGCCGCTGGGCGTTAAATTCCTCCAACCGCAGCATTTGTCCGAGACCGATTGCCGCAGCAATCTCGGTCATATTGTACTTACCACCCATCACATCGACATCAATACCGTCCAAGCCGCTGCGCGACACGCCTTGCAAGCGATATCTTTCTGCATACGCTGCTTCGTCGGCATTGTTCACGACTAGGCAGCCGCCTTCCGCGGTCATGATGTTTTTATTCACTTGAAAGCTAAACGATACCAAATCGCCAAAGGCACCAATGCGCTTCCCAGCCCAAGAAGAACCTATTGCTTGTGCGGCATCTTCCACAACTCTCAAAGAATATTTTTTCGCCAACGCGTAGAGTTTGTCCATATCACAGGGCAGGCCACACATATGCACCGGAATAATCGCTTTGGTGCGCGGCGTGATGGCTGCCGCCACTTGATCGAGATCAATATTGTGAGTGCGGGGATCGATATCGGCAAACACTGGGGTGGCGCCTACCTCAAGAATGACATTGGCGGTTGCCACCCAGGAATTCGGGGTAGTAATCACTTCGTCGCCCGGACCCACACCTGCAATGCGCAGCGCAATTTCCAAGGTGCACGTGCCGGAATTAAAAGTACGGACCGGACGGCCGCCACAGTACTGCGAAAGTTGCGCTTCGAAGGCCTGCACTTTGGGACCATTGCTGGTTAACCAGCCTGAACGCAACACCGCCGCGACATCGTTGATCGTCGCTTCATCGATGGTTGGCTTTGTAAACGGTAAAAAAGCGAGCTTGGTCACAGTGGGTAGCCTCAATCTGCCGGATTAATTTTTGTCAAATACAGGGTGTCATTCGTTAACAATGACACAGCTAGCGCGAGTAAGTATATTGAGATTAGGCATATGAGTGTGTACAGCTGGTCTTATCGTGACGAGCGCCGGTTGTGACGAGCGCCGGTCGCGACGACTAAGGACGGCACGAAATTGACCTCCGTAGGCGCAGGCAAAGGTACGGTGCTGATGGTTCGCTTCCTTTACCTGTTGAATAATTATCGCTTGAATTGTCACTCGTAACGCGTTACGGTGTAACGCGTTACTTGTTGGAGAGGTCCCGTGGCAAAGCCTGCCGAACGAATGAAGGATATGCGCGAACGACGCCGTGCCCGCGGCCTACGGGAATTACGCTTGGTCGTACCCGATGCACGTTCGCTGACCGTCCGTAAGCGCGTCGCCAAGCAAGTTTCCGGCTTGGATCGAGTGCGTGAGTTAGAGGCAACACGTTGGGCTGAATCGGTGTCGGAATTTGATGCCAGATGAGGCGCGGTGACGTTGTGACGGTCGCAGCAACCGGCGACTATGGTAAGCCCCGACCGGCCGTGGTTATCCAGACGGATGCCCTCCCGGCGGGGCATTCCTCTGTCGTAATCTGCCAGATGACTTCCGAATGCAACGAGGCGCCGGACTTTCGGGTGACAATCAATCCGAGTGAGAAGAACGGACTGCGGGTGAGATCGCAGGTGATGGCCGATAAACCCGTTACGGTTCGACGCGAGCGAATCGGGCGCAAGATCGGTCGTCTGGACGACAAAGATATCTCCAGACTCAATATCGCCTTGGCATTTGTCATGGGATTGGCGGATTAGCGACCAAGGCGGGGCAGCTTTCCCCGTTACCGCTCACCCCTAAATTCACATTGTTAAAGATACGGCCCGAACTGCTGCCGCTTGGACTGGAACAGATCGGTCCTTCTGCGCCTGCGGGGTTGTTGACCCTCGTCAAACGCCGCAACAGGACTTGGCGTGCACATGTTGCCCGCGCGATTGCCCGAGGAGGCGATCGTCGTCGTGCCGGGATCTGCCGACCGGAGTGCTAATCCATCGGCGCTGGTTTAATCGCTGAAAGAATTCATTTATGCGATTGGAGGTGCCGGTAACAATCAACAACCCGCAAGCGCCCACAGTCCACAGTAATTCCCATAATTGGATCCAGTAACCTCCCTCAAAGTATTGATCCGACAATTCCCGTTGTTGCGGCGAGAGCAACTCCAAATATGATTGAGTCGCGCTATCCACATCGAAGGCGGGCCCCCGTTCGGCGGAGATGGGTATTTGCAATCCAGGCGGCAGATCGCGAACGATGCCTTCCCCTGCCCACGCCGCTTTACCTGGAACGCCGATGGCTAGAAAGCATAATAAAACGGATGCAAGCAAAGTTCTAAGCATTGAAGTTGCCGTCCTTAAACCTACGCCTTAAATACCGATTCATAGGTTCCGAATAATATCGTGCGACCCCGGCCCCCGTAATCGCTGCCAATGGAATCGTCACGATAAAGAGGAGCGGAATCGCACGCAGCGGCGCACCCAGTGATTTAAATAGCACAAATACCCCAATGACCACAAACATATGCGTCATGTAGATTTCGTAGCTACGTCGTCCTATCCAGACTAGCGGCCAAACTATAAACCAACCTTGACTCAATTGTGAGAATGACGCGATGACCATGCAGGTCCCTATCGAGATGAGTGTCATGTCCAATCCTAACGGCATCAAGCCCCAGCTTTCCACACGTAGCGAGAATCCGAGAATAAAAAACATGCCCACGCCACCCAGCCACAGTAGTGTCAACAGTCCGCGACGCGAGAATTTTAAATGTGGCAAACACAGTGCCGTTAGACATCCGAGCGCAATGGCGTCCATGCCTCCGAGGTAGGAGTATTCAGCCCAAGTATCATTACCGCGAGTCCATGCGGTACGCGCGAAAGGTCCCGTAATAACCAAAGTTGCCAGTAAACCGTAGAGCAGTTTTCCACGACCTAACAAAACACATGCGAGTGGAAAGGCTAAGTAAAATGTCTCTTCTACTGACAATGACCATAGAATATCCCAGTTGCCAGGAAGATAACCTCGTTGCGCTTCGAGCAAATTGACGTGAAAAGTTAGAGCCGCCCATAACGCCCGACCAAGACCGCCTACCGCGGGGGTTACATAAAACCACTGCGAGCGCGTAAGGTGCAGTAGACTTAAAATGACCAGCAGTAAGATTAATACAGGTGCAATGCGAGCAAAACGTAACCCATAAAAGCTGGTAGGCCTAACCAGGGATAGCGACCTCCAGCGCTGCATAGACGTTGAGGTAATCAAAAAACCCGAGATAGAGAAAAATATTTGTACGCCATACTGGCCGTTCCAAACGAATGAATGTAAGAGTTGTGGCGACAATCCCGTACCGTAAGGAATCTCCGCTATCACCAGACGCATGTTGACGTGATTCATTAAAACGAAAAAAATCGCTAGGCCCCTCAACATATCGACGCCCTCTAGCCTTCGATAATTTTGCGTTTTTGTGGCTAGATCATTCATAGTACGCACCCTATCATCGAATGCGCGCTTAAGTAATTATGTACGACTTATACATCGGCAACAAAAACTACTCCTCGTGGTCGTTAAGACCCTGGGTAATCATGCGCCAACTAGACATGCCTTTTAAGGAATATGTAATTCCTTTCGGCGATGAAATACAGTGGCAAACTTTTCGACAAATATCCCGCAGCGGAAAGGTACCGTACCTCGTCGAGGGAAATATTGCTGTTTGGGATTCACTCGCGATTCTTGAGTACCTTGCCGAGCGGCATCCAATCTGGCCTACCGAGACCAGCGCTCGTGCCTGGGCCCGGAGCGCGGCAGCGGAAATGCATTCGGGTTTTACCGAGCTCCGAAATCGGTGCTCTATGAGTTGTGGACAGCGAATTCAACTGCACGAAATGCCGACAGCCTTGAATCAAGAAATTTCGCGGCTGGATGCACTTTGGAATGAGGGTCTTAGCCGTTTCGGCGGTCCTTATCTTGCCGGAGAGCATTTCACAGGGGTCGATGCTTTTTTTGCGCCTGTCATATTCCGAATTCAAAGCTATGGGCTGCGGTTAAGTGCCATTGGGTCGGCCTATGTATCGCTAATGCTTAATACGACGGCCATGCGCGACTGGTACCAAGATGCATTGAAAGAGCAATTTCGTGACAGTCCGCACGAAAATTCCATATTGCAGATGGGTACCGTGCTACAAGATTTTCGCGCACGCGCTTGACGCGAAAGCTCACGCTCGATGCGCCACCTGAAAATAAGTGGCGTATTGTTGCTCATCAATATCGGTGAACGGCAAAAGCGTAATGGCCCCACCCGCCGTGGATGTTTGCCAATGCCTTGCGCCGGTTTTAAGTGTTGAGAGCAATTGGGAGCGGGTCGCGCGAGGCTGACCTTGAGTGATTGGAAACAACACGAGCGGTCCACTTAGCAATGCGACGGTGTCTAAATGATTCGTATCAAATGCGCCTTGCGGCCATGACTTGCCGGTCGGCGTCATCGGCCGCAACGGCGAGGTCGAGCTGCATACGGACGCCGGCGACGCACTCAATGATCGCTCCGCTGCTAGTCAGCTACCCGAAGACTGGAATCTCGATCTCGAGGAAGCAGGTTCCGCCAAGCAGATCGGCAGGGGCACTCGCGCGAAGCCGACCCGGCTGGTCCACAAATTGGTGTTCTCGATGCCGCCGGGCACGAACGCCAACAAGGTGCTCGGTGCCGTCCAGTCGTTCTGCCGGGAGGAGTTCGCGCTCAAGCATCGCTATGCCATGGCCTTGCACACTGACACGACTATCCGCAGGTGCATGTGCTCCTCAAAGCCAGGAGTGAACAAGGCGAACGACTGAATATCAAGAAGGCGCACTTGAAGGAATGGCGGGTGAAGTTCGCCGCACACCTGCGCGACCACGGAGTGGCGGCAAACGCGACGCCGAGGATGTTTCGTGGAGTCGTCCACATGTCAGTGCCGTTGTCGCTGTACTAGCGGGATCGGCGAGAGTTGGCGAACCTGGGATCAAAGGGCACGGTGACTCCCGCGAAGACGCGAAAACCCCTTGTCCAGGAGCCTCGATCTAGGTGAACGGCGAACAGCCGCAAAAGTTTTGCCAAATTGTCGGTCTCTTGGCCGCATGCTCAATGCGCGACTGGCAGCTTTGTGCCCAGAGCCGGCATCCGTGAGCGGCCGGTATCGGGCGTCGAAACTCGCCAGGCAGCGTAGGCGCTGGGCGTCGCGACGGACTAAATACCATCCCATCCTGTGTTTGACGTATAACGTTAGACGTTATATTATATATGCATGGTAAAGGGTTTCCGATGCGCCGATACGCAGGCATTATTCGAGACCGGGAAAAGCAAGCGCTTTTCCAATGTGGCGAACGTGGCAGCTCGCAAATTGGCTCAGCTGGACGCGGCAAATACTCTGGAGTTCTTGCGCTCGCCGCCTGGCAACCGACTCGAAGCCCTCGTCGGCAATCGTAAGGGTCACTACAGCATCCGGATCAATGATCAATTCCGCATCTGCTTTCGCTGGACGACCGAAGGACCCACCGACATCGAGATTGTGGACTACCACTAAGGGTAATAGAGATATGTTCAAGAACGGTATGCGTCCTGTACACCCTGGCGA
>JANYFY010000031.1 GCA_025359565.1 Gammaproteobacteria bacterium | reverse complement strand
GGACGGAGCGACGAAGTGCTGAGGCCTGGCGGGCGATGGTTGCGCGGTTTGCGCAGAGCGGATTGAGCGAGGCGGCATTCTGCGAGGGTGAGGGTATCGGTGCGAAGTTATTCCACCGCTGGCGAATGAAGCGTGTCAGGTTGATTCCGCGGGCGGTGGTGGATAAACCTGGGCGGGTGACGCCGAGCCCGGCCATGAGCGGCGGTTTTGTCGATCTGGGTGCGCTGAAGGACGGCGGATCGAAGCTTGAGATGCGCCTCGATCTCGGCGGTGGGGTGCAATTGCACGTGGTGCGCGGATAATGTTTTTCGCTGAAGGACAGATTCGGGTATTTCTGTACGGCGAGCCCACCGACATGCGCCGCTCGTTCGACGGCCTGCAGGCGCTCACGCGCCACGCGATGGGTCATGACCCGCTGGACGGCTCTTTGGTATGTGTTCGTTTCCCGTCGCGGTGCGCAGATGCGGGTTTTATATTTTGATCGCAGCGGATTTTGCGTTTGGGGAAAACGCTTAGAGACGGGGCGATTTATCAGCGACTGGAACCGCGTGCACGCCGGCGAGATGAACTGGACGCAGTTGAAGCTGCTGATCGAGGGCATTGAGCCGGGCGGTCAGCGCAAACGTTATCAGCACACGCAGATGGCAAATAAACCCTGCATTTGTGCACCTTTGAGCACTGCGATGGGATAAAATCCAGGCGTGCAAAACGCGTCAAATGCACGCTCTCTCACAGACCACCGAGGTGACCAGTGAGGGCGGCGTGGACTTCAGTCGCCTCCTCCTGTCGCAGGCGCGAACCATCACGACGCAGGGTCAGCAGATCGACTCGCTGAAGCATCAGCTGGCGTGGTTCAAGCGCCAGGTGTTCGGCCAGAAGAGCGAACGCTTTGCACCCGAGCCGGACCCGACCCAGATGCATCTCGGGGAAGTCTTTCCCGTTCCGGCTGTGCTCCCCGAGATCCGCAAGGACGTGCCTGCGCATACGCGCCGGGTGCCAAAGACGGATGTGGCCAACACGGGCGAGACCGTACCGTTCTTCGACGAGTCGCGCGTTCCGCTCGAGACCATCATGGTGACGAGCGCGCAGATGAAGGCGCTCAGGCCCGATCAGTTCGATGTCATTGGTGAGAAAGTCAGCTATCGCCTGGCGCAGCGGCCCGGCAGCACCGTGGTGCTCAAGTACGTGCGCCCGCTCATCAAGATCCTCGAGACCCAGGCGCTGGTATGTGCCCCCGCCCCGGTGGGAGTCCTCGAAGGCAGCCGCGCCGATGTGAGCTTTGCCGCCGGGCTCCTCATCGATAAATTTGCTTATCACCTGCCGCTGTATCGTCAACACCAGCGCCTGAGCGATTCGGGCATCACGGTCAGCCGACCCTGGCTCACGCAGCTCGCCCAGCGCACCATCAGCTTGCTCAGCCCCATTTATGACGCCCAGTTCGCCTCGATCCGCACAAGCCGCGTCAAGACCCTGGACGAGACCCCGATCAAGGCCGGTCGCGCCGGCCGCGGCAAGATGAAGACTGGGTATTTCTGGCCGGTCTACGGGGAGGCCGACGAAGTGTGTTTTCCGTACTGTACCTCCCGCGCTCATGCCCACGTGCGCAACCTCTTAGGCATGGCGCCGGCCGCCGATGCGGTGCTCATCAGCGATGGCTACGATGCCTACAGCGCCTATGCCCAGAAGACCGGTCTGACCCATGCGCAATGCTGGAGCCACGCCCGGCGCGAGATCTTCGAAGCCCTTGACTGCGAGCCCACCGGCGTCGGTGAGGCCCTGGAACAAATCAAGGCAATTTACGCTCTCGAAGACTCTATCCGAGAGCACCCCCTCGTAGATGCCGACAAGCAACTGTATCGACTGACCCACAGCAAGCCGAAGGTCGAGATGTTCTTTGACTGGATCGAGCGGCAATGCGAGCGCCAGGGGTTCACGCCCACCAATCCGTTCATCAAGGCATTGAGCTATGCGCGCAAGCGGCGCTTAGGCTTGGAAGTGTTCCTCACCGACCCGGACGTCTCCATGGATACGAATCATATCGAACGCGCCCTGCGGGTCATTCCCATGGGCAGACGTTCATGGCTTTTTTGCTGGACCGAACTCGGCGCCCGCGACGTCGGCATCATTCAAAGCTTGATCGTGACCTGTCGGCTGCACGGCGTCGATCCGTATACCTATCTCGTCGATGTACTGCAACGGGTCGCACAACACCCCGCGTCCCGAGTCGCCGAGCTCACGCCGCGTCTGTGGAAACAATATTTCGCCGACAATCCGCTGCGCTCCGACCTGCACGGTATACCGAACTAATCAATACGCCGGCCAGACACCGGTTACGTTCAGACGGCTGTTTCGCGGCCGAGTGGACGTCTATCCCGTCCGCTGGGAAAGCAAGACGTCGGGCAAATCCGGCTACGCTCCGGCCTGCGGCAACGAGTGGCGCCCGGGAATATGCGAGAAGCCACGCATCAAGTGCGGTGACTGCGGTCACCGGCTGATGCTTCCCGTTTCCGATGACGTGATCTTTGGCCATCTTGCCGGCAAACATACGGTCGGGATCTATCCCCTGCTGCAGGATGATACCTGTCATCTTCTTGCCGTCGACTTCGACGAGGCGGAGTGGCCGGAAGATGCACGGGCGTTCGCGCAGTCGTGTGTGGAGCTGGGCGTGCCCGTCGCCCTGGAGATCTCCCGCTCGGGTCAGGGCGCGCACGCCTGGGTTTTCTTCTCGAACGCCGTGTCGGCGCGAGATGCACGCCGGCTCGGTACCGGGATTATCACGCACACCTGCGCTCGCACGCGGCAGCTGCGGCTGGCGTCCTACGACCGCCTGTTTCCGAATCAGGACACAATGCCGAAGGGCGGGTTCGGCAATCTGATCGCTCTGCCACTGCAGAAGGCTCCTCGTGAGAACGGGTACAGCGCATTCGTCGACATTGAACTGCGCCCGTATGCCGATCAGTGGGCCTTTCTTTCCACAGTTGAGCGCATGGCCCCTCACGACATCGAACCCACGATCCTGCGAGCGACTGGCGGTGCTCATCCTTTAGATGTCACCTTTATCGACGACGAGGACCTGTCAACACCTTGGAAACGGGCACCGGCCCAGGGCAAACGGCTGACGGGAGCAATGCCGACGACATTGACCCTGACTGTGGCGAACATGATCTACTTCGACAAGGCGCAGCTTCCACAGGCGCTCGCCAATCGTCTGATCCGGCTGGCCGCCTTCCAAAATCCGGAGTTCTACCGCGCGCAGGCGATGCGAATGTCGGTGTGGGACAAACCTCGCGTGATCGGCTGCGCTGAGAATTTCCCTAAACACATCGCGCTGCCGCGTGGTTGTTTCGATCCAGCCAAGGAACTACTCCGGGACAACGGTATCCGATGCGAATTCCGTGATGAGCGGTTCGTGGGTGACCCGATCGAAATCACTTTTGCCGGCTCATTACGCCAGGACCAGGAATTAGCCGTTACGGCGATTCTCCAACACGATACCGGCGTACTGTGTGCACCGACTGCCTTTGGCAAGACGGTTATGGCCGCTGCGCTGATCGCACGCCGCGGCGTGAATACACTGGTGCTGGTGCATCGAACCGAGCTGTTGAAGCAATGGCAGGAACGGCTGCAGACCTTTTTGGGGGTCGGCAAGGGAGTCGTCGGAAGCATCGGTGGCGGCAAGGCCAAGCCCACTGGCAAGATCGACATCGCCGTGATGCAGTCGCTGACCAGAAAGGGCGAGATCAACTCGTTGGTGGAGCTCTATGGCCAGTTAATCGTCGATGAGTGTCACCATGTCGGCGCCGTCTCCTTCAACGCCATACTGAGGCATGCCAAAGCAAAGTTCGTACTGGGCTTGACGGCAACCCCGATTCGACGTGATGGTCAACAGCCGATCATCTTCATGCAGTGCGGACCGATTCGTCACACCGCTGCGCAATCCGAGGACGCGCCCCACGATCTTGCCGTAACCCCTCGATTCCGCTCGTCGCTGATCGATGTGCCGGCGGACGCTGGCATTCAGGATGTCTTCCGCCAACTTGCCAACGATCCGTCACGTACCGCAGCGGTGGCCGAAGAGGTTGCAATGGCCGCTCAGCAAGGTCGCAAGGTTCTGGTGCTGACTGAGCGCACCGAACACGTTAATGCGATCGCGAAGGCCCTGGGCGAATTGGTGCCGGCGCCATTCGTGCTACATGGGCGGATGTCGAAGAAGCAAAGGGCGACAGTGATAGAGCAATTGAGTAAATTGCCGGGGGAGGCTCCGCGAGTGCTTGTCGCGACTGGAAAACTCGTCGGCGAAGGGTTTGACCATCCGGCATTGGACACCATGGTGTTGGCCATGCCTATCTCGTGGCGGGGAACTCTGCAGCAATACGCTGGCAGGCTGCACCGGGAACATACAACGAAGACCGACGTACGGATCATTGATTTCGTTGACGCGGGACACCCGGCGCTGCTGCGAATGTGGGATAAGCGCCAACGTGGCTACCGTGCGATGGGCTATCGAGTACTTCCGGAAGTCGACTCACTTCGCTCCGATGTGCCGATGATGCATACTGCAAAACAATGAATATCTACACGGTGGGATACGAGGGATTGGCGCCAGAGGAGTTTCTCCTACAGTTGCGGCGCGCGCGGGTGAAGACAATCGTTGATGTCCGCGATGTTCCGCTGTCCCGCAAGCGTGGTTTTTCAAAGACAGCCTTGGCGGCAGCGCTGGATGGCGCTGGAATTAAGTATCTTCACGTCCGCAGCCTGGGTTGCCCGAAGGCCATCCGCGACGAATATCGCGCAAATCGGGACTGGGGCACGTACACCGCGGCCTTCATGAAGCATTTGAGAAAGCAAGCCACCGCTGTTTCCGAACTGGCGAACCTATGCGAAAGCCGCACAGCGGCGCTGCTTTGCTATGAAGCAGACGCGGGGTGTTGTCACCGAACCTATGTTGCCCGCGCCGCAGCCGCGGTTTCCGGCGGCAGCGTCTTTCACATCGGAGCCGCTGGCGTTACCCCAGATCGAGCGATTGCTGCGGCTACTTAGGCGAATCGATCACGTTGGCGATCAGTGACTGATCCGGGAATCGATGGATTGTTCCCAGCAAGAACACCAAACATGGTGCTAGCCTCTCGGTCAGTAAGTTGATGAAGGCGGTTACGCCCGAACCGCCTTGCGCGGCCGTCCGCCGAGCTTGCCGTTTGCGCGCGCTGCCTTTCGCTTCGCCGGCGACGTGGAGCTGCCGCCCGACTTCCCCAATCGCTGCGCCATCCAGCGCCGTGTGCCGAACACGCCCTCCATCAGCGCCGGCAGATAGAGGTCTGCATCGAGGCGCGGCCAGTGCAGTCCCAGACCGGTCGGACTGATCTCTATGTCGGCCAGATCGGCGGCCTTGGCGCCGGCAAGACCTTGCGCCAGCTCGACCGGCACGCCGAGATCAAGCCCGTTGCTCAAACCCACAATGATCCGCGCACCGCGCCGATCGAAACGCGCGGAGGTAGCGCGCGGCTGCTCCTTCAGGCGCGCCTGCATGCGCTTTTCAGCTCGGCGAACGCCAATGTCAGTCAGACTCATGAATCCTCTCCCACGCATCGCACAACAAGCTCAGCGATCCAGTCAGTTGCTCGGCTACGCGACGTTGCTGTCGCGTCGTGAATCCGTAGGATTCTCGAAGCGCCACCGGTCCCTCCGGACAGTTCAACTCGAACACGGCCTCGCAGTCCGCGCCGATTAGGTGAACGTGACCGGGCCTGTGATCGTTGAAGTAGATCACCACCCGCAGACCGTCAAATCGCAAGACCGTCGGCATCGAGTACGCTCATTCTATAGAAAACCCAAGCGGTTGGGAATGAGAAAAAAATCCTTAGGATTCAGTGCTCCGGCGCGCTGCCCAGCGGATCCGGCTGCTTGTCGAGCAGCACGCGAGCCTGATGTGCCTCCATCCACGCCTGTGCGAGAGGCATGTCGGGGAAGTTCCCGAGCGTGAATCTGCCGGCGAAGGTGTAGCGCAACGTCCAGGATGCGCTGTCGCCCGCCCGATGCCCTCGATCCACCGCCAGCGTGGTGAGCGTTGTGCGCGCCATATTCACTACCTTGCTGGTCGAATGGAGGCTACAAATCAAGCTACAAGTGTAGCCCAGAGGGCGCTGGAGGCTAGTGGACAAATATGGTCAAAACACCCAGAAACTCAGGGGTTTGCGATCACTTCTCCGGAAGTCTCCGGATGCCTGTGGAACTCATTCGATGTTCTGCACCTGCTCGCGCATTTGCTCGATCAACACTTTCATGTCGACCGCTGCCCGGGTAGTTTCAATATCTTGCGACTTCGAGGAGAGCGTGTTGGCTTCGCGGTTGAGTTCCTGCATCAAAAAATCTAAGCGTCGACCTGCGGGCTCGTTGCCACTAAAAGTCTTGCGTACTTCGAGCACGTGGCCGCGAAGCCGATCAATTTCTTCATCCACATCGAGTCGCTGCCCCAGAATTGCCAGTTCTTGTTCGAGTCGTTGCGGGTCGAACTCTTGAGTGAGCTGCGCGATACGGTCCTGTAATTTGGCATGAATTCGCGCTCTGACCTCGGGCAAGCGTGCGCTCACTCGGTCCGACAGCGTCATGAGTCCCGCGCACCGTTGTTCTAAGGACTCGCGCAATCGTCCGCCTTCGCTGTCCCGAAATCGACCGAGGTCTAGTAATGTTTCGGCTAACAGAGGGTGCGCGAGTGCAATCATCGGCCCCACCTCACGAGCGCTATCTTTGACAACGCCGGGCCAACGCAGTAAGTCCATGACGTCAATGCGCGCCGCAGAGCCGCACGCGACGGCGACTTGTTGCGCGCGTTCGCTGACTGAATTAAGTAACGCAGTATCTACTGCTAGTGAACTTGCGGTGAGGGCGGGCCTGAAGTGCAGTGAACACTCGATCTTACCGCGGCGAATGGACGCCGCAATGCTCGAACGAAAATCGGTTTCTGCCACACGAAATTCTTCTGGAAGTCGGATGCCTACTTCCAGATAACGATGGTTAACAGTTTTTACTTCCCAGGCTAATAGACCTTCAGGGATTTGCCGCTCGCGTCGCGCGAAGCCGGTCATGCTACGAATCATAAGGGTTTTACGCCAAAATAAGCCATAATCAGCTTGGCCTTTAAGTTTATCAGAATGCGAGGAGCTGGCATTGCAGATCGAAACAGCGGACATCAGCCTCATCGGCCACCGCCAAGAGAATCAGGATCGGGTGAGTGTCGCGACCGCGGAGGGTGCCGCATTCTTGGCGGTAATTGACGGTATGGGCGGCCACGCTCAGGGAGCATTGGCGGCCGAAACTGCATTGGCGAGTTTGTTAGAGGCTTTCTCGCAAACGCCGCATCCCATTTTCGATCCACTTGGTTTTTTGCATTTGTCGCTGGGCCGCGCTCATGAAGAAGTTGCTAAATTAGGGGTCGGTCTGGGAATTGACACCCGGCCGCGCGCCACTTGCGCGATTTGTTTGGTGCAGGAATCGGCCGCCTATTGGGCTCATGTGGGCGATAGCCGCGTTTATCAATTAAGGCAGGCACGCGTGTTTAACCGAACACGCGATCACAGCCATGTCGAAGTGTTGCTACGAGAAGGGCTAATTACCGAGGCTGAAGTACAAGGACATCCCATGCGCAATTATGTTGAGTGTTGTTTGGGAGGTGAGACGGCTCTTCCTGAGATGAGCATATCGCGGCGACATTTATTGAAACCGGGGGATATTTTGCTGCTGTGTACTGATGGTATGTGGGCTAATTTAAAAGATGAAGACTTTGCGAAATTTACATCACCTGACAAAGTCTTGCGTGATTCCTTGCTTGCCTTAGGTACCAAAGCCGTCGAAACCGCAGCGCCTTATAGCGATAATTGTACGGCAGCCGCATTACAATGGCGCTCCGCATGAGCGCCCCAAGTATGATCTTGCCAGGCACGAGCGCTCCCAGCGCGAGCATAAGGCCGAGCGGCCGCGCGCTTGATGAATTGCGGGACTTAAGTTTTACGCGCCAATTTACGCGTCATGCCGAAGGTTCCGTGTTGGTCGGTTTTGGTGATACCCGAGTGCTGTGCACGGCAAGCGTAGAAGAGAGTGTGCCGTCGTTTTTACGCGGTAAGAATCAAGGTTGGGTCACGGCGGAATACGGCATGTTACCGCGTGCTACCCACACCCGCTCGGGGCGTGAAGCGGCGCGCGGTAAGCAAACGGGTCGTACTCAAGAGATCCAGCGCTTAATTGGCCGTGCTCTGCGGGCCGTGGTTGATTTAAAGGCTTTGGGCGAACGGACCATCACCCTCGATTGTGACGTGCTGCAGGCCGATGGTGGGACGCGCACCGCGGCGATTACGGGTAGTTTTGTGGCGCTCGCCGATGCTATCGACACCTTGTTGAGCAAGCGTGCTATTCAAGTGAACCCCTTGCACGGCCAGGTCGCCGCCGTATCGGTGGGTATCTATCGGGGCAGCGTAGTGTTGGATCTCGATTATGCCGAAGACTCTAACGCGGAGACGGACATGAATGTGGTGATGAACAGCGGAGGCGGGTTTGTCGAGGTCCAAGGTACAGCGGAGGGCCATGCCTTCCGTCGCCACGAATTAGACCAATTGTTGGACCTCGCCACCTCAGGAATCGCCCAGTTGCACGCGGCGCAGCTTGCGGCCCGTGTACCGCTGATTGCGCGGACATCGCCGTAGGAGTCCATGGCACTCGATCGACTAGTCGTTGCGACCCGCAATGCCGGCAAGTTAGCCGAATTTAAGCGATTATTGCGCGATTTTCCGTTTCAGTTGATGAATTTAGCCGAACTTAATATCGCCTCACCCGCCGAAACGGGGTGTAATTTTGCGGCCAACGCCCTATTAAAAGCCCGCCATGCGTCGCGTGTCAGCGGATGCGCCGCGATTGCGGACGACTCGGGGCTTGAGGTCGCGGCTTTACACGGTGCGCCGGGAATTTTCTCTGCTCGCTACGCGGGCTTAAAGGCAGATGACGCCGCCAACAACGCTAAACTAATCGAGGCGCTACGGGGCATCCCCCAAGATCAACGACGCGCGCGCTATGTGTGCGCATTGGCTTTTGTGCCTGCGCCAGACGCGCCCCCGCACCCAATACCCGTGTTTGCAGATGCGACCTGGGAGGGTTATATACTTGAAGCGCCTCGCGGCAGTGGTGGCTTTGGCTATGACCCTTATTTTTGGGTGCCTGAAGCAAAAATGAGTGCTGGTGAATTAGATCCCACAGAGAAAAATCGACTCAGTCACCGGGGACGCGCAATGACATTGATGCTTGATCGGCTCAGCCACTTGGGTTACGGGATGACTACCCAATCGTGAGTGATCAAGCCGTGAGCGATCATTCCAAGCTCGCTCTGTATGTGCACTTACCCTGGTGCGTGCGCAAATGCCCGTATTGCGATTTTAATTCGCATCAATTGAAAACACCCAAACCCGATAGCACCTACATTGACGTGCTCCTTCAGGATTTCGAGCTTGATCGTCCCCTGGTTGAAGATCGTTGTATTGATAGCGTGTTCTTTGGGGGCGGTACTCCCAGTTTATTTGCGCCGGAAGATTTTGCACGGCTTTTACAGGCATTACGGCAACGGATCGCTTTTTCAGACGACGCCGAAATTACCCTTGAGGCAAATCCCGGTACCATCGAACGTGGCCGCTTTGCAGGATACGCGCAAGCAGGCATTAACCGTGTGTCGCTGGGAGCGCAAACATTTGCGCCGCAGACTCTTAAACTCTTAGGTCGTATCCATACGCCACAAGATACCCTTCGCGCGGTCGACGAATTACGTGCCGCAGGTCTCCATAATTTCAATATCGATCTGATGTATGCCTTGCCGCAACAAGGAATTGACGCGGCGCTGACCGACATCAAAATCGTCTGCGAGCTTCAACCGTCGCATATCTCGTACTATCAACTCACTTTAGAACCCGGCACGGTATTCCACGCCCGCCCACCGGTGTTGCCCGACGAAGAATTGGCCTGGCAAATTCAAACCGAGAGCCAGCGTTTACTCGCCGCTGCCGGCTACCAGCAATATGAGGTTTCCGCCTACGCAAAGTCCGGTGCACGGTGTCGGCACAATCTCAATTACTGGCTGTTCGGCGACTACCTGGGTCTCGGGGCGGGGGCTCACGGTAAACTCACGCACCACCTTCCACAAGGCATTATGCGCACCACCAAACCCAAACAACCGCGTGAATATCAGGCGCAGGTGAGCCGTGCTACGCAGGTGGCGAGTGCTACGCAGGTGGCGAGTGCCGCGCAGGTGGCGAGTGTCGCGCAGGTGGCGAGTGTCGCGCAGGTAGGAGAACGGCAGGGTATCCCGATCAACCAATTACCTTTCGAGTTCATGCTTAATGCGCTGCGCCTCAACGAGGGCTTTGCGACCCGGGATTTTGAGACGAGTACCGGTTTATCGGCTGAGGCTCTCCAGCCGACCGTTGAGCGTGCAGTGGCGCGTGGCTTAATGGAGGCGGGAGCGGCCGGCTGGCGAGCTACGAGCTTGGGGCTTCGCTTCCTGAACGATCTGCAAATGAGTTTCCTTGAATGAGCTTATGCACACCAGGGAGGGAATCTCATGAAAAAGGGTACCTACAGCACATTGCGCCTATACTAGGTCAGATGACGCATGTAACTAATTGAAATTTATAATAAAAACAGATTGTCTATTTTTTGATCAAGTTAACAATTATTAGTTTTTGCGCCGTGTGTATCGCCCCGGCACAGGACTATCCACAACCTTATCCACAGGTTTTGTGGACAACATGACAGATCCGTGACGGGCCTTAAACTAATAAATCTTGGGTTTACGGCCGCCTCCGCCTATACTGGCCGGCCCATTTGATAGACGAGTGCTTTTTGCCTGGAGGTTTTTATGAAAGTTGGTATACATCCTGAATATAAAGAAATTAATGTCACTTGCACCTGTGGCAATAAGTTTCTCACTCGTTCCACTATTGGCCAAGATTTGCAGGTTGAGGTTTGTTCCAACTGTCACCCGTTTTACACGGGTAAGCAGAAAATCGTCGATACTGGTGGACGGGTTGATAAATTCAATAAGAAATATGCGGCACCGAAAGCCGTCGTACCGCCTGTGCCCGCGGCGGCGCCCGTCGTGGCGGCGAAAGTGGCTGCGAAGGCTTCCGCGTCTCGGGCTACCAGCCCTAAGCCCTAAGGGTTTCTTTCCCGTTGTGAGATTGCGCCCATGAGCACGAAATTCGAATTAAAGAATCTAGCGTCTGGGAAAATCTCCCAGCTAGATGCTTTATCCGGGACCTTAGGCCCCGATGCGCTTGATATTTCGCAGCTGACTAAAGATCAAGGGGTGTTCACTTTTGATCCTGGTTTCATGGCGACGGCTAGCACGGAAAGTAAAATCACCTTCATCGACGGTGACGCAGGGGTGTTGTTGTATCGGGGTTATCCGGTTGAGCAGTTAGCCGATAAATCGAGCTATTTAGAAGTCGCCAATCTGCTGATCGAAGGTCAATTGCCGACTAAGCTTAAGCTTAGTGCATTTCAAAATTCGATCATGCATCACACCATGGTGAACGAGCAATTACTGCGCTTTTTTCAGGGGTTTCATCATAACGCGCACCCCATGGCGATGGTCTCCGCGGTGGTGGCGTCAATGGCGGCGTTTTATCACGATACCACCGACATCAATGATCCGCGCCATCGCGAGATTTTTTCACACCGAATCATTGCGAAATTGCCCACTATTGCGGCTGCGGCTTACAAGCACTCGTTAGGTCAACCGTTTGTCTATCCGCGCAATGACCTGCGTTACTGCGCCAACATGTTGAACATGTTTTTCGCGGTACCGTGCGAACCTTATGCTATTGATCCGGTGGCGGCCGAGGCCTTGGATCTATTGTTTATTTTACATGCTGATCACGAGCAAAATGCGAGCACCTCAACGGTACGGTTGGCAGGTAGTACGGGTGCGAATCCTTATGCGGCTATCTCGGCGGGCGTTTCGGCGCTATGGGGACCTGCGCATGGGGGTGCAAATGAAGCGGTGCTCGATATGTTGCTGGGCATTGGCTCAGTGGAAAATATTGATAAATTTCTCGCGCGCGTGAAAGCTAAGGATAGCAATGTACGCTTGATGGGCTTCGGCCATCGCGTTTATAAGAATTTCGATCCACGCGCTAAAATCATTCGTAGTATGTGCTATCGCGTTCTCGATAAGCTGGGTAAGTCTGATAACCCCTTATTTGAGCTATCGTTGCGATTGGAAGAGGTTGCCCTAAAAGACGAATACTTTGTGTCGCGTAAGCTCTATCCAAATGTGGATTTCTATTCCGGGATTATTTACAGCGCACTTGGAATTCCACGATCGATGTTCACGGTAATGTTCGCGATTGCGCGCACGGCGGGATGGGTTGCGCATTGGTTGGAAATGGTATCTGATCCGAATATGAAAATTAGCCGTCCACGCCAGCTTTATACGGGACCCAAAAAGCTCGACTACCTACCCATTGAAAAGCGCTGATTGACGGTGTTTTCGCTTAGAACTCTCATCAGCGGAGCGATGTTGTGGATGGTTGCCGGCGGTGCTCTCGCATTGTCGCCGGAAACAAATCTTTGTGGCGCGGCATCCACCGCAGTTGCGGTCGGCGCTGCTCAGTGGAATGGATGGGGCTTCGATCTAGACAATTCGCGCTATCAACCCGAGCCTGCGCTGCGGGCCGCTGATGTGCCGAAGCTTGGTGTGAAATGGGCTTATGGATTCCAAGGGGGCGCAGCCAGCCAGCCTACCATCGTCGATGATCGGCTGTTTGTCACGAGCACAGCAGGTCGCGTTTATTCGCTCGACGCAAAAACCGGTTGTACCTATTGGACTTATGATGCCTCCTCCGGGGTGCACACGACTATTACCATTGGCGAGCTCGCAGCTATTAAGGTGATCCCACCTCCCAAAGAAAAACGCTCGCGAAGATCCCGCCGGCGGCATCACGCATACGGTAAATTATTAGCGCATGTAGAAACCATCAAACCCCAAAGCGCTGCTTTTTTTGGTGACGATAGTGGTTCGGTGTATGCGCTAGATGCTCAGCATGGCACCCTGCTGTGGAAAACTCGGGTCGATAGTCATCCTTTCGCGCGCATTGTGGGTGCGCCAACCTTGTACAAAGGGCACTTATACGTTCCTATGTCGTCTAGCGAAGATTCAGTTGCGCGCCCCGGAACCAGCTGTTGTACTTTTCGGGGCAGCATAGCGGCGCTCGACATTTTTACGGGCCAAGTATTGTGGAAGACTTACACGGTGGTGGATCAGCCTGGCGTCACTGCAGCGTCTGCGGGAGTAGCGATTGGCACATCACCCACCGTTGATGTTAAGCGCGGTCTTTTATACGTGGGTAGCGGTAACGCTTATAACAGTGAAAACTTACCCACCGCTCATGCGGTGCTCGCGTTTGATCTTTTCGACGGCAAATTAGTCTGGACTCGATCTTTGGGCTCCAAAGACGCGCTGACTAACGATGCAGGAATTGTCAGTGCTCCCATTTTGCGCACGGTGGCTCGTGGCAAACAAATTTTGCTGGCAATGCGGCAAAACGGGGTGGTGTACGCTTTAGATCCCGATCGGGCGGGCGACATTGTTTGGCAAACATCTATTCCAGAGGGTGCTGTGACTCACCCACCGGCGCTCCTGATAGCCGGACCCGCCGCGGATCATCGTAATTTTTATACGGGATCGGAGGGTCTGACGGCCTACTCACTCAACACGGGCGCTAAGCGCTGGTCCATGCCTATTGCGAAACACGGGTGTACCTGGGGTGATACGAACTGCCGCCAGATTTCTGCCCAGGCGGTCACCGTGATGCCGGGAATCGCTTTTTCGGGCTCGTTGGACGGGCACTTGCGCGCTTACTCCACCAATGATGGGAAAATCGTTTGGGATTTTGATACCGCTCGAGAGTTTGTAACGGTCAATGGAGTAAAGGCCAATGGTGGTTCTCTGGACGCGGCGGGTCCTAGCATTGTTAACGGGATTTTATACGTCAATTCCGCTTCGGAATCGGCGGGCGCTCAACCTGGAAATGCGCTGATCGCGTACTCGCTAAAATAAAGTATCGAGAACAAGGGTGCTCGCGCGATTAATGTGATTCTATCAACGCCGAAACTTGTTTGGTGTCAGCGCGTTTCATCGGTTTCCCATCCACGGGCGAGTACGGAGATTGGCGGATGCCGTCAATAGGAAACACGGTGGCATCGACTATCTGTCCATTGGCTTCGAAACGCAGTGCGGGATAATTCACGTTACGTTCGGTGTCCATTTTTACCCGCCGCTCGTAGAGTTCGTGCGCTATGGCGCTGTTCAGTAATCGAATGACCACGTTTTCGGCACGATCGGCGAACAAATGTAAATTGATATCACTGAATTGACTCGCGGTGCCGGTGAGTACCGAACCCACTAGGCGAGGCTCGAATTCGCTCAGGTGGCGCATGGTATCTAATGCGATGCGACGTTTGTCCTTTAAGCTACGATCGTGTGAATCACGCGCGAACAAGCGTTGGTGACTGCGCAGCGCTGCTTCGATTTCCGTATTCTTGGGTAGCACAGCCGCGTCGTTAACGCCCAAACGATCGGCAGCCTTGCGCTTGGCTTGCAAAAAATCTTCAATGCCGTGTTCGGTCATTATGCGCGCTGCCTCTTGGGCGAGCGCCTGGCGTAAATATTCGGCCTTTTGCGAATGTTTTTTGGGCATGCTTGCTCAACTTAGAATAGTGGCTTATCGCCATCGTTCATGGGATTGGCGCCATTTAATCCTTCGTATTCTTCCGCTTTGGGTAGAGTGCCCTCAATAAATTTTTCCATAATTCCATTGGGGTTATCAGCGTTCGCCAATAGTCCGCTGTCCGCATTAATGCGCACGGTAACCAAGCCGTCCGGCATGGGTACCATGTGTCGTGGTACCCCCGCCAACGCGTCGTGCATGAAATAAGTCCACGCGGGCACCGCCGCACGATTTCCTTCTTCGCCGGCTCCCAGCGAGCGGTCTTGATCGAAACCCACCCATAGTGTGGTCACAATGTCGCCGTTAAAACCGGAGAACCAGGCGTCGTGTTGGTCGTTGGTGGTGCCTGTCTTACCGGCGACATCATCGCGATTGAGCGCGCGGGCTCTGACCGCAGTGCCCCGGCGGATGACATCGGCCATCATATCGGCGAGCAAATAGGCGACCTGAGGCCTTATGATCTGCGGAGCAAGATCCTTTGCGGCGATTTGGGATGTTCCATCGGATTCGACGCGATCCAAAGAATCTCCACTGTGGGTGTTTGTGGGCTCGTATTGGGTGACTCGCGTACAACTGAAACAGGCGATTTGCGGAGTTGCCCGCTGCAGAATTTTTCCGCTCGCCTCTTCGATTCGATCAATGTAGTAGGAAGTCACTCGGAAGCCGCCGTTGGCAAACGTTGCGTAGCCGACCGCCAATTGTAAGGGACTCACTTCTGCGGTGCCGAGCGCTAAAGTAAGATCATTGGGGAGTTGAGATTTGTCGAAACCAAAGCGTGTGACATAGTTCCAAGCGTACGTGCTTCCCATCTCGCGCATGAGTCGTACTGATACCAAGTTTCGCGACAGCACGAGTGCTTCACGCAGGCGCATAGGGCCTTTAAATTTATTGTTGCTGTCGTGTGGTCGCCAGCCCTCAGAGGTGTCGGTTTCGTCGACTACCACCGGCGCATCCATGATCACGCTCGCCGGTGTGTAACCCTTATCGAAAGCCGCTGAGTAAATGAATGGCTTAAAGGCCGATCCCGGTTGGCGTCTGGCTTGGGTGACTCGATTAAATCGACTCTGGTAAAAATCGAATCCGCCTACCAAAGCCACCACCGCACCATCCTTCGGATCCAATGATACTAAAGCACTTTGAGCTTCGGGTACTTGCACAAATTGTAGCGAATCCAGCTTGTTACCCACCGTATAGATCACATCGCCGCGATTCAAGATGTCCGATGCGGAGGTGGGTGAGTGTGCGGTTTTTTCCTCGGGCAGTGCGCGTCTCGCCCAGGCGAGTTGATTCCAAGGCAGCGTGGTGATCCCTAAATCCTTGACGTAAACCTTGGCGCTCTTCGCTTCAACCTTGAGTACTACGGCGGGACGTAAGCCGCCAATCTTAGAAAATTCTTCCAATTCGGCCTCCCAATCCTCGGAGTCGGTGGATTTTGCGAGATCAATTTTCCCGACGGGCCCTCTAAATCCATGGCGACGATCATATTCCAGCAGGCCGGTGCGCAATGCTACTGTTGCGGCGCGCTGCAAACGCGAATCGAGGGTCGTGAAGACTCGATATCCGGCGGTATAGATACTATCGCCGTACTTAGCCTGCATTTCATTGCGAACCATTTCTGCGACATAGGGCGCATCGACTTCGATAGACGGCCCGTGCATCCGCGATTCCATTGGGCTACTTTTCGCTGTCTGGTACTCTTCGGGCGTAATGTACTTAAGGTCTAGCATGCGGCCCAATACATGGCCGCGTCGATTAGTCGCGGTAGTGGCGTTGGCGACGGGGTTGTAATTGGAGGGTGCTGCTGGAATGCCAGCCAAAGTGGCCATTTCCGCGATACTCAATTGATCCAGGTTTTTTCCAAAGTAAACTTCGGCGGCTGCCCCCACTCCGTAGGCTCGCTGGCCTAAGAAAATCTTGTTCACATAGAGCGAAAAAATCTCTTCCTTAGAGAATTCGGCTTCCATCAGCAAAGAAATATAAACCTCGCTCATTTTGCGTTTCATATCGCGTTTAGGCGATAAAAACATGTCACGCGCCACTTGCATTGTAATGGTGCTTGCGCCTTGTTTTACTCCACCGGCGCGCATATCCGCGAGTGCGGCGCGTAAAATTCCCTGCCAATCCACCCCATGATGATGAAAAAAACGATCATCTTCGGTGGCGAGGAAGGCTTGGATGAGTTTCTTGGGTAGTTGGTCATAGAGCACCGGGATCCGGCGCTGTTCGCCGATGGCCGCCATGAGCCTGCCGTCGCGCGTATAAATGCGTAAGGGCACCTCAAGTTTTACCTGTCTCAGGCTATCTACGTCGGGCAGCGCGGGTTTTAAATAGAGGTAGGCGCATACATTGGCGAAGGCAATTAGTGCCGTTATGCCTACTAAAATAGACAATATGCGGGATATGAGAACTGGGTAACGTTTAGCCACTTAAATCCGTTCTATCTTGTTGCCACGGCGGAATAGGGTTTGCATATTACCGCTAGTTGTTAGGGTTGCCAGACGGGAGATTCAGAATGATGCGTAGTAGGGCACGGCCGATTTCAGTCAACATTCGTCCTTTTCAAGGGAGTCAACCCTACCCGACATTGAATTACGTGAATAGCTTCACGTACCATTTAACAGTTTCTTGCTAAGTTTGCTCTCCAAAGCTAATCTGTTGCACTAGTTTCGACCCTCAAGGTACTGAGAGAAATAAGGAAAAGCCCACGTGTGGTCGTTTGGTAAAAAATATCGTCCTCTAATAGGACTGGACATAACCACCTCATCGGTGAAGCTCATTGAGCTATCGATGTCCGGTGGCCAGTATCGCGTTGAATCCTATGCTGCGGAGGCAACCCCGCACAACGCAATGAATGAAAAGGCCATCGTCGATGCCGAGGCTATTGGCGAGGCGATTAGACGCGCCGTGAAGCGTTCCGGCGCGAAAAGTCGTCATGCTGCCATTGCCATCAGCGGTGATGCTGCCATTACTAAAGTGATCCAGATGCCTAAGAATTTGGGCGAAAATGAACTGGAAGGCCAAGTCGAAATGCAGGCCGATCAATACATACCTTTCCCGATGGAAGAGGTGAGCTACGACTATCAAGTCGTTGGGCCTTCCGAGAAAGATCCTGAAATGCTCGATGTATTGTTGGTCGCCACCCGCACCGAAAATGTCGAACAACGCCAGGCGGCCGTGCAGGCCTCGGGTCTCTCCGTGCAATTGGTTGATGTGGAGGCCTTTGCGCTCGAAAATGCTTGTCTGCTGATGCGCCATCAGATGCCGGATGGCGGTGTAGACCGGACGGTTGCGGTCGTGGACTTCGGCGCCAGCAGCACGACGTTTAGCGTGTTACGAGACTTAAAGGTTATTTATACGCGCGATTTCGCTTTCGGTGGGCAACAATTGACCGAAGAAATAATGCGAACCTACGGTTTGAGCATGGAAGAAGCGGGTCGCGCCAAAAAAGAAGGCGGTCTTCCTAGCAATTATCAGCCTGAAGTGTTGGATCCATTTATTGACGACATGACTCAGCAGGTGAGTCGTTCGTTACAATTTTATCTCGCTTCCGGCAGCGGCAGATCTCAGCCCGATCAAATATTAGTCTGCGGTGGATGCGCCAATATACCAGGAGTAGCCGAAGTGATCTCGAGTCGTGTAGGAGTGGCGGCGGACAGGGGCGATCCACTCGGCAATATGAAAATATCTTCCAAAGCCAAAGCTCAAGCCGTAGGGCGAGATGCTACGGCATTACTGACCGCTTGCGGCCTCGCACTGCGTAGCTTCGACTAGGTCCGCCATGCCACGTATTAACCTACTTCCTTGGCGTGAATTACAACGTAAAACCCGTCGTCGTGACTTTTTCATCGCAGCCGTGGTGGCTGCTGGGGCGGCATTTGCATTTTCAATGGGCGGCAAATTGCTATATTCGACGTGGACTGCGTCGCAGTTGAGTAAGAATGCGTTCCTTAAAAAAGAGATTGTGAAACTTGACGCGCAAATCGCCGATATCCAAGATCTTGAGGCGCGCAAAACTCGGTTAGACGCGCGCATGGATATCATCGAGCAATTGCAACGCAGTCGACCGGAAATTGTACATTTATTTGATGAAATCGTAAAAAGCGTACCTGAGGGCGTTTATCTCACTTCGATTAAACAAACTGATCGGAAGTTGGAGATTCACGGAGTTGCGCAGTCCAGTACTCGCGTTTCAACATTTATGCGCAATATTGATTCTTCGACCTGGATGGCTAACCCTGAGCTTCAAGTGGTTGAGTCCGCCAAAGATTCACCCACCGGCGGTTCGAGTTTCACTCTCAAAGCCGATGCGGTAGGAGTGGATCTCGCGCATAGCGGTACTGCGGTGGTTAAAAAGGTGGCGGCGAAATGAAGTTAATCGACCAGCTGAAAACCCTTGACCCAAAAGATCCAGGCCGCTGGCCCTTGCCGGTGCGCGGATTTTTCGTGAGCCTTATTTTTGCATTTTTAGCGGGAGTTTTTTGGTATCTGTTCGTGTGGGACAGCGATCGACCCGAATTGCAGAAAGCAGAAGCCGAAGAGCAAGATTTACGCAGCCAGTTTGCCAACAAACAACAACGTGCCGCTAACCTTGACGCTTATAAAGGACAATTGGCGGAAATGGAGCGCACCTTTGGTGCCATGTTGCGACAATTACCAGGTAAAACCGAAGTCCCGAATCTACTCGTTGATATTTCTCAAACCGGCGTAGGGGCTGGCTTGCAGGAAAAATTATTTCAACCTAGTCCGGAGCAAAGCAAGGGTTTCTATGCGGAGTTGCCGATAAAAATTAAATTGGTGGGCAACTACCACCAATTTGGTAGCTTCGTCAGCGGGATCGCCACCCTCCCGCGCATCGTTACTCTGCACGATATCGAGATTAAACCCGTCGGCACTGGAAAAGAGGCTGGTTACGATAATTTGACCATGGACGTAACTGCGAGAACCTACCGATATATCGACGACGAAGGCGGCCAAGGGGCTAAGCCTGCGAAGAAAAAGACCGGAGGCGCAACGTGAGCCTCAAAGGTTGCTGCGCAATTTCGCTGGTATGTGGCGCGCTTTTGGCGGGCTGTTCCAGCGGTCAATCAGATATTGAGAAGTGGATTGCGGAAACCAAGGCGAAGCCGGGGGGACGTATTCCAGCCTTACGTGACGTGAAACCGTATGAAACTTTCGCCTACGGAGCCGGCAGCATGCGTTCACCCTTCCAGCCGGTGGGGCCTAACGTTAATGGAGCGGGCTTGCGGCCCAGCACAAAGCGCAACCGCGAGTTTCTCGAAGGCTTCTCGTTGGATACCTTAAAAATGGTGGGGACCTTTAAAGTACATAACAGTTTCTACGGGTTGGTGCAGTCGAAAGATGGACTAGTACACAAAGTACAACCCGGCAATTACATTGGGCAAAGCGATGGCAAGGTTACCGAAATTGCCGGTAACAAAATTAGTGTAGTTGAGATTGTCCCGGACGGTCTTGGCGGCTATATCGAGCGACCGGCCTCGTTGGCATTAACCGATTGAGGCCTTAGGGAGAGTAAAAGTATGATTAGTTTGAAGATTAAAACGGCAGTAATGGGGGCGGTGGCGCTCGTCGCAGCAGCGACGGTCACCTCGGTGGCCCTGGCGGCCGATCCCTTAAAGCTTGAAACGATAGACGTGCAAACGTCGGGTCAACAAGTGCAATTAAAATTGCATTTAAATGGTCCGGCACCGACTCCACTGCCGTTTACCATTGATAAGCCTGCGCGTATTGCATTTGATTTACCGGGCACTGTACTGGCGCTCGCTTCAAGGCGCATTGATGTGCGCTCAGGCGGTGTTGAAACGGTACTCGCTGCGGAAGCCAATGGCCGAACACGTCTGGTCGTCAATGTAGATTCTTTAATTCCTTACACCAGCAAAGTGGATGGCAATAATATTTTAGTGACTCTAGGTGCTCAACCTGGAGACGCGGCAGCGAATGCGGCGAGCGCGCCACGTGCCGTTCAGGGCGCGGCCGCTGTAACAGCCAATTCGGAGCGAGCCATCCGAACGATTGATTTCCGCCGCGGCGCTGACGGAACTGGCAGAGTCATTGTGCAACTCACCGACCCTCGTACGCCGGTCAATGTACGCCAGGAGGGAAGTCAGATTGTGGTCGATTTTGCCGGCACCGCAATGCCTAAGAATTTAATGCGCCGCTATGATGTGATGGATTTCGCAACCCCGGTACAAACCGTTGATGCGGTACGTGCGGAAGGGAGCTCGCGTTTAGTCATCACGGCCCAAGGCGATTTCGAACAACTGGCTTATCAGTCTGATAGTCAATACACGATCGAGATTAAGCCGACTCTGAAGCATACCGCTGCCGAGGAGAAGAAAGAATATTCAGGCGAACGGCTCACCTTAAATTTCCAAGACATTGATGTGCGTTCGGTATTGCAATTGCTTGCCGATACCAGCGGTCAAAATATCGTTGTGAGCGACTCAGTCACCGGAAGCCTTACCTTACGGCTGCAGAACGTACCTTGGGATCAGGCGCTCGATATCGTGCTGCGCACCAAGGGTCTAGATAAGCGTCGTCACGATAATGTGATCATCATAGGACCCACCGAAGAGTTAGCGGCACGCGAGAAAGCCGAGTTAGCAGCGCGCAAAGATCTTCTAGAACTTTCTCCGACTCGAACTGAATTTATTCAGGCTAATTATGCCAAGGTTATTGACCTTGCCAAGCTGATCAAATCCGGTACCGGCAAAGATTCGATGTTATCCACGCGCGGTAGTATGTCGATTGATGAGCGTACCAATACTTTATTGGTCCAGGACACGGCCGATAAGCTAGCCGACATTCGCCGCTTGGTACAGACCTTGGATGTGCCCGTAAAACAGGTACTAATCGAAGCGCGTATCGTGATCGTAAATGACACCTTTGAGCGTGATCTAGGCGTGAAGTTCGGTGTGACCGCCGCGCAAAAGAACGGCAGCGATGGGGTACTCGCAGTGACCGGCAATGGCATGGGCGCCGATACCATGACGGGATCCGCGCTCACCAAATTAAATGGCGGCGGTTCGGCATTCCCAATTCCCGCACCGGTGCTTGCTAATCGCTATCAGGTCAATCTTCCTGCTTCGACGTCCGCTGGAACGATTGGCTTGTCCTTGTTAGCGGGCAGTCATTTGTTAGATTTGGAACTTTCGGCCGCCCAGATCGAAGGTCGAGGCGAAGTGATCTCGGCTCCCCGCGTCATTACCGCCAATCAAAAGCAGGCCATTATTACGCAAGGTACCGAAATTCCGTATCAGGAGTCAGCCTCCAGCGGCGCCACTACCACGCAATTTAAAAAAGCTGTGTTGTCGCTTAAAGTAACGCCTCTCATTACGCCCGATAACCGCGTGATCTTAGATTTAGATATCAGTAAGGATTCGGTGGGTCAGAATGTACAAAGCGCCACGGGCGGCAGCGTACCTTCCATCGATACCCGTCAAATCACCACCCAGGTGTTGGTTAATGATGGTCAGACAGTGGTGCTCGGCGGCGTGCTTGAAACCACCAAGAACAAATCGACTAAAAAGGTGCCGTTCTTGGGTGATATCCCGTTCTTGGGTCACTTGTTCAAATCAACCGCGGATACCAACAACAAGAATGAGTTGTTGATATTCATCACGCCTAAAATTATGCGTGAAGGTTCGAATCTCTATTGATGGCTGGCGCAACACGCGTCGCACGAGGATTAGAATATGCGTAGATTATCGATTATGGCGTTCATGGGCGCGGTACTGTTGGCTGCTTGCGGCGGACATACGCTGACGACTGCAACTAGTACAGCCACTACCCCCGGCAGTGGCTCTACCGCCGGTACTGCAGGCGCGGCTGCAATCACGGCAACTGCAAGCTCTCCGTCTATTTTATCGGATGGCTCTTCGACCGCCATCATCACTGCACTCGTGCGTGATGCATCGAATAATTTAATCGCGGGTGTTCCGGTGACTTTCTCATCGACGTCAGGGGGTGTTGCCGTCACTCAGGCAACAACCAGTACCTCCGGTGCGGCTTTGGCGACGCTATCGACTGCGGGGGATTCGACTTTGCGCGCTATTACGGTGACCGTAAAGTCGGGCGGTAAGTCGGCAGTGGTTGTTGTCCAGGTGGTTGCAGGTACGAGTTCCACCAGTGTTCAAATGGGTAGTCCCGTGGGTGCAGCCTTTACGGCGGCCGTCATCGGAATATCCAGTACGAGTCTGTCGGCCGGAGGGAGTGCAAGTTTGACTGTTGCATTACAACAATCGGACGGCACGTTATACACGCAACCTGCAACCGTCAATTTTAGCTCGACTTGCGCCGCGCAAGGTTTGGCAACCATTTCTCCCCCCGTTAGTACAACAACAGGAGTTGCCACCGCAACTTATGTAGCCAAAGGATGTAGCGGGCCTGACACGATTACTGCAACGTCGACCATAGGAGCCAACTCGCTCTCCGCGACTGGCAAGTTGACCGTGGTAGCGGCCTCGGTCGGCTCCATTGTGTATAAAACAGCGACCTACACTATTATTGCGCTGAAAGGCAGCGGTTCTGCCACTCATCCAGAGTCCTCAACGGTAATATTTCAAGTATTGGATCAAACCGGCGGTCCTTCCCCGGGTGCTAGCGTCAGCTTTACCTTGGACACGTCAGTGGGAGGCATTAGTGTTGTTCCCGGACCGGTAACCAGTGACGCCAATGGAAATGTACAGACAACCGTGCAAGCGGGCACTGCCGCAACGTCGGTTAAAGTGACCGCCAAAGTTTTAAGTACGAACCCTGTTATATCAACTCAATCGAATCAATTATCGGTGTCTACGGGCGTCCCGACTCAGAACGCGTTTTCACTTGCTGTTGTTTGCCCGAATGTTGAAGCTTGGCAAGTTGATGGTAAAAGCGTACTCGTGACTGCGCGGTTAGCAGATCGATTCAACAACCCCGTGGCAGACGGTACGGCTGTGCAGTTCAATACTGAAGGCGGTCATATTCAGGCTCAATGCCAGACTGCTTCAAACCTAATTGAGAGTGGTTTTTGTGCGGTCAATTGGACTAGCTCAAATCCAAGACCTAAAGTCGGTAAACCAGAAAACAACAGTGTCGTTAACCGAGAAGGTCGGTCCAGCATAATTGCAACCGCAATCGGCGAGGAGTCGTTTATCGACGCCAACGGCAACGGCGCCTTCGACGTAAACGAGACATTTACCGACTTGCCAGAGCGATTTCGCGATGACAACGGCAACGGTGTATTCGATCCCGCTTTAGGCGAATATTTCTATGACTTTAACAATAATGGCATCTACGATAAGGCGGATCAAATATTTAATGGCGTTCTTTGTAATGATGTCGCGCGTTGCGATCCCACCAGATCTTCGACGGGTATTGCAGCCACTAATGTGATCATTATGTCGGATAGTGTTCCGAACCTAAATCCGGCGTCTGGTACTACATTGGCGGCAGCGACTAAGGCTAACGGTTCAGTGACTTATTACTTCAAAGTCGCTGATTTGAATAATAATCCTATGGCCGCCGGAACTACAATCACTGCCAGCGTCACCGGGACAGGCTTAAAGATATCTCTTCCTGTATCAGGCGCATACACCTATCCATGTACCGATGAACCAATCACGTACGCTTTCACCGTGACAATAGATTCTTCGGCTCCACTTGGAAATGGCAGCTTACTCTTAGATATCATATCAGCCGATAAAATTGAATCGATCGCGACCTATACATTCGCGGTTCAGTGATATTTCAGTTATAGCTCGCGGTCGACTATGATCGCGAGCCATGCTCAGCGCTAACAACATCTTTCTCATTGGCCCGATGGGATCGGGCAAGACCGCGGTGGGGCGGCACTTGGCGCGCTTATTCCACTACGTGTTTCACGATAGTGATGTGGATATTGAGGCGCGGACGGGTGTGGATATCCCGTTCATATTTGAGAAAGAGGGTGAAGCGGGTTTTAGGGTGCGTGAGCGTGAGTCGATTGAACGGCTGACCTTGCTTGACTCGGTGGTGCTGGCGACGGGTGGTGGAGCGGTCGTTGATCCTAATAATCGGCAGTCGCTCTCGGTGCGTGGCGTGGTGGTCTACTTAAACACGTCGCTTGAGCAGCAGATGGAGCGTACTCGGCATGGGCGCAATCGTCCATTACTCAACGGCACTGATCCTCAGCAAAAACTTGCAGAATTGATGCGATTCCGGGCGGCGTTGTACGCCGAAATCGCTGATTTTACGGTTTCGACCGATGGTCGGCGAGTGCAGTTGGTGGCCGAGGAAATCCAAACTAAAATTATGCAAGCACGCGCCGTATCCTTCGTATAATCACTCGGTGCACACTCTTCAAGTTGATGTCGGGCATACGCGCTACCCCATAGCGATCGGTGCGGGATTGCTTCGCAATCGGGACTGGTTGGCAAATCATATTCATGCCCATGATTTGTTGGTGGTTACCAATACGGTCGTGGCACCGCTTTACTTAGCGGCCTTACGTGAACATTTGGCGGGTCGCGTGGCCGAATGCATATTACCTGATGGTGAGCCTTACAAGACTTTGCAAACAGTGGGCTGGATATTTGACGCGTTGGTCAGTCATAAAATGAATCGCGACGCGGTGGTGTTGGCGCTAGGCGGAGGGGTCGTGGGTGATATGGCGGGTTTTGCGGCGGCGAGTTACCAGCGCGGAATTGGATTTATTCAAATGCCAACCACGTTGTTAGCGCAAGTGGACTCATCGGTCGGTGGTAAGACGGGCGTGAATCATTCGGGTGGTAAAAATTTGATTGGCGCCTTCTACCAACCTTTGGCGGTCATCGCTGATACCGACACCTTGGCCACCTTGCCGGATCGCGAACTGCGCGCGGGCCTTGCAGAAGTTATCAAGTATGGGTGTATTTGGGACCCGCTATTGTTTGACTGGTTGGACAATAACATGGGGCTATTGCTGGCCCGAGATACCGAAGCGCTGACTTATGCAATTTCAAGATCATGCGAAATTAAGGCGACCGTCGTCGCGCAAGATGAGCGGGAGCATCATTTACGCGCGATATTGAATTTCGGGCATACCTTTGGCCATGCTATTGAGGCGGCGACTGCCTATACCCAATATCTGCACGGTGAAGCGGTTGGCCTCGGTATGTTGATTGCGACCGACCTGTCGTATCGCTTAGGGCTTATCGAGGCCGTGACATTGGATCGCGTCAAGACCATTTTGGTAAAAGCCGAATTGCCGACACAGGCGCCGCGTATTGGCGCAGCGCGTGCGCTAGAGTGGATGAAAATGGATAAAAAAGTCTTAGCGGGAACGGTACGTTTAGTGCTGTTGGAAAAACTCGGGCGCGGTGTGGTGATCGGTCACTATGCCCAAGATGCTTTGGCCGCGACTTTAAGCGAGTATTTTTGAGTGACTGAGCTTGCGCCATATGCCGCCCACGATGACCAATCGCGCGGCCGTCGGTACCCTGAACCTAAGCCAGCCTATCGCTCAGAATATCAGCGCGATCGCGACCGTATTGTGCACTCAACGGCGTTCCGTCGCTTGGTCTATAAAACTCAAGTGTTTGTTAATCATGAGGGTGACCTTTACAGGACCCGCCTGACCCATTCTCTGGAAGTAGCGCAGATTGCGCGTACCGTCGCGCGCGCGCTGCATCTCAACGAGGAGTTATCGGAGGCCATTTGCCTGGCACATGATTTGGGACACACTCCGTTTGGGCATGCGGGCCAAGATGCTTTGAATGAGTGTATGGCTGATTTCGGCGGCTTCGAACACAATTTACAGTCACTGCGCGTGGTGGACGAACTCGAATCTCAATACGCTGATTTTGAGGGTTTGAATTTGAGCTTTGAGTGTCGCGAAGGAATTCTCAAACATTGTTCCCACGCGAATGCGCTGAATCTGGGCGATGTGGGTGAGCGTTTTATCAGTCGACAACAGCCAGGACTTGAGGCGCAACTCGCTAACTTCGCCGATGAGATTGCTTACAATAATCATGACATCGAAGACGGTATTCGGGCGGAATTAATCAGTGTTCAGCAATTGTTGTCGGTGCCTTTGTTTGAAGAACATCATGCTGCGGTATGCCTCCGTTACCCGTCGCTCGAAGGGCGGCGCCTGGTGTACGAGATCGTACGGCGGATGATTAATCATTTAGTCACTGATTTGATTGATTCATCAAGCGCTACTCTTAAGGCAGCGCAACCTAAGTCTATGCGGGAGGTGCGATTACACTCAGGACCGTTGATTGGATTTTCGGATGCTACGCGCGACACGAATTGGGAGTTAAAGAAATTCTTGCGTGAACACGTCTATAAACACTATAAAGTGCAGCGCATGACCTCCAAAGCACGTCGTGTAGTAAGGGAGCTATTTGATGCCTTCTTCGCAGGCCCGGGTTTGATGCCCGACGAGCATCGAGCAACGGCGCTGCGTGAGGAAAAACTTTTAGGTCCCGCCGGCCGCGCACGCGCGGTTGCGGATTACATCGCGGGTATGACCGATCGTTATGCCATTTTGGAATATCGTCGATTATTTGATCCAAGTGAAAGAACATGACCTCAGTGCTTAAGAACGATTTGTTGTTGCGGGCTTTGCTACGCGAGCCTGTGCCGCGGAGACCGATTTGGTTGATGCGCCAAGCGGGTCGCTATCTTCCGGAGTACCGCGCCACACGCACGCGGGCGGGGAATTTTTTGGCACTGTGTACTAATCCTGAGCTTGCCTGTGAAGTCACTCTACAGCCCATTAATCGATATCCTTTGGATGCGGCGATATTATTTTCCGATATTCTCACCATTCCGCATGCGATGAACTTAGGGCTGGAATTCGAGGCCGGTGAAGGTCCTAAAATTGCACGACCCGTACGCACCTCTGCGGATATCGATAATTTAAGAGTGCCTGATCCTACTCAGGAACTGCGGTATGTCATTGACGCGGTGGCTTTGATTCGTCGGGAGCTACAGGGACGCGTGCCCCTAATTGGTTTCGCGGGTAGTCCTTGGACTGTGGGGACTTATATGGTCGAAGGCGGCGGTAGCAAAACCTTCGGCGCTATCAAACGCATGATGTATGAAGCACCGCGTGAGTTACACCGATTGATGGCTTTGTTGGCAAAGGCCACGATTCTGTACTTGAATGCGCAAATCGCTGCGGGTGCTCAGGCGGTGATGATATTCGATACTTGGGGTGGGATACTGAATCCGGCCCAATACCGAGAATTCTCGCTACACTATATGGCCGAGATCGTGGCGGGATTAACTCGCGAGGCTCAAGGTCGTCGGGTCCCGAATATTGTATTTACCAAGGGGGGCGGTGCTTGGCTTGTCGAAATCGCTGCGATTGGCTGTGATGCGGTAGGGGTCGATTGGACGACTGACCTTGCGACCGCCCGCAAACTCGTGGGTAGCCAGGTGGCGCTGCAGGGTAATCTGGATCCTTCCGCATTGTTTGCGCCGCCTGAAACTTTGCGCGCTGAGGCACTGCGGGTGCTGACGAGTTTCGGTTCAGGGCCGGGGCATGTCTTTAATTTGGGACATGGCATAACTCCGGATGTGGATCCGGAGCGCGTTGCGGTACTTGTCGAGACCGTGAAAAATTTTGCGATTGCCCCTGGCGCTTAACCGCTCGCCCGCGCCCCACGCGCGGGGCTAAGCCGTGTTTTGCTGGCGCAGTTCGTCGCGGAGCGCGCGACGCAGGATTTTGCCGACATTAGTTTTGGGTAGTTCCAAGCGAAAGTACACATGCTTGGGCATTTTGTAACCGGTCAGCGCGGTACGACAATGTGCGAGCAAAGCATCGCTGCTCAGCGCGGGGTCTTTTTTGACGACGAATAAGGCGACTACTTCGCCGCATTTCTCGTCTGCCTGGGCTACGGCGGCGACTTCCAATACCCCGGGATGTTCTGCAGCAACGCCCTCCACTTCGTTTGGATAGACGTTAAAGCCTGATACTAGGATGATGTCTTTTTTACGGTCTTCGATGAAGACGTAGCCTTCGTTATCGATATGTCCGATGTCGCCGGTGCGTAACCAGTCTCCAAAGAAAGCGTTTTTAGTTTCTTCAGGTTGATTCCAATATCCGCGCATGACTTGTGGGCCGCGTACGCAAATCTCCCCTGTTTGATTGGTCTCTAGTTCTTCGCCTGAATCGTTGCGAATCGATATTTCGGTGGATGATATGGGCAGACCAATGGAGCCATTAAATTCCAAACTGGGAGGGTTAATGCAGGCTGCCGGTGAGGTCTCCGTAAGCCCCCATGCTTGAGTGAGATTGTTGCCGGTGACTTTTTTCCAACGAGCGGCTACCACACCTTGCACCGCCATGCCACCGCCCAAGCTAATGCGTAATCCGCTGAAGTCGATCGTCTCAAAACCTGGTGTGTTTAACAGCCCGTTAAACAGAGTGTTTACGCCGCTCAGAAAATAAAATCGGTATTTTTTTAGTTCGGCAACGAAGGCAGCAAAATCCCGCGGATTGGTAATCAATATATTGCGTGCACCCAGATGCACAAAAACCAGACAATTCGCTGTGAGGGAAAAGATGTGATACAGCGGCAGGGCGGTGACTACGATACGATCCGGTTGTGGCACGAGGGTGGGCATAAGCCATTCGCGCGCCTGCAATACGTTTGCGATCATATTGCGATGCGTTAGCACCGCAGCTTTGGCCAGCCCGGTGGTGCCACCGGTGTATTGTAAGAACGCTATATCCTCTGACCCCAGAGTTATTGCCTCAAGTTTTAAGCCCAATCCCTTGGACAGCGCACTTTTGAAATTCACCGCGTCCGCAATTTGCCAAGGAGGAATTTTTTTGTGAACGTATCGCAACACAAAATTTACAATAAGACCTCGAGCAGTTCCTAAAAAATCGCCAATTTGAGTGACGAGCACTTTTTTGATGGCAGTGCGCGGCAGTACTTGCTGGAGCACATGGGCAAAATTTTCAACGATGACAATGGCTTTGGCGCCGCAATCTTTGAGCTGGTGCTCAAGTTCGCGTGCGGTGTAAAGAGGATTAGTATTCACTACGACCAATCCCGCGCGATGAGCTCCAAAAAGCGCTATCGGATATTGCAAAATATTAGGCAGCATAATCGCGATTCGATCACCGCTTTCAAGGCCTGAAGTTTGCAGCCAGGCGGCGAAAGCCCGACTCAGTTCATCGAGCTGGGCATAGCTTAACGTTGCACCCATGTTGGTGAATGCCGGCAAATGACCGTACTTTGCACAAGCCTCTTCGAATAGTCCCGCGAGCGAGGCATACTCTGTAGGATCAATATCCGCCGCAACGCCGTGCGGATAGTTCTTAAGCCAAATTCGCTCCACGCGAGACTCCTATGATGAAGACATTGCGAATTGTATGCCTTGGCATGGTTCTTAGCCTCGCCGGATGTGTGATGGGCGGTGGTCGCTGCCTTTGGTTAGAGCCACTGAAGAGCACGGTGAGCGGTACGCTACATTTTCGTCCTTTTAAGGGAACTGAAGGAGTGGATCAAGTTCCCGTGCTCGCTTTGGATAAAACGGCCTATATTTATGCGCCTGGAATAAGTCACCAATGCCAATCGGCTGAGGAGTTGCAGTTAGTGGGTGTGGCCGAATTTGCGCCTAATATCGCGGAGAATTCGCATATTCGGGTGCAGGGTGCACTTTTTGGGGCGGTTTCGGGCCATCAGCACACACCTTTTCTGGTCAACGTCTCGAATATCGAGTTAATTAAGCCGGTGTTGCCCACTCGCGCGGTGCCTGCGCCCGGGCCCGGGATCGCGCATTAAAGGCGTTTAATAACCTTGGTTTCGACTGAAGACGGTTTACACTTCTGGCGCGAACTTCGGTAAAACCTGGGAGTTATTTTATGAACAGTCGATATTTAATGAGTTTTGTAGCGGCACCGTTGATGATTGCGGCATTGGCCTTACCGGCTTTTGCAGATTCAACCCCGACTACCTGTAAAGATGGTACGACCTCTGAGGTCAGCGGGCGTGGCGCTTGCAGTGGTCACGGTGGCGTGTTGAAGATTAAGAAAATGAAAGCAGCCAAGGAAGCAGCGACAGAAGCAGCGGCTCCTGCGGCAGCGGCGACTATGGCGGCTCCGGCTGCTAAGGTCGAGAAAGCTGAGAAAGCGGCGACTAAGACTGCGGAAGCGAAGGCTCCCACCGTTGCGGCCAGTGCTACGGATCCGGCGGGTGCGACGGCTAAGTGCAAAGACGGCACTTTTTCGCACTCGAAGCATCACGGCGGCAGCTGTTCCAATCACGGCGGCGTGGCGGAATTTCTGACGAAGTAGGGTTGCTTAAAGAGAGGGGTGACGAGGGTCACCCCTTATTATTTAAGGGCTCGTGGCAATGCGCAGCACTGACTGCAGCGGGGCCCAAGCATTCTCTAGCAACTTAGGTTGTCCTAGAGCATTAGGATGGATCCCGTCATCCTGCATTAGCCTAGCTACCTGGGCGATGCCAGTTAAAAAAAATGTGGCGTACGGTAATTTTTGAGCCCGCGCTAGCGTGTCAAAGCTTGAATGGAAATTTTCGGCATATTCGGCGCCATAATTAGGGGGCATGCGCATTCCGAGCAATACGACCTTGGCGCCTGCTGCGGTAGACAACGAGACGATTTTTGTTAAATTGTCGCGCATAACCTCGACGGGTAATGCGCGGAGGCCGTCATTGCCGCCGAGTTCAAGAATCACGATTTTCGGGTGATGGACTGCCAGGGCGCGCGGCAGGCGGGCCAACCCTCCCGCGGTTGTCTCGCCACTCACGCTGGCATTCACTACTTGATAACCGTAACCTTCAGTCTTTAGTTTCGCTTGGAGGAGGGCTACCCAACCTTGATCGAGACGGATACCGTGGGCGGCACTAATGCTATCGCCCAACACGAGAATAATCGGAATATCGGCTTTGGCTGATACAGCTGCTATTAACAAAACTGAAAGACATAAAAACCGCTTCACGGGCGCTCCTTGAAATGAAAGACCTGGTTCTACATGCACAAAACATCTCTAAGACCGTGGCGAGTCCAGAGGGTTCGCTCACTATTCTCGCTGATGTCACCTTAAGTGTGCGAGCCGGGGAGACTTTAGCGATTGTAGGAGCATCGGGAGCCGGAAAATCCACTTTGCTCGCATTACTGGCGGGGCTTGACTCGCCCACCACTGGACGGGTAAGCATTGCGGGCGTAGAACTTAGTATGCTTTCCGAAGACGGGCGTGCCGCAGTACGCGGTCGGCATGTGGGTTTCGTATTCCAATCCTTCCATCTGATTCCCTCGCTCACCGCCATCGAAAATGTCATGTTGCCGCTCGAACTTGCGAATCGTCGCGATGCTCGTGCAGCGGCTGCACAGGCGCTTGCACAAGTCGGATTGACGCCACGCGTGGGTCATTACCCAAAGCAATTATCAGGTGGCGAGCAACAAAGAGTTGCCATTGCTCGGGCGTTTGTTACCCATCCAGCGGTCTTATTTGCAGACGAACCGACGGGGAATCTCGACACCACCACCGGACAACGCATATGCGACTTACTGTTTGAGCTTAATCGCAGCACGGGGAGTACTTTGGTGTTGGTGACCCATGATCGTGCTCTAGCTGCACGCTGCGGCCGTCTTTTTGAGCTTGACGCCGGCCATGCGGTCGCGCCTGCCGCGCATCTTTCTGGCTGACTTTAAAATGCGCGCGTTACGCTTTGCACTCCGGAATCTTTGGCGCGATTTAAAATCCGGCGAAATGAGTGTATTGCTGTTGGCACTTACGGTGGCAGTGCTGTCCTTGACTGCGGTGGGATTTTTTACCAGTCGAATTGGTCAGGGAGTGCGCGCGCAAGCGGCGGAGGTGCTGGCGGCGGACTTGCGTATTGAATCTTCTTCGCCGCTCCCTGCGAGATATTTCACGCAAGGCCGGACGCTAGGGCTCGCGACCGCGCAAGTGGAGTCGTTTCCAACGGCCATTTTTAATGGCGAAAAATCCCAGCTTGCCGCCGTGCACGCGGTCACTAGCTCGTATCCTTTGCGCGGCAAATTGCGCATTGCTGATTCTCCTTTTGGGGTCGCGCGTAGTACCGACCATATCCCTAAGCCTGGGACTGTGTGGTTGGACGCGCGCATCGTGGCGCAACTCGAATTGTCGATGGGCAACGCGGTGCGGATTGGCGCCACCACTTTGCGGCTCACTCAAGTGCTCGACTATCGACCCGATCAAGGGACTGGTTTTGTGAATCTGGCCCCTGCCGCTTTGCTGAATGAGGCGGATATTGCGGCCACCCAACTCATCGCACCGGGAAGCCGCGTCACGTATTCCGCATTGTTTGCGGGCACACCGCAGTCCGTCGCAGCGCTGCATGACTACCTGGTCTTAAACAAGGCTGCGGGTGAGCGTTTACGCGAAGTGGAAGAGTCTAGCCGGCAACTTAATTCGGCGATCGATCGTGCCAGTCGATTCTTAAATTTAGCGAATCTGGCGTCGGTACTATTGGCAGCCGTGGCGGTGGCGATGGGCGCGAGGCGTTATGCCGCTCGCCACATTGAAACAGTGGCGTTAATGAAATGCATGGGCGCTGCCCAAGGCCTGGTGTTATCAATTTCTCTCATTGAACTATCAGTATTGGCGATATTCGCGGTACTAGCAGGCGCCGCTTTAGGCTATCTGGGCCAGTGGGGGCTGGTCTGGTTGTTACATGGACTCATACAGGGCGCGTTGCCGGCGCCCTCCTTCGCCCCGGTGGTCATTGCCTTGGTGACTGTGCTTGCGATGTTAGTGGGGTTTGCGCTGCCGCCGTTATTGCAACTAAAAAATACGCCTCCCATCCGCGTGTTACGCAAGTCCGTTGACAGCGCGCCGCTGCGGTATGGTTTGAGTTATGGACTTAGCCTTGCCGCTCTAGCGGCCATTTTATGGGCCTTGGTACGCGACGTTGAGTTGGTGGCAAGCGTTTTTCTGGGCGTCCTGGGCGTCGGCGCAGTGCTCGCCTTGGCGGGTTTCGGGCTAGTACGGATCACCGGGCGGCTGAGAGGGGGAGTGGGTGTCGCCTGGCGTTACGGGCTTGCCAATGTGTCGCGACGGGGTGCGGGTAGCGTGGTGCAAATTGTGGCCTTTGGCACCGGGCTGATGGTGTTGTTGTTGCTGGCCGTCGTGCGTAACGATTTGCTGGCCGATTGGCGACGCAGTTTACCAAGCGATGTTCCGAATAATTTCTTGATTAATATCCGCCCCGAAGAGCGGCAGCCTTTAAATCAATTTCTGCAAGTGCATGGTTTGGGTCAGCCTGCGATGTACCCCATGATCCGTGCCCGCATCACCGCCATTAATGGAGTGCCCAGTGAGGCGCTAAAAATTACCGGTGATGTGGCGCGCGGCTATCTCGAGCGAGAACAGAATCTGACTTGGGCCGCGGATTTGATGCAGGATAACCAGCTCATGGCCGGGCGTTGGTGGACACCTCAAGATTTTGGGAAAGCTCTAGTGTCGGTCTCTTCGGAGTATCAAGAAGCCCTGCATCTGAAGCTTGGCGATCGTTTAAGTTTCGATATTGCCGGCGAAAGTCTTAAGGTTGAAGTGGTGAGTATTCGTAAAGTTCGTTGGGACAGTTTTCGCCCGAATTTTTTTATGGTGTTCCCGCCCGGCTTACTGGACGGAGCTGCGGGAACCTATATGACCAGTGTCTATCTGACTCCTGATAAGCGGCCGGCCTTAGCTCGCCTTGTGCGCGAATTCCCAACAGTCTCGGTGTTCGATGTCGATGCAATTCTCAGTCAAATTCGAGCAATCATGGACCGTGCGTCGTTGGCGGTACAGTATGTGTTTTTATTCACGCTGGTGGCTGGCGTTATCGTGCTGCTGGCCGCGGTGCAGGCCACGCGCGATGAACGGCGCTATGAAAGCGCGATACTGCGTACGCTAGGGGCGAGCCGTCGTACCGTGCTGCAAGGCGTTGCCGCCGAATTCGGAGCGCTTGGGTTTCTGTCGGGTACTTTAGCGGCGGTAGGCGCTACGAGTATTGGTTGGCTGTTAGCGCATCGCTTGTTTTCACTTGAGTACCGATTCAATCCCTATATATGGATACTGGGATTGGTCTGCGGAACGTTGTTAGTGGGACTTGCAGGTACACTAGCCACTCGGCGAGTGGTGAACACTCCCCCTATCGTGAGTTTGCGCGAGGACTAGCGGAACCGCGAAGGACCCGCGGGCCACTGCGGGCTAGTGGACCGCCAAGGGCTAGTGGACTTCTAGTACTAGCCAACCTTCGGCGATGGGTGCGCCCCGCATGGGGAGTCCTTCAATACGCACTTTATAAGTGCCGGCTGCCAGTCCCGATGAGTTAAAGCTCAGGCGTAGATCACCATTCGAATCTTTAGTGAGGTTTTCAATAATCAGCGCGCGACCTTGCTCTTCTTTGTCGACGGTTAAACGGAATTGACTCTCTCGCGAGTACTGCATATTGATCCGTAGATCGAGTAGTTGGGGTGCACGGCGGCTTACGCTGACCCTGGCGGTGTCGGCACCTGCGATGCGATCGGGCGAGAGGCGTAAAGTGCTCAAGGTTACGGGCGTGGTTAATGGGCCCTGGGTCAGTCGGGTGGTAGTTTCGGCAAGTTCGCCTTTAAGTAATGTATAGCGTGCGAACAGAGCCCAAAATGCAATGACGCTCAGTAGGGTCACGACTCCTAAACCGATCAGAAAATACAGCGTCTTCCACCAGGGGGGCTGCACTTCACTTAAGTCTTCGGGTCGACCGCTCTCCTCCAGTAGTTTTAAGCTGGATTGGGTGCGTACGGGGAGGTTTAGTTCATCGAGATATTGCGGATTTTTGCGACACCAATTTTCGAGTTCTCGCGCACCCTTGGGAGGCAGTTTTTGCTCAAGATAACGTTCCATGAGCTGATGCTCTTCGATAAATTTGCGATCGAATAGCGGTGTTACCTCTGAGTTCACATTGATTCCTTATACGGCACGATTCATGACTTGACGGATAACATCACACACGGCCCCAATGGCTGAAACTCGGGTGCTCGATTTACGCCACACGCCGCCCACGTTACGCGAAGGGGCGGGTTTTGCGAATTCACGAACCACCAAACCTCTTTGTGCACCAAACGGTGATTCGACGGCCAATTCAGGAAGTAGGGTGATACCTAGACCTGCAACAACCATTTGCCGTAAGGTTTCAAGACTGGTGGCCCGGTAGTCCTCGGGCTCGTGCACATCGACCCGACTGCAAACTTCTAGCGCTTGATCTCGTAGGCAATGACCGTCTTCCAGAAGGAGTAGGGTGTGACCTTCAAGCTCACGGACCTTGATGGGCGTTTTTACCTGCGCGAGTAGATGACCCGTGGGCAGCGCGACGGTAAAATTTTCTTCATACAGTACGCGTGATTCTATGCCGTCCTGCATTGTTGGCAGGGCCATAATTCCTAGGTCGATTTCGCCGTCACGCAAGCGCCTGAGTAAGGACTCGGTTTGATGCTCGTAGAGCATAAGACCCAGGTCCGGGAGCGCTTTGCGAATTTTTTGCATAATTCGCGGCAGTAGATAAGGACCAATGGTGGGGATGAGCGCGATTTTCAGTCTGCCCGCCAACGGGTTGGAATTGTTGCGCGCAAGCGCGATGATTTCTTCGCCCTGATCTAACATACGGCGCGCTAATGTCACCACCCGTTCGCCTAATTCGGTGAGGCGTATTTTCTTGGGCTGCCGCTCGACCAGTTTTACGCCTAGATACTCCTCGAGTTTTTTAATTTGTGCTGATAAAGTCGGTTGACTGACAAACGTGCGCTCGGCCGCTTTACCGAAATGCCCGGTATCCGCGATGGCAACCAAATACTTGAGGTCTTTAAGATTCATAGCGATAGGTTAATAGATGTAGTCTATCTAATGGGCCACTATAATCAACTTGCAGAAGGGGTTTCGGCGCGCCAATGAGACTTTCTAGCGGAGTAGTGGTGGTGAGCTTGACTGAGCGGAAACTAAAATTTCTGTTGTTGCGCGCCTATCGCAATTGGGATTTCCCCAAGGGGCTAGTCGAGCCAGGGGAGGAGCCTATCGATGCTGCACTTAGGGAGGTGCGCGAAGAGACGACCTTGGATGATATCTCTTTTGACTGGGGTCCCGTTTTTATGGAAACGGGACCGTACAACAAGGATAAGATTGCACGCTACTATATCGCTCGTAGCAAACAAGTTCATATCCATTTGCCTATCAATCCTGAACTCGGCAAGCCTGAGCACGATGAAGCACGTTGGTTAGATATCGACAAAACACTCGCCATGGTCTCGCCACGCTTAATTCCGGTGGTGCGTTGGGCCTATGGGGTCGTCAATCATGGGCTGCTTAGTGGGTAATTCCACGTTTTCTTTACTAAGGCGCAAGCCAGTTCTGAACGGCGAGTCCCGGAACGCGGAGAAATTCGCGCTCATTGTTTGTCACCAGCGTGGCACCGATATGTCGAGAGTGCGTGGCGATAAGCATATCGTAGGGACTGATCGTTTTACCCTTGCGCTTTAGCGCTGCCTTAATTTCCGCAAAATCCTGGGCAGCGCCGGTTGGCAAATCATCCGCCAAGAACAACTGAAGAATGTCGACCAGGGCTCGCCGATTTTCGGCACGAAATTCTCCATTCTCGACGCCAAATTTTAGTTCCGCTAATGTAATGACCGACAGCCCGAATGCCTGATCTGTACCTCAGTGCCGGCGAAGCGGAATTCCTTGGGCAAACGCACAGCCTGACTGTTGCCGTGTTTAAATATTTTGGCTGTTTTCATGAGTGTCTCTAGTAGATACATTAAGTAGATACATTAAGTATCTACTCAACGACAGAGGCGGTCGCATTTTATCAGTTAGCAAAATGCAGGCGATCAATTGTCGGCGACTTAAACGGACCCAATGCCGAAGCTAAGATCAACGCGGCCGCATCGGCGAAGACTAGCGCCTCGGCTGCGGCGATGAGAGATGTATCCGCAGAATCCATCGGCCGATCGGCATATCATTCCATCAACTCGAAGTCGCGGCCCCGCGAGGCGTGATTGAAAAACCAGGTCGAAAGCGCTCTCTTGATACCCTTTCTTCTCTAGACCTGATCCGAAAGCGACTGGCGTCTTCGCGATAAGTTGGAGTTGTTCTGTACCGCACCTCATCCGAGAGGGATGGATTATTTCAAGCGAATACGTAGAGTTGCGACAGCTTTCGAGCATATTGCGTCGGGCTGCGCGGATCGCGTGTGACCTTTCTCAGGCTGCAACCGCTTCCTGTTCTACGCAGATCGCAGCGGAGTCGACTTTACTCAACGGCTCGTCCAGTAACGAGCAACGAGCGTAGCTCGTCGCAGCATTTGGTGCCTTCTGGAAATGTCGGCACGTACGGCACACGCCGAAAGGCCTGCCGCCGTTACGCGCGACGGCGCGTGAGAGGATTTCGCGCAGCAGCGCGACGACGGCTTCTAGATCGACGGAACGTGTCGCAGCGATATCGGTTGCGAGATGCGTCAGCGGATCGACGCCGAGCGTCGTCCGGCCTTGTGCTGTCAGATCGAGATCGACCGAGCGCTTGTCGCGGGTGCTCTTCGTCCGGGCGATGAAGCCCTTCTCCTCGAGCGATATCAGCGACTGCGATACGGTTCCGCGCGTCGAGCCGAGGTAATCCGCGAGGGCCGCCGGTGTGCGCGAGAAGCGGTTAGCACGCGCGATGTAGCGCAACGCTTCCCACTGCGCGGGATTGAGGCCGTGCTCGGCTTCTCCGGATCGGACGAGACGATCCAGTCGGTCGACGAGTTGCGCGGCTTCGGTGGCCAGGGATGCTTGAGACATAGTAGCGAGTCAATATTACCATTGACAGTGAGTTCGAAGTTATAGTATCGTGTCGCTATCACAATCGCAACTAGGAACCTTACCCATGCTCCGCTCACGTTTCCTCGCAATCGCACTGGTCGCTAGCATTCTGGGCTCGCCCGCCGTGGCTCACGACGTCACGGCCGCAGCCAACGCAAAGATCCGTGCCTCGTTCGACATCCTGCAGGCGAAGGCCGAGACGGACAGCAACAAGGTCACGTTCATCATGACGACCCGCGGGGTCGCCGGCGCGGAGAAACCGGCAAAGACAGGCAAGTTCGCGGGTTCCCAGGTCTACGCTTACGTGTGGCCGACCAAGATCGATCCGGAGACAGTCGGATTCGAAAAGGGCGCCGGCATACTGGCCGCTGCCGTCACTGCACATCCCGACTTCAATGACGAACCACTGTTCGAAAACAATGGTGCCAAGTGGCACTTCCATTGGGTGGTACTCGCCAAGGACCCGACTTGCGGAACTGCAGCATTGAAGGTGAAAGACATCGAAGCTGGCACCAAGCCAAAGCTACCGAAGACATGGCCTGGCGCGCCGATCCTCATTGATAGCCCCGGTTATAGGCCCAACTTCAAGGCCAACACCGTCAAGGTGACAGTGCCATTCGACAGTGCCGAAGTTGCTTCCAGCATTTCGTTCGACGGCGTGACAAGCGCCCTACAGGTCAACGGCAATCTGCACGCGCCGCTGCTGTGCGTGAGCGACATATTCAAAATCGGCTCAGGCGATCTGTCGCTGCCGGGCAAAGCCATGCCAGCCAAGAAGTAAACCATTCCATAGGAGAGCATCTCGTGTCCGCACCTGTCATCCCCGGCTACAAACTGAACGATCCAACATTGCCTCGCTCGCCGTTGTCGCAGCGCGACTTCGAGGAACTCAAAGGGTCGCTCCTGTTCGGCCTCGACGATGTTGCCGCGCTGCGCAAGGCGCAAGGTATCATTGCCGATCAAGTCGAGGCCGTTCTCGACGTTTGGTACAGCTTCGTCGGTGGCACACCGCACCTGCTTGCCTATTTCGTTGATCCGAAAACGAGCCAGCCCAATGGTGAATATCTCACCGCTGTGCGCAAGCGCTTTGGCCAGTGGATACTCGACACCTGTGCGGCTAACTATGACAATGCATGGCTTGCATGGCAGGACGAGATCGGCCGGCGCCATCATAGGATCGGCAAGAACAAGACCGACGCCGTCTCAGCGGCGCCCCACATTCCAATGCGCCACTTGTTGGCCCTGGTGGTGCCAATCTCTGTCACCATGAAGCCATTCCTTGCAAAGAAAGGACACACCGTTGCTGACGTCGACGCGATGCATGCGGCATGGACCAAAACGGTGCTGCTGCAAGCAATCCTTTGGAGCCGACCGTACGCCAAAGACGGTGATTTCTGATCCCGAGTCCATTGCTAGAGACCACCGATGAGTGCCGAACCTTGGCTGACCTCACTGCTCACGGCGACGGCTCAGGCGGGTTATGAACTCGCGATAAAGCTGTCGCGAATGGCCGTCAAAATAACGCAGCCGTCCGACGACGTCAGGCGCGTGTTGAGGCCGATCTACGAGAAGGATGTGGCCGCGCTAATTGCATCCTCCCACGTCGTGGCGGTTCAATTCGCCATCATCGCTGCCGCAACCGACTACTGGCAATGCCCGAAAGGTTCGACATGACACCGTCTGAAAAGCGTGTCGCTGCGCCCGAGTTGATCACGGATCGCTGGTTCAACAGTAAGTCATCGGTCACTCTCGCCGGGTTGCGCGGCCGCCCTGTGCTGCTGCACACCTTTCAGATGCTCTGTCCGGGCTGCGTCAGCCACGCAATTCCGCAGGCGCAGAAGATCGCCACAATGCTGCGCGACACCGATCTCGCCGTGATCGGCCTGCACACGGTGTTTGAGCATCACGCGGCGATGACACCGGTCTCGCTTGAAGCTTTCATCCACGAATACCGTATAGCGTTTCCGGTCGGTGTCGACAAAGCGGGTACGTCGGGACCCATTCCGCAGACAATGGCCGTTTACCGTTTTCGCGGCACGCCCTCGACGGTGCTGATTGATCGACACGGGTTCATTCGTCATCATGGATTTGGCCAGGAAGACGACATCGCGCTCGGGCTTCGCATCGGCATGTTGCTTGCCGAGGACGCTCCTGTCGCTGGCTCCGCCAACACTGAAGCGGCAGGCGACGGCTGCGGTGACGGAGTATGTCATCTCAAGGCCGGTGAAACTATATGATCTTGCTCGGATCGATGTTCGCCGGATCGCCGCGACCACTTGGCCCGCGTGGCATCCCGAGCTCTATTCTTAAAGCTGCGATCGTGGGGCCGTGGACGATCTCAGCCAGTGGCCTCGTCGGTGACCAGCAGGCCGATACTGTGAACCACGGCGGCACTGACAAAGCGCTGCATCACTATCCGCATGAGCACTACGCCGCGTGGGCGAGCGACATGCCTGAGATTGTCCAGTTGTTGGCAAGCATTCCAGCTTTTGGTGAAAACATCTCAACTTGCGGTATGACTGAGGATAATGTATGCATCGGCGACGTCTACGCCATCGGTACCGTCCGCCTGCAAATCGCACAAGGTCGACAGCCCTGTTGGAAGCTGAACGCCCGGTTCGATGTCCCGGACATGGCCTATCGTGTGCAAAAGACCGGCCGCACCGGTTGGTATTACCGCGTGCTCACTCCAGGGCGCATCAAGCCCGACACTGAGATCAAGCTCGACGATCGCCCACAGCCCAATTGGCCGCTCACGCGCATGATTGACCTGCTCTACACTCGCACAGCCGCGTTCGACGAACTCACCGCCATGTCCGAATTGCCGGAACTTGCGGATGGATGGCGTAAGCTCGCCGCGCGTCGGGTCGCCTCGCGCAAAGTCGAAACCTGGTCGAGCCGCCTCGAAAGCGACAAGACGTGACGGATGACGCGGAACATGATCGCGTTCGGCCCGCGCGGGCCTCACGTGCGCCCGCGCATCCTAGTGCCACGGAAGCGCCGTCGGCGCACTTTATATCGGACATTCGGCTGGAGGACATGGCCTGGGTCGGTCCGGTCGCCATTCGGCACATCAACTTCACGGGCGTGTTGAACTTCCCACCGGAGGAATTCGCTGAAACCCTTGTTGCGGGCGCCCATTCGTGTGCCGGTAGCGCCTAACTCTAGTTCCTACAGTTACTTTCTGCACGAATGTGCCACTACCCCCATGGTGGTCGTCCATCCGATCAAATAACGCCACCAGCGGCCCGGTGTCGACCAGAATCAATGGCCCAGCTTTTTCTTAAGCGCTCGCCGTACGCCCGCGCGAATATCCGACGACGATGCAATGGTGTTGCCGCCCGGCCCCAGATCCAATTCGCTATAAATGTCGTAGGGCGAACGCACAGAAGTCTGGCGCACGTGAGCCTGCAATGCGTGCAGGCCGTTCTTGAGCAGCTCGGATATCGGTAATCCGGTCGCGGCTTGCACTTCGCGCAAGACCGCCTCAGTCTCTTCGTCGAACCTTACGATACGCGTCGCCATTAATACCTCGGCGGTGCTGGCGGTCGTTGGATTACAGCTCGAGAGGCCTGAATTGATACGCCTAACCCGGGGTGCGACCGTGATTGTGCCGTCAATCATAAAGCACCAATACTGAGCCTTGACGGCGGCTTATTGGATCAAGCCCGAAGTTTAAAACTCGATATAGTGGAGGTAGTCTGAATATGAAGGCCTATACTTATTCAGAGGCACGAGCAAATTTCGCATCGGTTCTTGAGGAAGCAGAACGTTACGGTGCTGTCGAGATTCGACGACGTGATGGAGCTATTTTTCGGATTCTACCGGCACCAAAATCCAAAATATCTCCGCTGGATGTTCCGGTAGTGAAGTTGGGCGTGCCTACAGTAGATCTTGTCACGATAGTGCGCGAGGGACGCGAGTGTTTCCAACGGTAAAACTTAAGCCTCAAGAGTATCACCTATGATTTTAATTGGCATGTTCGACTCACCGTTTGTGCGGCGCGTGGCCGTGACCATGCATTTTCTGAACATGCCGTTTGAGCATCACAACTGGTCGGTCGGCAAGGACTTCGAACTTATTCGCCGTTACAACCCATTGGGCCGAGTCCCAACTCTAGTTCTCGATGATGGTGAAACGTTAATTGAATCGGCCGCAATTCTGGATTTTCTGGATGAGCACGCGGGTCCCGAGCGTGCCTTGTTGCCTCGTGCCGGTCGCGCACGACGGTTAGCGTTGCAGTATATGTCTATCGCCAGTGGCGTGGCTGAGAAGGGCGTGTTACAAATTTATGAAAATGCATTTCGGCCGGCCGAAAAACGTCATGAGCCGTGGGTTGAGCGCTGTCGGGTGCAAATGCATGCCGGCCTCAACGAATTGGAGAAACATACGAAGGTCTGCAAAGAAGACTGGTTGCTGAGCGCGCGCATCACGCAAGCCGATATTACCCTGGCGTGTGTATATCGATTTTTAAACGAAGCGTTACTCGCACGCGCAGCCTCGCGCCAATACCCAGCCTTAGATAATTTTTGTGCGCGATTGGAAGTATTTAAGGAGTTTCGAGCCGTTTCGATATCCGCATTTTCGCCCCCTACGGCTTCTTGAATATTGGGCGACGCGAGTTTACGCCCAAACGCGGACCTGCTCGTGAAGGGCCTCGCAACAGCGTGGGAACCGCTGGTTTGCTTGCTATTGGGAACCGATTATAGGCATATTTAGCCATGAAAGAGATCGGTATCGCTGAACTCAAATCCCGGCTAAGCGAATTTTTCCGCATTGTACAGGGCGGCGAACCAATCGGTCCTGCTCCCGAAGCCGATGACGCAAAAGTTAGACGTCGTCCAGTTGCTGCTGGAAGAGCGGCAGAGTAATCGATGATCGCTTATGTCGACCTATCGATCCTACTGCGCATACGCGCCGGTCTTTCAGATAGAGAGATTGCCGACGATGCGAACCAATATCGCGCTCTCTGTAAAGACGAGCCTGTATGCGGGTTACACTCAGGGTATCGAAGATTCCGGTGCAGCTCCGGGCGAAGCTTTAAATAGAGGCCAAATTTTGCCCTCGTGGTGGGTCTTGAACCATTAGACCCTAAGGTACAGGCCAATGGATTTGCCACTGCGTCGATTGGACCGCGGGCAGTAGGCCAGCATAACCATTTTGCCGTGATTGACATGGACTACAAATGGCCATGGATGCCGGCACTCTCTTTTGATCTAGCGGCGACTAGCTACGGTCGCAGCGAAGCTAATTTGACCAACAGCGTTGCGGTTCCTACCGCCCAGTCTTATGATTTGGGATCGCGCTATAGTTTTAAGATAGGGGCGGTGCCCGCCTCACTGCGGAGTTTTATCTTGAACGCCGGTAATAGTTATCGTTGGAATGTGTCGGATAGCGCAGGGTTTATTGCCACTCCACGACGCGGGTTCGGCCTTTACCTTACCGTAGATTTGCAATGAAATACTTGCTGGTTTTAATATTATCTTTCGTAATCTTCGGCACTGCATCCGTCATAGCCGCCCCAAGCGTCGGGGTATCTAATGATCCATGCCGCGAGGTGCCCATTGAAGCCACTGCTGTTCATCAAGCGGCGAGCAATCCTTACGAGCAGTGGATGCGTGATTGGTTAAGTCTCGATTGGGGCCAGAGGTGCCGTTACGCTGTGGAAAACGCGGCGCTGCCTAAAGCACCACATTCGAGAGTGATATTCCTGGGCGACTCAATTACCGAGGGCTGGAAGAGTTTTGCGCCCACGTTATTTGCGGGCGACACACTTAATCGGGGCATTAGCGGCCAAACCACGGAGCAAATGCTGGTGCGCTTGCGCACTGATGTTATCGATTTGCACCCGACGGTCTTGCATATCATGGCAGGCACCAATGATATCGCCGGTAATATCGGGCCGACTTCTCTGGCCCACATCCAGGGCAACATTGCGACAATCGTAGAACTTGCGCGCGCACACGGTATAGCCATTGTCTTAGCCTCCATTCCGCCAGCTGCGAGCTTTTGGTGGCGACCCGAATTACGACCGAGCGGAAATATAGCACTCATGAACCAATGGCTGCGAGGCTACGCAGCGCGCGAACATTTGGTCTACGCCGATTACTACGGCGCCATCGAGGGCGATCACGGTGGTTTAAAGCCCGAATACTCTGATGACGGCGCGCACCCGAATGCTGCTGGGTATGCCGTGATGACGCCGATTGCCCGAGCATCAATTCGTAAAGCACTTGGCGCGAGTTCTTCCCGGCCGACGACAAGCCCGGCTGCAAGCCCAGCGGTACCGTGAACTGGTGGCGACGCTGTTCTGCCGAAATAGGGTACTGACGGTCGTGCCGCTGAAAAACAAATTACAAATGGAGGATCTGGTACGCAACGTCGGTGCTAATCTGTATTTCTGGAGCTGAGGTTTGGGCTAACTAAAGTGAACAATGGGGTGTGAGTTATGACGTTTTCGCGCGTATTGTTGTTGGTGATTCTGAGCGCGATCCGCTCAGTGTCAATTGCGGAGAGCTCCAAGCCATTCGATGCGGCCAACGCATTCGGAGCGCGCTTGAGTGTCGCCGATGTGAGCCTCTCTCCGGATGGCAAGTCGGTCGCTTATCTCACGCCGACCGCGGGGCAGGGCTCGGCGTTGTACACTTTGCGGGTCGATCAAGACGGCGCAAAGCCGCAGCGTGCGCTAGTGGCGGATGGCAAATCATCCGTCTGGAACAACTGAAGTATGTCGGCAAGGGTTCGCCAGTTTTCGGCACGAAATTCTCCATTCTCAACGCCGAATTTGAGTTCCGCTAACGGGATGACTGACAGTCGAAGCTTCCCAGGTGAGCGGCCGGACATGCGTTTTGCGATGTGCTCAAACCCCGTCTTACGATTGATGAAATAAATCAATATGTCAGTGTCGAGCATCCAAATCATTGCCACTTCCGCTTCTGAGGCACTGGTTGGCGACGTTCGATTGTGCCCTTGAAACCGCCGACTGCAGTCATAACCTGCTCATAAGTCAGTTTGCTGGGAAGCAGTAAAACACCGCCGCCCGAATGCTTGATCTTTACCTCAGTGCCGGCGCTAGTTGTTTTTTTCAAAAACTCATGCTTTGCAGCAAACCCCAGTCCCTCCAGACTGGGATTTGCACGCAGTTGTTGCGCGATAACAACATAAAAATCCGTCAAAGCACTCGTATTTTTTCGTCCGAGTCGGTATTCTCGTGGTATCGGCTCGCGGCTGTAGCTGGGGTACAATGTGCGGGCCCTAGAACTTTTTATGGGGTCATCCAGACCGGTCAAGTTGGCGCAGTCAAAAAATGTACGTAACAGGGGTAAATTCTAATGTCCAGTAATTCAACTATTAGTCGGGCGATTGGCCTGGCGCTTGGTACTGCCACAGCGGCCGGAGCGTCGCTTGCATTCGCACCAACGGCGATGGCGGCCGACCCGAAACCAACGCCCGACGTGGCTTTGGAAGAAGTAGTCGTCACCGGTTCGCGCATTCGTCGGGTCGACGCGGAAACCGCGAGCCCCGTATATGTGATCGATCAAGCCGCGATTCAGCAATCTGGCATCACCACCATCGGTGACCTGGTGCAGCGAATTCCGAGCATATCGGGTGCTGCAACTAATCCTGCGGTAAATAACGGTGGCGGCTACGGCGAATCCAATATCGAATTGCGCGGATTAGATTCCAAGCGAACCCTAATCCTCGTTGATGGTCGTCGTGTCGGGGTGGTCGGTGCGACCGCTAGTGCAACCGACGTCAACCAGATTCCAATTAACTTGATCGAGCGGGTTGAAGTTCTCAAAGAAGGGGCGGGCGCGATCTACGGTTCTGACGCCATCGCCGGTGTGGTAAACTTCATCACCCGAAAAAACGTTGACGGCCTTGAGATCCATGGGGATTATGGTCGCACTTCACGAAAGGACGGGGCCCATCACTCATTCGACGTGATTATGGGTACCTTTACCGATAAATTTAAAGTTGTAGCCGGTGGTTCCTACCAGAAGCAAGATGCGGTCTTCAACGGCGCACGCGATTTTTCAAAATACGCGCTTTATTTGTATGGCGGCACTTATGGATCCTATCAGTCCGGTTCCAGCCGCACGCCCAATGGCCGTATTTCGCTCCCCAAAGGCAGCGCTCTACGAGCCCAATTTGGCTGCGCGAGCATCACGCGCACCGGAACGCCGGGCAGCACGTCGCCTAGCGGCGGATCCATCGCAGACTATCGCTGCTTTAACTCTTCATTTAAACCGGGTCAGACGGATCGTTTCAACTACCAACCGTTTAATTTAGATATTACCAATCTCGAGCGCGCCAATGCGTTCACCAAGGTCGACTACGATATCAACGAATTCGTTAGCGCCTATGCGACCCTGACTTACAATCACACACATTCGGCCAACGAGATGGCGCCCTTACCGTTCGATGCGCCAGTCGATGACATCGTCATTTCCAAGAACAGCCTCTACAACCCCTTCGGTATCGATTTTGGTGGTTTGAGCGGTGCCAATCCTTCGGCCTTGTGGCGATTGACGGGGCTTGCGGATCGCAGGTTCGTTGCCGATTCGGACAGCGCTGACCTCAATGGCGGCTTGAAAGGCAAACTAGCGACGACCGGATGGGAATGGGACTTGAATGTCACTTATAGCCGGCTCGAGCAGCTTCAAAAGCAAAATGGCTATTACACCAAGACCAAATTTCAAAATGCCGTCGGGCCCTCGTTCCTCGATCCCACAACGGGGGTTGCAACCTGCGGAAGTCTTGCATCACCGATCAGCAATTGCACGCCATTGAACATCTTTAATATTTTCGCTCCGGGACAACAAGGGGTGTTAAACGGGCTCGCAACCAGCGTTACAAATCGCGCCACGTCTCGCTACAAGAACGTATCGCTGGATTTCAACGGCAAGATCATCGATCTGCCCGCCGGTGCCTTGCAGGCCGCCGTGGGTGCCAATTACGCCGGTCAAGAGGGGCTATTCGAGGCAGACGGCCAAGCAATTGCAAGTCCTCCATTGTACCTTTCCTGCGGCGTGTCAAACGAGGCCTGCACCGGTAATACCCGTGGTAGTTATAATTCAAAAGAAATATACCTTGAAGTGTTTGCGCCGTTGTTGAAGGATCTGCCGGGTGTGAAATCCCTGAACATCGATCTCGGCGTGCGTCACTCTGAATACTCACTTTTCGGTCCCGCCACCAAGTCTGAATTCAAACTGGAATACAAACCGATTAGCGATCTGTTGGCCAGAGGCACTTTCGCGCAGGTGTTCCGCATACCCACCATCAATGATGTGTTTCAGTCACCCGTCAACACAGCGGTCACTTTTAACGACCCCTGCCAATCTCTGACGTCGGCAGCATTGGCGGCAAATCCCAATCTGGCGCTGGCCTGTCAGGGCGTTGCTCCGGATTCAAACTTCAAGGAGCCAAACGGGCAGATCACTGGACTCAACACCAGCAATCCGAAGTTGAAGCCTGAAAGTGGAACGGTAAGGACGTTTGGATTAGTTTACGATCCGAGCTTCGCTCCCAACTTGTCCGTCGATATCGACTACTGGAAATACGAGATCAAGGACTTGATAACCCAGCTGGACTCCAATTACTCGATCAAACAGTGCGTCGCCACCGGAAGCCCGGAGTTCTGCAGCTTGGTGCAGCGGTTTACCAGTGGCCCTCAATCAGGAAACGTCCTCGTGTTCCAGCAACCGACTTTCAACTTGGGTACTCTCAAGACGGACGGCATCGACATCGGGGCTCACTACGGTCTGAAGAACACCAAGATCGGTTCATTCCAGTTTGGCTTCGATCTTACACGCATCAATAGTTACTTGAATACGCCAGCTCCGGGTGCAAAACCGCAGGAGATAGTAGGAACCTATAGCAAACAGTTTGGTAACTATGCTCGTTACCGGGGACTGGGCTCGTTGGGCTGGAACTACGCAGGCTTCGATGGTCTGTTAACGGCTCGGTATATTCACAAATTGGTGGTCACGGACCCGGCGGTGTCACACCTCCAGGCAGACTTAGTCACACCGTACCCGGATCTACCGATCGGGTCGTATACGTATTTGGATCTGACGTTGGGTTATTCTTTCCCAACCAAGACCAAGATTCAGTTCGGCGTACGCAATTTGGGTGACAAACAACCGCCTATCATGTACCAAAATAATGTCGTCAATTCGAATACCGACGTTAGTACCTATGACACGCTCGGCCGACAGTGGTGGGTTGGTTTCACTCAAAAACTGTAATTCAAGATTAATTTGAGCTCGATTTGGGCCGCGCTTTCGTAAGAACGCGCGGCTTTTTTATTTCTCGTATGCTTCGCTTATGGATTCATTGAAACAAACCGCCTGGGCGGCGTTGGAACGCAATGACGTCGGCGCCGCTCACGACGCCTGCGCACGAGCGCTAAACCTCAATCCGAACGACATTGAAGTCCTGGGTATCTTGGGATTCATACTGCATTCGATCGGAAAGTTTGCGGACGCTGAATCGGTGTTCCTGAAAATGACGAACATCGATCCGGATCAGGGGTCTTTTTGGGTGAATCTCGGCACGAGCCGCCGGTGCATGGGCAAACTGGATGAGGCGCTCGCGGCCTTCACCCGCGCGGCTGCGCTGGGAGAAAATTCGGCTGACTTCTACTTCAATGTGGGCCTCACCCACATCGATCGCAAAGATTTCGAATCCGGTCGCGCCGTTCTGTCACAGGCGGCAGCACTGGCACCGGAAGATGCGGAAATCCGTTACCAGTATGCCCTTTGCTGCTATGAGCGCATCCGCACCGAGGAAGCGCTCGCCGCCCTTGACGGCTGGGAGAGCCTCGCCGACACTACTGATGAACTGGTAGCCAATATTGGCCTGCTGCTGATGAAACTGGGTGAAGCGACGCGTGCCGAACCCGCCATTCGCAGAGCCCTCGCAGCGAATCCATCGGATCCGCTCACACTTCTGACCCTGGTTCAATTACTCGAGCGCACCAACAGACTTTCCGAAGCCGAACGGCAAATGTCGCAACTACAGTCCAATCCCCGGTCGCATTCACTGGGATCTGATCTGCTCCTCATGCAGGCTCAGCTTGCCCAGCGTAATTCCCGGCATGATCTCGCCGTCGTACTGTTTGGCAAGCTGCTCGCGGATTGTAAAGAGGATCAATTGCGGCACCTCTTACAGTTTCCACTCGCCAAATCGTTGGACGCCCTTGGGCGCTACGAAGAGGCGTTCCAGACACTGATTGATGCGCACGCGTCGCAGGCCCAGCTCTTGAAACTGACCGCTCCCATGGCCACCGTGCGCGGCGCCCCGACCATGACGGTGACCCGGTTCGGTGTCGATCCGGATGACGTTTTCCGCTGGACCGACCATGAGACTTCGACCATCGAGCAAAGCCCGGTGTTTATTGTCGCCTTCCCTCGCTCTGGCACAACCCTTCTCGAACTTACTTTGGATGCCCATCCACGCCTTGCATCGATGGACGAGCAACCCTTCGTGCAGAACGCGCTCGATGAGATGATTACGGCCGGCGCGCAATATCCGGAAGGTTTGGCAAAATTGAGCCAGGCGGATTTGAATGGGATTCGCGCCCGATATTGGCAGCGTACAAATCGCAAGGTAACGCTCGCTCCCGGTCAACGTCTCCTCGATAAGAATCCGCTCAATATGCTGCGCCTTCCCGCTATCCGGCGTCTGTTTCCCAACTCTCCGATCCTTGTTGCGGTGCGGCACCCCTGCGATGTGATCTTGAGCTGCTTCATGCAGCATTTCAGGACACCGGACTTTGCGCTGCTGTGCCAGGATTTGCCCACGCTCGCGACCGGCTACCGGCATTGTTTCGACTTCTGGTATCAGCAGCATGCCTTGCTCAAACCCATGACATTGGAATTACGTTATGAATCTTTCGTCGCCGACTTCGAGAATCAGGTCAGAGCGGTGCTTGAATTCCTACAGCTCCCGTGGAGCGAAGCTATGCTCAAGCCGCAAAAGCATGCGCAAAAAAAAGGGTTCATCAGCACGCCTAGCTACTCCCAAGTCATCGAGCCGGTCAACGAGAAAGCCGTAGGGCGTTGGCGTCACTATGCAGAGCACTTTGCCGGTATCATACCGATATTGCAGCCGCTACTGTCGCGCTGGGGCTACGAGGGCGCGGAATCTTCGAACAGCAAATAGGTCGAGATGATATATTTTTCGCCCGACAGGGGCGGCATTCCCTCATGCTGATACATCCAATACGGCGGGAACATCAGCAATCTGCCGGCCTTGGGCGGGATCGCAACGTCCAACTGGGGAAACCGCGTCTCGCCGCCGCTCGCAACATCATTCAAGTACCACAGTAGAACCAGGTAACGCTTCGCGTACTGGTTGACCGCGTCGAAGTGCAGTTGGAATTGTTCCTGTACGTTCGCGCGATAGCGCTTCATCACCATCCCGGAAAACACGCCCGAATTCGGTATTGGCATCGCAAGCCCGAGATCGCGATTGTATTGCACCAAGGCCGCATCGACCAGACCGCGGAACATGGAGATGAACGCCTCATCCGCAATTTTGCCGACGTTTATTTCGGTCCAGGCTGAAGAATCGAGACCTGCGCGAACTTCGCGGCCATTGCGCTGCTGGAAGCGTTCCAGGCTGCTAAAAGAATCAATCATGCGCCGACAGAGCGACTCCTCCAGATTGTGGTCATAGGTTCGGATGTAATACTTGAGATCATGGATAGGCATGAGCGCTATCGTAACGCTAAAATCAGGACCCTATGAACTCAACCGAAGAAGCACAACAATTACTGCGCCAGGGTCATTACGCGGACGCTGAAAGAGCCTTCGAACGCGTCTTGGAAGCCGTGCCGGACGATGTTGACGCGCTCAACGCGGTAGCGCTGGCCTGCGCGCGGCGCGGAGATCTGCACCGCTCCTTGAGTTTGATGCATCGGGCTGTCGCAGCGAATCCGAACAATCCGGTGTCCAATCATTACCTTGCCAGAGTCCAGGACTCCTTGGGCAATCTTCCGGCGGCCACCGAAGCGCATCGGCGATCCGTCCAGTTGCGTCCCGACTTCCACGTCGCGCGCCTATACTTGGGTGAAATCCTGGAGCGCGCCGGGGACATGAATTCAGCGGTAATTCAGTATGTTCGGGCGCTGCAGGACGCTCAGACCAGCGGCCGCTGGCTAAATCCTGCGACGACGCCAGAGCCCCTGCAACCGTTAATCCAGCACGCTGTTCTCGCGGTCAGAAACGGACGGCGCACCGCATTTGCGGAACTGCTGGAGCCCTTGATCAAGAAATACGGTGCCACAGCCCTGTTGCGTGTGCATCGGACAATTGATGTCTACCTGAACGAGGCAACAGCCACCCCGAGCGATCACCGCCAGCAGCCGAAGTTTCTGTACTTTCCGGACTTGCCGACGACGCCCTATTTTGATCGTGATTTATTCCCGTGGATTACCGAACTGGAGTTACATACTCAGGATATCCGTGGCGAACTGGAAAAAATGTTACGGTCCGACACGGGACGCGAACGCGTCTTCGACAACGAAGTGACCGAATCGGAAAACCTGCGTGGGGTGCAAGTTGCTCCCAGCTGGAACGGCTATTACTTCTATCGGCACGGTGAACGTAGGGAGGATAATTGCGCTTCCTGCCCAATCACAGCGAAGATACTCGATGGTCTACCATTGTCGCGCGTGAACAAGCACGGGCCCGAAGTGTTGTTTTCGGTGTTCACGCCGGGCACTCATTTGCTGCCGCATCGGGGCGTGACCAATACGCGCCTCGTGTCGCACCTGCCGTTGATAGTGCCCCGGGATTGCGCGTTAAACGTTGGCGGCGAGATTCATCGGTGGAAAGAGAGCGAGGTCGTCGTGTTCGACGACACCTACGAACACGAGGCCTGGAATCGAAGCGATCAAATTCGTGTCGTCTTGATATTCGATATATGGAACCCGTATCTGACTGAGGTCGAGTGCGCGGCGATCGCGGATCTTATTGTCGCGATCGGTAATTTTCGACACGATATCGAAACTTCCTGACCCTTAAATCTAAATGCGCCTCGCCAAACCGTTCTATAAACTTCCGATCCGCTTTGATGTGGAGCGTATGCGCGCCGAGGTCGCAGCGCTTCCGCACAGCGCCTGGGCCAAACACCCCAACGATATCGAAGGAAATACCTCACTGCGTCTAATCAGCGTGGGTGGCGGCGAAAACGACGACGTCAATGGTCACATGGAACCCACTCCCCATTTGTTGCAATGCAGTTACCTCCAACAAGTTCTTTCAGGATTCGGCGTGGTCTGGAGCCGTTCGAGACTACTCCGATTAAGCGCGCATCATGGTGTACCTCAACATGCGGACATTAACTACCACTGGTTTTACCGTGCTCGTTTGCACATTCCGATAGTCACACACCCCGACGTGAGATTTTATTGTGACAAAGACTCAGTGCACATGCTTGCCGGCGAAGCTTGGATATTCGACAACTGGCGCCTGCACCGCGTCGAAAATCCAGTTAACACAGAACGCGTTCATTTAGTTGCCGATACGAGCGGGAGCGCCGCATTCTGGCAGCTTGTTGGTCAGGGTGAATTAGCCAATACCCAGGTCCAGATTCATCGATTCGATCCATCTCGGCCGGTCAGACTGTTGACCGAGAGAACGGTACTGGAGCCGGTCATGGCACCGGCGGAAGTGGATCTGCTGATTTTGGACTTGCGCTCGGAATTGACGGCGCCGGGCGATTCACCCGAGGAAACGCGCCGTTTGATCCAATTTCATCGCTTGCTCGACTCCTTTCGTCGCGATTGGCGGCAGCTATACGCGTTGTTTGGCGATTCGTCCACAGCCTGGCCCGAGTATGCGAAATTGCGCGACAGCGCTAGGGCTGCTGCGCCCTTGCTTGGCAAAGGCTTGTTCATGCGAACCAACCGGATTGCCGCCCACACCGTACTCGAAGCGCGGGTCTTTCGAGTGGTGCTTTCTGGAACCGCCATCGCCGCAAAAAAAACGGTGGGCCGAATCAAGGTCCCTGATAAATCGGTCATCATCGTCGCCGCTCCCCGCTCGGGCAGCACCCTGTTGTTCGAAACGCTGGCGGCAAATTCCAAAGTTTGCACCCTGGGTGGTGAGGCGCATTGGCTGATCGAATCAATTCCGGAACTGCAATTAGGGGCCCCGGGCGTCGAATCGAACCGACTTACCGCGGATCAATATTCGGATTCGATCGGCGCTACCATTGTTTCCAATCTACTTCAGCATCGAGTGGATTCGAGTGGACGGTCTGTGAATCTGGACAGCTTGCTGCGATTCGTCGAAAAGACACCAAAAAATGCGCTGCGAATTCCCTTTTTCAACCGATTATTCCCGGATTGCCGATTCATTCACCTGTGGCGGGACCCCCGTGAAAACATAAACAGCATTATGGAAGCGTGGCGCTCTGGAAACTGGAAGACATACAACGGACTGGACGGGTTCGAAGGCCCTTGGTCGCTGTTGCTACCGCCCGGGTGGCAGCAGATGAACGGCAAATCGTTGGAGGAGATTGGCGCTTTTCAATGGGATAGCGCCAACCGGATAATTCTGGACGATTTGCGAAGCATACCGCACGAACGCTGGACGATGGTAGGCTACGGGGAATTGATTACTGATACCGAGTCAACCATCAGGCGTCTATGCAAGTTTGCCGAAATCGAGATGGATAACTCGCTTTCCCTTCGCATCTCTGAGGCCCTCCCACTGTCGCGATTTACGCAAACACCACCTTCCCCGGATAAGTGGCACAAAAACGCTGCGGAAATTAACCGAGTCATTCCAAACGTCGAATCCACGTGGAAGCGGATTCGGGATATTGCCTAAAACAGCGAGCCTACGGCAGCGAAAGCCTTACGCACCGAATCGATAGCCATGCCGCCGAATCACTTCGGCATCGCGGTTTGCCACGAGATCACGAAGGTAATCGTCGTAATATTCGGTGTAGGCGCGATGCTGGGATGTGTTGCGTGGGCTCTCTTTTTCGATGTAGCAGCGAGTCTCCTCGCTAACGGGCTGCGCGACGCTTTCGAGCATCGGAATGAGTTCCTCGCGCAGCTCCTCCAATCGCCCGACAACTGCAGGCCGGTCTTCTCCACCGTAGAGATATCGATACAGGTAGGTGTAGAAACCGAGTTGCGTGTCCCGAATCGGAGCCAGCGCGAATCCCGGTAGGTTCAAGCCTTGGTTACTGTATCGCGGAGGCAAGGCGCGAATAACCAGTTCCAGCCGTACGCTCCCCGCGCCCAAATCAAGCATGTTGCGCAGTGTATCGTGGAAGTTGAGACGGCCATCGTCGCTCAAGATTCGAAACAGGAAATTAGGGCTGGGCCGCTCCAATTGAAATGAATACCAGGAAACGTAGTAGCTCCAGGGATTGCGGACGAACCCTAGCACCGGCAGTTTCGCGCTTTCCTTCGGGATCATCGTTCGCGGCAGGTGATACCCAATCCGCCGGGCATCGGGCAAAAATTTCATCAAACACTCATTGACGAAGGTGCCCCCGGATTTGTGCAGATGTAGAAAGACGAACCGCGACGTGACAATCATCGAGCGGCAACCGTTCCAGGCGCTTGCGCACTCATTATGTGGGCCGCGACTTCCTCGCACACCGTCCCCAGATTCCGCTCGCCCTTCGTCAGCAATTCGAGCAAGGCTGCGTTCGGCAGGAAATCGCAAATCATGTGGGTTCGTGCGAGTGAGGCATCCGCATTCCAGACAGCGTGCAGCGCACTATTGTTCAAGATCCAGACTTCACCGGCTTTCATCGAGTAGCACAAACCGGCCGACCACATGAATGCCAAATCGTGAGTTTCGATCGGCACGTGAACACGCAGCGTCTTTCCAAAATACGGTGCCCGGTCGATATGGGGCGAAACAAACAAGCCTGCGGGCAAACGCGCAAGCAGACAACGCATGGGCGTCGCCGGAATCAACTTCTCGATGATGTATCGCGCATAGGGAAGTTCGCTGAGGGCCGGGCGGTCCTCGACCGGCAAATTTCCTTCAGCCGGTGCGGATCCGCGTAAGAAAAGCGCCTCGGCCTTGCGATGCACACCGACACGGCCACCGGTCGTGCCCCAAACCGACGCTGGCAATGCAGCTACTTCGGTTAGTATCCGCTCGGCGTCAATGCGCAGCGGCAATCGTACACATCCACCAACGAGTGACTGTTTGTCTAAGAACGGCTGACCTGGAATGTCGAGCACGGGTATCCTATCGATCAGTGCGAACTCGGCGGCCGGCCCCGTCTCACGAGGCTACTCATGCTCTGTTTGGTTCTCTCGCGAAGTTCATCGATCTGTGAGGACGTGAGACAAACTGCTTCCCGCTCGACGCGCGATTCGGTTTTCAGATCGTTACGGCAATACAAGACTTGCCCCTCCTTGTCTACAGGCGTAAACCCAAGTTTTTCGGCATTTTCCAAGGCTTCCGTGTCGATCTTGCCATCGGCACGGATCGAATTCGCGGCGGGCGCCTTCGGCGAGACCTTGGCAAGGATCGTGGTAGCAGCAGTTGCACGCGGCATGGATTCCCCGGTGCAGCCAATGATGAGTAACGTAACAGTAAATATGACAACTCGCATAGATTCCCCAAAAAAGACAAATTCATGACTTAAGTGTACTTCAGCCGTGACTGCCGCACCTAGTCCTACGGAGCCTTATCAATTCATACCAGCAATTTCAATCCGGGTCCGCATCGATTTTGATATTGTGGAAAATCGGGCCGCCGTTGTAGGTAAACACGAGCTTGCGCTCCTTGAACAAAACTAAGATACGATGGGTACGAAAGAAATCTGTACCAAGCAGCATTTCTGGCAATCCATCTATTCGTTGGGGGATACGAGAACCGGTGGTCGTTTGAGTGTCAGCGGTAAATAAATCGGCGATTTGCAGCTTGACGTTTTTAATGTTTTCATCACCGAATGCGAACGCACCAAACGTGCCGACCCAGACCTCAATGGGTTTGCCAGCGAGACCCGTCACGGAACCGGCCGACTTCGTTCCATCCTGACTGGGATTGACACCGACTTTTTTAGCAACGGATTGCGAGACAGTTGAGGTGGAGGCGCCCGTGTCGAGAATTGCGTCCACATGTTTGCCGTTTAAAACAACATTGGTTTGAATACGCGCTCTTTCGGGATCGGCACTGCTCAGTTCGGCCATCGAATACTGATCGCTCCAATAGGCGAGCTGGTCGGGCTTACAGCCCTCGGGCCGCAACAGACGGATTACACCATGAGCGAAATCAAATTCTGTGCTGAAATTCGAAAAAAAATCTTCACCGAGAATGAGTGTCGCCTCGCCTTGGTGCTGCCCCTGTTGTGGCCCAACGACGGCTAACGGCAGGTTTTTGTCTGCGAACGGCCCGAATTTTATTTCTTTGAGCACGGTGGCACCGAAGCGCGCTTTCCCACCAACGCCAAATACTGAAACATTCTGAACGGCGTTCACCTTAAGACCAAGCTGCTTTGCTTCCTCCTCTCGGATGAAGCTGAAGGTACTGCCCGTGTCGACCAAGATTTTGACCACGTGCCCGTTGACCTGGCCTTCGATCAATGGGCGATTCCGAACTAGGCTTACCTGCAGTTCCGCCAGCCTTACAATCTTGCAAGTGCCAAATGCATTCGGGGCAGTGGCTAAGCATAAAGCGAGAAAGTAGGCCCATCGCGGCCACGCATTTCTCAGTATGCCATCCCGTGACTCGACTATTTCCATGATCGCGCCGCTTTGTCTAATATTCCGACGCCCCAGAATAGGCCGGAGAAACCTAGACGTCCATAGTGTTATGGATAGATATCTATCATTAGACTCCAGGGAGCGATGCCATCCGCCAGTGTGCGACAGCCGCAATCAGCAGTTTCAGTCTTGCGTCGCGATGGCCCTTCGCGCGCACATGACACTTGTAGTCGTGCAGCGTGACCTCGCGTAGTCCTCGCACGCATTGCTGGTGCTGTTTGTACTGGTTAATAATGACGTCGAGCGCTAAACATTTATGAATTGTCACCGCTCAACATGTCGTCGGAATGCTGGGGTCAGATAGGCCAACCCTCAAGCCTGGATCAAGCGCATTTTGAGGTCCCGCTAGTTCAGTTTTTGCGTTGTTGACAAGGTGCGCTGAGAGTTCAAACTCGTGTGCGCAGCACTGAACTTGCGATGCATGGCAAGAATGGCGATCTGAAACATAAAAAGCCTCCACCAAACTATGGTTCTGCAGCAACCATGCGATCACGCACCAGGCGACTGCCGGATCCGCAGTGCTCGCCGTCAATCTCGGGGGTTGCAGAAAACCGATTCAAGACGCTCAGCACTGCTTTGAAAACTGCTTACTGCGCAGATTCCTAGCGATCAGTCGAGATCCTTCCATTGACCGCGGGAAAGCCAGCTGCTTAATCGCTTACCGAGCATTTGCTTCGTACGCCGCCGAATTACAAGATCGCTATCCGATCTTCAAAAAAAAGGGTTCGGATTTGTTGTCCGAACCCTTTAAACCCTAAGGGGGAAACTCTGTCTTTAAAATATTACTTTGTCGGAATTAACCGTGCTTGCGGATTACCCGAGAAATTATCTTCCACGACGACCATAAGCCCTAGAGCCGGGGTCTTCAGCCACTCCACCGGGTCAATGGCCACCGCGACGTTGGTTTTCGTGTTCGGAGCAACCGGTACGAAAAGGGCGTTACTGATGGAGGGTGAGAACGCGTTGAACGATGCCGTCCCCGGCAACGCGGCATGGGTGCCATCCAGTAAATTGAAAGTAGCCTCCGAGTAAGTGAAGCGAGGATTCGTGGGCGAGATCCCTAGATCAGAAGCATTCACTGCTAGCAACGCGGTAGAACCATCCGTGGGTGAATCCAGGGGATATTCTAATATCAGCGCGTTGGTATTAAGGTTGAGCAGAGCAGTAACCTGTACGCCACTAAGCGAGCCCGTAGTAAGACCGCCTAAGTCTGCCGAAAACAGATCGTAATCCGGCTTACCGTCGCCATTGACGTCTATTAGGATATCGAACTCACCGACATCGCTGCTCGAGAACCGCGTGTAGGTATTGACCGCGAATACTAATGCGTTATCGGTGGCGGAGATGGGGAATGATTGTACGCCAACGGCTCTAGTATCAAAGAACTTCAACCCTGCGGAAGGACCGGTTAGGCCCCAAGCATAAAAGTCAGCGTTGCCGGTTATCCCACCGCCATTGTTTCTAAGGCTGAGGATTTGAGCCGGATCGCGAGGACTTAATCGTTCCGCTAAGCGTGCGGATACATTAGAGCGAACTCGGGGTACCAAATAATAAGGCACATGCAGCGCTACACCATTATTGGTCGAGGAGCTCTCGGGTGTGAAGGTCACGTAGCCAGCGACTTCTTGAAATGCCGGGCTACCGGAAGCATCGTGGGTGCTGCCGACGGTGGCGGCCGGTACGTTGAGCGTGAGATCTATATCCTCGCTCTCATGGCCACCAACGCTGACACTGGAATCGCTCAACGTCGCCGTATGAGGTGATCCGCCAACCGCCGTGGTGGTGATGTTAAAGGTGACGTCCGAGTCCCCATAATTGTGCACCGACACTTGGCGCGTGGCGCGGTAGGTGCGCGCGGATTCTTCGAAGCCAAAAGCAAAGCCCTTGGGATCCTCGGTGCCGTTTTGCTCGTCACCGAATACTACGGCCTGCGTCGCGGTAGCTCCTACCGGCTGTACCAAACCCGCGCCTTCAATGCGCGGTGCGTAATCGGCAAGCTTGCCCGGATCCGCGGTATCGATTACGGCGGCACGCTGTGCGCGCTCACTCCAATGAGGATGTGCTTGACGAGTCAACGCCGCAACACCAGCCACATGCGGAGTCGCCATTGAAGTACCTGACTCATAGACGCCCCCATTTCCAGTGCCTATGGCCGTGGAGAACACGCTCACGCCGGGCGCAGCAACATTGGGTCGTATGGAACTATCACCGAAACGCGGACCGCCTGAGCTGAAACTCGCTGCGGTCCGAAAGGTGGGATTGGCAATCGTATTGGCAGCGAATGAGGTAGTGCTAGACGCACCGATCAACGCAACCGCGTCCGAACCCAGTACGCCTAGGAAAGGAATGGTTACCCCGGCGATTGGGCCCTCGTAAGGAGGGTATCCGGCGCTCGTATTGATCAAGGCAACTGCTGCTGCACCGTGTTTTTGTCCGAGTTGCGCTCGAAGCACTCGTGCGCAAGTGCCGCGTTTTGTGACCACGAGTTTCCCCGCAATGACGCTATCGACATATTCGGCTTCGTTGCAACCCAGCGATACCCCGCCAGTTGCATTACGCAACACGACTATTCCCAAGCCGCCCGTAAGCGATGCGCCATTGGAATTTTGCATTTCGATGGTACTGCCACCGGCAAGTGATACCAGGGCGCCGGGGAAACTAGCATGCGAATCGACTGCAGCGACCGATATACCGTCCGGACCGGATGCGGGGGTGGAAGTTATATACGGTGCGGGACCTGCATTGCCGGAAGCCGCTGCAACCAAGATGCCCGCTTGAGTGGCATTCTTGACTGCGAGTGCATCCGCGGTATCAACGGTACCGTAATCCGATCCTAAGGACATGCTGATCACGTCCATGCCATGGGCGATCGACCAATCAATGGCATCGACTACTAGATTGGTCGAACCGGTGCAGCCAAATACTCGTACGGCATAAAGATCGGCCTTAGGAGCCACACCTGGACCAATCACGAAGGCTTGGGAATAGGCGGCGCTGTTATAGAGCCCGCGATAGGTCTTGCCATCCGCACCGACGCCGAAGCCTGCTGCGGTCCCGGCCGTGTGGCTACCGTGTCCATTGCAATCTAAAGGGTTTGAATCGGGCATTGGTACGTTATTAGTGACGCCGTTATACGCGTCGCCTGAAAGATCAATACCGCCTTTGACTTTCGGTGCGTTCGGTCCAAAAAGCGCGGGATCTGCAGGCAAGGCACTGGAGGCGGCAGCAGAGTTGAACGCGGCTACCGTGCCGGGTCCGCCAAAATTAGCGTGGGTGTAATCGATGCCGGTATCGATGATGGCGACTTTAATCCCTTCACCCCGAAAGCTAGGGTTGCCCTGCCATACTGCAGGTGCACCAATAAAAGGCACGCTTTCCGTGTTGGTCAGGTGATAGCTGCTGACCGGCATCACTTCGACTACGCCGGGTAAGGATTTTAGCCCTTCGATTTCGCTACGATTGATGCGCACTTTAATGCCGTTAATGGCGTCACTGAAGTGGTTCATGACACGACCACCGCGGGCTTCGATGGCAGGCACTACGGTCATGTGCTCTTGATTGAGCCGTTGGTGAATTTCAGCATGTTCTGATTCCGTAACACTGTGATTGGCGCGTTGTGCGCGCACCACGGCGGTGGGCGCGGAGGCCATGCGAACCACTACCAGGACTTGCTCGTTAGGGGCAGCAGCAACGGCAGCGGCGAATGGTCGTCGCGCTGGGTGTGCAATGGACGTACCCATGTAACCTTTGAAACGCGCGCTTGGAGTTGTTGTGCCTACAGTATTTTGCGGGACTGCGAACGCGGGACTTGCTAAAACAGAAATCAAAATACCGCTTGCTAAATTGCGAGCAATGGATGGCAGTGTTCCGCGCGGCGTGGCGGCGGCGGGTCTCGAGGCTCTGGTCTTCATGGTTATCCCTTAGAGTTTGGTGAGTATTCTAGAATTCGGCATGAGGGCCGAATTTCAATAGCCCGACAGTGCCACGAGTAAAAATAGATCGTCAATTAAACATAAGCGGAAGAATCGCAAACACCCCTCTAAATGGGGGATTTCGGGTGATTTGACCATTAGATGGTCGTAACATTAAGATAAGTTAATATTATTTTGCCGTCATTTCGTGAGCTGGTCGCTTATGCCAGGCTGTGGAATACCTTTTGCACATCATCATCTTGTTCCAGCTTATCGATGAGGGCTAAGACCTCGGCGGCTTGCGCTTCCGGCAGTTCTACAGGAACCGCGCAAATATATTCATGCTCGGCCGACAATGGCGCTAACTTTCGCGCTTCCAAAGCTTCCTGTAATTTACCGAAATCGGTAAAGGCACAGCGGATCACCAGTTGAGACTCGCCTTTCTCACCGCTGCTTTCCCCCATTTCCTCAAGACCATGATCGATAAGATCGAGTTCCAAGTCATCCTGATCCTTAACACTGGCCGGGTCCAAGCGAAATACGCCCATTTTTTTAAATAGAAAACTCACGCTACCTGTGCTGCCGAGATTACCTTCGCCCTTCATAAAAATATTGCGCAGGCTGCCAACGGTGCGGGTGGGATTATCGGTGGCAACATCAATTAGCAGCGCCACCCCATGCGGTGCATAGCCCTCGTAGATAATCTCGTGGTAATTCGAGGCATCTTTGCCCATCGCGCGCTTGATCGCCGCATCGGTTTTATCCTTCGGCATATTGACCGCACGTGCATTTTGCAGCACCCGCCTTAAGGTCGAATTGGTCGCGGGATCCGGTCCGCTCGCGGCGACCGCGATGGCAATATCTTTGGCCACCCGGGTAAATTGTTTGGCCATACGGTTCCAGCGGGCGAACATGGCGTGTTTTCTGACTTCAAATATGCGTCCCATGGCCTACATGGTAGCAATACTTACGTAAACAGCTAGACTTGAGATCACTTCTCTTGGGTATCTCGTATGAATGCTGTTCCTCCCGTTGAAAATGCCCCAGTGAGCTTTCGCGATCTCGCGCTATCGGAAGATATATTGCGGGCGCTTACCGATGTAGGCTATGAGTCTCCCTCACCGATTCAAGCGGCGACTATCCCTGTGCTTCTGGCGGGCAACGATATGCTAGGCCAGGCACAGACCGGCACGGGCAAAACGGCTGCCTTTGCTTTACCCGCGCTTACAAAAATTGACCTATCCAAAAAAGACCCTCAAGTCTTGGTGCTGGTGCCGACTCGAGAACTAGCCTTGCAGGTAGCCGAGGCGTTCCAGAAATATGCTGGCCACCTAAAAGGTTTTCATGTGCTGCCGATCTACGGGGGCCAGAGCTATCAACCACAGTTAAATGCGCTCAAGCGCGGGGTGCACGTCGTGGTGGGCACTCCGGGGCGAATCATCGATCACATGAATCGCGGCACCTTAAAGCTGTCAGGTTTGACGCTCCTGGTACTGGACGAAGCGGATGAGATGCTTCGCATGGGTTTTGTCGATGCGGTTGAGAGCATCTTGCAACAGACGCCGCCGAAACGTCAGGTTGCCTTGTTTTCCGCCACCATGCCAGCGCCTATTAGGCGAATTGCGCAGAAGTATCTGCATTCTCCCACTGAAGTGACTATTAAAAGTAAAACCAGCACGGCGGCCAATACTCGCCAACGCTTTTGGGTAGTGAGCGGCATGCACAAGCTAGATGCATTGACGCGGATTTTGGAGGCCGAGACGTTCGATGGCATGCTCATTTTTACGCGCACCAAGCATGCGACAGTTGAGCTTGCCGAGAAATTAGAGGCGCGGGGATTCTCGGCCGCCGCGCTGAATGGCGATATTCCGCAGCCACAACGAGAAAAGACGGTGGCGCGTCTCAAGTCGGGTCAACTCGACATAGTGGTGGCGACCGATGTTGCCGCGCGCGGTCTTGATGTTGAACGCATTAGCCATGTCGTGAACTATGATGTTCCTTACGATACCGAGTCCTATGTGCATCGTATCGGTCGCACGGGACGGGCAGGGCGGACGGGTGAGGCCATACTTTTTATAGCGCCGCGCGAGCGCAATATGTTGCGCGTCATTGAGCGGGCCACCCGGCAGGTGATTGAACCGATGAACTTACCGACAGTCGATGCCGTGAACGCATCGCGCATCGGCAAATTTAAAGCTCGAATTACCGAAATTATGGCTAAGGGCGAAGCAAGCGCGTATCGACCCGTGTTAGAGCAATTGGAGGAAGAAACGGGGCTACCGATGATTGATATTGCGGCGGCCCTTGCGAGTCTCGCTCAAGGGTCCACCCCGCTATTGTTGGGCGCTAAAGCTGAAAGGCGTGACGAAGCCCCGTTCCGCGAACCCCCTGCGCGTAATGAAGCGCGCCCGCGGCGCGATCGCGAGCAGCACGCCGCGCCTGAGCGACCTGCGCGATACGAACGCGATGTCCCCGCCGACCACCACACGCCCGCCGCGCGACCTGCGCCAGCGAGGCGACCCGCACCGGCGGAGCGCAATGATACCGCCGAGCGGCAGTCCCCAACCGATCAGCAGGCACGGGCTGAACGATCACCCGAGCGCGATTCGCCGCGGCGCGACTCAGCTCCTCGTGCACAGGATCGCGATGTGTCGGATACACCTGCTCCCCGCACCCAGCGAGCCCGCTCAGCCGCTTCAGAAATGGAAACGTTTCGAATTGAAGTCGGCGCGACGCATGGCATTAAGCCCGGCAATATCGTCGGTGCGATTGCCAATGAGGCGGGAATTGAGGGAGTGCATATTGGGCGCGTGGATATTCGCGACGATCACAGTTTTATCGACTTGCCAGAAGGCATGCCAAATCCTATATTTAAGAGCCTGCAGAAGGTGCGCGTGGCGGGCCGAGAACTGCGGATCAGCCGGGTCAAAGAAAAATCGGCCAAGCCCCCGCGCAATCCTGCAGGTAGGCATGTTGAGCGTAAATTGCTAAGTCGGCGACCTACGAAACGATAATTTTTTTGACGATCAACATTAACGATCAACGATTAGTATAATTAACGAGTAAGGAGAAAGCCTGTGGGTAAGGGAATGGATCGTAAGAAGGAAGAGAAAAAAAAACCTGGTAAAACACTCGATGAGAAGCGAGCAGCAAAAAAAGAAAAAAAAGCCAATAGAGGTTAGCGAGGAAATTTATTCGGAGCCCTGCGCCCTTTTTTAGGTGCAGGGCTCCGCGCGCCCAAAGGCACGAGCTGCCCAGGCGGGTCGCAGCGCGCAAGAAGTGCGTGAAATTTTGAACCGATTGCCTGCGACGCTATATTTAGCCGGTGTGATGGCATTTCCGTTTGGCAAACGCCGCACGGAATTAAAGCGATTGCTCACTAATAAACTCCGACGGGGCTCCAGTCAAAGTTAAAGCTCGACAATAGTAACGAGCTACGTTACTATTGTGGGGTGATCCGTTCTTTTAAGAACAAGCGGGCGGAGGCTATTTTTCGCGGCGAGTTCGTGAAGGGGGTCGACGGAAAGATTCAGCAGCGTGCGCGCGAAAAACTCAAGTACCTCGACGCGGCCGCGACTCTTGGCGACTTGGCCGTGCCGCCCGGCAATCAGCTCGAGGCACTTAAGTGCGACCGTAATGGGCAACACAGCATCCGCATTAACCAGCAGTGGCGCGTGTGCTTCGTGTGGCAAAACGGCGAAGTTTTCGATGCCGAAATCGTCGACTATCATTAACAGAGGCAAGAGTATTCAACGATGACAGTTAAGAAACTTCGACCTGTGCATCCCGGCGACATTCTGCGCAATGACTTCCTCGAACCGCTCGGGCTCACGGCCTATCGCTTGGCCAAGCAACTCGGTGTATCACGGCCGACGATTACGCAGATCGTGGCACGTCGACGGGGTGTAACGGCCGAAATGGCGCTGCGATTCGCGCGATATTTCGGTACCAGCGCGCAGGTTTGGCAAAACCTGCAGGGGCAATACGATTTAGAAATCGCCACGATGAAAATCGGCAAGGCGGTGACTCAAAAAATTCGGCCCCGTGCGGCGCTGCAATCAGACGGGCGATCAGTCGCGCTTTGTGCCGAGTAGCGGCGCGCTATATTAAGGCGCATGCTCAGTTGCGGGAAAAACTACTCGTCGGTTTTCTACAATCTCGTGCATGAATGCCAAAATTTGCTGGGGTGAATAGTGGCGCGATGCTTCAAGTTCCCCTTGATTAGTCGTCGCGATGACTTTGCCGTCTTGCAAAATCGCGGCGACTGGAATTCCTTTCTTTAAAGTAACGCCGAGATCCTTCGCAAAATCTAAATTTCTATCTTTTTCGCCTACATCGACATTCACCACTTCAAAATTATGCTGGGCATATTCTTGTGTAGCGCCTTCGCTTAAGTTTCTATGCAGTGCGAGACAATCGGGACACCAATTGGCGCCGAAAATGACCATGACGAGGCGATGTTCTTTGGTTGCCTTATTTTTTGCGTCAGCGAGATCTTGGCGGGGGTCGGCATCGGCGCGGTAGGGTTGTGCGTGGGGGGCGTTAAGCTCGCCGCCCAACACTCGCGCAATAGGTGCGCCGACTAGAGCTGCGGCCAGCAAGCTGTAAGCTAAAACTTTAAGCGACATAATGATGCTCCAATATCCAGAAGGGACAAATTACTGAGTGGTTACTGCGGTTTCGTAAAGCCGCGACATACCGCGGCGATCTTATTGCCATCGGGATCGCGCACGTAGGCGGCATAGAAGTCTGGGTTGTACTGAGGCCTCAATGCCGGAACGCCTTCACAAAACCCGCCGTGCGTCAGTGCCTGAGAATGGAAATCCTCTACTGCGCGCCAGGAAGCAGCCTTTAGCGCTATCATGCTTCCATTGCCGGCGGTCGCGGCCTGGCCGTTAAAGGGTTTGCAAAGCCATAAGGCTATTTCGTGTGCGCCACCGTTTTCATAGGTTCCCCACCCGGCCCAGCCGTCCCAGGTGGCTTCACCGGCGGTGTCGCAGCGAAAAATTTCTAGCGGGGCGAGGGCCGCATCGTAGAATTGTATCGCGCGTGGCAGGTTGTCGGTGCCGAGGCAGATGTACGTGAACATGGTGACATTTTGACATGAAACGGGTACGAAGAAAGCGTGCGGGCTTTTCGCGGCTAAAAGTGGCCGCTCTGTTGGTGGGGATATTGATTTTAGGGGTCTTTGGCATTTTGGCTCTGGCTCCGGGCATTGTGGAGCGTGCCAATAATCAAGTGGTGGGCCCTACGCCGGCCTTGGCTGCGCCGCACGCCCTTGCGTTACATAAAACTTTGCAAATTGCGGACATGCACGCGGATACCTTGCTTTGGAGTCGTGATTTCAACCAAAAAGCTCAGCGCGGCCAGGTTGATTTAGCACGGCTTGAGATCGGTCACATGGCTCTGCAAATACTCTCTTCGGTGACTAAATCCCCTAAGCATCAGAACTACGATGCGAATGGTGCGGACACCGATAGTATTACTTTGCTGACAATGGCCCAGGGCCAGCCACCGCGCACATGGGTGTCGTTGCTTGAGCGTTCGCTATGGCATGCGGAAAAGTTAGTGAGGGCGGAGGCGGCGTCGGGGGGTCGTCTGCGTATTGTGCGCAGTCGCAGCGACTTATCGCGATTGTTGGCCGATCGTGCCGCGGGATTGAATGTAACAGGTGCGATGTTGTCGATTGAGGGGTTGCATAACTTAGAAGGTCATTTGGCGAATCTTGATCGGCTTTATGCAGCAGGATTTCGAATGGCGGGTTTGGTGCATTTCTTCGACAACGAACTGGCGGGCTCTATGCACGGGTTAAAAAAAGGCGGCCTGACGCCATTTGGTCTGCAGGTGATGCGTGCCATGGAGGGTGAGGGCATGATCGTTGATATTGCGCATGCGAGTCACGCGGCGGTCGCGGATGTGTTACGTCTTGCGAAGGCGCCGGTGGTTTCGAGTCACGGGGGCGTGCAGGCCACGTGTCAAGTGAATCGCAATTTAACGGATGCGGAAATTCGCGGGGTGGCGGCGACCGGCGGCGTGGTCGGAATAGGCTATTGGGATGCTGCTGTGTGTGATATTTCACCCAGGGGAATCGTGCGCGCGATCGCGCATGTGCGGGATTTAGTGGGCATTGGTCATGTGGGATTGGGGAGCGATTTTGACGGGGCGGTGACGACTCGATTTGATGCCACGCGGCTTGATGCGATTACTCAGGCGCTGGTTGACGCTGGTTTTAGCGACGCGGAAATCGCCCAGGTGATGGGCGGTAATGTGTTGCGGCTATTGGGGGAGTGGTTGCCTCCACAATAAGTTGAAAGGTTGCGCGCGCCGCGCAAGGAGACCCTAAGCGACAATAGGCCCCCGTGATAGGGTCTCGTGATAAGGGTCCAGTGATAAGGGTCCCGTGATAAGATGACAGTGTCGCGGCGCGTCGCTTACAATAAATTTCAATGACTACCCCCGCTGTAAAATCCTTGATCGCTGCCAATGTGTTGGTTTTCGTTCTGCAATATCTGTCGAAGGGCTCAATCGAAGTGTTGTTGGCCTTGTGGCCGTTGCAAACCATTGAGGGTCAGTCTTATTTTCATATTTGGCAACTGGTGACTTACGCGTTCTTACACGATACGCACAGCATTAATCATCTGCTGTTTAACATGTTGGGTTTGTGGATGTTTGGTGCGGAGATTGAGCGTTACGTGGGAGCGCGACGCGTGTTGGTTTGTTATTTCGCGTCGGTGTTAACGGCGGCGATTTGCCAATTATTTGTGCCGGGATGGCTGGGTGCGCCGCCTGCACCGACGGTGGGTGCTTCGGGCGGTGTGTTTGGCTTGTTGCTGGCTTACGCAGTGATGTTTCCGCAACGCAAAGTGATTCCGCTGATTCCGCCGATTCCAATGCCGGCCTGGGTTTTCGCAAGCCTCTACGCGGCGCTTGAGTTGGTGCTCGGCGTGACGGGCAGCTTCGCGGGTGTGGCGCATTTTGCCCACTTAGGCGGAATGGTAGGTAGCGCGTTGGTGCTGTTACAGTGGCGAACAGCGAAGGTGCGCTAGGGGCGGTTGTGTGAGAGCTGCGAGTGTGCGTTGGTAGCGGAGCGTGTCACTACACAATTTCTTCGTAGTCTAAATCGCGATGGAAAGTCTCGGGTAGGCTCAAAGTTGCAAGCGTGGCGATTACGAGCACTACAAAACCCACGGACAAGGCTGCGGTGACTACTCCGAAGTGGGGGATCAGCGCTTTGACGGTCAAGGTCATCAGGATCGTGGAACCGCGCACGAGATTGGGGACGCTGGTGGTGACCGTGGCGCGGTAATTGGTGCCGAATTGCTCGGCGGCGATTTGTACGAACATAGCCCAGTAGCCGGCGGCACACCCTAACGCGAAATAAATCGCATAATAAGCCGCAACCGATAATCTGGCGATTGTCGGGTAGGCCAATAACACTAGCCCGAGTAGGCCCAGCGCGACCAGCACGGCGCGACGCCTGCTCTGTAATAGTTGGCTTAAGCCACCGATCCAAAGGCTGCCGACGCCTAGGCCCAGGTATAGATACATTAGGGCTTGAGTGACGCGTGGTGGGTTGGTAACAAAGCCTAGGTCGTGGCCTAATTCTGGCGTGAAAGCACCGAGTACTCCGATGATGAGCCAAATCGGGATTCCGACCAGAGATATGACGACGACTCGTGTTAGTAATCGAGGTTGCCGTAAGAAGCGCCACAAATCGCCACGAACCACATTTGATTGCTTGAGTTTTGCGAATAGCCCGGATTCGCGTACACCGAGTCGTAGGGCCAGCAGACTTAAGCCGATAATCCCGCCCAACATGTAGGCGTGTCGCCATGTGACCCAGTCGACCACTAATGCGGCGCTGACGGCTCCTAGAACGCCGATACCCGCGATAATAGTGCTACCCAAACCGCGAATTTTCTGCGGCAATAACTCGGTGACGATGGTGACCCCTGCCCCTAGTTCGCCCGCGAGACCCACGCCAGCAACAAAGCGTAATACCGCATAGACGCTAACCGACTGTACAAAGGCATTCGCGAGATTGGCCACCGAGTAGAGGATGATAGAGCCTAGTAAGACCGACAGGCGGCCTTTACGATCACCGAGTAAACCCCAAAATATCCCCCCCACCAGTAAGCCGGCCATTTGTACATTGAGCAACAATGTGCCGGTGGATAACGTGTCGGCGGGGGCGACTTGTAGATCCTTTAGTGATTGCACGCGCACCAGCAAGAATAAAATTAGGTCGAATAGATCGACAAAATATCCGAGCACCGCAACCACTATGGTGAGCACAATTCGATTATTCGCGGAAAGGGAGATACTCACGCGCTGACAATACAATATTGCGGTGCAAACGGCTACGATATTACTCTGGGGTGTTAAACCGAATGCGTTAAAGGGTGGTGGACAATCGATGTTGAAAATCTTAAGCGGTTGGTTTTTGATGGTGGGGGCTGCGTTACCGGTGCATGCAGAATGGGTGCAGCGCATTAGCGATGGAATCATGGGTACGCGCATTACCGTCGAATTATGGTCGGAGGATAAAAAATCTGCTGATGAGGCCATTGAGGCGGTGCTGCAAGAGATGCGGCATGTGGACGAATCGATGAGCACTTACAAGCCGACTAGTGAAGTGTCGGCCGTAAATGCGGGAGCTGCCATTGCACCCATGCATATCAGCAAGGAATTATTCGATCTGCTGACGAGCGCGCGAGAATATTCGATCTTGACTGAGGGGGCGTTCGATATTACCTACGCTAGTGTGGGTTATCTATACGATTTTCGTAAGCATATTCGGCCCGATGAGAAACAAATCGCTAAGGCGCTGCCGGCGGTTAACTATCGTCACGTGATTTTGGATGCTAATAAGCAGACGGTATTTTTCTCAACCAAAGGGGTGCGTATTGATTTAGGGGGTATTGCGAAGGGGTATTCGGTGGATCAAGGAATTGCGGTACTAAAAGCTCGTGGGTTTACGCGCGCTTATGTATCGGCCGGTGGCGATAGTCGAATCATCGGTGATCGATTTGGTAAGCCGTGGATGGTGGGGATTCGCGATCCGCGACAGGGTGAGGGGTCGGTTATCACTAAAATTCCGCTGACAGACGCCGCGATGTCGACGTCGGGCGATTACGAGCGGTACTTCGATGAGGGGGGAGTGCGTTACCATCACATTATTGATCCGCGCACCGGGCATTCGGCTAGCAAAGTGCGTAGCGCCACGGTTATTGCTCCCTTGGCCATTCGCACCGATGGGCTGTCTAAGACCGCGTTTGTGCTGGGGCCTGAAAAAGCGATGGAGATCTATAATCGCATCAGTGATATTGACGCGATCATCGTTAAGCTTGATGGCAGCGTGATTTACTCGCGGGGATTGGAACCGGCGAAGTTGCGGTAAGGAGACATCCGTGGCGATGGCGGGCTTACGGCTAGAAAGTGCGTTACGTCCGCTCGGAGTTAGCACGAAGGAATTCACAGAAACCGCGGTCTCGGCATCAGGAGTTCTTGAGATTCCTGCGCCGCCTCGATGCGGAGTTCCCCGGCGAGGTGGCCTTGCACTTGGTGATGGACAACTACGGCACCCACAAACATCCCCAAGTGCAAAGCTGGCTCAACCTGCTCGAACGCTGGTTCGGTGAACTCACCCGCAAAGCCGTACGACGTGGCTCCTTCAGTAGCGTTGCCGATCTGCAGTCCGCCATCACTCAATTTCTTGATGCTTGGAACGCAGACCCTAAGCCCTTCGTCTGGACGGCGACTGTCGCAGCTATCCAGGCCAAGTTGTCACGGTGC
>JANYFY010000019.1 GCA_025359565.1 Gammaproteobacteria bacterium | reverse complement strand
GGGAAGCCGACATGGACAAGAACGATGAATTTCTCGCCCCGGCCGGCCGGGTGATGGAAATGCTGAGTGAGCATCAATGCGAAGGGTGGTTGGAAGGCTACCTTCTCACCGGAAGGCACGGCCTATTGAACAGCTACGAGGCCTTCATTCACATCGTCGACTCTATGTTCAATCAGCACGCCAAATGGCTTAAGGTAACTGCACACTTGCCTTGGCGTCGCAAGATCGCTTCGTTAAATTACCTTCTGGCTTCCCATGTGTGGCGGCAAGATCATAATGGCTTTACGCATCAGGATCCTGGCTTCATCGATCACGTCGTCAACAAGAAAGCTGAGATCGTGAGGGTCTATCTTCCACCGGATGCAAATTGTCTGCTGTCAGTAATGGATCATTGTCTTCGCAGCCGCCACTACGTCAATGTCGTTATCGCTGGTAAACACCCGGCACCCCAATGGCTGAGTATTGATGTCGCCGCTAGGCACTGCACGGAAGGTATCGGCATATGGGATTGGGCGAGCAATGATTTAGCCAGTGCGCCGGATGTGGTCATGACGTGCTGTGGCGATGTGCCCACTCTGGAAACGCTAGCGGCCGTTTCCATACTACGTACTCATCTGCCTGCTTTAAAAATCCGTGTGATCAACGTCGTCGATCTTATGAAGTTGCAGTCACAATCCGAGCATCCCCACGGACTGAGTGATCTTGACTTCGATGAGCTGTTCACCACCGATAGGCCTGTGATCTTTGCTTTTCATGGCTACCCCTGGTTAATCCACAGACTCACTTACCGTCGCACTAATCACCACAACTTGCACGTGCGAGGTTACAAGGAAGAGGGCACCATTACGACCGCCTTTGACATGACCGTGCTGAACGATTTAGACCGCTTCCATCTTGTGATAGATGCCATCGACCGGCTACCTCAGACGAGCAACCAGGGCATATATTTAAAACATCAGATGAGAGATAAACTTGCGGAACACAAGCAGTACATCAATAAGTATGGAGAAGATATGCCAGAAATCCGCAATTGGAAGTGGGCGTAGTGCAACGTTTAGTTTAGATTGCCTAGACGTGAGATGTAATCGGCAACTGCGTCTTTTTCCTGAGAGCTCATGCCCCTCAGTGCGCTGGTCATTTCAGGTGGCGCTAGGTCTTTGTGTAGACTCGCACCTTCCTCGATTTGGCGCCGCAAATAGGGGTAATGTTGACCCGCTATGCGGGGTGCAGGATTATTCAACTCGCCGCGGCCGTCTACACCGTGACATGCCGCGCAGATATGGGCGAACAATTCTTGGCCTACGGATAGATGAACTCCCGAACCATTAACCGGCCTCGGGTTGGCGTCTAATTCCGAAAGATAGCCCGCAAGTGCAATGCGGGTATTTTTATCGTTTAAGCTCGAATGCGCGGTGACAATTTGCATGGCCGTATCAATTCGCGCTCCCGATCGGAACACGGACAACTGTTTTTCCAGATATCGCTTCCGCTGACCGGCGAGGTTCGGTATCCCGCCATCCGGTGAGCCCCAGGCATTAGGTTGGTGGCAGGGCACGCAAGGCGCATAGAGCCGGCTTGCGCCCGATAGCGCGGGAGCCGAATGGGCGACACTAACGATTGCCAACATGAGCGCGACTTGCAACACCTTGCCCTGAAATATCTGATATTGATTTAGCATAAATATTGACTTACCATATCACCCGTACTGGCGCGTGTCAGGAAATATTAACGTACTTCGTTATCCGTCGCTCTTTAGTGACTCAGTGCTCTAGCGCACCGACACAAGCAAAATCACTCTTCAGTATTTCAACATTATGGCTGACTTTTGACGCATTACTACGGAGACAGAGCATGGGCGATAAAGGCGGAGTGTGGATCGATCATCGCAAGGCGGTTGTAGTGGCCCTGAGCGGCGGCTCAGAGCGCCATTTGGTGGTTTTATCAAAAGTTGAAAAACACCTGGAGAGAGGCGGTGACAGTCCTTTAAAAGGCCGTTTCGAAGCGCATCAGGTTCCCGCAGACGATAGCCAGCAACGATCACTTACGAACAAACTCAACGGGTTCTATGATGAAGTGATAGCGACGCTGGCTAATTTAGATTTAATTTTGCTTTTCGGTCCGGGAGAAGCGAAGCATGAGTTAGATAAGCGACTCAAAAAACTGAAGCGAGACGTACACGTCGAGCCACTTGAGACAGAAGATAAAATGACTGATCCTCAGATTGTTGCGAAAGTCCGGTCACATTTTGGCGCTGGGGCAAAGCGTGCCCAGCCACCGCAAATCTAATATTATAAACAGTGAATGATCCGTGCCTGTGGCTCGATGCATTGCCCCGTCCCGCTCAAGACGGGAATAAATATACTCGCGGTCACGCACTAATCTGTGGCGGTTTTCCGATGACGGGAGCCGCTCGGCTAGCCGCGCGAGCGGCAGCGCGGGCAGGTGCTGGCCTTACGACAGTTGTCGTTCCCGCAGCGGCGTTTTCGATTTATGCGAGCGCACTAACCAGTATTATGGTTGCACCGCTTGAAATGCCCAACGATTTTTTCGGGTATTTGTTGGATACGCATCTGTCGGGATTTTTGATTGGTCCCGGAGCGGGTGTCGGGGAATACACGCGCGAGAGAGTATTAGCGATTCTGGCAACTAGACGGGCCACTGTGCTCGATGCCGATGCAATTACTTCATTCGAAGGCGATCCCAAGACGCTTTTTAACGCGATCACTGGGCCTTGCGTGATAACGCCCCATGAAGGTGAGTTTCGACGCTTGTTTAATCTGACGGGCGATAAACTCACACGCGCCCGTGCTGCGTCTTTGCGTAGCGGTGCGGTTATAGTGCTGAAAGGCCGAGATACCGTGATTGCCGCTCCTGATGGGCGAGCAACCGTCAATATCAATGCTCCACCGACACTAGCCACGGCGGGTGCAGGCGACGTGTTGAGCGGAATCGTGCTTGGGCTTCTCGCTCAAGGAATGGAGCCGTTTCTTGCTGCCGCTGCCGGTGTTTGGATTCATGGGGCAGCTGCCACTCAGTTCGGAATGGGGCTGATAGCAGAAGACTTGCCGGACGTACTGCCTGGCGTGTTACGCGACCTTTATTGAAAATAAGTTCGGTACCGCACAGACAATACTTAAGGTCCCGTGTGACAGTCACGTATGAATAGACTTCAGCGATTCGGATTTCAGGGCGTAGGGGTGAGTATGTTATGCGCCCTGGCATCACCCACTTGGGCTGTGCCCAGTTTTGCGCGACAGACTGGCATGAGTTGCTCGTCTTGCCACACCGTTTTTCCAGAGCTCACACCATTCGGTCGCGAATTTAAACTAAATGGCTACGTACTCGATAATATTACACAGATTAAAGGCAGCACCACGGAAAACCGCGAAACGTTGTCGCTGAATTCGACGCCGCCCATTAGCATGATGTTGCAGATTTCCTATACCCATACTGGCAGCGCACGGCCCGACAGTGCGCCGCAAAGCCAAGCGCTGGCAAAGAACGGCGATCTGTTGTTTCCACAACAGGCCAGTTTATTTTACGCGGGTAAGATTGCGAATAACTTGGGCGCGTTCGTGCAGCTGACTTACGACGGTGTGGCAGATAAATTCGGTTTTGATAACTCTGATATTCTTTATGCAAAACATTTTGATCTTGATCAAAAAACAGCCCATAACCTCATTGTTGGCGTCACCGTTAACAACGGTCCAACGATACAAGACGTGTGGAACACAACGGCGGCGTGGGGGTATCCCTACGCCGGCAGTAGCGTGGCAACATCACAAATCGCGTCCACTAAACTCGATTCGGGAGCCGGCGGGTTGGGGCAGAATGCGGCAGGTATTGGCGTTTACGCGTGGTTGAATGACAGCATTTACGCTGAGTTTAGCGTGTACACAGCTGCGATACGCGGCGGGGCTCACCCTCTCGATAGTACTCAAAGCCGCATTGTTCACGGAGTCTCGCCGTACTGGCGATTAGCTTATGAATATCGATGGGATCGAAGCTCGATATCTTTAGGGACCTATGGAATTGTCGCAAACGTAAATCCCGGAAATGGGATACCGTTACAAGGCTTGACTGATCAATATAAGAATACGGCTGCAGATTTCCAGTATTAATTTATCGGCGAAAATCATTTGTTCACCATACTCTCCACTTACATCAATGAGCGACAAAAGCTTGATGCAAGTTTCGCGAATCAGATTGCAGCTAATACCAGCAATGATCTTAAGACTTTCAAAGTCGTGGGTGAATATAGTTACCAACGTTTGATCGGTGGTTCGCTTGGATTCTTCAGCACTCGCGGTAGCATGGATTCACTCCTTTACGCGAACGCACCTGTGACTGGTAGTCTTAGCAATACACCCGATTCGCGTGGCACAGTCTTAGAGGCAGATTATTTGCCTTGGCTCAATACAAAATTTCAATTGCAATACGTCCGTTATTCTAAATTCAATGGACTTAATACGAATTATGATGGGTCAGGCAGGAACGCCTCGGACAATAACACTCTCTACATGCTGGCATGGATCAATTTCTGATGCGTCACATTGTCTCAATTCTCGTGTATTCAGCCCTGTTGCACTCGGTAATTGCTTCGGGCGCCGACGCCGCACTGAATCCGCTTAACCCTCTACTGAAAAAGACTGTTGTAAGTTGCGGTGCATGTCATGGGGCTAATGGTCGGAGCGTATCGCCCATTTTCCCAAATTTAGCGGCTCAGCTTGCGCCGTACATTGAATTGCAACTCAAGGCATTCAAGGACCAGTCGCGCGCCGATCCTGATGCTCAGGCCTATATGTGGGGTATGGCGTCGCAACTGAATGATGGAATGATTAGCGAATTGGCTGCGTATTATGCAGCTCAACCACCAGCACCTGGGCGAGGGGGTAGCTCAAATTTAATTAGTCAGGGTAAGCAGGTGTTTGAGGGGGGCGTACCGGCGCATAATATTCCTGCCTACGCCTCGTGTCATGGCGATCACGGCCAAGGTCTCGATGCGTTTCCGCGTCTTGCTGGGCAACACGCGCCGTATTTGCTAAAGCAATTGTTGGTTATTCAAAATGCGTTACGCACTTCTCCCGTCATGCACGGCGTAATAAAGGATCTAACTAAAGATCAAATACTAGCCGTTGTCGCCTACTTGGAATCTTTATGAGGTTTTTCCTATGTTACGCAGCGTAAAAGAATTAGAAGGTTATACGATTAACGCGACTGACGGCGACGTGGGTCACGTCAAGGATTGCTATTTTGATGATGAAGCATGGGTCATTCGTTATTTTATTGTTAGAACCGGCGATTGGTTAAGTGGTCGGCGCGTATTGATTTCTCCGCGGGCGATCGGTAAGCCGATTCAATCCGAAAAGAGAATTCCAGTCTTTATTACTCGTGAACAGGTAAAAAATAGCCCGGACATTGACACCGACAAGCCGGTTTCACGGCAGCATGAAATTCGATATTTTGCTTACTACGGATATCCTTATTATTGGGGGGGTACCGGCATATGGGGTGAAAGCTCCTATCCAGGGATGTTGGTCCCTGATGCGGGATACGATGCGGTTGCTAGTGAGGACAATAGTCTGGAGACAAATGCAGTAACAGCGGATGGCATACAAAAACCTAATGATCAGCATCTTCGTAGCTGCAATGAAGTCAGCAAGTATCGGGTGCATGCGAGCGACGGAGACCTTGGACATGTGAACGGCCTGCTAGTAGATGAAACCACTTGGTCTATTCGCTACTTGATCGTTGCTACTAGCAATTGGGGCGTTGGTCATTCTGTTCTCATCTCACCAGAATGGGTCGATGACGTGAGCTGGAGCAACGAGAAAATGTCGATTGATCTTAGCCGTCAAGCGATTAAAGACTCCCCTATCTATGACCCTACGGTGGAGTTAGACCGTGAGCATGAATTGAATATTTACAAGCATTACGGGCGAACTGGCTATTGGACGGAGCACGAGAAACAGCAAAATCGCCTGTGAATTAGGTGGTCAACATATCGCGCCGGCATCTCGTGTTAGCGGCACCGATGGTCGTTGGCGGCGGGTCGACTTTAACCACGTGCACTTCTGCGTCTGAAATGCGAGCGTACGAGGCTGCCGTAACCACAACGTGGTATGGAGGTCACACGCTCGCCAAACAGGGAGCTGCACTGCATCAGGAGCTGGTCCGGTATGCGATTCTCGCGCCCTCTAGTCACAACACACAGTGTTGGAAGTTCGCTTTGGAAGATCAGGCGATTACTATCTTGCCTGATTTATTGCGTCGTTGTCCGGCAGTGGATCCTGACGACCATCATGTCTTTGTTTCGCTGGGCTGTGCAGCCGAGAACCTCAACCAGGCCGCATTAGCTCACGGACTCAAGGCTGACGTCGGTTTTGACAATGCCCAAGAGGCGGTGCGGATAGCGCTGGCACCTACTTCTGAGGAGATCACGTCGCTGTTTAATGCAATTCCTGCGCGGCAATGTACGCGCGGCGATTATGATGGCAAGCCGCTTTCGAATGAGGAGCTTAGGTTGCTAGAGCGTGCAGGTACGTCAAAAGCTGTGCGGATGCTGGTGTTGACCGAGCAAGTGGCGATGGAGCGCGTGCTTGACTATGTTGTTCAGGCCAACACCGCTCAGATGGCCGATTCGGCGTTCGTCAAGGAACTCAAGACTTGGATCCGCTTCAACGCACCTGATGCGGTACGCACGAGAGACGGGCTGTTCAGCGTGGCTTCGGGTAACCCGGCCATTCCGACCTGGCTTGGTAACGTCGAAGTGGGTTTAGTTCGCCCGCAGTTTGCAGCTGGTCTGACTCGAGGGATATCACTAATGTTGAGAGCCGGAAGCCCTAGATGCATCGATTGGCGAGTCGCCACTCAAGCGGGTATAGCCTACACGCTAGGCGTGTTTATAATCGCGTTTGCCGTCGGCACGATCCGAGTGACGCTGATAGCTCCGCGCTTTGGGTCCTTATTAGCGGTCCTCCTGGAAGCGCCGATCATACTCGCGGTGAGCTGGCGTGTTTCGCGGTGGTGCAATCGGCGCTTTAGTGTGAACCGCGAGCCACGCACGCGCGCGATGATGGGAGCTGTGGCTTTTACGGTACTTATGATGCTGGAGCTGGGGGTATCCGTTTTAATTTTTGGTGAGACTTTCGGTCATTACTTTGCGAAATACGCATTACCTCCCGGCTTTATCGGTTTGGCGATGCAAGTATGCTTCGCGTTTATTCCATGGATTCAATGCCACGTGCGAGAGACATGACGATAATAAAAACTTACATCCCTGCTTTGGAAAATGCGTCCGTCACTTGACGTAATACGGCCGCAATCCTGGGATGTTCCGCCTCGAAGCGCACTGCTAATTGTCGCGCGATCGACATTTGCGATTCAAATTTCGCGAAATCCTGTGCAAGAATCGATAACAACTCTTTGGATTCTAAATCGAGGCTAGTTGCACGATTCAACTCGTTATGCAGTTGTTTTAAAAGTGCCGGAATGTCGCCAGCGCTCACCGCAATCTCCAAGTCCGCACAGATCCAGTGTCTACATGCACAAAGTCGGAAGCGGCATAGAAACCTACCCCGCCTCGCGCCAGCACGCGAGCATGCTCGCTCAAGAGATGAGTGGAGAAACCCGTTAAGCGGATATCGATGGCCTTGCCCAGCAAGTGCTGACTATGAGCGGCTACGCCATTGGATCGACTGTGCAGCATGGCGTTCGTGGCGGGTGAGCGATACCCTGAGATAATTTCAAAAGTGGCGTCATGATCCGCCCGTACCTGCAAATCGTAGAGGATATCCAGCAGCGCTGGATCGATAGTGTGGCTTTCACCGGTGCGAAAATCGCGCATTAACAGATTGACCTGCGCGAGGCTATCCGATCTGTAGTCAGTACCATCGAAGTAGGGTGCCGTGAGCGTCTCGCCAGTGTGCGTATGCACAAAACGCAGAATACGAGGTTTACCTTCCAGAGCTTTGGCGGGCAACGCGCCAATTGAACCCACAACCGCGCAGATTCCGAGCGCTTGACGCAATATGCGGCGCCGGTGCAGGGATTCCACGTCATGATTTCGACTAGTAAATTTTTCCATTCGGGACCTTAAACAATATAGGCCGAATCATAAGGCTAAAGCGTGAGGCAATGCGAGCAATTGTGCTAATTTTCGATCGTGCCCGTAAATATCGTCAAAAAACTCCACAGGTCCCGCCTCCGTTGCTTGCGCTGTGGCGTAGAGGATCATCACGCGAATTGGTGTGAGCAATTCGACGCGCGAGGAATTGGCTCCGCGCATCGCGGCGTCAATCTGCTCGGCATCCCAGCGGCCGGAGGCGTTATGGAGTACATATTCCGCGAGCGCTACGGGATCGCTGACACGGATACAGCCGTGGCTAAAGGCGCGCCGTGACTGCGCGAACAACTGGTGGGCAGGAGTGGAATGCAGGTAGACATTGTGTGAATTCGGAAACATGAATTTCACCAGGCCCAATGCATTGTCCTCGCCCGGCTGTTGGCGCAATCGCAACTGACCCGCGCCAAGTGCAGCGATCACCGCAGGCGTCGGAGCTATGGCGGTGGCGTCGTCGCCTTCACCGCGCACAATCTCGAGCTTATTGCGGTGCAGATATTCAAAGTTGGTTCGAATTTTTGGCAACATTTCGTGCACCACGATGCTATGGGGGACGTTCCAATAGGGCCTGAAAATCACATAGCGCATGTCACCCACAAAAACCGGCGTGCGGGTGCGCGGATAGGTCTGACCAACAATGACTGACATTTGTTTGATGTCGGCCACTCGGTCTGCGGTGGTGCTAAATGCGAACAGACGAAACTCGGGAATATTGACGATGATGGGTGGGGTGTCGAAAGATGGCAACCAGCGCCAACGCTCAAGTGTCAGTTCAATCTGCTGAACGCGTCGCGCTAGGGGCGTAGTCAGGGCGAGGTAAGTGACAGCATTGAGTGCTCCGTCGCTTGTCAATCCATGCCGCAACTGGAAGCGTTTGAGCGCGTCGCTAAGTGCAGCGTCTAATGGCAGAGTATCGGGCGAGGGTGGAGCGAGTTCTGCAGAATCCGAAAGATCGCCTAATGCCAGCAGAAGCCGACGCAGCGCGGGTTCACCAACGTAGCGGTCGCCGATATGGAGCGCTCGGCGCCCAATGCCAGGCAGTAGGGTCAGGCTGGGGTCGGCTGCGAGTAGTCGATAATGCGCTAGCGCCACCTTGAGCAGTCGATAGTGATAAAACTGCGGTTCAACGGCTACGAGAGAATCGGCGACGCTGGCGCTTGATGTAAGCTGCACAACGACAGATACCACGTCAAGATCGTTGCGGGATGTTTGTAACTCAAAGCCGGCAATACGCGGGTCGATGCGGCCGTAATGGAGATGCGTGACCAGGCGAATGGCAGCACGGGATAGCAAGGCATCAAACTCAGGTGCAGCAGTATTCTGCGAAGCATTGCTGGCCGTTACGAGAGCCTCGACTCCATAATCGCTTTTTTGCAAGCCGAAGGAGTCGGCCGTATTTAGGATGCCTAAAAGCACAGTTGCCTGACGAGTCGGCCGCCCTTGCGCAATCCAAAGCTGCCGAGTGCCCACACGCGCATAAAGCGTTTGCAGCAGAACGTCCTCATGCGCATGTCCAAGTACACTGTCGGTGAGTGCCAAACAGTATGGCAAGGGCAACATTGCTAACGCGACGATCAGCAAGAACTTGTACATAGATTAAGTCTCAGTCAGTTGGGTGATGTCGCTTAGCCACTATTTCTTCAAATATTGATGCACAATATCGATGAGCTCTTCAGCCGCAGCGACTTGCGGGGAATCGCGCGACTCGCGTGGATCGAGCATGTGCTCGCGGATGTGATCCTCAATGACCTCCGCGATAAAACCGTCCAAGGCGCCGCGACAGGCCGTGGCCTGCTGTAGAACGGTAGCGCATTCATTGTCCGCATCGACTGCGCGTTCTATGGCTTCAATCTGCCCGCGCATTCGTTTGATGCGGTTCAGAAGTTTGGTTTTTTCTTTTGCGACGTGACCCATAAAAAATGTGATTTCCTGTTGCATTGGTATACGGGGGTAGGGTATAGTTTGTTTGTAAGACACGCTGATTGCAGTGGCTGCGCCCATTGAGTTTACAGGAAAATTTACTAATCTTATGGACCCACTACCTAGTACCTCAACCCGCGATGATGCAAGGAAGGCGCCGCCACAAACGAGATTTATTATGCTTCAGAAATTCGTTAAAACTTCGATAGCCGCGCTTGTGCTTTTGGACGCAACCCAAAACGTCGTGGCGGAGGAGGCAGTTTCCGACGCACGCGAGACTTTTGCGCTGCATGGGCAGTTCACCTACGTCGAGCAGGAGACGTCCATTTTTAACGCGCCCTACGCGGGCGCAAACAGCCTCACGCCTCGCAGGGGTAAGGAGACGACGGATATCACTATTTATTGGGGCGGGCACTTGTGGTTGGGGGGAGAAATTTGGATCAATCCGGAAATTGATCAAGGGTTTGGCCTCAACAATACCGTGGGTGTCGCTGGGTTTCCAAGTGGAGAAGCGTATAAGGTCGGCAAGAACCGACCGTATCTGCGATTGCCAAGGGTTTTTTTCCGCCAGACGCTGAACCTCACGGGTGAGCGCGAAACCATCCAGGCCGACGCCAATCAGCTGGGCGGTGATAGAAGCGTAAATCGCTGGGTATTTACGCTCGGTAAATTGGGAGTTGCGGATATTTTTGACGTCAATCAATACGCTCATGATCCGCGTGGGGATTTTTTGAATTGGGCCGCTATCGATGCAGGCACTTTCGACTACGCGGCCGACGCCTGGGGGTATACGGTGGGAGCCGCGGCCGAATGGTACCAAGGGAATTATACATCTCGGTTTGGGGTATTCGACTTATCAACCGTGCCGAATAGCGAGCATCTGGACCCCGGATTCCATGAGTTTCAGATAGTTGCTGAAGTTGAGAAGCGTCACACACTTTTTGATCATCCTGGCAAACTGATGGTCACAGCGTTCGATAGTCGCGGGCGTATGGGATTGCTCAATTTAGCAACTCAAACCGCTGCGCAGACGAGACAGCCGGTGGATATCACTGCCGTGCGCCAATATCGCACGAGGTTAGGCGTGAACCTCAACCTTGAGCAGCAATTGTTTATAGATTTGGGTTTCTTCGCCCGTATGGGAAAGGCAGCGGGTAATGTTGAAACGTACGAGTTCACCGATATCGACCGATCACTAGCGGTAGGACTCTCGCTGAAAGGAAGCTCCTGGAATCGCGAACACGACACCGTGGGGTTAGCAGGACTTGTGAATAATATCTCTGCCGATAGGCAGAGTTTTTTTAACGCGGGCGGTCTAGGTGTTTTAGTGGGCGACGGACAGCTGCCACATTCGGGGGCTGAAAAAATTCTCGAAACGTTCTACAGCGCACAGCTCTTCGCGCACGCACATCTGAGTTTCGACTATCAATGGGTCCAGCACCCCGCCTATAACCGTGATCGCGGGCCGGCGTCGATCTTCGCCATGCGGTTACATGCGCAGTTTTGACAATGAACACCAAGACTGAAGACAAGGGTCCGATGACTCGGACCCTATCGTCAACCTCAAAACGCTAACGTGATTTTATCGACAACGCTACGTACCCCGGGTGATCCCCATGCGGTATGTGTAGCTAATTCTCGTTCAGACCAACTGTGAACCTGGCCCGACAACGTTACATCTGTGCCGTGAACGCTTACTGAAATCTTATTTGCATCCTTCTGTGCGCGTCGTTTTAACGCCGCTTCAATATCAGCTTTAACGACAGGAGCTGATACCGCTGGTTTTATGACGAGTTGGTCATTAATGCCCTTAACTCCCATCAGGTAACGCACGGCGCTCACCGCCGATTGACGCTGAAACTCCCACATCACTTCTCCTGACAAAGTAACCCAACCGCTTTCAACTTTAATTTTGACGGCATCTTTGGGCAAATAAGTTGTCCATTGTAAAACGTTGTCCACAGACCGCGCGATATCAGCGTCTGTTCGTGTGCTCGAACCGGCAAGCCTTACATCCATTTCGACTGCAAGGGCTTTCACACCCGAAACCCGCATGGTTGCCCGCTCAGCATCTACTTTTTCTGCATAACTGTTTACGTGGCCGGCTAAAGTGACAATACCGTCCTTAACTTCGACGCCTATCGCTTCTGAGCTAATTGACGGTTCCCATTTAAGTTCTGCGATCACATCTGATTGTAACTGGGTATCTGTTTTCATGACTTGTACTTCTGTGTAATGCCTAAGGAGATATAGTGTGCACCCACCATTCCCCTCAGTATGTACGCACATGTACTTAACTTATACGTGGGGTCCGAAGTCCGCAGTGCTCGGGCTGCTCACTATCTTGCGCTTAGATCCGTAATGGCTAGAAGTAATGCTTTGGTATCGACGGGCTTGCCGAGGAATCGACAATTCTTAATCGACGTCTTGACCACTCGCTTTAATGCTTGCAGATCGCCGCTCAGCAGGATCGCGGGCACATCGCGATTTTGTGCCGCTCGCAATCTTACTAAAACATCAAGTCCCGTGAGTTTCCCCTGGAGATGATAGTCGGTAATAAATACATCGTTTGGACGCATGTCTTCCATTAGAATTTCGGCGTCAGAAGCTGTAACGGCACTGCGTGTTTCAATGCCCTCAAGGGATAAAAAAAGCTCTGTTGCCATACGCACGGAGTCATTGTCCTCAAGCAATACCACTCGACATCGAGACGGTGGCTTCGGCCTTAAGAAATTGGCATTAGTAGCCACCGCCTCGCTTTCGGGCAGCAGCCGCTGCCGCGGTATGCGTACGCGAAAGGAAGTGCCATCACCTAGTTTAGAAGAAACTGCAATCGAATAACCGAGCAGTCGAGAAATTTCACGGACGATAGCAAGACCAAGGCCGACACCCAATCGGTGGGTGTCGTGCGGACCCACTTGATAGTACTCATCGAATATATGACATACTTTGTCCTCAGCAATGCCCATGCCAGTATCTTCGATGATAACGATCACGTCATCGGTATCAATTGCGTACGAGACGCGTACGTGGCCGGACTCCGTGTACTTCACAGCATTGCCGATGAGATTTTGCAAAAGCTGCAAGAACAGCATGCGGTCTGTCCGCAGCACTATTCCCGTATTCATAAATCCCAGCTGCAAATTTTTCATTGCGGCCGAGGCTTCGAACTCGCCTTCTAGGTCAGAAAAAACATCCGCCAGCTTGACAGCTGTCAGCTCGGGCTCAACGGTGCCGGACTCTAATCGGCTAATATCCAGCAACGCATTGAGCAGACGAGTTGCGCTGTCGATTGCTTGCTCTTGGCGGCAAACAAGATCGTTTAAATCTGGGGCGTGTTTCGTCAAGTTCTGCATGGAAGCATTAAGCATACGGATTGCTTGCAGAGGTTGGCGCAAATCATGACTTGCCGTCGCCAGAAAACGGCTTTTGGCGCGGTTTGCACGGTCAGCTACTTCGCGCGCACCAATAAGCGCATCACTAATAGAAAAGTGCTCGGTCATATCGCGGATCGATGCTGCGACGAACCGCTCCTCACCATCCTGAAATGGAGCCAACCTTATACCTGCTGGAAATTCCGATCCGTCGAACCGCTGCGCAAATAAGTCCGTGATCCGAGATCCCATTTCGCGATTGCTAGGCTCGCGCAGATAACTTGACACATGCGCCGCGTGCCGAATGTGAAACCGCTCTGGGATTAATAACATTATTGGCCGGCCAATGAGTCGCTCGATCGTGTAACCAAAAAGGTTGCTTGCGGCTTCATTAGAGAATTGAATAATTCCTTGTTCGTCTACAACGAGTAGAGCGTCCGGAGTGAGTTGTAGCAGCTTCTGCGCTATAGCGCTAATTTCGCGCATTAGCAAACCAATCGCTCCAAACAGAGCAACAAACTATGCGGTAGGTGAGCGGACCTGCTCGTCGAACTATAATAAAATTTACAGTATCATACTTTTCAGTAAGGGGTCGGCGCAGGGTGTTACGGCAATCCACGGCTGTACTTCGTTTATTACTCTGGCACACTAAACAAGGCACGTATTAGTGGTAACTCCGCAAGGAACGACAATTGGGCGACAATAAACCACATTGGTCTGGCTCAGAAGTTATTCTCAACCAATTGATGGAGATAGCTCGAGTTTCTGCGCTTGCTGAGATGGCTAGCGGTGTTGCTCATGAGCTTAACCAGCCCTTGGGGGCAATTGCTACGTTTTCACAGGCCGGTGAACGTATGCTGGACCGGCCAGAACCTATGGTGAATCGCGCCTTAGATGTCTTCCGGCAAATTAGCCACGAAGCGCTCGGTGCGGGTGAAGGTATAAAGCGGATTCGTCGACTGTTTGAGCAAAATCCACTGAAATCGGATCGATGTCAAATGTCCGAACTGATAGCGGAAATACGGCCTATTCTAGAGATTCTCACACGGCGAATTAAGGGCTGTCTACAATTGGACGTGCCGTCTGTACTGCCTGATCTGTTAGTCGACCGCCTACGAATTCAACATGTATTGTTCGCCTTAGTTCAAAATGCCGTGGAGGCGAGCGCCCAAACCTCAGGGGCATTAATGATAAGAATCGATGTTTCCACAGATCGGTATTGCGTGGAGACCAGCATCAGCGACTCTGGTCCCGGCGTACCCACTGAATTGCAAGACAAATTATTTCGACCGTTCTTTACTACGAAACGTCAGGGCACCGGTCTAGGATTAGCGTCGAGTCGTGCGATTGTTGAATCCCACGACGGGACTATCGGGTTTGAAAACTTTCCGGCGGGCGGTAGCCGTTTTTGGTTTCGCTTGCCAGTTGTAGAAATCTAAATGTAACACCATGCAAAAGGCAAGCGAAACTGTTAAGATCGTCCCAATAATTTATGTGGTCGACGACGACGATGGCATGCGGCGCGCTTTGGATACGCTGTTGAGTACAGTGGGTTACAAAACGGCTGTATTTTCAGGGCCAAACCAGTTTTTGGCGAATTTCACGCGTGACGCACCTGGGTGCCTGGTGCTTGATATACGCATGCCGGATATGAGTGGCTTGGCCGTGCAACGGCAACTTAATCGCATGGGTTCGACGCTACCCGTCATCTTTATTACTGGTCATGGCGATGTACCCATGGCAGTACAGGCTATGAAGGAAGGAGCTTTCGAATTCATTCAAAAACCTTTTCGCGATCAAGATTTGCTTGACCGAATCAATCTTGCCTTAAAACTTGATGCCGAGAATCGCACAACGGTGGCGCGCCACGCTGAAGTACAGCACCGGCTTGAATCGTTAACGCCGCGCGAGCGACAGGTCATGGGTATGGTCGCGGAGGGTGCCGCAAACAAAGTGATCGCCATCGATCTGCACTTAAGCGAGCGTACCGTTGAAATCCATCGTGCCAAAGTCATGGAAAAAATGGACGCGCGTTCGGTAGCGCATTTGGTGAAGCTTCACTTGTTGCTCGCTAATAACACCCAGCTCCCTGATATAAGCGGTGACAAACTTAAGGGCGCGGAACAATAGCTGCTAAGGGGAGGGACACTCACTTGATAATTGCTGACATGCATCAAATAAAGAGATACTGTGTACGGTAACGCACTTAAACTAAGGGCACTTAGGTACACAATGTGGGTTATTTAGAAAATATAAATCGGAGGATTTTTAAGTATGAACGATCGTGATCCTTTCGCAGTGGCGGTGATACCTTTAGACGTTAAGGCCGTTTCACGACGCGCTGTTCTGCAGAGAGGCCTGATGGCAGGAATGCTTGTGCCATTTGCTACATTTTTTGTGGACCATCGTTCGTACGCTGCAGCGATGGCGCTAACGCCCCTGACGCAAGAGGAGCCGACGGCAAAGGCTCGTGGGTATATGCTTAAATCGGAGAAAGCTGATCAGCACTGTGATAACTGCACGCTTTATAGAGGTAAGCCGGGTGATCCAGAAGGTGGTTGTCTCATTTTTCCAGCTAAAAGCGTAGCTTCCGGGGCCTGGTGTAAGAGTTGGGTAAAACGGCCTACTTGATTGTGAGTAATGCTGTTCTCGACGACAATCGGCGCTCACTGCTACTTAAATTGACAACCGTCGTAGCGGGCGCGGGCGTAGCGGCAACGGCGGTGCCGTTTGTGGCTAGCATGAATCCGAGTAGCGACGTACTGGCACAGGCGGAAGTGGAAGTTGATTTGTCGGGCATCACGCCAGGCGCGGTACACACTGTCGCTTGGCAGGGACAACCGGTGTTTGTTGTTCGGCGAACGCCGCAACAAATAGCGATAGCGGCTGCATCAAATGGGGGCTCAGACCCCGAACCGGATAGTAAGCGTGCGCTCAATCCGGAGTGGCTAGTCGTCGTAGGAGTATGTACTCACATGGGCTGCGTGCCGAATAAAGAAGCCATCGGCTGGGTTTGTCATTGTCATGGCAGTCAATATGACGAGAGTGGACGGGTAACGCTTGGGCCCGCGCCTACAAATTTGGTCATCCCCCCTTATCGTTTCGTAGGTAACGATAAAATCATAATCGGCAAAGTCTAGGAAACCCCATGTCAGGCCGTATTATTAATTGGATAGATCGCCGGTTCCCGTTTACCAGCTTTATCAGAGATGAATTAACCGGATATCCCACTCCGCGTAATCTTAGTTATTGGTGGAATTTTGGATTTCTGGCAGGATTCGTTTTAGTACTGCAAGTTGCTACCGGTATCTTTCTGGCAATGCATTACAAAGCCGATGTTGCCCACGCGTTCGATTCGATTCAACACATCATGCGCGATGTGAACTATGGTTGGTTGTTGCGCTATATGCACGCCACCGGTGCCTCGGCGTTTTTCTTTGTCATTTTTATTCATATGGCACGCACGCTGTACTATGGATCCTACCGCGCACCTCGAGAACTCTTGTGGTGGACTGGTCAAGGGTTGCTGTTGATGCTCATGGCTACCGCTTTCATGGGATATCTCTTGCCATGGGGGCAGATGTCATTCTGGGGTGCAACGGTCATTACTAATTTGTTTCGTGCTACGCCGGTCTTCGGTGAGCAAGTGGTGATTTGGTTGCGTGGCGATTATTCTGTAGGGGACGCCACCTTGAACCGTTTCTACGCTTTGCACTATCTTTTTCCGTTCCTTATCATTGGTGCGGTAGTCATTCATTTGGTCGCTTTACATGCCGTCAAAAGCAGCAACCCCAGCGGCATCGACTTAAAAGCTAAAGATAATATTCCGTTTCACCCTTATTTCACGAGCAAGGATCTGTTCGGACTTGGTGTGTTTTTAATCTTTTTTTGCGTGGTAGTGTTTTTTGTACCCGATAGCTTGAGTGAACCTGCGAATAGTATTCCCGCTAATCCATTGCAGACCCCTAATCACATCGTACCGGAATGGTATTTCTTGCCTTTCTACGCAATCTTACGTTCGGTGCCAAATATGGTAGGTGGAGTGGTGGCGATGGGCTTATCAGTGATGATGTTCGCCTTTATGCCGGCTCTGGATCGATCCTCTATTCCGGGTGGAGCGCGCTACCGGCCAATTTATCGAGTGCTTTTTTATCTGTTTGTCATTGACATGGTGGTGCTTGGGTACGTGGGCTATCAGCCACCTGCTGGTACTATCGTAGTGATCGGACAATTGGCAACCATCGGTTATTTCGCCTATTTCGTACTAATTTTCGGCCTTTCAAAAGTTGAAGAGCGCTGGTTAGTCAAGCGCGGTTTGCCTCCCGATGTGCAAGCGCTGATCAACGCCGAAGCTCTAGCAAAGAGTTCGAGGGCTTAGCGGGTGAAAAAATTTACGCTACTGTTAGTCGTAACATGCCTTGCGTTACTAGGGATGTCGGCCCTAGCCGACATGAGCACTGTTCAGATTGCGACTGATACAGCGACACTCGGGCGCGGTGCGGATTCCATGATGACGAACTGCCGTAGCTGTCACAGCCTAAAGTACGTCCGCTACCGCGACCTCACTAGCATCGGTATCCCCAAACCCAAAATTGACGAGTGGCGAGGTAGTGAATCCGTGGATAATCCGATGTTGGCCGTGTTGGCTGATAAAGATGCGCTACAGTCGTTTGGCATAGTTCCCCCTGACTTGAGTCTAATTACCAAAGCTCGGGATGGTGGAATGAACTATTTATACGCCTATCTACTAGGCTATCACAACACCTCTAACGGCAGTGTAGACAACTTAATCTACCCAGGCACCAAGATGCCCGATGCACTCGGCATCTCTAGTGCGACAACCGCCGCGCAACTCGTCGATATACACGGGAAGGCGCGCGATGTAACTTCGTTTTTAGCGTGGGCTGCGGATCCTCATGCCAAAGAACGTATTCGAATGGGTTATTACGTTTTGGCGTACCTTGTGTTGCTGACCAGCTTGCTTTATCTCGTTAAACGGATGGTGTGGGCGCGACTCAGCACATCAGACGATCATTTAACTTCCTGGAAAAAGTGATGACGCACGTTTTTGTTGGGTGCGTCATCTCTTCATAGATTGGTTTCGCGTTTACATTATTAATCGTCTTTTTTGATGCTCAGGTCGCTATGCACAGACTTTACGTGCTCCGTCTCACGAGCGATCGATATTGCTTTGTCTATGGCTTCCTGCGTCCTCGCTGCACCGCTTAGCCACATCACGCCATCTTTATCGGTATCGTACTCAAAAAAACGCGTCCACTCGCCCACTTGAGTACGAATTGGCCACGGATTGAAGGTCTTTGGCGGTCGACCACGGACTTGACGGCTAAAATCAATTCGGGCTCTCGCTGCACTTCGTCTATCGTCATACGCCATTCGCTACGTACGAAAGCGACAGGGTTGTCGCGTACCCGTCGCAACACGGTTGCACCGTCCAGAGAGAGATAGGGCCGGTCTTGGAGTGCTGGGTGGAATTCCACAAAAGCGCTTTTCCCGGTCTGGCGCGGTCCGGTTACTACGACCACTTGCAGGGTGCGCAGTGCTTGATTCAATAGTGGCGTAATCGCTTACCATCTAATGGTGGATAATCCACCACTCAATGGAGAGTTATCCAACTCTAAGGAGCGCCTACTCTCAATAAAAATTGCTGCAGCTCTTTGCGCCCGTCTTCCCATAACGCAAAGGGTGAATCGAAAGTTTCTTGTGGCATGCGCACACTTAAGACGCCACTATTAGCGATAAACTTAAGAGTTGCAATGTCAATGGCGTAGGCGTGGGTCACTATGTCGCCGCGCTCCGGGGTGTGTAACTCCTTGCGTTTTGCTAGGCCTATCGGTAGGCGCTCCAACGGAGCTAATTCAATAGTTCGACCTTCGGCAAGTATTTGCAGTTTACCGACGTTATCCTCAGGAGGAGGTGACATACGTCGGTCTACCGTGGACCATCGATACAACAATAAGTTGTAAGCGTATTTTCCGGATTGATCAAGCTCTAGGGCTACGATTGTGGCGTAGTCGCGCGCATGCGCCGCAACGTCGGTACGCTCGCGCGCAAATACCAGCGGCTTTGCTACGACCGAGAGAGTGCTACCCGTTTGTTCGTCGACAATTTCGGCGCTAGCGCTTGAGACCGTCTTCGCTGCGATGACATTACAGCCGGTCATGACCCCGAGCGTTAGAACCCCCACTCCGATAACCCACACAATGCGGCATTGCATACGTTTTAAAAGCGCAGACGGTATGCCGCTGATACGTACAAGGCGCGTTGATCTAGGGAAGTAGTCTGGGCAGGACCAATAAATAGCGTGGGTTGCTGCAAGGTTTGCTGCCGCTCAATTTGGTATCCCGCAGTCAGTTCAAATACCTTACTAAGGCTAGTCCAGTCACTACGGACTTGGGGTAAAAAGAGCGTTTGTTTGCTACCGAGCATGGGATTTGTCAGTTGCTCAACACTGAGTCGGGGACCTAAACGCCAGGCACCGTGCAGCGCAAAACGCGCATCCCAGGACACTATCGTGCTGCGCGAACTGGGTGAATTATCTTCGCGGAGACTAAAAATATGTAAATCGCTGGCCTGTAAAAGGCTCGCACCGGACACTGTGATGGCGGCGTTCTTATCCAAACCAGTCGATAAAGTCTTGGCGACATTTCCTGAGGCAGGGGTTCCGCTGAGGCGTAGGGCCGAGACGTCAGCCATGAATTGCCAGCGCTCGCCGATGGCACGGCTGGCTGAGATGACGTAAGTGTCGCTGGTGGCCGATCGATCTAACGCAAATTGTTTTATTTGTGCCAAAGTATAGGACGGATCGGGTGGTATTTTTTGTGCGTTTTCCAGGGTTGGTATGCTGGTGGCATTTTGACCGATCAACGCGTTGCTTAATGACAGCTGCGGACTTCGTCGATGATCAACGTCCATACCCATCACCCAGTTCTTAGACACCTTAATGTTGCCGATAAGCGTGATCGAATTAAGTGATTGCAACTGAATATCATAGTCGGTGAGTACCACCGCGGTGAAACCCGGAACCGAATAACGAGTCTGCAATCCGAGTGCTCGCCGATCGGTGCCACCCGCTGTCGTTTGATCGTATAAATAAGCGTCAAATACCCATGACTTACGATAGGGTCCGTATTCTGCTGAGAGCGTACCAAATTTCTGCTTACTCGATATTGAAGAGTAGCTGGTGTAGGCTGGCAAACCGGCGGCCGCACCAATGGTGAACTTTGAGTTAACCTGGTAGCCGACAGACAGTCCGTCAAACAAGCCGATACCCCCTTGGCTTGCGAGCGATTGACGACCGAGGCGGCCCGTCAGTCCCACGGTACGATCCGTGACTTCAACATAAGCCGCTGTTGCTCGATCTTGGCTTCCGCCGGAAGTGGTTAAAATATTTTTGGTATAACCTGCATTAATGCGGGCGGTAAAGTCATAACGTTCACCTCGGTTCCGTAACAGCAAGTCACCATAAACGAGCGCCGCGTTCACCGAAGTTGCGCTGGTGGAGACACCGGTGGCATTAGTCTGAGTTTTTCCATACTGGTAGGTAAGCGCGGTGCTTCCCGCTAAAGTCCAACCCGTACTAGCTTTCGCACCAAATTCCCCAACATTTTTGGGTGTTAGCGATGCGTTGGCTAGCGCCGTTAAGCGACCGCGTACTCGATCGGCAGCGGACCCATTGGGGTACCGTAGTAGGTAGGCCTGATATTCGGCTTTCGCTTGCGCCAATTGGCCCGCCCGTTCACGCACTAGGCCAGCAAGTTCTTGCGCATCGGCTCGGCCTGCGTATTCAGGCTGGCGGAGCAAACGGGTTAACAAATCAGTGGCTTCGGGGTATTGATGTTTGGCGAGCGAAACCCGTGCATCGGCGAATATTTTGGCGCGCTCAGCGTCCGATGTTGCAGGATCCGTAGGCCCGTGTTCAGCAATGGATTGCACACCGGCATGTTCCGCCATGGTTAGATCAGTTTGTTCATCATTCACAGCTAGCCAAGCACGTGGATAAGTGGCCAAGGCAACTTCCAATACTCGCTCAGCTTCTTTCTTGGTGCTGAAAGGTCCTACCCGCAAACGATACCAATGTTGATCCTCGATATCGGTCTCAGACACAAAGGCTTGGGTTTGTAGACTAGCTGCAGCCGCTTCGACTTTTTCGTGCTCAATTTTGCTCTGCGAAGAATCCAGGTTAACTGCGTACCCTTGAGGTGCTTCGACTTCCGATAAGAAAGCGCTAGCTTTTTTATGGCCAGTACCCAACAGTCGAATCCGCAATCCTAAACCTGAAGCGCTCGGTGCCATCACAAAATTTAAGTCGCGCGCCCAGGTAAGTTCGAGCCTGACTTCGCCGGGGATCATCGATTCGAGGCGCGCATTAGTGACCAACGGAGTATTCCCGCCGACGAGCGGAAGCTCAGGTGGCACTCCATTTAGGAGCGAACCACAATCAGGCCCTAAACGCAGAGTAATGGTTGTACTAGTTCCGTGATTGATCGGCATGTTACCGATATACCGTACTGAGCACGCAAACTGAACGGTGATATCTGCGTGATCTTCTTTCTCTTCAGTATTGATCACCTGCACTAAAGGACCTAGCGCAACACCCGGTAAGTTTGCTGCGGGAGCATTGTGTAAACTTAAAGATCCCACAAGTAGCGCCATTGCCCAACGCGGCGACACCTGCGCTCGCAGGTTGGAAGACTGCGCCATTTCGATCACTGGTTCGAACCGTTCTTCGGAGCGGTTACTGAACCACCACCACCCGTGCTCTTGCGATTGCCCGGTAGCAAAGGTTTCAGCTGCGGCTTGGGCGGGGCAACCAAAGTCCAGCTCAGCGTGTTGTGGCAGGTGCTGCAATCTTGCGTCGTGATCACGTGTTGCACTTGTTTGCCCACTGCCGCGATGCCGTTGTGGCAGCTTTGGCAAGTTGCGTTGATGCCCGCATGACTAAAAGAGACCGGCCGCCACGCGACCGTGCCGTGACAGACACTGCATTCACCGCTTGTACGGATGTGGTTAATCGGCCTGCCAGGTGCATTGACACCGTTATGGCAGCTTGCGCAATTGGTATTGACTCCTTGGTGATCGAAATGCGCCGGTAACCACGCCATGGTGGAGTGGCAGGTCTCGCAGGTGTTGCTGCTTACAATGTGGGTCGGACTTTTTCCGGTTGCTAGGGTACCGTTGTGACAGCTTATGCAATTGCCGGTGATGCCTGCGTGGGTCATGCCACCGGTGACCGCCGTAGAATGCCCTACGCCAGAACGTCCTACGCCCGGTTCTCGCGGTTCTCCGATTCCAATTTGGCCCCGCTGCGTAAGAGGAGCGTTTACAACAGAGGCGATCCTGCTGCGTGTCTTTGGCTGCGTGCCGCTCTGCGCGTGGCCGGAACCCCAATCCGATGTCACATGACACCCGCCGCCGCTACAATCCCGCCCGACAAAATGATTAGGACTCTTATCAGCACGAATTTTTAAGTTTAACGCTGATCCAGGATAAAAGGCTGCGTGGGAGGAAGCGTCGTGACAGGCGTCGCAAGTAGTACCAATGTAAGCGAACATCGACGTGTGCTTGGTCGAACTCATGCCTGTGCCGCTGAACGAACTGAAGCTGCTGGGGTTATGGCAGGCCTCGCAAGGCGTGCTGCCCGTGGGAATATGCGGCGGCGATAAACCTGCCGCGGCTTTCGGGGTAAATCCAACCGCGTAGACGGGCGGCGTCGCATTCGGCGCTGCGTGGCAGCCAATGCAGCCGCTAGCAATACCAGTGTGTAGGCTGGCATTTGAGTTCAGAGAATTATGAGTGATCGGCGAGGTATGACAGACCGCACACGCTTGATTAGCCGGATTCGGCATGTGGCCCGTGGGCAGCGAGGTGGTATTCCAGTTAGCAGTGGTATGGCATACCGAGCAATCACTGGTAAGTCCCTGACCCGAGACATGCGAGCCTGTGCTCGGACGAGGTTGCAAGGCCGGACTAGCCGCCCCCATCGAGAAACTTAAACCCTTTTCATGGCAAGTAACGCACGTGGTCGCGACAAACGCGTGCGTCGCCTGAGTCATATTCATCGGCCCAAAAGTGCCCGCCGCATACGATGTACCGGTATGGCAAGTGCCGCAGCTGGTACCCCCAAGGTAGGGGATATGCGCGGGAGCCAGTACCGCAGAGACGGGCGTGTAGTTGTTAGTCCAGGTAAGCTTGGCGGTGGTACCGCCGTGGCAACTTGCGCACTGAGCGCTAGTGATCCCTGTATGCAGAACCGAGTTGCTAGCAAGAGTTGCGTAACTCGCGACGGTGGAACCGATCGCGATGTGACAGACAGCACACGCTTGATTAGCCGGATTCGGCATGTGGCCCGCGGGCAGCGAAGTGGTATTCCAGTTAGCAGTGGTATGGCATACCGAGCAATCACTGGTAAGTCCCTGACCCGAGACATGCGAGCCTGTGCTCGGACGAGGTTGCAAGGCAGGAGTAGCCGCCCCCATCGAGAAACTTAAACCCTTTTCGTGGCAAGTAACGCACGTGGTCGCGACAAACGCGTGCGTCGCCTGAGTCATATTCATCGGCCCAAAAGTGCCCGCCGCGTAAGTCGTCGATGAATGGCAGACACCGCAGTCGGTGCCGGACAGAAATGGAACATGGGAGGGCGCTAATGCCGCTGATTTAGGTTCCGCCGTGTGATTGTAGAACGTCAATGGCGTCACGCCATGGCACTGAACACAATTGCCGCTGATGCCATTATGCAATACCGAATTGGCCGCTAACGTCGTGTAATTGAGGGGTGCCGCCGTGTGGCAGACGTTACACGCTAGGTTGGCGGGATTCGGCATATGCCCGGTGGGCAATACCGTGGTACTCCAATTGGCTGTGGTATGGCAAAGGATGCAGTCGTTCGGCGCAACTTGTTGGCCGGCGGTGTGATTCGTTGGCCGACCTTGTAAAAGCGGGCTAGCGTTGCCCATGAAGAAATTCAAATTCGCCTCATGACAACTATTACAAGACATATTCGCGACTCCCGCATGGGTAGTCTGATTCATATTCATTGGCCCGAAGCCGCCCGTGACATAGTTAGGCGTATGACACGAAACGCAGTCCGTGCCAGTGAAGGCAGGAATATGAGGTGCTGCGAGCAAGGCTCCCGACAGCGGCGTGTAGTTATTATTGTAGAATTTCAACGCCGTTGATCCGCCATGACACTGTGCACAGCCGGTGGTGATACCGGTGTGCAAAACCGGTATGGCCGCCAAGGTCGCGTAGCCGCCTGCGACAGTGAGATTGCCAACGTGGCAGACCGTGCAGATTTGGGTTCCCGGGATGGGCATATGATTATTCGGCAGTTTAGTCGGAGTCGTCCACACCGACGTGTTATGACATTGCGAGCAATCGTTCGGCGGTGCCTGATTGGCAGGGTTAGGCGTTAAAATATGATTCTGAGGTCGAATCACATGGACGGGCGGCGTTGCACCCACATAAAAATTGGTGCCCGTGTCATGACAGGTGTTACAGGTGGTGGGAACAAAAGCATGCTTTGCAGCACTCATGCTGGTCGCGCTAAATCCGCCTGTCACATAGTTGACTGCGTGACAAGCCGTACACTCGGTGCCCGTTAGGTACGGTATATGCGAAGGCGATAGCACCGCTGATTTCGGATCGTCTATTGGTGATCCAAAAAAGGTTAGGGGTGCCGTGGTGCCACCATGGCACGACGTGCAATTGCCAGAAATGCCAGTGTGCAACACGGAGATGCTAGCGAGCGTCGCATAGCTGCTAAATGCGCTGGTTATCGCCGTATGGCAAACGCTGCAGCCTTGGTTTCCCGGGTTTGGCATATGACCGGCGGGCATTTTATTACTAGTCCAATCGGTGGTTTGGTGACAGTTCGAACAATCACTGGTCACCATTTGAGGATTGGTGCTCACGAGGTGATCTTTCGGCCGGCCTACTAATACAGGTATCGAAGTACCCATAAAGAAACTCAATCCCGCTTCGTGGCAAGTATTACAAGAGGAGGGCACGAATGCGTGCTTGGCCGCGCTCATATTGGTCGGGCCAAAACCGCCAGCGATGTAATTTGCCGTATGGCAAGAACTACAATCTGAGCCGCTGAGGTACGGGATATGCGAAGGCGTGAGTACTGCCGCTTTCGGATCGTCAATCGGTGTGCCGAAAAAAGTCAATGGCGTGGTGGTGTTGCCGTGGCACGCGCTACAGTTGCCGGAAATTCCCGTATGTAAAACCGAGATGTTGGCGAGCGTCGCGTAGCTGGCAAAAGTAGTCCCAATGGCGGTGTGGCAGACCGCACAAGCTTGATTGCCGGGATTCGGCATATGGCCGATCGGCAGGGTCAAGCTCTTCCAATCCGTCGTATTGTGACAAGCCGAGCAGTCTCCGGACACTTGCTGAGCGTCGCTACTCGACAGATGGTCGTTAGGCCGTCCTTGCAGCAGCGGCGTCGAGGCACCAAGTGAGAAACTCAATCCCGCTTCGTGGCAAGTATTACAAGAGGAGGGCACGAATGCGTGCTTGGCCGCACTCATATTGGTCGGGCCAAAACCGCCAGTCATGTAGTTTGTAGTATGACAGGAACTACAATCGGTACCCGACAAATAGGGGATATGGGACGGAGTGAGAATGGCGTCTTTAGGCGTGAAATTATTGGCCCAAGTCAGGGCAGCGGAATAGTCGCCATGACAAAGCGCACAATTTCCGGTAATGCCGGTGTGCAAAATTGAAACGGACGCCAAAGTCGCCGCCGTGTAGTCGTTGGGTGACGAGGTATGACAAGTAGCGCATGTCTGGCTGGCAGGGTTTGGCATGTGACCGATGGGCATCATGCTGCTCTTCCAGTTTAGGGTCGTATGACACTGACCGCAATCACCAGAAACCATGCGCGAATCGGTACTCGAAATGTGGTTTTGAGGTCGCAGCTGTAGGGCTGTGCCGCTACCTACGTAGAAGCTCTTGCCCGTGTCGTGACAGGTATCGCAGGTGCTAGATACCACGGTATGAGTTCTATCAGTCATCACTGTGGCGGGCCCGAAACCCCCGGTAGTGTAGGCGCTGTTGTGACAAAAACTACAATCGGTGCCAGCATTGACCGGAATATGCGGTGGCGCGAGTGGCGCACTCTTAGTCGGCGAAATGCCAGATATCGCCATGGGAGTGTACGGTGCTGGTTTGCCGGCAAACGTTTGTCCGCCGTGACATTGTGCGCAGCTATTGGTGGTCTCGAACCCTGTATGTAAATTCGGAATGCTGGCGACTATCACATCCCAACTTTCGGCGGCCGGCGTATTCCCGTGACAAAATCCACAATCCCCTGAGGCCGGAATCGTCGGGACGTGATTGACCGGCTTTCCTGAGACATGACCCGTCCCACCACGAATCGCGAACGTACCACTATGGCAAGTCGCGCAAGTCGTTACCGTCATCTGGGTGTGATCAAATTTTGACGGTACCCAGCTGGGTGTTTTTGTACCTAACCCCGTGGTATGGCAGCTCTCGCACAAATTGGTGGTGGGCATGTGGCTGCCTTGTTTGCCGATCGACTTAACGCCGTTGTGACAACTCGCGCAGCCGCTCAGGATACCAGTGTGATCAAATCGGGCTCCTTTCCAGGTGATGGTCAAATGACAATCACCGCATTCGAGAGTCGTCTTGATATGATTTTTTGATTGTCCTGAAGCGTTCACTCCGTTGTGGCAAATAATGCAAAGACCCTCGACTGCCAGCGGTATTTGTGTGTGATCGACCACCTTGGGTGGATTCCAGCTCAGCACTGTGTGGCAGGCCTCGCACAAATCACTTGTCTTAGGATGAATTGCTAAATTTTTACCCAATGCCTGAGGATTGGTGCCGTTGTGACAACTGACGCAACTACCGAGCACCTCAGCATGATCAAAGTGCATCTGAGGCCGGAACGAAGTCGTGTTGTGGCACGCGATGCAGTTATTAGTGCTTGGAATATGCGTTGTAGTTTTTGGCGTTGCATTGAACTGCGAGCCCGACATATGACAGGCGCCGCAATTGCGTGGTGTAGCTTTAAACACCGCATTCAAATGACAACTTTCACACGGTAGGTCGCGGTGCACGCCGTCAAGTTCAAACCCCGTCGTGAAGTGATCAAACGGCACGGTGATCGGTGGCGGGGCGGTCGCTGCGAAGCTCGCATGGGGGGCAAACACCAACGTCGCTAGTACGAGCGGCGCAATAACTCCTAATAGGTAGCGTAATTTCCGCATAACCTACTGGATCCTAGCGCCTTTCCACGAGTAGGTGCTGTGACAACGGTCACATTGTGCTCCGAACAGTCCTAAGTGTCGGTCATCTTGATGATGGCAAGCACCGCATTGTTGAGACATCTTTACAGAGCCGGGCGTCTCGTGGTGACAATCGGCGCATTTTAATTTGGCATGCGCGCCAAGAAGCGGAAAGTGTGCTTCTTTCGCATGGTCAAACACCCAAAGCGGCCAGCCGTTAGAAGAATGACAGCTCTCGCATTTCTTACCCAACCCACCCTTGTGCACATCGTCATGCGCATGACATTCAATGCACTTCGTTGCAGTGCCAGTAAACGCCAGTGTCTTGTGACATTGTGCGCAGCTCGCCACGCGGTGCAATCCTAGTAGCGGATAGTGGGTCAAATCGTGATCGAAAATAATATCCGAAGTCCAGGTTTTCTGCCCATGGCAGGCATCGCAGCCGCCCTTGATTTTGCCGCCATGAGGATCTTCGCTGCGATGACATCCTGCACAGTCTTTGGCTAATTTTTGCGTTTTAACGGGTGCGGTGTGGCAGATATGGCAGTCTAATTTTATGTGGTTTCCGATCAGCGCATATTTAGTTTTGGCCAAGTGATCGTAGTCGACGGGCTTCCATTTATCGTTGCTATGACAGTCATTGCATTTAGGTCCGAGCCTCGCGGCATGAGAGTCGTCCGACTGGTGACAGCCATTACAATCCTTCGGAATCTTGTCCTTATAGTTTCCGCTGCGGTGACACGCAACGCATGTGGCCTTCTCGTGCACGCCTAATAGTTCGTACCCCGTCTCTTTGAGGTGATCGTACTTGGCGCTTTTCCACTCCTTGGTAGTGTGGCACTTGCCGCAATCCGCGCCGCGAGCCCCGCGGTGTTCATCGTCGGTCGCGTGACAGGCATTACAACTTTTAGGGGTTGGTTTATAGTGGCCGCCAATATGACAGGCATCGCACGTAATCGATGTGTGAGCACCAGTGAGATTAAAATCCGTTTTACTATGATCGAATTTTCCGCCGCTCCAACTTGACGAGCCGTGGCATTCGCCGCAGGATTGTTTGTACTGGCCGTGATGTACATCGTCAGATTTATGGCAGCCCACGCAGGCTTCAGGCGCTTTGCGATAGGCCACATGTGGCTTGTGACAGCTGTTGCAGTCTAATGTGCTATGCGCACCTTTGAGATCAAAATTAGTAAGGTGGTGATCGAATTGTGCGCGACTAAATTGCGTAATGTCGGCCTCTCGGCCCTTATGTTCGGTATGGCAAGCTCGACACTCGCCGGTGGCTACATTAGGCATACGGCCATGAAACCTTGAGTGAGCGCGCACGTCGGCTGCGATATCCTTGTGACAATCTAGGCATAGGGATGTCTGGGTGCGAACGTTCGATCTATCGTGACAATTAGTACACGTCTCTTCCTGTTTCAGGTGGGCACGCGATACCTTACCCGGCATGAGTAGCGTTTCCACTGAGGCGGCTATGGCGTTAGTACTTACCATTATAATTGCCAGCATCCATGCGACACCCATTGCTTTAGCAATACCACCGCCTCCTAACTTATTGTTTTTGCCCACTCAGTAAACATTGACTGCAATGACATGTACGACACCCGCTATAAGTAACATAAAAAACAGCGGGATGTGTAACACATGCCAAAACGAAAATAATTTCGCATAGGATTTATACTCGACTACGCGACGACCCGCTTCCAAACGCCGATCCGCATAACGGCGGGCAACCACGGCGATACGCTGCGCATGTTGCGCAATCAATTCCGACTCCCGCCGCAAAGCTTTGTCTACCGCTTCCTTAATATCCCGACGCACAGTTAAGCGTGCGATCGCGAACCTAATACCGCCGGTAGGCAGGTGCCAGAGCCGTCCAGCCAGTGCCTTAGGTGGCACGATATAGCGCTTTTCCACGGCCTCTATCGCATCCAATAAACCCGGTAATAAAGCTATCGAAGTTGTTTGGGAGCGCAGCCGCGTAGCCACGGCTTTAAGTTGATCAAGAGTATCTTCGTTGCCATCCATATGAGCATGTAATCGCGTATAAATGTAACGTCCGATTATTCCGCTTCCCGACACTAGCAACATGCAGATCAACGCGACATTGCTGTTGCTGGCTCCCAAATGAAAGTTGCAATGGAAGAGTATTAATAACGGTCCTACAATCCCTAGCACCATGTGGATCTCAAACCATGCGGGTATTCCGCCGAGCCACCGTAGCCATGGAGCGCGTTTGCGCGCCGAATAAATCAAAAGAACTATCATTAAGGATCCGCCAAAGATTCCCAGCCAATAGCCGAGCCCGCGCAAAGGCGAGATATAACGCTCAAGATGCGCGTGGCTGCCCCACGCGATCAATAGGGCCACTACCAAGCCCCACAGGATGGGTCCATGCAGGCGCTGCCCGTTGTTAAACGAGACCTTGGCGGCTTCTACGCTCAATTGATGACCTTATCGATGACTATTTTAATTACTGGATGATCGCCAGGTCGGATGATTTCGCTAGACCCTTGCAGATCACCCGCTGACGGCAATGCTTGTCCACTCTGAGAAATTCGTGCCTCGACTTTAATGCGAGTTGCGCTCGAGATATTTCTGCCGGGAACCATGGATTGTGAGTCATCTAAGGAAAATTTCACCGGCCAAGTGCCGACGGTGCTGCGAATCACTGCTACCGGAGGTCCCGGAGCATCCACCGATTTGGCAACGATAAAGAGCGTCGCTCCAGCGGCGGCCTTAGCACCTAAAAGAGTAGCGAGTGACACCTCACCGTTCACCGTGGGCCCGGCTGTAGTTGAAGTTGGAACTGACGGTAAACGTATGCTCGCCGCAAGAGGCGCGCTCACAAATGCAGCCATGTTGGAATTCTCGTCCGGCGGCAGGGGAGGTAGCGTGCGGGCCCGGGCCTTCTTTGCATCTTCTGGACGACCTAAAAACTCGTACGACTTCGCCAACAGCTCCCAGTCATCGGGGCCTGCGCCCCCTTTGGCGAGCCGTGCTTCCAAAGACGCGATAGCCGTGTTCATTGAGCCCGCAGCTACATTTTTCGCAGGCTCGGCGGCCACTGGAGCCATTGCGGCCACTGGGGATACTAGCGATACAGGGCCTGCAATAGTTTGTTGAGAATGTCCCAGCCAGCGATACCCAAGCAATGCGCCAAGCACCAAAGCGCCCGTTAGTGTTGCTTTTTTCCAGGCAGCACCTCGTCCCCTGAGTCGCAGAAGGAGTAGTATGGCAAGAGTCGTTAAGACGCCCGCTAGGAACCAAAATACGTTCAACTGAAATATCCTCCTAATATTTAACCAAACGCATCGCCCAACAGAAATGCACCTCCCCTAATAGGCTGCATTAAGTTACATTAATAGTTACCCGTACGCATATAATCATAGTTTGTTTGCGCGGAACAATGTGTGCGATAAGCGACACTGAGCTATATCGGCTACAGGTTGACACGAGAGCCAATTCACAGAAACTTCAACTAGCGGCCAGTACCCTGTTATTTGTGGGAGTCGTATTAAGTTTAACTCTGCAGGAACTCACAACGCATGGATTTTTGGTCGCTAGTTTTGTACGGTGTGCTAATTTTTGCTTTTGTCGCCGTATACCTCGGGCGGCAGCATCGCATGCATGTCCGTAGCCTCAATGCGCAGAAGGATACGATCGCGGCTGGCATGACCGAGCCTGCGTCGTTACATCCAATTATTGATGCAAGTCGATGTCTGGGTTGTGGAACGTGCGTTAAAGCGTGCCCCGAACAGCCTCATCACGAGGTGCTTGGGTTAATCAATGGTAAGGCCGTATTGGTGGGCCCCAGCGATTGTATTGGCCATGGAGCCTGTAAAACGGTTTGCCCGTTTGATGCAATTACCCTGGTATTTGGCACTGAACGTCGCGGTTTAGACATCCCCCTGCTCAAACCGAGTTTTGAATCTAATGTGCCGGGCATTTATGTTGCCGGGGAACTGGGGGGTATGGGGCTTATAAAAAATGCGCTTATGCAGGGTCAACAGGCGTTAGAGTCTATCGCCAAAGCGGGCATCAAACGTCCTGGCGCATTAGATGTGCTGATTATCGGAGCAGGTCCCGCCGGCCTTGCTGCGACGCTTACGGCGCAGAAATTAGCTTTAAACTATCAAACCATCGAACAAGATTCTCTCGGGGGTGCGGTGTTTCAATATCCCCGTGGCAAACTGGTCATGACCGCGCCGGTGGACTTACCGATCGTTGGCAAAGTTCATTTTCGCAATACCTCGAAGGAACAACTGCTTAAATTTTGGACTGACGCCTGTACCCGTAATAAGTTAAAAATCCTGTACCAAGAACGAGTGGAAAAAATCGAGGCTAAGGACGGAGTTTTTCACATTACCGCAACCAAGAAATCCTACACAGCCTGTACCGTGCTGCTGGCAATCGGTCGTCGGGGTACGCCGCGCAAGTTAGGTGTGCCGGGAGAGGAGTTGTCGAAAGTAGTCTATCGCTTGATTGATCCTGAACAATATCGCGGCAAAGAGGTGGTGGTGGTGGGCGGCGGCGACAGTGCATTGGAGGCGGCGGCCAGTATTGCAGAGTTGGGCGATACCACCGTTACTCTGTCCTATCGCGGTGATGCCTTTCAACGAGCGAAGCAGCGCAATCGGCAGCGCGTCGATGATGCCGCCGCAAAGGGTCAGCTTAAAATTCTGCTGGGCTCGCAAATCAGCGAGATCAGGGGTAACGAGGTAAGCATGAAGCTGGCGGGAAAGGAGCTGAAGATGAATAATGATGCCGTCATAGTAAGTGCCGGCGGAATCCTGCCGAATGATTTCTTAAAATCGATTGGTATTCAAGTCGAAACTAAATACGGCACGGTCTAGTGAGAAATCTTCGCGAATATATTAGTTTAATTGCTGGTATTTGCTGTGCGATTAGCCTGTCGGCGCTGAGTGCACCCGCTACCTCAATGAAGCTGAAGGATCCTCTTGAGCCCGCGCGGGCGGCGTTACGTACATTGCAATTCGCCAAGGCGATTGACCTACTGAGCGCAGCGAGTGCGACCGGGAATGCGGATGCTGAGTATTTATTGGGCCTCATTTACCTTAATGGTGTCGGAGTGGTGCCCGATCCAAAACATGCACGCGATCTGCTTCAGGTGGCGGCCGAACATAATCAGGCGGCGGCGGCCTACGTGCTCGCGGCGGAACTTGCTCGTGAGAAAGGCGCGCTACCCAATGCGGGTCGTCAATGGTTGGAGCGTTCGGCTAAATTGGGTTACGGGCGTGCCACTGAGGCCTTGAAATCCACTCGACCCTTACTTGATCGCGAGTCGGTGGGCGCCTCGGATCCGTTACTTTTGACCGCTTGGGTGATCGATTGTGGGCGAAAAAATGATGCTGCTGAATTACGCAGAATCGGTGCGAGCAGCGCGACGATCCGCGATGAATTTGGGCGTGGCGCGTTGTTTTTCGCTGTTGAAGCGGGAGCTTTGGATTCTGCAACGACACTATTGGAATTAGGCGCGGACATTCGCGCAGTCGATAATGCCGGAACCACCGCGCTGATGGTTGCGGCGGAACGTCATGATGTAGCAATGACGGATTTGTTGCTGCATCACGGCGCTGATGTGCAAGCTACGGATGCTAGGCAGCGCACGGCAGTTTTCTACGCGGCACGAGCTAACCAACCCCAAACTATAAAGGCGTTACAGCATGCGGGTGCGATTCTTGATAAGCATGATGACCGAGGTTATAACGCGCTGGATGATGCGCTTGCAGTCGGAGCCGAAGCGGCCGCTACCGAACTTAAAACACAAGGCTTACACCCTAACGTGGTTTCGGTAGGCCCTCGGCAAGCAGGCAAGTTCGATCCTGCGCATCCGGGTGAAATTTATCGTGGTTGGCCGACGATTGCGTTGGCGGTATCCCGTAATGATTCCGTCACCGTGCAGCAATTATTGGGTTCAGGCAGTGATGTTAATTTAAAAATACCGCAGGGCGATCCCCTAATCCAAGTAGCTGCCGATGCTCGTGCCATGGAAAGCTTGCAACTATTGTTAGCCCACGGTGCCGACACAAACGCCACTGATCATGCGGGTCATACCGCTTTGTGGTTGGCTGCCAATCGTAACGATCTACCGGTGGTAAAGGCGTTACTTAAAGCAGGTGTTAAACCCGATGCGCATGCATCCATGGAACAGACGGCGCTTCTGTGTGCGCTGCGCGCCCCGCATGCAGACGAAATGTCCCAACTATTGCTTGCGAGTGGTGCTAATCCAGATGCAACCGACGCTGAAGGTCACACGCCATTGATCCTTGCGTCAACCGCCAATCAGATCGCAATGGTGCAAGGTCTTTTGGCGCGGCATGTAAAGATTGATGCGGAGGATCGCGAAAAGCGTACCGCACTCTGGCATGCGGCGGCAGCGGGTTCGCAGGCTGTCGCGGCGGCCTTAATCGCTGCTGGGGCAAGCCGAAATGCAACGGATTCCCGCGGTGCGACGATTCTACACGCGGCCGCTACTCAGAAAGAGGCTTCTGTGCTCGCGCCATTGCTGGGTGCGGGTGCAAGTGCGGCTGCGAGTCTCAATCGTCGCGATTCCGGTGGCGACACACCCTTGATGATCGCGGCTGCCACCGGACACACCGAGGTGGTGCAAGCGCTTCTCGTTCAAAATCCTGAATTGGACGTGCAAAACAAAGTAGGCGATACCGCGTTAATCGTGGCCAGCCGGGGAGGGTTCTCCAATATTTGCCATTTGTTGCTTGCGGCTAGAGCTAACTCGTCGCTCCGTAATAATGCCGGTATTGCAGCTAAAGATATTGCCGCGGGCCGAGGTTTTGCCGAGATCGCAAAGGCTTTATCGGGAGCGGGATAATTAGTAAGCGAAATAAGGTCCGGTATATGTGCCGCTGACGCGCTGATTGATGCCCACATAAATTTTCTTGCCATAAAAAAAAGGCATGCCCCAAATAAATCGCGAGGATCCGCCACCATTGGCAAGACTGATGTACGCTGTTCCTTGGCCTTTAGGTACCGTGGGTGTAAAGGTATTGGGATCTGCTATCGCGAAATTAATCGTGCTATTGGAGTTATTGATACCCAGCCCAGTATTAACAGCAATGGCCTTTTGCGGAGCTACCATAGGGCAATAATAGCCAACCCAATCGGCAGAGCTGCATCCCGGTAGAGTAGGGTCAGCGAATACATAAGTGCTAGTGCCGGAATCAATTTGTCCTGGCTGAGGGGTACCGCCGTTATAGGCAGTCTTAAATGTGCCCGCAGTATCGGTACCTAAGACAGCCAACCCTGTTGCGGGTAGCGCATTATCAGCCTGCGTGGCAATCCCAAATATTAGCTCGCCCTTAACGGTAACGTCGCCGTTGGCGTTGACCAGATTGGGGAGATTGACAATCACGCCGTTGTTATCGGTGGAGAACAGGGTCACGGGGTTGGTGACTTGACTGGCAAGTGCAATATTCTCTTCTGTGCAGACACCTGCAGCGGTGCAACCGTAGTAAAACGACAACGGCGTGCTGGCGTTGACGCAAGCCGCTCCGCAGTCTTGTGCCAATACACCCACTCCCAGTAGCCCGTTGGCACCCAGGTCAGAAACGGCGTTAGAAATAACGTTATTACCACTGCAACTGATGGGCGCTTTAGTGTTAGTGCTGGGATCTTCAAGAACATGGACGGGCAATTTAGCTGCGATTTCGCCGGCTAAGTATACGTCCGCTAAGGCCACGGGACCCCATGTCTGGTTGCCCGCAAAGCGAGCACATTCTTTAATTGTTTGTCCCTGAGCATCAGTCTCAGCGTTAAGTACTACAGAGCTTGCCGCCAGTACTGAGCCTATCAGTCGCAATCCCCATGAACCCGTATCAAGTAACACGTGGTCTATAGTTGCGCACTGTGTATTGCTGCCGGGAACGCAAACCTTTACGGTCACATAGGGGTGATTGATAATAATTTGAGCCGCCGCCGCCGCCGGACCTCCGTCTACAGTGACCGTCATCGTATTGGCCGTTGCCACTGGCGGCTTAGCGACGGTCGCACTCGTACCTTTCCCGCCAACGCAGCCGCTCAACGCAATCGCCAAGACCACTGTTCCCAGTAGGCCGGTTAAGCGTAGATTCAGACCTGACTTCATTGTCCAATAATGCAACAAAATCCTTCTCCCCGGCACTGTCGTTGGTGACAGACACGTCATAATATGTCTTTAAGGGCCTAGCTACGACCTAAAATAGTATTTCAATGATCAAACTTCTGTCCCGCCTTCCATTCCTCGTTCTGTACGCGTTCAGTTACTTGGCATATTTCCTAGGTTATTACATCGCGCGGCATCGCCGTGCATTGATCCAGGAGCAACTCATCAGAGTATTTCCGACTCTGAGCCATGCCGAGCGCCTCAATATTCATAAGCGATTTCTCAAAAGTTTCTGTGAAGCCATGGTGGAAATTTTGAAATCTCTATCCATGACCGATCAGGAAATGCGTGCGCACATGCGGTTCACGAACATCGAGGTGGCGCGCCAATATCTAGAGGTTGGTCAGTCAATCATGTTCGTTACCTCCCACTTGGGTAACTGGGAATGGCTATTGCAGGGAATGGTGCTGCACTTAGGATACCCGGTAGATGCGGCCTACAAACCGTTGCGCGATGACTGGGCTGAGCGCTTTATGCTAGAAGTACGATCTCGTTTTGGTGCGCGAATGGTGCCCGCGAAGGATTTGTTGGCGGATTACATGCAGCGACGAGGTGTGGTACATGCCTTAGCGGTCAATGCCGACCAAGCGCCCGCGATCGAGGATCGCCATCAATGGATTAAATTTTTAGGCCAGGACACTGCTTTTTATGTGGGAGCGGAGCAAATCGCGAAGGCTATTCGCTTGCCGATGCTCTACGTGGGCATGCGACGGATAAGTCGCGGTTACTACCAGGCAGATTTAAAAGAATTGTGGGACGGGAAGGAACTGACATCGGTAGGCCAGATTACTGAGCGCTATGCACGCGCCTGCGAGGCCGACGTCCTTGCGAGTCCCGCAGACTGGCTCTGGTCTTATCGACGCTGGAGGTTGAAGAAACCACTATACTAGCGTCCTGGGATATAGGAGGGCGACCAATGAAATTAGACGATAGCCGGCGCAGTGATAATGTCGAAGATGATCGTGGGGGTGGCGGTGGAGGTGGACGCACCGGTGCTGGCATTGGCATTGGCACTATTGTGGTAGTGGTCATAGGCTATTTTATGGGCGTAAGTCCCTCGACGCTCTTAGGATTGCTGAGCAATGGTGGCAGCCAGGGAGTAACTACTTCCGCACCCGCAATCCCGGTGACGGGCACTTCCACAGATCCTCAGGTGGATTTCGTGCGCGCGGTATTAGGCGAAACGGAAGATGTCTGGGGTGCTTATTTTAAATCCATGGGTAAGGTCTACACTCCGCCCAAGCTTGCAATGTTCACGGGGCGAGTGTCCTCTGCTTGCGGGATGGCGAGTACCGCTTCGGGGCCGTTCTACTGCCCCGGCGATCAACATGTTTATATTGATCTTAACTTTTATCAACAACTTGCCACCGAATTCGGCGCACCGGGGGACTTCGCGAGGGCCTATGTAATTGCGCACGAAGTTGGTCATCATGTGCAAAATTTACTCGGTATTTCCGATTCTGCAGACCGCGAAGAACAGCGCGATACTAAAGTCGCGGCTAATAAGGTGTCGGTACGCTTGGAGCTGCAAGCTGACTGTTTCGCCGGTGTCTGGGCGATCCAGGCCAACAATGCGCGTAAGATTTTGGAGCCGGGTGATCTGGAATCTGGCCTCAAGGCGGCGTCCTCAGTGGGAGATGACACGCTACAAAAACGTGAACAGGGCAGCGTAGTTCCCGATAGCTTCACTCATGGATCGTCGGAACAGCGAGTACGCTGGTTCCGGCGAGGGTTTGATACCGGGAAAATCGATAATTGCGATACCTTTAGCGCGGGTGCGTCACTTTAGAGCGTGGGCGTGGGCGTTACGCGCGACGCAAGCTTGCTCTGCAAATGCTGGGCAAGCTGCGCAATGGTCGGGTGATCGAATAACTCCGTGAGATCTATCTGACCCGGGAAATCGCGGTCAATGTTCTCGTGAATTTCGATAAGTTTGAGCGAGCTTGCACCTAACTCAAACAAATTGTCGTGGGTGTCGACCCGCTTGCCGGGCAGGGCTGCTTCGCAAATCTCTTGGAGGTGAGTCTCAAGATCCGATGAACCGACTAGGGTGCTCGAGTGCGTTTGCGAGCCTCGTAAAATTTGCAGTTCTGCAAGCTCGGGATTAAATTCCCCATTGATATATTGCGCTTCAAGTAAATGCCGTTGCACTTTACCACTGGTGGTCTTAGGGATGCGCTTCACCGGAATGACTTCGCTTACCTCAAGGCCGGTGTGTTCATTGATGATGCGACTTAACGCACTAGCAATACTTAGAAATTCTTGCATGCTGCCGCGATGCAGTACGAAAAACACCAATTCCTCGCCCGTCGCGCCGGGCTTAAGTATGCCCGCCGCCACCACCTTACCGAGTTCGAGACTGGCCACGCGCTGAGCAATGCTTTCTAAGTCGTAGGGATAATAGTTTTGGCCATTGACGAAGATAATTTCTTTACTACGTCCGGCGATATACAGCAACGCCTCGTGCATAAAACCTAAGTCGCCGGTATCAAGCCAGCCATCCGCATCAATGGCCGCAGCAGTAGCCGCAGCGTCGCCGAAATAACCGCGCGTGACATTGGTGCCGCGAATTAAAATATGTCCTACCACTCCTTCGCGCAAGCCCGTGCGTGTGGCATCCGCAATCCGTATTTCGCTGTAGGGTACCGCACTGCCGACGCACATGAGCTCTAGTACATCGCGCGATTCGACCGGATTAAGCTCGATGCTGACCCCCACAGCCAGTTTTTGTCGATTGACCCGCACCCAACGGTAATCCAACCCAAGGGCAGGCATGGCAACCGCTAACGTGGCCTCGGCCAGCCCATACACCGGATACATGGCCTGGCGTTTCAAGCCGGTGTAAGCCAATTGATTCATAAAGATATTGCACAGTTCCACCGAGATGGGTTCGGCGCCATTGTAGATAACCCGCAGCGACGATAAATCCACACCTTCAAGGCGCCGCTCACCCAGTACTTTCAAGAAATGCCGATAACCAAAATTGGGCGAGCCGGCAATAGTGGCGCGTTTCTTTGAGGCGACTTGTAACCACAACAGGGGTCTACGGACAAACAGCTCGGTGGGCATCAAGTGAATATGCGCACGATTCGCAAATTGCATCAAATAAAAACCGATCAGTCCCATGTCGTGGGTCAAGGGCATCCAGCTCAAAGAGACATCCTGATCGGTGAATTGATTCACTTGGCTCGAAGCCTTAATGTTGGCCACGAGATTGCCATGGCTCAACATTACCCCCTTGGGTTCACTCGTGGAACCGGATGAAAATTGGATAAATGCCAAATCATCGACGTTAGGACGGTAAAGCTTGCCAGGGCGTGAAATATCCGTAAGCGATTCAACCAAAAAACTACGGGACTTTAATTCATCAAAAAGCGGCGTTTCGCCGACTTCAAGCGCCAATGCTTGTAGCCGCTCCAGGTTTTTTGCGTCTGTATATAGTATGGGCTTCCCCAGTTTACGCGCGACTCTCAATAGCTTAAGTCGATGTTCATCAGCGATCCCAACAGCTAACGGCACCGGAACGATACCGCCGCAAACGGCTGCCCAAAATCCGTCGAGAAATTGCTCGTTGTTGCTGAGGAAAATAATCATAGTATCGCCACGACTTGCGCCCATGGCTTGTAGATGGTGAAGAATCCCCAACGCGCGTGAATGCACTTCGGAAAAGGCCACTCGCCGTTCCGCGTTTTCACCCTCCACGTAGGTAACGACGCGATCAGCGCTGCGGTTATTCTCTAGAATATCGACTAGGGTCGAATAGCTCATCGTTTGTTTACCATCATCATAAGATTCGATCGAGGACGTAAGTTAATGTGAGCTTCGAGCTCAATCGGTTCATTGTCAGCGCGAGTTAAACGAAAGCGGCGAGCCATACTATGCACATGGACTAGCATTTCAAACATCGCGATATTTTCCCCGATGCAATGCCGCGGACCCACCGCAAATGGAATATACGCAAACCGATGCCGTTCCGCCGCATCGTCTCCCGCAAAACGCTCCGGCTTGAAATCTTCAGGCTGGCTCCAGAAGTCAGGATGTCGATGCAACATATAGGGGCTGATGAACACGTCGGTGCGCGCGGCAATTGGGAAACCCCCGAGTTCATCGGCTTCCAAACTACGTCGCGTCAGTAGCCACCCCGGCGGATACAATCGCAATGCCTCTTGAATGACTTGATGCGTGTACTTTAAAGATTCCGCTGCACCAAGGCTCAAGGTCTGGGCCGAATAGCGATCAGTTTCTTCTTCTATTTGTTGCGCTACGACGCGGTGCTGGCTGAGAAGATACCAGGTCCAAGTCAGAGCGGCGGCCGTGGTTTCATGGCCAGCAACAATCAGCGTCAACAGCTCGTCGATCAACTCCCGGTTGCTCATTGGCTCATCGGTTTCACGATCACGACTAGCCATCAACATGCTTAGAAAATCAAAATGTTCAGTTTGCTCACGGCGTCGTGTTTCGATGATCTCCGCTGCCACTTTGGTGAGTGAGCGAAAACGAAACGCGAACTTCAAGTCGCGATTCTGTTCCTTAGCCACCACGTGAAACGGGTTGACTCCCGATTGTCGCTTCAGGCGAGCAAGATCAGCGCCGAAAATGGAGCGCAACACGATTTCAAGAGTGAGCTCACTAACCTCCTCGGTTAAGTTTATCGGTTGACCCCGCGCGGCAGCGGCGCTCCAGCGTTCGGCATAGTGCTCGTTAATCTCGTGCAATAGTGCGCTGAACTGGTCGATCACCCGCCGGTGGAAAGACGGCTGCATCATACGGCGCTGACGTCGCCAAAAATCACCTTCACTTGTCATAATCCCAGTGCCGAGTAGGATTTTGACTCGATCAATCCCCTCACCTTTGATGTAATTTCGATGATTGGACAACAATACCCGCTTAATATCGTCTGGGTGATTGATGACATAGTTATACACGCCGCGACTGGGCGCAAATACTCGGTAGGTATTGCCGAATTGCTCGAAATACTCGCGCAGTTTAATGAGCGACTCATCACTTCCCCCAAGATCAAAGCCCTCGGTTGGGCCCGGAGGGATGGCTGCAGTTTGCATGATTGTATTGTAGCTTAAGGGACATTCAGACCTTTAAGCTTCATTAATACAATCGCTTAGCTTGTATTCCTGATAAGTTGTGCGAGAATCAAGAACTGTGTAACGCATCCGCTAAAGGCGCAGACTTAAGTGGCAAACTATTGATCCATCATCGCATCCATATGAGTGAAGGGCCCCAGGGCGCATGGCGATAGTATCCAACGAACTGAAAGTTACCGATTTAGGTAGCTCCGATGTTTTGTCGCCTCAGGTATGGCCAGTCCGTGCGATTAAGGCCGCGGTGGGCTTGGATGTGATTTGCACCAAAATCGCGGTGGATTTCCAGTCGATGACGGCGGCTACGGCCGCTGCGTGTATTAGCACCAATTTGGAATTGCTGCGCGAGATGACGGGCACTGATACCGCGTTTCACATGGTGTTGAACCGCGATAAAGTTTTTGCCGAAATTAACGTGGCTCGTAGCATGTTAGCCACAGGCACACCCGAACAACTTCACGGTCAGCACTTAGGTGCGATGCCGTGGCTACACTCGCGGCTCGACCCATTGCGTGTATCGGAAATGCGCGATACTGCAGCCCCACGGATTGATCAGATTGCCGATGCGACACTATGGTCCGATCTTGGTATCGGTTCGGTATTGCTGATCGGTTACTTTATTGAGGGACATCCTGCGGGAATGTTGGGAGTAGCTAGCGCTCATGCGCGAGATAATTGGGACGTTCAATTGCACCTCATGATGAAGCTTATGGGCTGCAGCTTATCGACCGGTCTTGAACGTATCGCCATTCAAACGCAGCTGCATGATCTCGAAGAACGCAACGAATTGGCCTTGTTTTGCGCGAACGATGGTGTTTGGGATTTTGATACGATTAACAATCGCGTCTACCTTTCGCCACGTTGGAAGGCAATGCTTGGCTATGATGAATCTCAGGTAGAACAGGCTCCGGATTGGCGCACTCTAGTTTATCCTGATGACCTATCGCGCGTGCAGGCCGCCATTCGCGATCACGTGGCAGGTAAGACGCCAATATTTGAAAGTTTGCACAGGATGCGTCATGCCAACGGTGAATGGCGTTGGGTCATTAGTCGTGCGAAAGCACGGGTGGATGATAAGGGCCGTCTACTGCGCTTGGTAGGCGTTGAACTCGACATTACTGAGCGAAAATTATACGAGGAGGCGCTGTTCCGTGAAAAAGAGAGTGCCCAAATCACGTTACAAAGTATCGGCGATGGGGTTATCACCACCGATGAGAAGGGTGTGATCGATTACGTTAATCCGGTCGCAGAATCTCTTACGGGCTGGCGTCTCGAAGATGGGCAGGGTCGTGCCATTGAGGAGATCTTTAGGGCTTTTCATGAAGAAACCTGTGAGCCCTTGGAAAACCCGTTGGCTGTCGCGATTCGACGCACTCGATCAATCAAGTCAGTCCGTCCGATGTTACTGATTAGACGCGATGGCAACGAAATTTATGTGGAAAGCACCGCATCCCCCATTCGTGACGGCAGCGGGGCGGTGGCGGGGGGCGTCTTAGTATTCCACGATGTTAGCGAAGCGCGCGAACTTAACCGGCGTTTAAGTTATCACGCAAGTCATGATGTGCTCACGGGGCTGGTCAATCGACGTGAGTTCGAGAATCGTATGGAACGGGCACTTAAGAGTACCAAGGCGCGCGAAACCTCTTACGCCCTGTGTTGCCTAGATCTGGACCAGTTTAAAATAATCAACGATACCTGCGGGCATAGTGCCGGCGACGCCTTGTTGGGTCAGGTCGGGGCGATACTTAAGTCGAAGGTCCGCTGGCGAGATACCTTAGCTCGCCTTGGTGGCGACGAATTTGGCGTGTTATTAGAAAGCTGCACTTTGGACGAGGCAATGCGCACTGCTGAAGTTTTGCGTGAAGCCGTTAGTAATTTTAAGTTTACCTGGGAAGAACGTACTTTCCGCCTTGGAGCCAGTGTTGGCGTTGTGCCGATTTCCGCAGATAATGATGATGTTGCGTCGGTTTTAAGTGCCGCTGATAGTGCTTGCCAGGCGGCAAAAGAGGCAGGGCGCAACCGGGTGCATAGTTTTGCTGAAAATGATCTTGATCTAATGCGTCGACGGCGTGAAATGCAATGGGCTGCGCGTGTCAATAGTGCTCTAGAAGAAGATCGGTTTGAGCTGTTTAGACAAACTATTCTGCCGCTGCATGGGGATGATACCGGAGCGCACTACGAGCTGTTGCTGCGCATGCGCGACGAAACCGGAAAAATTGTGCCACCCGATAATTTCATGGCAGCTGCGGAACGCTACGGCATCACGCCGAATATCGATCGTTGGGTGATAGAAAACGCCTTTCGTTGGTTGGTATCGGAAGCTGATGAGCGCGAGAAACTCAGCATGTGTTCCATTAATCTTTCGGGCCAAAGTTTTGGCGATGATAAATTTTTACCGTTTGTTATCGATCAGTTTCAACGCAGCGGTCTTGATGCAACTAAAATATGTTTTGAGATTACCGAGACCGCGGCTATTGCTAGTTTTTCCCAGGCGAATCGTTTCATTCATTCATTGAAAGAACTGGGCTGTAAATTCGCGCTTGATGACTTCGGTACCGGTCTATCATCATTCGGTTATTTGAAACATTTTCCGGTAGATTTCTTAAAAATTGACGGCAGTTTTGTCAAAGAAATCTTGCATGACCCGATTGATCGGGAAATGGTGCGCTCGATTAATGAAATAGGACATTTAACCGGTAAAAAAACCATTGCCGAGTTTGCTGAGAATGTCGAAATTATCGATATGTTAAGAAGTTTGGGTGTCGATTACGCGCAAGGCTACGGTGTGTCCCAACCACAGCGCGTGCACAGATCAGCAAATAATGTCTAAGCGTCCCATTCAAAGCGCATAGAAAGATCCACCGCACGTACGTGCTTGGTGATGCTGCCGACCGAAATAAAATCCACGCCGATTTCGGCAATCTGCCGAATATTCTCCAGGGTGATCCCGCCCGACGCTTCTATTTTGAGTGGTCTTGGTGCCGCGCGATTTAACGTCACCGCCTGCCGTAATTGTGGCACAGTGAATTCGTCGAGTAGTACTATATCCGCACCGGCCCTAATCGCCTGCTCTAGCTCCTCGAGCGTCTCTACTTCCACTTCGACAGGAATGCCGCCGTGAGCATTTGCAACGGCTTTTGCGCTGGCAACTGCAAGTGCGATTGAGCCCGCAGCCATGATGTGATTTTCCTTAATCAGTATGCCGTCGAAAAGCCCGATCCGATGATTGTGGCCACCGCCAACGCGTACCGCGTATTTTTGCGCAGTGCGAAGACCTGGAATAGTTTTACGAGTATCGAGCACGCGGCATGAGGTACCCGCGAGACGCGCAGCAAAGGTATGCGCAACCGTTGCGGTAGCCGATAATAGTTGTAGAAAATTCAAAGCGGTTCGTTCGCCGGTCAATAGCGAGCGGGCTGACCCTTCGACGCTCAATAATAGCTGGTTCGGTTGAACTGACTCACCTTCCTTCGCGCTCCAGTGCATTTGCACACTAGAGTCAAGGACTGCAAAACACGCCTCAACATACGGTTGGCCGCACAGAATGGCGGTTTCTCGCGTTATAACGGTGGCTCTTCCGCGCTTCTCGGGCTCTATGAGCGAGGCGGTCAGATCGCCGCTACCGATGTCCTCGCCGAGTGCCCGTTCGACTGTCAGAATAAGATCATCGGGAACTGGGATGCTCATGCGAGTAGAACAAGACTTTGACCGGCGTTAAAGTAGTATAATTTGATGGTCATGAATAGGTTCATATATGTTCGAGATTGTAAACGGGTCACCTTGTAATAGTATCTGCAAACTGAGGCGTGATGGGTATTGCGAGGGTTGCTATCGTACAATTGAGGAAATTGCGGGTTGGTCAGTGATGTCCGAAAGTGACCGATCGAGATTATTAAAAGTGCTTGCCGGCCGTAGAGGAAATTTGAAATGAATGCAATCGAACGAATTAAGAGTCAGTTAACCGCACCCGTTGTACTGTATATGAAGGGGACACCTGATTTTCCACAATGTGGTTTTTCGGCGAAGACGGTGAGTGCGCTCAAGGCTTGTCATGCGAATTTTGAGCACGTCAACATTTTTGAAGACCCCGAAGTACGCGAAGCGCTTAAGACCTATTCTAATTGGCCAACGTTTCCCCAGTTGTACGTGAAAGGTGAGTTAGTGGGTGGCTGTGATATCACTATGGAAATGTACGGTAACGGCGAACTTAAAGAGTTATTGACGCAAGCTGGTGCCGTTGCCGCCTGAAGCTGCGTTGCCGCCTTAAAATGCGTTGCCGCCTGAAACTTTAACTAATCGAGTCGGCGTCGCTTTCTATTGGACCCATAGAGGCCATCCGGCGCCGGCTGGAGTCGTATACTCCTTGGAATTGATTGCATACCGTGCAAAATAAATCTGCGGTACGTTCAGCATCATAGGCGGCCGAATGAGCCGATGCGGTGTCCCAGTCGAGACCTGCCGCTAATGTAGCGCGCATTAAAACGGTTTGTCCGAAAGCCACTCCGCCTAAAGTTGAGGTATCAAAGCTGGTAAACGGATGAAAGGGATTGCGCTTGACCTGCGTCCGCGCTACGGCCGCATTGAGAAAATTTAAGTCGAAAAAAGCATTATGTCCCACCAAAACGGCGCGCGTACAATCCGCCGCGTGAATGGCATTGCGGACTGCTTTAAATATTCGCTGTAAAGCATCCTCCTCAGGTATTGCGGGTCGCAGGGGATGATGTGGATCGATGCCGTTGACTGCTAAGGAGGCGGGTTCGAGGTTGGCACCGGGAAAGGGTGTTACGTGATATCGAAAGGTCTCACCCCGAGTAAGACTGCCATCGGTACGCATTTCGACCAACACCGCAGCTATTTCCAGTAATGCGTCGGTCTGTGAATTGAAGCCACCCGTTTCAACATCGACCACAACGGGAAGGAAACCGCGAAAGCGGGTGGCATAGGTGATCGCAGGTAATTGACTCACAGCGCCTCCTTTGCCAGGAGTCGCCAAGGAATATTCTCGCCGCCACGATACGGAATGAGCGTACCTTCCCCAAAATTATACGAAATCGGTGCCACCCAGGACTCCTTAATTAGCGTGATCGTATCGCGCGCGCGCGGCAATTTATAAAAATCTGCCCCAAAATGACTGGCAAAACCCTCAAGACGGTCGAGTCGATTCATGCTTTCAAAAGCCTCAGCGTAAAGTTCAATAGCGGCATGAGCGGTAAACATTCCAGCACAACCACAGGCATTTTCTTTGGCTTTACGTTCATGGGGTGCGCTATCAGTGCCTAGGAAAAATTTAGGATTGCCACTGGTGGCAGCACCCAAGAGAGCTTGTCGATCATGTTCGCGTTTTAAAATGGGTAGACAGTAATAGTGAGGCCTGATCCCGCCGGTAAACAGCGCATTTCGATTGTGCAGTAGATGCTGGGGCGTAATCGTGGCGGCGATGCCCTCCCGAGCTTCGCAGACGAATGTCACCGCATGCGCGGTCGTAATGTGTTCGAATACTAAGCGTAGTGTCGGAAAGCGCTCAATCAGCGGATGAAGCACTGATTCGATAAAATGAGATTCGCGGTCAAATATATCGATGTCGCCGCTCGTTGTTTCGCCGTGTACCAATAGTGGCATGCCCAGCTCTTGCATTCGAGCGAGTGCGCCATAGACCTTCGTAATATCCGATACACCGGCATCGGAGTGTGTAGTGGCTCCAGCCGGATATAGTTTTACGCCATGCACAAAACCCGAGGCGTGGGCTCGCGCAATTTCTTCGGGCGAGGTGTTGTGGGTTAGGTAGAGCGTCATGAGGGGCTCAAAGCCCATGCCCGGTGCCAGCGCTTTAAGAATACGTTCTCGGTATGCGCGCGCTAATGCAAGATTAACGATGGCGGGGTTAAGGTTAGGCATGACGATCGCACGTCCGAAGCGGCTTGCGGTGAAATTCACCACGGCGCTTAAATTGGCCCCATCGCGCAAATGCACATGCCAATCGTCCGGTCTTTGGAGGGTCAGTGAGGTCATGCCCAGCCATCAACGAGAATTTCCCCTAAGGGTAAGCGAGTCGGCATAATATAGAACCGCAAATTAATGCCTTGCTTGACCTTAGAAAATCTAAAACGTGTCAGGTATATTAACAGGACACGTCTGCGCGTGCATGTGCGCTGTAAAAGGGTGTAAGTTTTTTATGACTCAGCAATCACCGTTTGAAGACATTGATCCGACCGAAACCCAGGAATGGCTTGAGTCCATTGACTCGGTGTTGCGTGCTCAGGGCCCTGAACGAGCGCATTTTTTATTGGAAAAATTAGTTGATTTCACACGTCGGTCGGGCACTTATTTGCCCTTCAAACCGAACACGGCCTATCTGAATACCATTTCTAAGGCACAGGAGCCTGACTATCCTGGGGATCGTTCGCTCGAACGGCGTAACGAGGCTTATATACGCTGGAATGCCTTGGCCATGGTAGTGCAGGCCAATCGACAGAATTCCGAGTATGGCGGCCATATAGCCACTTACGCGTCGGCGGCGACCTTGTACGAGGTTGGTTTTAACCATTTTTGGCGAGCGCGCAGTAATTCTCACCCGGGGGACATGGTCTTTATGCAGGGGCATTCGAGCCCCGGTATTTACGCTCGCGCCTATCTTGAGGGTCGTTTATCCGATGAGCAATTGTTGCGATTCCGGCGCGAAGTCGGGGGCGGGGGGCTTTCCTCCTACCCCCATCCATGGCTCATGCCGGACTTTTGGCAATTTCCCACAGTGTCTATGGGTTTGGGTCCCATGACTGCAATTTTCCAGGCGCGTTTCACTCGTTATCTTGAACATCGCGGCATCGTGCCTGCCTCTGATCGTAAGGTTTGGGCCTTCTTGGGTGATGGTGAAATGGACGAACCCGAGTCCATGGGTGCTTTGACCATGCCGGTGCGCGAAAAATTAGACAATCTAATATTCGTCATTAATTGTAATTTGCAACGGCTCGATGGTCCCGTGCGCGGAAACGGAAAGATCATCCAGGAACTAGAAGCTGCATTTTTAGGCGCCGGCTGGAATGTAATAAAAGTGATATGGGGATCGCGCTGGGATCCCTTGTTAGATCGCGATCAGAAAGGGTTGCTCAAACGCTTGATGGAAGAGTGCGTAGATGGTGAGTACCAGAACTTTAAATCAAAGGGCGGGGCTTATACTCGCGAACATTTCTTTGGCAAGTATGCTGAACTCAAAGAGATGGTTGCCAATATGTCGGACGAAGAAATTTGGAGACTCAATCGGGGCGGGCACGATCCGCAAAAAGTCTATGCAGCCTATGCTTCGGCGGTGGCGCACAAAGGTGCACCGACGGTTATCCTCGCGAAGACGGTCAAGGGATTCGGAATGGGTAAGGCAGGCGAAGGCCATAATTCGGCCCATCAGCAGAAAAAACTTACTGACGACTCATTAAAAGATTTCCGAGATCGTTTCAATATCCAGATTTCCAATGAGGAGATTGCGGGCTTGTCGTTTCGCAAGCCTGCGCCCGAAAGCGAAGAGCTGCGCTACTTGCAGGAGCGTCGTACTGCATTGGGAGGCTATCTTCCTGCGCGATATTCGAAAGTTAAATCCTTGGTGGTGCCGCCATTAGAAGCCTTTAATGCGTTGTTGGAAGGTACCCAAGATCGCGAAATATCAACCACTATGGCCTTGGTACGAATGTTGACTACTCTGGTCAAAGACAAAAATATCGGTAAGCACATAGTGCCTATCGTACCCGACGAAGCGCGTACTTTCGGTATGGAAGGCATGTTTCGTCAGGTCGGTATTTATTCTTCGGTAGGCCAGCTCTACACGCCGCAAGACGCCGATCAGCTCATGTTCTACCGTGAGGATAAACAGGGTCAGATTTTGGAGGAGGGCATTAACGAAGCAGGTAGCCTGTGTTCCTGGCTGGCTGCCGCTACCGCGTATGCCAATCACGGTGTCAGTATGGTGCCGTTCTATATTTATTATTCTATGTTCGGATTTCAACGCGTTGGCGACTTTATTTGGGCGGCTGGCGATAGCCAGGCGCGCGGTTTTTTGATCGGAGGGACGGCTGGACGTACTACACTCGCCGGCGAGGGATTGCAGCACCAGGATGGGCATAGCCAATTGGTAGCAACGACGGTTCCCAACTGTGTGGCTTATGATCCGACTTTTGCTTATGAGCTTGCTGTCATCGTGCATGATGGTATGCGCCGGATGTATCAAGATCAAGAGAACGTCTTTTACTACGTCACTTGCATGAACGAGAACTACGCGCATCCTGCAATGCCTGCCGGGGCAGCGTCAGGTATTTTGAGCGGCATGTATCTGTACCAAGTGGGAGGACGCGGTAAGGTACGCGTGACTTTATTGGGCTCTGGCACTATTTTGCGTGAAGTCATAGCCGCTGCCGCAATACTTGAAAAAGACTTTGGCGTGCCGGCGGATGTTTATTCCGTCACGAGCTTCAGTGAGTTGCGTAAAAATGCCTTGCAGGTCGAGCGCTGGAATTTGCTGCATCCCAACGAGCCGCACCGAATTACCTACGTACAACAGGCACTGGCGGAGCAGAACGGTCCCTTTATCGCGGCCACCGACTATATGAAAACGGTAGCCGATCAGATTCGTCAATGGATCCCCGGTCAATATTCGGTGTTGGGCACGGATGGATATGGCCGCAGTGACTCGCGCGCCGAATTGCGTAGTTTTTTTGAGGTTGACCGCCACTATGTGGTGATTGCGGCTTTAAGCGCCCTTGCTAAGGAGAGTAAGTTTGACGCACCCACCGTGGCGAAAGCGATGAAGACTTTTGGTATTGACCCGGAAAAGCCTAACCCGCTGTCGGTTTAACCTTATGGCTACTCCAATTGAAGTTCTCGTTCCGGATATCGGCGGATTCGCCGATGTGAGTGTGATTGATGTGCTGGTCAAGGAAGGTCAGGAAATAGACAAGGAAACGCCGCTGATTACTATTGAGACAGAGAAGGCGGCCATGGATGTGCCAGCCCCCGCGGCGGGCCGAATCGCCAAACTCCATTTAAAGAATGGCGACAAAGTGTCTGAAGGATCGCTGATTCTGGTGTTGGAAACATTGGCTTTACCCGCCGCGCCAACCGCGAGCGCGCCAACCGCGAGCGCGCCAACTGCGAGCGCGCCAACGGTGCCCACCAGCGCTGCACCTACACTGCCCGCCCCAGCACCTGTCTCAGCACCTGCCCCAGCACCCTCCCCAGTGCCCGCCACAGCGGGTCCACTGGCAGCGAACGCGGTGTCTGCCGCCTCGATCGACGAAAAAACTTTTTCAAGTGCCCACGCCAGTCCCTCGGTACGAAAATTCGCGCGTGAATTGGGCGCAGATCTCGGTAAGGTGGTGGGTACCGGGCCTAAGGGGCGCATTACGCAGGTTGACGTAAAAGCGCATGTGAAGAAAATCCTGTCAGTCGAAGCGGCGCCCAGCGCGTTGCCGAAAGTGCCAATTGTTGACTTTGCGTTGTTCGGACCCACGGAACTTAAACCGCTATCGCGGATACAAAAAATATCAGGGACACGCCTGCAAGCTAGTTGGATCAATTTACCGCATGTTACCCAACACGATGAGGCCGATATTACTGAATTAGAAGTGGCTCGGGTCGCGCTTAAATCTAAAGCCCTGCAAGAGTCGGTTCGGCTGACGTCGCTGGCATTCATTGTCAGAGCGTGCCTTTTAGCACTTAAAGAATTTCCGAATTTTAACTCGTCGTTAAATCCGGCTGGCGATAGTTTGGTCTTAAAAAAATATTTCAATATTGGTTTTGCTGCCGATACACCTAACGGACTAGTGGTTCCGGTGATTGCGAATGCGGACCGCTGCTCGCTGTATGACATTGCGCGCGCATTGTCTAGCCTATCCGAAAAAGCGCGTGCCGGAAAACTAACCGCGGCCGAGATGCAAGGCGGAACCTTTACGATCTCGAGCTTAGGAGGTATTGGCGGCACGGCATTTACGCCCATCATTAACGCCCCGGAAGTGGCAATTCTGGGCGTATCGCGCTCGAGTTATAAAGCGGTCTTTGACAAAGGGATTTTCGTGCCCCGTTTGATGTTGCCGCTGTCGCTGTCCTACGATCATCGGGTGATCGACGGTGCGGCCGCGGCCCGCTTTGTAGTATTTTTAGGTAAAGCGTTAGGCGATGTGAAGAGTTTACTATGAGTGTGACGCTGCCCGTGGATGCCCTTGATTTGGTGGTGTTGGGTGCGGGACCTGGCGGGTATACCGCGGCTTTCCGTGCTGCAGATTTAGGACTTAAGGTGACCCTGATCGAGCGTTGGTCAGTACTAGGGGGTGTCTGTTTGAACGTAGGTTGTATTCCTTCCAAAGCGTTGTTACACGCGGCTAAGGTAGTGGAGGAAGCGGAGTCTATGGCGGCGTGCGGGATCGCCTTTAGTGCGCCGCAGATAGACCGCGGCCGTTTGCGTGAGTGGAAGAACAAGGTTGTCACGCGTTTGACCAATGGCCTCACCGTGCTAGCCAAGCAGCGAAAAATTGATGTTATTCGCGGCGATGCGAAATTTGTCGGACCCTACACCTTAGAAGTTCAAGTGGCCGAAGGTTTGCGACGCGTTAATTTTAAACAATGCATTATCGCGGCGGGATCCGAAATAGCTTATTTGCCGGGTTTGCCGAATGATCCGCGCATGATGGATTCAAGTTCTGCGCTAGAGCTCCCGGAATGCGCTCGCTTATTAGTTATCGGCGGCGGCATTATTGGTCTTGAAATGGCCTGTGTATATGATGGGCTAGGCAGTAAAGTGACCGTGGTTGAATTGGGCGATGGCTTAATTCCGGGTGCCGATCGCGATTTGCTACGGCCCTTAGCTAAGCGCATTGAAAAACGTTATGAACGCATTTTGCTGAATTCCAAAGTGTCGACACTGCGAGCTGAAACAGACGGTTTACATGCAACCTTTGAGGGACCTGAATCACCCGAGCCAGCCGTTTATGATCGGGTCTTGGTCGCAGTGGGCCGCCTAGCAAACGGTCATGCCATCAATGCTGTCGCGGCCGGTGTAGCGGTCGATGCGCGCGGATTGATTGTCACCGATAAACAGATGCGCACTAATGTGGCCTATATATATGCCATTGGCGATATCACGGGCGCGCCTATGTTGGCGCACAAGGCCACTCATCAGGCGAAAGTTGCCGCCGAGGTCGCTGCAGGTCAGAAGGCCTCGTTCGACGCGCGGTGTATTCCGTCGGTTGCGTATACCGACCCTGAAATTGCTTGGGTTGGAGTGACTGAGACAGAAGCAAAAGCCAGCGGCTTAAGTTTTGGAAAGAGTATATTTCCGTGGACTGCTAGCGGACGATCTCTGGCGATCAATCGCGACGAAGGATTTACTAAAATTTTATTTGATAAAGATTCGCATAGAGTTATTGGTGGTGCAATTGTTGGAACTAGCGCGGGTGAACTAATCGCTGAGATTGGCATCGCTATTGAAATGGGGGCGGACGCCGCTGATATTGGTTTGACCATTCACGCGCACCCCACACTTTCAGAAACCGTAGCTATGGCGGCGGAGGGTTATGAAGGGACGTTGACCGATTTATATATTCCCAAACAAAGCGCGCGAAGCGCGGGCTAGATAGCTAGCCTCCTCCGGGGCGGTGCCGGCACGCTGGGCATTCCATAATGTTTCAGCGAGTGCGTCCATAAGGCAGTGTTCGGCGGGGTGCTCCCCGAGTTGCATTTTAAGTTTAAATAGCAGATCTCGTATGCCGGGCGGTCGATCCGTGGATATTTGTTCACGAATTGCGATATGCAATCCGAGGTGCAGATAGGGATTTTCGTTACCGTCTGCCGGCCCCTCGAAGTTTAAGGCAGTGGTTCTATCCGCAATCAATACTTGGTACTCAGGATGACGTTCTATCGCATCCGCAATCATTATTTCGAGCGGACTTTGCGGTAGCCCGGCAATGCGCTTGGCCCAGGCGTCTACATAACTCTGGCGCAATTGTTCGCGCGTATAAGATGCGAAAAGAGTCATTTAAACACTTGTAGACTTATGTCGATATCCGCAGATATCCACAATCCTACAGACGGTACATGCGGGTTTACGGGCTTTGCAAATATACCGTCCGTGTAGGATGAGCCAATGGTGAGCGCCTTTGCGAAATTCTGCAGGGACGACCTTCATTAATTTATCCTCCACGCTGCGTACATTCTTGCCACGTGCAAGACCTGTGCGGTTGGCGACGCGGAAAATATGGGTATCAACCGCAATGGTCGTCTCGCCAAAAGCGGTGTTTAATATTACATTAGCCGTCTTGCGACCGACTCCGGGCAGATCTTCGAGCGCAGCGCGGTCCCGTGGTACCTCGCCTGCGTGTCGGTCAATTAGTAATTTGCAAGTGGCGATGATGTTTTTAGCCTTGGTATTGAAAAGCCCAATCGATTTAATGTGTTGCGAGAGAGTATTCACACCCAGTGCAGCGATCTTCGCGGGCGTATTCGCAATCTGAAAGAGCGGTGCAGTCGCGTAATTAACGCTGAGGTCAGTTGCTTGAGCGGACAGAATGACGGCGATTAATAGCTCGAAAGGCGAGTTGTATAGCAATTCGGTGCGCGGTGCTGAGTTGCTTTCCCTTAGTCTGGTGAAGAATAATTTTCTACTTTCGGGGCTCATGACATACGGCTTGAATCGCTATCGCGCGGCGCGTTAGCTTTTTTGGCGTCCAGAATTCTCTGCCGCGCCTGCTCATGCAGGTATCGTCGCGCCACGTGGGTAGTGTAGCGCTCGCGATTGACACTTGCATCAATCGGTTTTGAGTCTGTGGGACGTAATTCAATACAATCAACCGGGCAGGGTGCTAGGCAAAGTTCGCAGCCGGTGCAACGTTCGGAGATCACCGTGTGGGTAAATTTGGCAGCGCCCACTATGGCATCAACTGGGCAAGGTGCCAGGCACCGCGCGCAACCAATGCAGCGTGATTCGTCAATCCAGGCCACCGTGGGCAGTGCCTCCACGCCGTGGAGGGGATTTAAGGCCAATATCGGAACGCCGAGAAGCGTCGCCAGTGCCCGGATGGTGGCGCTGCCGCCGGGTGGGCACTGGTTGATTTGGGCGCTGCCGTTTGCAATAGCGGTCGCGTACGGCTCGCAGCCAGGGTAACCGCAGCGAGTACATTGCGTCTGTGGTAGAAGCGCATCAATACGCGCGACCGCGCCAGATGCGGGCTCAATAGCCATAGCTATTTAATGCGCATGCCAGGACTCGCACCGGAGTCGGGCGATAACAAGAAAAGGTCTTTCCCGCCTGGACCTGCCGCAAGCGTCATGCCCTCGGATATTCCAAAGCGCATTTTACGCGGCTCCAAATTGGCAACCACGACAATCAGTCGGTCAATCAGTGTTTGCGGATCGTATGCGGCACGAATGCCGGCAAGAATTAATCGATCGCCTAGTTCACCCACATTGACCTTTAAGCGTAAGAGCTTATCGGCTCCTTCCACTAAATCGGCGGCAATGACCCGGGCTACTCGCAAATCAACTCGCATGAACTCATCTATAGTTATGTGCGCAGCGGCAGCACCGGCGCTTAAAGTGTCGGATACATTTGAGGTAGATCGAGCTACCGGGGTTAGCGCAGCTGCCAGAGGTATAGCAGTCACCATGTTCGCTGGGCCTAGCGGTGGTGGGATCGGGTCGGAGTCGATTAATTGCGCCACCGCCTTCGGGTCGAGTCGTGTCGCAAGCGGCTCATAAGGTGCTATGCGAGTGCCTAAAATAGGTGTAGCCGCGGATTCCCACGACCACGCAGTTTCCCGGAAAAAATGCATCGATTTTGTCGCCATTACCGGCAAAACGGGTTGTAGGTAGATCATAAGCGCGCGGAATAAATTTAAACCTTGCGTACATATTGCTTGCACTTCCAGCAATTTTTCAGGCGATTTGGCCAATACCCAAGGTTTACGCTGATCAATGTATTGGTTTGCGCGATCAGCAAGTGTCATGATTTCCCGAATCGCGCTTGCCGTGTCACGCGACTCATAGGCCGCCGCGATCGATTCGCCTGCAGCAGCGAACTCGGCATACAGTTGCGGCTCAGGCAAGCGAGTGGCAAGTGACCCCGAGCTCTGTTCCCCCGAGCTCATTGTCCCTGAGGCGCTACGGGTGATAAATCCTGCGCAGCGGCTCGCAATGTTGACAAGTTTTCCCACGATATCTGAATTCAAACGTGTCGAAAACTCGCTTAAGTTGAGGTCCAAATCGTCCAAGCCTGACCCTAATTTGGCGGCGAGGTAGTAGCGCAAGTACTCGCAAGGAAAGCGTTCCAGATAACGACGCGCGGTAATTAATGTACCACGCGACTTAGACATTTTCTGACCATTAATGGTCAGAAAACCATGCGTATGCACACTGGTGGGTCGACGCATACCGGCGGCCTGTAGAATCGCTGGCCAGAAGAGCGTGTGAAAATAGAGAATGTCTTTGCCGATAAAATGATGGAGTTCGGTACAGGAATCTACTTTGAAAAAATCTTCTAATTTAAGCGATGTACGCGCACATAATTCAGCGAAGCTTGCAAGGTAGCCGATGGGAGCATCAAACCAGACATAGAAATACTTGCCGGGCGCTTCCGGAATTTCAAAGCCAAAATATGGGATATCTCGCGATATATCCCAGTCCTTGAGCCCCTGGGTAAACCACTCGTTGAGTTTTCGCGCAACGCCTGGCTGCACCGCACCACTCTGAATCCACATGACTAAATCTTCTTCAAAACTACTCAGCTTAAAAAAATAATGCTCAGACTCCTTCTCGACGGGAGTCGTACCGCTGACCACTGAGATCGCGTTTTTTAAATCAGCCGGCGAATAAGTTGCTCCGCAAGATTCGCACGAATCGCCATACTGATCGGCAGTACCACAGGTCGGGCATTCTCCTTTAACATAGCGGTCGGGTAAAAACATCTGCGCTTGTTCGTCGTAGGCCTGGCGAATTGTGCGTTTTTCAATGTGCCCGGCGTTGCGCAGATTAAGATAGATGCGTTCGCATAAAGCCTTGTTATCTAGCGAATTTGTCGAGCCAAAATTATCGAAGTCAATCAACATTTCTGCGAAATCGCGTTTGTGTTCGCGATTTATTCTCTCAATGAGTGTGTTAGCGCTGATCCCGTCGGCTTGCGCTTTGAGCATAATAGGGGTGCCATGGGTGTCGTCGGCGCACACATAATAGCACTCGTGGCCGCGCGCTTTTTGGAACCGCACCCAGATATCGGTTTGTATGACTTCGAGCAAGTGACCTATGTGAATAGGACCATTTGCGTACGGAAGAGCGCTGGTAACTAAAATTCTGCGTCGCTTGATCATTTCGACGAATCATCGCGAAATTGTTCAAATTTAGATTTATTAATGGACTTCCTAAATGCATCTTTGCCTGTGATTAATCGCTTATCCAATAACACTTGTATGGCGCTATCCATCGTGCGCATGCCAAGGGCCCCGCCACTCTGAATAGCATTTTCAAGTTGGTCCATTTTCCCTTGCCGAATCAAATTGGCGACCGCCGGCGTATTAACCAAAATTTCTAGCGCTGCCACACGTCCTTTGTTATCCGCTTTCGCAATAAGCTGTTGCGAGACTACGCCCCGCAGGCTGGTGGAGAGCATAGTGCGCACATGCGGTTGTTTGTCAGCCGGAAACGCGTTGATCATACGATCAACCGTGGCTGCGGCTCCATTGGTATGTAGAGTCCCCATCACAAGAATGCCCATTTCCGCAGCAGTAACTGCGATACTCATAGTTTCAAGGTCGCGAAGTTCACCGACGAGAATTACATCGGGATCCTCGCGCAGGGCGGACTGCAATGCAGAGGAAAATGATGAGGCGTGAACACCGATCTCACGCTGACTAATGAGACAATTTTTGCGGGCATGAACGAATTCGATCGGATCCTCAATAGTCAATATGTGACCTTTTTCCCGCGTATTAATGTCGTCGATCATGGAGGCTAAGGTGGTGGACTTACCAGATCCGGTCTTACCCGTAACTAAAATAAGTCCATTGTTTGTTTTACAGAACTCACGAACGGCCTGCGGCAAATCGAGTTCGTCCATGGTTTTCGCTTTGGAGGGGATCGCGCGAAATACTGCGCCCATTCCGTTAAGGTGACGCATGACATTGACACGAAATCTTGCAACTCCGGGCATACTGTAGGCAAAATCGGTACCATCTTTAGCTTCGAATCTTTGAATCGCTAGTTTAGGCATGATTTCGTACAAGCTCGTCTTGACCATTTCCGCCTCTAATGGCTCTTGATTGAGCGTCTGAAGTTCCCCATAGCGCCTGACACGCGCAGGGTCACCCGCTAAAAAATGCAAGTCAGAGCCACTGCGTTCCAAAACTTGGGTGAGATAGCTGTCGATGACCGCCATTAAAATTTAAGTCCCATTACTAGGCGTCGGCGGGATATCGATCTCTGAAACAAAGCGCTGGAATTGGCGTTTGTCAGAGGCATACGAATAGGCATGCTCGGGGTCGACTTCTTTGGCATTGATGGCCGCGAGGAGCGCTTGGTCCAATAACTGCATGCCGTATTCTTTACCCATTTGCAGCTGGCTCGGAATTTGATGCGTTTGATCAGTCATGATGAGTTTGCCGATGGCCTTAGTAAGTACCATGACCTCACAAATAGCACGGCGTGCTCGTTGGTCGGGACTCTTGACCAAAACCTGGGTAATGACGGCGATCAAACTTTGCGCAAGAAAACTTTTGGTTTGCTCTCGCTCCTCGGTAGGTAGTGCGTCAATTACCCGATCAATAGTCTTGGTGGCTGAAGTGGTGTGTAATGTTCCCAACACCAAGTGACCAGTTTCGGCGGCAGTCATGGCCATGGAAATTGTTTCGGCATCGCGCAACTCCCCAACCAAAATTACATCCGGATCTTCGCGCATGGCCGCGCGCACGCCTTCAGCAAAGGAAGGTAGATGAGTACCCAGTTCGCGTTGGATGACTTGACTAGATTTACTGCGGTGCACGAATTCGATGGGGTCCTCTAAGCTAATGATATTAAGCGCCCGGGTGGTATTCAAGTAGTCAATCATTGAAGCTAGCGTGGTTGACTTGCCAGTGCCCGTTGAGCCAGTGACTAAAATCATGCCTTGATGGTAATCGCATAATTTACGCACAATAGACGGTAATCCCAATTGATCAATACTAGGCATTTGCATGGGAATTGATCGAAAAGCGGCGCCAATGCCGGTCTCCTTGCGAAACACGTTGACGCGAAAGCGGCCCCCCTCGGTAGAAACATACGAGAAATCTAAGTCATGACCGTCGCGTAATATTTTTAGTTGCGATTGCGTCAGTACTTCAGAAATGTAACCGTCAAGCTCCGCATCCCCTAATTCACGGAATTTAATCGGTACCAGATCGCCGTGCATGCGTAGCATAGGAGGAACACCCACGGCCAGATGTAAGTCCGAACATCCTTGTGCGAGTCCTAGTTTTAGAAAAGCATCGATTCTTGCCATGGTGCTAACAAGCCTTCCTGAAGCTCAATAAATTGCCGCTAAATAAATTTTTCGAGCGAGAGTCGTAATTCGTCCATCGATTGCGGCCTCTTGGTCTTATCTAACGACATACACTGTACGACCAAATTATTTAACTCTTGAGGGAGTGTTTTGTTAATTTCGATAGGCGGACGCGCCTTACCTTGAACATGCTGGTACATCACGGACATATGGTCGCCGCGCGTATAAGGTGGGACACCGCACAGTAACTCATAAAGAATCACTCCCACGCTATAAATGTCCGCACGTTCATCGACTTTTTTGCCCAAAATTTGCTCGGGCGCCATGTACTTCGGTGAACCGATCACATAGCCTGTTTTTGTAAGCTGGGTGTCTCCCTGGCTTTGCGCGGCGGCTACCCCGAAGTCCACAATCTTAAGCAGACTAGTGTTGTCGATCAAAATATTAGCAGGCTTTAAGTCACGGTGCACGATACCGGCCTGGTGCGCTACCGTCATGCCGGTAGCAATGTCAATACCAAATTTTATCGCGCGTTTAAGTTCGACCGGTTTCTCACTAACAATTTCACCGCCCAAAGTGTGCGAGGGAAAATATTCCATTGATATCGCGTAATTGCCACGGATGTAAAGAAAATCGTAAATTCTAATGACATTTTTATGCGTTATTTTGCGACTGTAACGTAACTCATGTACGAAGCGTTTCATCATTTCTTCGTCGGAGGAGACGTTGGGATTTAAAAACTTTAAGATTAAGCGCTCTTCGACTACGGTATCTTCCATCAGTAGGACTGTACCGAAGGCACCCTTACCGATCTTCTCGATATATTTGTAGCGACCTTCGATAATATCTCCAGGTTGAAGTGTGCTGATGTCGAGGCGCGCTGCTAATACTTCTTGTTGTTTGATAACCTCAGCAATCTCTTTGTTGTCAACCAGCAGCGTGTGAGAGGGATCCGGTGGTTTCGGGACCTGGCTGCCCATCGTAACTTGTTGCGTGGAAAACTTGCCATCGAGCAGCCGAATAGCGCTTGCCACCGCTTGACCTAACGCCGCTTCACCGGTCGTTGGCAAGGAGCGCAGCTTTAGTCGGACAGTATCGGCACGCCGCTCATCGCTAAGTTTGGCGAGTGCAGCAATAGTTTCGAGCTTAATCTCGTTTTCGGGGCGCTCTAGCAGCGGCATTAAGGATTCGATGTTTTTTGGATCGCCGACCTTACCTATAGCTCGAATCACAGTGGGCAAGGATTTAGCCTCACGCAAACCCAGCATTTCAATGAAACGAGGTAGGGCTTTGACGCTGCCGATTTCAGCTAAAGCGTCGACCGCGCGTTCGCTAACCCACCAATCCTTATCGCGCGTCGCTTCAATTAACTGGACCACGGCGCGTTCGTCTTTGGTTTGATTCAGTATCTCAATGGCTGCTCGACGGATATCTTGGTTTTCGTCCTTAATAAGTACTAATACCGCATCAACTACGCGTGGACCGCCTATTTTGCCTAAGGCATCGGCAGCGCGCGTACGCACCCACCAATCAGTATCGGCAAGGATCGCAAGCAAATACTTAACAGATTGTGCAGTACCGACCGCGTTTAGCACTTCCACTGCAGCGCGTCTGGCGAATTCGTTCTCATCCTTGAGAATGTCGACTAAATACTTGACCGTGTCGGGGTGATCGGCATGGATGATCAGGTCGACGGCTTTGTTCTGCACTTCAATTTCGGGATCGCGCAACAGCGTGCACAACAAGGCCACGTCGAAGGGCCCGCTCATTCGTGATAACGCTGATAACGCTGCGGATCGAACGGACTTGTGGCTATCTTTGACCTGCGCCTGAATCGCCGTTTGTACTTTGGGGGTATTAAAACGGGCGAGAACACTGATGATATGAACTCTTGCAATGGGATCCTTGCCCTCAATTCGCGTCAGTAGATCGTCGATTGAGGATTCGTCAGCAACTTCTGCGATAATTTTAAATAGACCCGCTCGTTCATTGGCTTCTTGCAAATACGCCGCATTCAGCAACTCCCGCATCGAAAATCGAGATTTTTGGGCTGTTATGACGTCTAGAATCGCTTGACGCGGCATTTCGGGCTTGGTTAAAGCCTCAAGTAACGCGCCAGTGGAATAATTGCGACTGGAGGATAATGCCCAGGCAATTCCAGAAACGGCGCGTCCATTGCTTTCTGCCATCGCGTTTAGCACCTGCGGGAGCGATTTCGAGTCGATCAAGCTCGACAGCGCCTCGACAAGCACCATTGTTTCGCGTTTCTCAGCGGCGGTAAGCGCTGTCACTATCGGATTTATCGCGTTCGGCCCAAGTGCTACCAATTTCGCCACAGCTTTTTGCGCCGTGGGACTGGTTGGGTTTGCCTCGGACTTAATCTCGGCGATTAGCCTATCAGCACGATAATTAGTGAAAAAACTCATTCTTCGCAATTATGCCATACCACGCGAAATTAGTCGGTCTACGGTACAATTGCAGCCCTATGAACGAACTGACCTCCGATAGCGAATTACACGAAAAACTCAAGGTTTTTGTCGATCCTTATCTGGGTTGTACACTGGCGGAAGCTAAGGCAATTCGGTCCCTGGAGCTACGTCCCAATCAGGTACGTATAGAGTTACAGTTTGGATTCCCGTGCGCGGATTATGGGGATGAGCTGCAAACTGCGCTACGAACGCATTTACAGCCCTTGTTAGGAAATTTAACTTTGGAACTGAATCTGAGGGCGGAAATCACGGCACATGCGGTTCAGCGCACGCTAAAACCCCTCGCGGGAGTAAAAAATGTAGTGGCGGTCGCCTCCGGCAAAGGCGGCGTTGGCAAGTCCACCACCGCCGCTAATCTCGCGCTGGCCTGGGCTCGGCAGGGTGCCAAAGTGGGTTTACTAGACGCTGATATTTATGGTCCGAGTCAACCTTTGATGATGGGGTTGAGCGGTCAGAAGCCCGTGAGCATTGACGGCAAACATATAAACCCCTTGATGGCCTATGGAGTCGAGGTGATGTCGATCGGCTTCATGGTCGATGCTGAGCAACCGATGGCATGGCGAGGCCCTATGGTGACTCAAGCATTAACCCAGCTTCTTGGGGATACCCGCTGGGGTGAACTAGATTATTTGGTGGTCGACATGCCACCGGGTACTGGCGATATTCAGCTCACCCTGGCGCAAAGAGTTCCGGTGAGCGGCGCTGTCATCGTTACCACACCTCAGGATATTGCGCTGCTCGACGCTCGAAAGGGTCTCAAAATGTTTGAAAAAGTCGAAGTGCGCGTGCTTGGCGTGGTGGAGAATATGAGCGTTCATGTCTGTAGCAAGTGCGGTCATTCTGAGCATATTTTCGGTAGCGGGGGAGGAGCGCGCATGGCTGCCCAATACGGTGTGCATTTATTAGGCGAATTACCCTTAGATATCCGTATTCGTGAAGACGCCGACGGGGGATCGCCAACGGTAGTAGCTGAACCCAACAGCACTCGTGCCAGGGCTTACCTGCAAATGGCTCGCCGTACTGCCGCCCGTTTGTCAATTTTAAACAAGGACTACAGTCGAATGTTTCCCAAAATCACCGTTGAATCGACCTAAAATGACTATTAAGAGTGATCGCTGGATTCGGCGTATGGCGCAAAGCCAGGCAATGATTGAACCTTATTCAGGCGAACAGGTGCGAGTTGCAGCGGGACAGAAAATTGTTTCCTACGGCACTTCCAGTTACGGCTACGACGTGCGTTGTGCGGAAGAATTCAAGATTTTTACCAACATCAATTCCACTATCGTCGACCCTAAGAATTTTGACGAAAAATCCTTTGTCGACTTCAAAGGACCTGTTTGTATTATTCCGCCGAATTCATTTGCTTTGGCTCGCACCGTGGAATTTTTCCGAATACCCCGGAGTGTACTGACCATATGTCTTGGTAAGTCGACTTATGCTCGCTGTGGAATAATAGTAAACGTCACGCCGCTGGAGCCTGAGTGGGAGGGACATGTAACGCTGGAATTCTCCAATACAACTCCGTTGCCCGCTAAAATCTATGCCAACGAGGGCGTAGCACAAATGCTGTTCTTTGAGTCGGACGAGGTCTGCGAAACCTCCTACAAGGATCGAGGCGGCAAGTACCAAGGGCAACGCGGCGTGACCCTACCTAAGACTTAGTGACTTAGGGACCTGATCCGCATTGCGAATTCAAGAGAGCCGTTGCGGGTGCGTTCAGCCTGCACGGGCACAAACCCGAGCGACGGTGCAAACCACATCCGTAGCACTCGATCGCCACCTTCGCGTTGACTAGCCACCACCAAAGTATCGAGTTTGCCTAGTTCGGTATGGATTTCTGCATGACCTTCCTGGGTGTAGATAAATTCTTTGAGTTCGTCTTTGTCGATAATCGGGAATGTCTTTGGTAAATTTCCGTTGCGCAAACCTAACATCACTTCGGCCTGGATCGACATCACGTCTTGGGTGCCATTTTTAAGTTTGATTTCGATGGGCTTTGATTCTGATTGACCCCGTGCAATTTGTTGCGGCCAGTCGAAAGCCAAGTCAGCCCTCGAGGCGCCATCTTCAGCATGATACTTCTCGGCCACGACATGCTCCGAATCTGCAGAAAACCTACTGGTTTGAATCACATCGTTGCCGTAAACCAGTCTAAATATGCCGCGTGCTGATATTTTCCAAGTGTAAATATAATGCGTTCCGTCGCGTCGTAGTTCAAGGTCGCTGGTGCCCACGTTGATGTTTTTCCATTCGGCGCGATAATGAGCCTTAAAGGGCTCCAGTGCAGCGCTCTGGCCCGCGTGGGCGGTGACGATGCCGAATAGGCCCATGATCACTCCTGCGCGCATTGTATCGGTGCTCCTAGGACCCTGCCATCAAGCCATGCTTGCTGGTTGATATATTTTAGTCGACCTTGAGCGTACCACTGCACGGCGAGCGGATACAGGCGATGTTCGGTCGCTTGAACCCGTGCGGCTAAACTGAGTTCGTCATCATCGGCATTCACTGGGATTCGACTTTGTACAATAGGTGCTCCTCTGTCCAACTCGGCGGTCACGAAATGTACCGTTGCACCGTGCTCCTTTTCTTGTGCCGCGAGAACTCGGCGATAGGTGTGAAGTCCGGGGAATTTAGGCAATAACGATGGGTGAATATTCAAAATACGACCCTCATAAGCGCGTACGAAATCAGCTGATAGAATTCGCATAAATCCAGCTAATACTATCAAATCAGGAGAATATTCTTGGATGAGCGCGCTTAAGGCGCTATCGTAAGCAATGCGCTCCGGGTAGTGACTAGCAGGGAGTACGCGAGTCGGAATTTTCAGTTTGCAAGCAAGCGTTAAGCCTAGGGCGTCGGCTTTATCGGATGCCACCAGGACCACTTCAAACAGACTGTCAGATTCACGGGATCGTTCGATCAGAGCACGCATGTTGCTGCCTCGACCGGAAATGAGGATCGCGATCTTGCGCTTCACGCGATGACCACATCGCGAGTGCCACTCTGCACATGGCCAATAACGAGGGCTTCTTGGCCGGCGGCGCGCAGCGTTGCAATTGCGCGCATTGCATCGCCACTAGCCACTTGCAAAGTCATACCGATACCGCAGTTAAAAACTCGATGCATTTCCGCATCGGTCACCCGTCCATTTTTTTGCAACCAATCAAAAATGGGTTGTCGAGGCCACGCTTTGGCATCGAGGATGACTTCTAATCCTGGCGGAATGACCCGCGGAATATTCCCAACTAATCCACCGCCGGTGATGTGCGATATGCCATGTACCGGCACTTCGCGGATGAGGGCCAATAAAGGTTTGACATAAATCCGGGTGGGAGCCATTAACAAATCGATTATCTGTGCGCCTTCTAACGGCACATTGAAGTTGGCACCTGCAACTTGCACAATTTTGCGGATCAATGAAAAACCGTTGGAGTGCGGGCCGGACGAGGGAAGGCCCAGAACTATATCGCCGGCGCGCGTGGCGGCGCCGTCTAATATGGCGTCTTTTTCGACAATTCCCACACAAAAACCAGCCAGGTCATAATCCTCGCCATGGTACATACCGGGCATCTCGGCCGTTTCGCCGCCGACCAGAGCACATCCCGCTTCGACGCAGCCTGCCGCAATACCGGCGATAACCCGTTCGGCAACGGCAACCTGTAGTTTACCGGTGGCGTAGTAGTCTAGAAAATACAGGGGCTCAGCACCTTGGACCACTACGTCGTTGACGCACATGGCTACCAAATCAATGCCCACCGTATCATGCCGCCCGAAGTCGATTGCCAAGCGCAACTTGGTGCCCACCCCGTCGGTTCCCGAGACCAGGACTGGCTTGCGGTAGCGGTCCAGGGGAACCTCGACCAAGGCGCCAAAGCCCCCAATGCCACCCAGCACTTCGCGCCGCAGTGAGCGTTTTACATGCGGTTTTATGCGTTCAACGAGTTCATCGCCAGCATCCATATCGACACCCGCGGCAAGGTAGGTAATCGATGCTTTGTCAGTCATGCAGTTTTTTCTCATGGGTAAGCTGGCACGATGAGCCAGCAAGCTGTGGTATTTTACCTTAAAGGCGACCGGAGGCTTTCCCGCGATACCAGCATGACCCATTATCCAAACAGATTTTCGTTGCTATTGCAGCAAATTTTTGCATTTTTTGCCCTCCTTGGAGCGGCTTTAATTTTCTCTACCCTAGGCATTGCTGCGGGTTTAGATCTATATCGGGCGTCGGTACGAACAGCCGATCACTCCGAAGCCGGACAAGCGGCTGCCTTTCAAACGGCCCTTAAAACCGTTCTGGTCAGAGTAACCGGACGAAGGTCCGCTGCCCAAGACCCTGCTTTCGCCCCGTTGCTCGACAACACTCGACGCTACGTGCAAGCCTTCCGTGCATTGCCGGATAACCAGCTGAGCGTATCTTTTGATGGGGCGTCCCTTGAGCGTTGGCTTGCGCAAAATGGTCAGCCGCTCTGGGGTCGGGAACGGCCGAATACGGTGGTATGGCTCATTGCATCCACTCCCGCACCGGGTACGGTAGTGACTATAGACGATAAGTCCGTCTTAAAAGATCTCATTGACGAGGCGGCCGCCGCGCGTGGCATACGCCTTACTTGGCCAAGCGCCACTGATTTAAGCAATAATCATTTGGATTTTGCTGCGGTTAATCGCATGAGTACAAGTGCTTTGGCGGAGTTGGGACGACGCATAAATGGCGATGCGGTGTTAGTAGGGCGTGCGACCAATTTAGGGGCAAGTGCGTCAGTGCGTTGGATCCACGGGTTTCAAGATCATAACAGTGAAAGTACTGGGGCGACCGAGGGCGTAAACCGCGCGGCGGATACTTATGCGGGTACGTTCGCAGCCAACGGTAATATCGTGCCTATTGATATCGAGGTTAGCGGAGTGACCGATTTACGGGTATTTGCTGATCTACAAACCTACCTTGAATCATTGACCTTTATTTCCCATGTCAGCATACAATCCTTAAGTGGTGATACGGTCAAGTTTCGGCTGACCTCACGGGGCGGATCGGAGGCAGTGCAACACGCTTTGGTGTTGAGCGGACGTCTGCAAGTATCTGCGCCGGGCGAAAATGGAATGCAGCGTTATCAATTGCGTCGTTAGTTGTGCGTGGCGTACTGCGTCATCTTCCAAATCTCATCAGTACCATCAGGATTTTGCTGGTGGTCCCTATTGCCTGGGCCCTATTGCACCACGCGCTTATGACCACATTGTGCTTGTTTGTGGCGGCTGCCGTTTCTGATGGCGCAGATGGATTGTTGGCCAAACGCTTTGGGTGGCAGTCGGATCTAGGCGCGTTGCTGGATCCTGTCGCCGATAAATTACTCTTGGTTACGTTACTAGTGACTCTGGCCATCTTAAAAATCGTGCCAGTGTGGTTGATGGGGGTGGCGGTGACGCGCGACTTGGTCATCGTGATCGGTGCAGTCGCCTATCGCTATTGGTGCGGTCCTTTAAAATTACGCCCTACGCTGATTAGCAAATTAAATACGATGGTACAGTTGCTGTTTATCGTCTCGGTTGTTGGCCAGCAACTTTTTGCCCTTCCGCATATATTTTCATTGGCGCTAGGCGCCGCAGTTTTTGTGACTGTCATAGTCAGCGGAATGGATTACGTTATTACCTATGGCCGGCTCGCTGCAGCCGCATTGGTGCCAAGAACTTGAGACAAATGGCGCTAGGAATTAGGCTCCGTGTCGGCGCGGTATTCGAGACTTTCTCACCCGGTCCCAATAGTGAGTTGCTTGCAGCTGTGCGCTCCCCGAATACGCAACCGCTATGGATATGGGGCGCTCGCGCCAGCGGCAAGACCCATTTATTGCAAGCTGCGGCTGTCGCTATAAAACAGAATTCGGCCTATTTCCCATTGGATCGCCGCGTATCCCTGCCACCTGAAGCCTTGAAGGGTTTTGCCGGACTACAGGTGCTCTGCGTAGATGACGTTGACGCTGTCGCCGGCGATTTATCCTGGGAAACCGTGTTGTTCCGCTTGTTTAACGAGGCGGCTGAACTAGGTACTCGATTGATATTTGCAGCCCGCGCCGCCCCCCAGCAGTTGCAGTGGAGCCTTGAGGATTGGAAGTCGCGCGCAGCAGCGTGTGTGGTTTACCAACTGCGCGATCTCGATGACAGCGCGAGGAGTGAGGCACTGAGATTGCGTGCCGCACAGCGCGGTCTTGAAATGCCGCCTGAAACCTTGGATTACTTAATGAAACGAATGCCGCGCGATTTGCCGACGTTGTTAGAACTACTGGACCAGTTGGATGAAGCCTCGCTGGTGGCTCAGCGTCGCTTGACAATCCCTTTCATTCGCGATGCCTTGGATCGCCATCCGAAATTCAAAACTCCATTATCTACAACCCCTTAACTGAACAGCGATGCTTGCAACGCGCTTGCCCAAGGCAGTCGCAATTGCCCGTTCATCTTCTGATAATTGACCGGACGCACCGACTGATGCGACATGGCTCGCTCCGTAGGGCGTGCCGCCACTACGAGTTGTGGTCAGCGCGGGTTCCGTATAAGGGCAGCCTACGAGGAGCATACCGTGATGCAGCAGCGGGATCATCATCGACAGTAAAGTAGATTCCTGTCCGCCGTGCATAGTTTGGGTCGAGGTGAATACGGCGGCCGGCTTTCCTACTAGAGAACCCGAGGCCCAAAGAGCACTGGTACCGTCCAAAAAATATTTTACGGGCGCTGCCATATTGCCGAATCGGGTTGGACTTCCAATAATGAGGCCTTCGCATTCCTCAAGATCCGTATGCATGGCGTAGGGCGGTCCATCGTCTGGAATCGCCGGATCAATTCGTTCAATTAAAGCCGATACCTGTGGCACGGTGCGTAAACGCGCTTGCGCGCCGCTGACTGACTCCACGCCGCGGCAAATTTGGCGGGCCAAGGCAGCCGTACTGCCATGGCGGGAATAATATAAGACGAGAATTTCATTCATATGACGGCCTTTACGGCTATTGTTACTCTCGGCACCCTGCGGCTTCCGCCTTGAGTAACGCTCCACTGTAATTTCAATATCGCCACGATTGCCATCGCTGCATGACTAACCGAGGATAAGAGTTTCTTCCGACGCTGCCGTTATAACGGGCCAGTGCACGCGGCCAGTCGCGATGTTCAATACGTAAATAATAACGTAGGATTGCGCATCCCATCCGAATATTGGGTGCTGCGCGCACCAGTTGATTTTGTACGCCAAGTTTACGGGGCCAAAAGGGCATGACTTGCATAAGCCCGACAGCGCCCGCCGTGGAGACTGCCCAGGGGTCGAATCGACTTTCAACTTCGATCAGCGCAAGGACTAAATCTGGGGGGATTCTTTGCTGCGGATCGCGTCTTGCCTCGCAATACACTTGGTCGAGAATCTCGACCCGCGTTTCATGCGCTGCTACAAATTTTTTGAGCCTTGGTTCCATGCTTTTGTGCCAAACTTCTGCGTCGTATTTATCGGTAAAACAATTGGCTCCTGCGATCACCTTCTCTAAGAGATTTTTAAGCTCTGGTTCCGTCTGGGACGCAAGCCCCGAAGAGATTGGTAGTAAAAAAAAACTTAATATCCACCAACGCATGCACTAAGCCTTTGCGCTTTGCGCCTTGTCACAGATAAATGCCACCGCTTCGCTCAAGGCAAGATCAATCGAAGTCGTTGCACGGCGATGCCGATACTCAAGAGTGCCGACATCGAGTCCCCGATCGCCAATGACAATACGATGCGGTATGCCGAGCAATTCGGAATCAGCAAACTTCACGCCCGGGCGAACGTCGCGATCGTCCAGCAGTACATCAATGCCCATGCCAATGAATTCTGCATACAGGCGCTCAGCCGCCTGGCGGACTTGAGCTGATTTTTGATAGCCGAGAGGAACTAATACCAGGGTAAACGGAGCCAGTGCCTCCGGCCAACAAATGCCATTGGCATCGTGATTTTGCTCAATCGCCGCGGCCACGACTCGGGTGATACCGATTCCATAGCAACCCATCCACAATGTGGCCGATTTACTATGCTCATCTTGAACTACCGCTTTGAGCGAAGCGCTGTATTTTTGTCCCAGTTTAAATATGTGGCCGACCTCAATACCTCGAGCAATTTGCAGCGTCCCCTGACCACTCGGACTTGGATCTCCGACAATTACATTGCGCATATCGACGGAGGTAGGCTCAGGTAAATCGCGACCCCAATTGGCCCCGATGTAATGAGCATCCTTTTCATTGGCACCGCACACAAAATCCGTTAAATGAGCCGCGGCATGATCAGCATATAAAGGAATTTTAAGACCTATCGGACCAATAAATCCGGTTTCTAAGGCGAGGGACTCGCGTATTCGCTGGGGACTAGACATGCGCAGCGGACGAGCAACTCCCGGCAGTTTTTGAGCTTTAACAGCATTTAATTCATGGTCGCCGCGCACCACCAATGCTATGACCCCGCCGTCCGCCGCATCTACCAACAAGGTTTTAATGCATGCAGCAGGTTTGATGGAAAGTTGGGTGCATATATCAGCGATGCTGCGCGCATTTGGGGTGGCTACTTTAGACAGCGATTGGGTCGTGCCTCCCTTGGGCGCAAGAACCGGCAAGGTTACTGCCATTTCCAGATTAGCGGCATAGTCATCCGCATCCGAAAACACAATGGCATCTTCGCCCGACTCGGCGAGTACGTGGAACTCTTGCGATGAACTACCGCCTATGCTCCCTCCATCCGCTTGTACCGCACGAAACTTAAGCCCTAGACGTGTAAAAATCCGTACATAAGCCTCCGACATGGTCCGATACCCGTCGTTCAGGCTCGCTTCGCTAATATGGAAAGAGTAGGCGTCCTTCATGATGAACTCGCGTGCCCGCATTACGCCAAAGCGCGGACGAATCTCATCGCGGAATTTTAATTGAATTTGATAAAAATTCACAGGCAATTGCTTATAACTATGGAGCTCGCGGCGCGCTATGTCCGTGATCACTTCTTCGTGGGTAGGTCCGTAGGTGAACTCGCGTTCATGTCGATCTTTAAAACGCAGCAATTCCGGGCCATATTCGCTCCAGCGCCCTGACTCTTTCCATAACTCACCTGGCTGGACGGTCGGCATAACGACCTCCAAGGCACCGCTCCGATCCATCTCTTCACGCACAATACGTTCAACTTTCCGTAGGGTTTTAAGCCCGAACGGTAGCCAAGTGTACAGCCCTGCCGCTAGCCTTCGGATCATGCCGGTACGGAGCATCAGCTGGTGGCTGATCACTTCTGCATCGGCCGGGACTTCTTTAAGTGTTGTGAGAGGGTATTGAGATAAGCGCATGCTTTATATCTTACCTTAAGGCCCCTGGTATTATGCGATCACATGAATGATCCAGAAATCGAAGACGATGCCCTACGGCCGCAAAAACGGGGCGTGTATTGGCTGCCGAATCTGCTGACAACTACGGCATTATTTGCCGGGTTCTACGCGATTGTTGCCGCTATTGATGGCAAATTTGAAAATGCGGCCATCGCCGTATTCGTCGCGATGGTATTTGATGGGCTTGATGGGCGCGTCGCCCGCTGGACCCATACAGAAAGCGCTTTTGGTAAAGAATACGACAGTCTCTCGGATATGGTCTCATTTGGGCTAGCTCCCGCGATTGTCACCTATCAATGGGGAGTCGTGCGGATCGCCGAATATGGCCCGTTGTGGCGTCGACTGGGTTGGCTTGTGTGTTTTTTTTACGCAGCTGCCGCAGCGTTGCGACTCGCGCGTTTTAATTCGCGCAGTACAGGTCAAGATAAGCATTATTTTGAAGGGTTACCAAGTCCCTCAGCGGCTGCCATCGTGGCTGCCTTTGTCTGGCTTGCCAGTAGTCAGACTAACATCGGCTTGCCAGGTTTGATACTGGCTTTCCTGGTCACGGCTTTCGCCGCTGGGTTGATGATCAGTCGCTTTGCGTTTAATAGTTTCAAACAGGTCGACGCCGGTGCGCGGGTACGCTTCACTCATATTTTGTTAGTTCCCTTAGCGTTCGTGCTTTTATCCTTGTATCCACCGGTGACTTTATTAGTGTTCTTTGGCGGATATGCGCTCTCGGCACCGCTCGTATGGTTGTACCGCAAAGTACGTCGGCGCGCGCGTGCGTAGTGCGTATCTTAACGCCTTAGGGCTTGAGACTTGGGCTCGGCGTGTACGGGTTTTACCCGACCAATTAGATAGGCGTGCATCGCTAGACTGGTCCGCACTTCGCATTGATGCGTTAAATTGTGTGCGATGTTCAGCGTGCACGACGCGAACTCAGACAGTTTTTAGCCAGACAAATTTGCAGGCTCAGTGGCTGCTGATAGGCGATCTGCCGGACCTTGTAGAGGATCGTCAGGGTGAGCCTTTTGTAGGCGATGCGGGCATTTTACTCAACGCCATGTTGGGCGCGATCGGGCTAAGTCGCAATCAGGTTTACATGACTCATGTACAAAAATGCCGAGCAACTTTAACCACTCCCACAATTCCCGCGCTGGTTGAGTGCTTTCCCTTCCTCGATCGCCAAGTGCAATTGCTCGCGCCTAAAATCATGCTGGTGATGGGTGAGCCCGCTGCTCAAGGATTGTTGCACTCTGAAAAAACGCTCGATGAGTTGAGACAGCAAGTACACGTCTTTGGTAAAATGAGAATACCCTTGATTGCAACCTATCACCCGGCTCATTTGCTGCGAATTCCCGCTGACAAGCGCAAAGCGTGGGAAGATTTGAAATTCGCGCGTGAGGTGTTTGTAGGTGGCTAGCGTTGAGCAAAAAGTGTATCTGCCAGCAGTTGAAGTTCGCACCATGCGTGAATTCGATTTGCCGATGGTAGTGTCAATAGAACACAATGCTTACCCATTTCCATGGAGTGATGGAATTTTTCGCGATTGTTTACGAGTGGGTTATATCTGCCGAGTGCTGGACGTGGGGGGCTTAGTGGCAGGTTACACCGTCATGTCGACGGGGGCGGGTGAAGCTCATCTATTGAACGTCTGCGTAAGTGACGAATATCGCTGTCGTGGCCTGGGCCGTAAATTAATGTTGTATATGTTGGAGTGTGCTCGTAGCGCTGGGGTGCGTGAAATTTTTCTGGAGGTACGGCCCACTAATGCGATAGCGGTAAGGCTCTATCACTCGATGGGATTTGCACAGATTGGCGTCAGACGTGGCTATTACCAAGCGACCGTCGGCCGTGAGGATGCCATTGTCCTGCGTCGAGTTTTATAGGAATTTACTATGGCGAGCAATAGACGCACGTTTGCGATCATTTCCCACCCGGATGCTGGTAAAACCACGCTCACTGAAAAGTTATTGCTGTTTGGCGGTGCTATCCAGATGGCGGGTACCGTCAAGGGGCGTAAGGCTACTCGTCATGCGACTTCCGATTGGATGCGCCTTGAACAGCAGCGTGGAATCTCAATTACTTCGTCGGTAATGCAATTTCCCTATGCCGATTGCGTGATCAATTTGTTGGATACGCCCGGTCACGAGGATTTTTCCGAGGATACTTACCGTACTTTGACAGCCGTTGATTCAGCGCTCATGGTGATCGATTGCGCCAAGGGTGTCGAAGAACGCACCATTAAATTAATGGACGTTTGCCGTCTACGTGACACCCCCATTATTACCTTTGTTAACAAACTCGATCGTGATGGCAGGTCCCCAATTGAGCTACTCGATGAGATCGAGAACGTATTAAAAATTCAGTGTACACCGATCACCTGGCCGATTGGGATGGGTCGTGATTTACTGGGCGTGTACCACCTGCTGGAGGATCGGATTTATGTATACGTTCCAGTGGAGAAAGGCCGAGCCGGGATCCATGAGACGGTTGAGGGAATCGATAGTGACGAAGCTCGCGAGTATTTGGGCGATCGCTACGCTCGGTTCTTAGAAGAAGTCGACCTGGTGCGCGGCGCGAGCCCGAGTTTCGACCCAGAACGCTATCTGGCCGCCAAACAAACGCCGGTATTTTTTGGATCGGCAGTCAATAACTTTGGTGTCAGGGAATTACTCAATGCATTTGCACTTCATGCTCCTGCACCCCAGCCACGCGCTACCTTGCAACGCCTGGTAAGCGCGGATGAAACAAAAATGACCGGCTTTGTGTTTAAGATCCAAGCTAACATGGACCCAGGTCACCGCGATCGGATCGCGTTCATGCGTCTGTGCTCGGGGCGTTACATGCGCGGTATGCGTCTATACCATACCCGCTTAGGCAAAGAAATTCGTGTCGCCGATGCGTTAACTTTTTTGGCGGCAGATCGTAGCCAGGCGGAAGAAGCCTTCGCCGGCGATATTATTGGTTTGCATAATCACGGCACCATCAACATCGGAGATACCTTCACCGAAGGCGAAGAACTTACCTTTACTGGGGTCCCTAATTTTGCTCCGGAATTGTTTCGACGCGCCGTATTAAAAGATCCCTTGCGTATGAAAGCTTTGCAAAAAGGCTTATCGCAATTATGCGAAGAAGGTGCAACTCAATTATTTAAACCGTTGCGCAATAATGATTTAATCTTAGGTGCAATCGGTCAACTACAATTTGAAGTTGTCGCCTTTCGTTTGCAAGATGAATACAGCGTGCAATGCGTATTTGAGCCGATCAATGTGGTTATCGCACGCTGGGTAAAACTTGCGGATGAAAAACGGTTGGCAGAGTTTCGGCGAAAAGCTCACGACAACTTAGCTTGGGATCATGCCGGAGAGCTCGTTTATCTAGCGCCTACGCGGGTTAATCTTGGGTTGACCGAAGAACGTTGGCCAGAGATTAATTTTATGAAAACCCGAGAAAATTTAGCAGCTTAGCGAATTTCCAAGGCCCGCACGGTCTTGATGAATTGGGTTACTAATAGGCTATAGCTCCGGTCGCTGCTGGCGCTGCCGCCGCCGCCGCCGCTGCGGTAACCGTACCGCAGCTTATTGTAGTCGCGGAACAATGTGGTGGCTAGGGCGGCAAGATCCGGGCGTAGATCAGCAATACGCTGAGCATAATCTTCAGCGCCTTCGTGGGTTCGGCGAGAGATTCCGATGGTTGCAAATTTTGCGCATAATTGTTGATACGCGCGGATAAGTGGAGCGCGACGGACGTGAAGCTCGCCGCCAATGGTCCACGTCAACCAACCAAGACTTAGAGCTAATCCGGCACTTAGTAACCAGACTAATTTTTGTGTGTCCGGTTCGCGAATGAGGAAAAATTCTAATAATTTGTTCTGCGATTGTTGATTGAAGTTCAATATTTGATTGCGCCAAAACTGCTTAAGCGCGTCAAACCGCAGCCGCGTGTCGGCGAACCAAGAAAGTGGATGGTTCCAGCGGCTGACGAAAGAGAATTCAGTGAGCCGATCGACAATCACATGTTCAATGCGCTCCGGCGCGATAAAAGAGGTGGGGTCGACTCGTTGCCATCCTGTGCCCGCCAGCCATATTTCGGTCCATGCATGCGCGTCGCTTTGTTTAATCATCCAGTAATCGGCAAAGCGATTGTAGACGCCACCTTGATAGCCCGTTACAACCCGGGCAGGAATGCCCGCTGCTCGCATGAGCACGGCGAACGCGGAGGCGTAATGGCCACAAAAACCACGCTTGGTGCTAAATAAGAATTCATCTACCGAATTTTGATCGAGCTTCGGTGGATTGAGCGTATAAAAAAATTTCTCACGGGTAAATTGATTAAGCACCGCGCGCACGTAAGCTAAATCAGTGCCGGCGGATAGTCTTAAACGTTGAGCGAACAAGGCGGTGCGGGGGTTCTGGTTAAAAGGAAGCCTCAGATCGCGCTGCAGCATGACAGAATCAGCGATGCTGGGTGGCACACTAGAATAAGAGGTAACCAATACGTTTAAAGGAACGGAGACCGATTCGTTTTGCATCAATACGTAATCGTTAGTTAAAAAGGCTTCCGACAGATTCCACCGAGCGGGCCAATCGAGGGTATATATCCATTGATGTGGGTGCGGCTCTACCGATATCTTGTATTGGTAGGGTGTGCCGCGAGGTTGAAATGCAACGAGCTTATGAGTGGGTATGGACTGGCTCCAAGTGCGCCCGTCGAAATCAGAAAGTACAGGGCCTCGCCAATAGCGCTGCGCTGGTGCGGGAGTGCCAGCGAAAAAATGAACTCGAAAGGCGACTTCCTCGGATTGCGTCAATTCACTGATGTCACCCGGACTCATTTTGTCGCTGAGGCCCGTAAGCGCGTGGTGATCCTCCGCCGTCATCTGCCATAGTGGTCCTGCAAAGCGCGGAAATAAAAGCCATAAACATAAGGTCAGCGGTAATGCTTGCAAGAAGACTCGTCCGACATAGCGAAGGGTTTTTGGCCAGCGAGGCGAGTAAGTGGTGGTTGATCGCAGCAATGTAGCGCACGTAAATACACATACACTAATTAAATAAGCGAACAACCAAAAGGACGCATTTGCGAGAAGTGCGGCGAGACTGAGAAAATATATTATTAGTGTGATGACCGCCAGATCACGTTGCTGTCGTGATTCTAAGACCTTAAAACCAGCGACCAGGCACAGCAATGCGCTACCTGCGTGTAATCCGTTAAAGGTGCGATAGGTGATGAATAACAAACTCATTGCAAAAACGGCGAGTAGGGTACGTATTACAGTAGGCGGCGGCGGTAGACCGCGAACGCTGAGGTATAGCCGCGTACTTAGCGTCCCTCCCACGATGAGGAGCACCCACCCAGGCAGATCGGTGACATGGGGTAACAGCGCGAGCACTAGGGCTAGGGAAATCCACTTAATTTGCTCGAAACCAACCGAATTGAGTTTCACAGGCTCGAGACTTTAAAGAGGGCAAGCGCGCGTAAACAGTTCCGATAGTGCTGGCGGTGGGCAGCGGGGGCGATTTCCAGATGGGGAAGTCGCAATCCGTAGGGCCGATTGGAATCATGCAGCACCACCCAGCGACACAATTGTGAAAGTCGAGCCTCGGCGCTCAATCCAGGTAGTGCATCCCATTCCAACCATTCAGAAATTAGACTGTCCCCCGTGTAGCGACGCACCGCAGCCTCACCACCGCGCGCGAGTACTTTCCAGGCCATATGTTTGACCGGCATTCCAGGCTGATAAGGACGCAGATCCGCAAAATCATCATCACCTGATGCAATGGGGGGCGGTGTTCGGGATCCGAGCGGCTGGGGCGCGACATAGGCTGTCAGAGGCGTATTGATGTAAGTCCACGCCCTAAACCAACCGAACGGATAGCGAGTTCGCAACTGGAAGTCTTTGATTATTCGCACGCCACGCTGTGCTACGGGTATTTCAAGCGCCACGAGTTGTTGCACTCCGGCATTCAACGGGGAAACAAGACAAGTGCTCGATTCGCAGTGTATTTCAATATCGTGTCGGTCTACTGGCGATGAATTGGATAAGACGAAATCGAATCGCGCTTGGCTATTTGCGAAAGTTTCCACTTCGGGGTTTAGATTGACCTGGATCCCCAATAAATTACGATGACAATGATGCATAGCCACCAGCGCCACGCTTGACAACAAAAATGCGAAGGCCAAGGCGAGATTATTGTTGTAATTCAAACTGGCGGCGATCATGGCGACCAGAAGGATCGCGAACATCAGCCCTCTGCGAGTGGGTAAGATATAGATACGGCGGCGATGGATGCTGATTGGCAAAGAATCGACGCCATGCCGCTTAGACCAAGCTCGAATCCAAGCGCCTATTCCAGCGGTGATAGTATCGCTGACGCGGTTCAAGGGATCGGGACGGTCTCAATCAAGCGCGCCGCGGTAAGGCCATTTTTGTCGGGGTGTAGGCGATGATCTGCTACGGAAGCAAGCACAGCTTGCACATGCTCAGGCATTACTGCGTCTCGTCCTTCGATTAGCGCATAGGCACGTGCGGCACGAACCAGTCCGATAGCGGCTCGAGGAGACAGTCCGTGATTGACCTGACGGCTGCGGGCAATGAGTGCTTGCACATAGTCGAGTAGCGCACCGGCCACATGAATTTCCTGGACTTTGGTTTGTAGCGTTATTAAATCCTCAGCGCTGATCTTGTTGCTAAACGTTGCCATCAAGTCGCGTCGATCCATGCCGCACAGCAGCTCGCGTTCTTCGCCGGGCGTGGGATATCCTAGTTCCACGCGCATCAGAAAGCGGTCCAGTTGCGATTCCGGAAGCGGAAACGTACCGACTTGATCTTGTGGGTTTTGAGTGGCAATGACGCAGAAAGGCTCTGGTAGTTGCATGGTTTGCCCGTCCAGCGTCACTTGGTGTTCTTCCATGGCTTCCAGCAATGCGCTCTGTGCCTTGGGGGATGCCCGGTTAATTTCGTCGGCGAGTACCAATTGCGAGAATATGGGACCACGCTGCAAGCGAAACTGACCGGTGTCACGCTCGAAAATGGACATGCCCAACACATCTGCGGGAAGAAGATCACTGGTAAATTGGATGCGTTGGAAAGACAGGCCCAGGGTCTGGGCCAATCCGTGCGCAAGGGTAGTTTTTCCGACGCCCGGTATATCTTCAATGAGTAAATGACCGCGCGCCAGCACGCAGGTCAAGCACAGGCGAATCTGGTAATCCTTGCCCAGGAGTATCTGGTTAAGCTGTGTCAGAATGGAGTCGATAAGAGCTCCGGGTTTCATGGCTTGCGTAATGCGTTCACGCGAGCGATTTGCGCACCCAGCTGTTCAATCTCCATCTTAAGTTCACTGAGTCGCTGGTGATTTTTGGCGATTACTTCCGCGGGTGCGTTCTTAGCGAAATCGATACTACTTACTTTGACCGTTAGTTTACTGAAATCCAGTGCTGTTTTCCGTTGTCGTTTGGACAGACGATCGAGTTCCGCAGCCGGGTCAATGAGCCCTGCCATGGGTACTAAGATTTCCAGTTTTCCCAGCAATGCGATCGCCGAGATCGGAGCGATTGCGCCAACTTTCAAACATTGCGTAGAACCAATTCCGGCGAGACGGATTAGATAGCCTGAATTTTGCTCGTGATACACGATATCGGCGGGACTGGCGTTAGCCAACATAATATCGATTTTGCGACTGGGCGCAATGTCCATTTCTCCACGAATTTGGCGTAAACCTAGAATGAAATCCATGACCCAGCGCATCTCTGTCTCGGCACTGGGATCGGCGTGTATATCAGCTGCCGTCGGAAAACTGGCGCGCATGATAGTTTCACCCGTCACCTGCGCACTGGTGCGTACGCGTTGCCAAATCTCTTCGCTGATAAACGGTGCGAGTGGATGTAAAGCGCGCAGCAAAGTCTCAAGACACTGGATCAGCACTCGCCGAGTACCGCGTTTGGCCTGCTCGCTGCTGAACTCCGCTTGCAGTACAACTTTAGCGAGTTCGAGATACCAGTCGCAGTATTCGTGCCAAATAAAATCGTACAATGCACTGGCCACCAGATCCAGGCGATATTCTGCAAATCCTTTCTCTACGCGTACCAAAGTTCTCGATAAGCGTGTCTGAATCCAGCGATCAGCCAAGCTGAACTGGGCACCGTCCGCGCTAATGTCTTGGCCTTCAACATTCATCAGTACGAATCGCGCTGCGTTCCACAGCTTATTACAGAAATTTCGATTACCGTCGACGCGCGCCATGTCAAAACGTAAGTCGCGGCTTTGAGTGGCAAGCGACGCAAAACTTAAGCGCAGCGCATCAGTGCCGAAAGCGGGAATGCCTTGCGGAAATTGTTTACGTGTTACTTTTTCAATGGCAGGCTTCATGTGTGGTTGCATGAGACCGCTGGTACGCTTGGCGATTAGCGCGTCGAGTGATATCCCGTCGACAATATCAAGCGGATCAATAACATTGCCCTTAGATTTGGACATTTTTTGCCCGTCGTGATCCCTGATCAAGCCGTGCACATAGACCTCGCGAAAAGGCACTTTGTCAGTAAATTTCAAACCAAACATAATCATCCGCGCAACCCAGAAAAATATAATATCGAATCCGGTGACTAATACTGAAGTGGGGTAGTACGTTCTTAACTCATGCGTGTTTGCGGGCCAGCCTTGTGTGGAGAAGGGCCAAAGGGCTGATGAGAACCAGGTATCAAGGACATCCTGGTCCTGCGACAGAGTTACGCTGTTTGCAATGCCATGTACGCTGCGCACTTCGGCTTCAGTTCTAGCGACGTACCATCGGCCTTCACTATCGTACCAAGCCGGTATGCGATGACCCCACCACAATTGCCGGCTGATACACCAGTCTTGAATCTTATGCATCCAATCGTAGAATACCGCTGACCAATTCTCTGGTACAAAACGAATAGCGCCATTCTCAACTGCTTTTATCGCAGGATCCGCCAACGGTTGTATTTTCACAAACCATTGGTCAGTCAGTAAGGGTTCTAGAATTGCGTGACTACGATCGCCGCGTGGGACGGTGAGCTTGTGCGGCTCAATACCTTCCATCAATTCTTGAGCTTGAAGCTCTGCTACCACGCGCTCACGCGCAGCCATACGATCGAGACCTCGATACGTGATCGGCACCTCATCGTTAAGGGATGCGGCAGGAGTCATAATATTGAGTAAGGCGAGGGAGTGGCGCATGCCGACTTCATAGTCGCTAAAGTCATGCGCGGGTGTAATTTTTACGCAGCCACTGCCGAACTTCGGATCGACATAGTCGTCGGCAATGATAGGAATTTCTCGATCTGTAAGGGGTAAACGCACATTGCGACCGACCAGATGTCGATAACGATCATCGAGCGGGTGAACAGCAACGGCCATATCTCCAAAGAGAGTTTCTGGACGCGTGGTCGCGACAGTTAAGTATCCCGATCCGTCGCTTAACGGATAGCGCAAATGCCAAAGGCTTCCCATTTCTTCGACCGCAGCCACTTCGAGATCCGACAAGGCCGTCTTGAGCACGGGATCCCAATTCACCAAGCGTTTACCGCGATAGATAAGCCCGTCCTGATATAAACGCACGAATGCTTCAGTCACCGCTTGCGAAAGTGCCGGATCCATCGTGAACTTATCACGACTCCAATCCACGGACGCACCCAAACGACGTAATTGGTTGGAGATGATATCGCTGGACTGGTGTTTCCATTGCCACACCCGCTCGATAAATGCTTCGCGTCCTAGATCGATCCGATTTAACTTCTGAGCGTTTAATTGCCGTTCAACCACCATTTGCGTGGCAATACCCGCATGGTCGGTACCCGGTTGCCAAAGCGTGTCGCACCCCTGCATGCGGCGATAGCGAATTAAGGCGTCCATTATAGTGTCTTGGAACGCGTGACCCATATGCAAAGTGCCGGTGACGTTTGGCGGTGGAATGACGATGCAGTACGCGGGCCCAAATCCGCTCGGTGCAAAACACCCTAGAGACTCCCAGCGTGCATATATGCGTGATTCAATCTCGGCGGGCGAATAGGCTTTATCCATGAGATCCGCGATTTAGCAAAAAATCTACGAGCAATGGCACCGGTCGACCTGTACTGCCTTTTTGGGAGCCACCGAGCCACGCAGTGCCCGCGATATCCAGATGAGCCCAAGTTAAGTCTTTTGCAAATTTAGATAGGAAAGCGGCGGCCGTGCAAGCACCTCCCTCGCGACCCCCAATGTTGGCTAAATCAGCAAAATTACTTTTTAGTTGATCCACATATTCTTCTCCAATCGGCAGAGGCCAAGCTCGGTCGTCCGCGCGTAAGCCCGCTTTGCGAAGTTCTTCCGCCAATGCATCGTCATTACTCATAAGTCCACTAAAGTGATTACCAAGGGCAATTACGCACGCACCGGTTAAGGTTGCCACATCCACAATGGCTGCGGGTTTGTAGCGGCGGCTGTAGGTGATGGCATCGCATAGGACCAACCGACCCTCGGCATCCGTATTCAGGACCTCAATGGTCTGTCCCGACATACTAGTGACGATGTCGGCAGGCTTTACGGCTCGTCCGTTTGGCATGTTCTCGCACGCCGCAATAATGACCACTACGTTGATGGCGAGTTTTAATTCGGCGACTGCGCGTAAAGCCCCTAGCACCGTGGCAGCGCCGCTCATATCAAATTTCATTTCGTCCATGGCGGAAGGGTCTTTCAGTGATATGCCTCCTGAATCGAAGGTAATTCCCTTGCCGATGAGACAAATGGGGGCTTTACCGCGTTTGGCTCCGCGATATTCGCATACGATTAAGCGAGGAGGTTGATCAGAGCCCTGTGAAACCGCTAGAAACGAACCCATTTTTAACGCTTTGAGGCCGCGCTCATCGATAATTTTGGTACGAATACTGGACCACTCTCGAGCGAGCTGCTTAGCTCTCGCCGAAAGATACATAGGCGTGCAGATATTCGGCGGTAAATTGGCAAGATCGCGTGACAGATGCATGCCGCTACTCACAGCAGTGCCAATTTTAAGGCCTACGTTAGCATCGGTGGCAGCCTGGCGGTCTACTGCCGCAACGCTTAATTGAGTGAGCGCGGGTTTTGGTATTTTCTTAGCCGTTTTAAGATGAGGAATTTTGTAAGCATGCGCAGCGAACACTTCGGCGACGATGCGAGCTCGATATTGCCAGTCGAGTTCCGCAATTTCCTCGAGTCCCAAATAGTTAATGGCGTCGCTTGCACCCGATTTACCGAGTGCCTGAGCCGCGGCCTGCACAGCCTTACGGTATTGTTTTCGTCCAAAATTTAAACGCGTGCCCAGTCCAATCAAAAGAACGCGAGCAGCACTCACGCCCTCCGGGTCTGGTAGCATAAGAGAGGTGCCTAGTTTGCCGGGACAATCACCACTTTTTTGTAATCGAGTAAGGAGCCCTTGAGTATAGGTGTTGATATATTTAGCGGCGAATCCGAGGTCACCACCTTCATAAATGCCCACAACGGCACAACCCGTAGCGCGACTTACCTTGACATCCACAATTGACTTGAATTCCATATCTGCAATGCTCCGAGTTGGGCGTAGGTTACCGGCAATCAATTCGACAGTTTACTCGATAAATCTTAAGGCTCTAAGCAGAACGCGATGAAATGGACCATACAACGATGTGTGCTGCGGGAAGTGATGCAGACCTGGGTGGCAGTCACTGGGGTATTGGTGGCGATATTGTTATCAAACCAACTGTCCCGCGTGCTAGGGCAAGCGGCGGAAAATCAGTATGGCCGCCACGTGGTCTTGGATTTGATCGCGTTGGGTGCGGTGATGAATCTGTCAGTTATTGTGCCGGTCGGACTATTATTGTCAGTAGTGCTAACGCTCGGGCGTATGTACCACGATAGCGAAATGGCAGTCCTCCAAGCCTGCGGATTTTCTCCCAATCGACTACTGGCTCCCTTGCTAGCTTTTGCGATCGTGATTGCTATTGGACTGGGGTGGCTTGCGTTTTTCCAGGTTCCACGCGCTGACCAGCAAGCCCAGTTGTTACGTCAATCAGCTCTCAAAGAGGCTCAATTTGGCCAGTTAGACGCGGGTCGATTTCGCTCGTTTAGTGGCGGTGATGCGGTTTTTTATGCCGAACGAGTTGACGCTAAAGGTGTGTTACACAATGTATTTGTGCAGCGCGAGGCAGAAGGGCGGACCGAAGTGGCACTTGCCGCTACCGCCACCTATTCAAAAGGGTTTGCGGGCACTCACCTGGTGACTTTGTTTAATGGCCGTCGCTACGAAGGCGTACCCGGACGCCGTGACTTTCGAATCATAGAGTTTAGAGAACACGGTATTCCAATCCCTGCACCCACGGCATCCAAAGCGCTGGATGATCCAGATACTAAGCCCACGCTTAAGCTATTAGGATCGCAGCGGCCTGCTGACATCGCTCAGTTGCAGTCGCGGATCTCGACACCCCTGATGGCTTTAGTATTGACCTTTATTGCCGTGCCGCTAAGCCGATTACGTCCGCGCCAGGGCCGATACGCACGTCTGGGCCTCGCCATTTTGGTGTACTTCGTATACGCGAACTTGTTGTCGGCAGCTAAGGCATGGTTAGAGAAAGGGACTTTAACGCCTCAACTGGGTGTTTGGTGGATCCACCTTCTCGCGATTGGTTTGGGCCTGTTTCTATTAATTCGCCAGGCGAGAAACCCGTGAACATCTTGGATCGCTATTTGTACCGAACGGTCCTTGTTTACGCAACAATGGCAATGGGCATTTTGTTGACGTTGGGGGCCTTGTTCACCTTTATTAGCCAACAAGGTGATATCGGGGTGGGAACTTATTCGGCGGGTGACGCTTTTCTCTACACCCTGCTAAACGTTCCTCAGCAGGCTTTTGAGTTGTTACCTATTGGGGCTCTGATTGGTGCTTTGATGGGTCTGGGAAATCTGGCAGCGGGTAGCGAGCTGGTGGTGACTCGCGCGTCGGGCGTATCGGTATGGCGCACTGCCTGGCCGGTAGGGTTGGCTGGCCTGACTTTGTCGTTAATCATGTTTGGAATGGGGGAATTTATAGCGCCTGCACTCGGGCAATTTGCGAAGCGTGAAAAGACCTCAAGCAAGTTAGCCGATGTCAGTTTTGCAGGTGCGAGTGGCGCATGGGTCAAGGATGGCAATCGAATATTACGAGTGCAAACTGGGGACATGGATCAGACTTTTGGCGGCGTTTCGCTGTTTGAATTTGATGCCAGTAATCGTTTGGTCTCGATTAAACGCGCGGAACATATTTCGGTGGCTGAACCCGGCCATTGGCGGTTACACAATGTGGCAACTTCGAACTTTGTGGATGCTAACCATATCACCGCTGAGCATAGCGTTGATGCGAACATGAGTTCGACCATAAACCCGGAATTTTTAGGCCTTGCGGCCACTGATCCCGATCTTTTAACGCTGCGGGGTTTGTATTCGTACATCGACCATCTGCGCCGCAATAGCCTCGAAACCGCGGCGTTCGAAATTGACTTCTGGTCGCGCATTGCGCGCTTGTTTGCAGTGGTGATTGTTACTTTGATGGCGTTGCCCTTCGTGTTTGGATCTCTGCGTACCACTGGCGCAGGTACCCGAACCGTTATTGGAGTGTTACTAGGGGTCTTGTTTTTTTTAATTACACGCACTATCGAAAATGGCGGGCAATTATTTGGATTAAATCCTGCGCTGGTAGGCTGGTTGCCTACGGCAGCCATAGCGTTCGGTACTTTCGTGGCTATTTCACGTACGCGCTAATTTTTCAATTGCTGCTTTATTTTCCTTTAGAATAAGTCGAATTTCCGGCAGCGTCGGACGGTCAGCCATGCGTGAGATAACTTCGGCTAGTTCAAACCACTTGCGTCCCCATTGCACGAGACGTGCCGCATCAGTAATGACCTGATCGTGCGAGGCCGCCTTGGTACTTTCCGCGGGTTTAACCGCCAGTTTGGCGACAGGCTTAAGGGCTGGCTTAGCCTTAGCCACAAATTTCGGCATTTCCCGAGTGCCTGTTACCGCACTGCTCAGGGGCAATTCTACGTGGTCAGTTTTTGGTGGCGATGCCAGCGCAAGCGGCTGTTCGTTACCTGGTTCGGCGAGCGGGATGAAACGCTCAATATGTTGGGACCCCACCAAATTCGCTAGAAAAGTCATTAGTTCGAGGTTTTCAGAGAACTTTGCATCGCCCATTTTAATGCGTTCTTTAACCTGGACTTGCAAGGTCAATGCTTTTTGTTTGGCAAGGTCGATAATCCAGCGGCTGGGTCGTTGGTGCTCAAGCCAGGGCTGAATTTTCCAGTAACTATCTTCATCCAACGAAGAGTATTTAAGATGTAGCTCAAGACTGTTGAGCCATTTGTCCAGCAGTTCGAGCAGTCGTTGATCCGCGGGTGTGGTCATAGGGTTCTTATATTACTATAGTCGCATGGATATTCAGGCGAGCGGACCGCTCGTTATTCGACTCTGCAACTGGGTTGGTGAGGTTGTACTGTCGGTGCCGACCCTCAGAAGGCTTGAGCACGCGGGATACGAGCTACACCTGGTCGGTCAAGCGTGGGCACCTCACTTACTGGCGGGCACCGGTTGGCCGGTACGGGTACGCCCCGCAGGCTTTCGCGCCGCAACTCACTCGTTGCGCGAATTGCGCGCTCAATTAGGAGTTGCGGCACCTCGCGCGTTGTTAATGACTAAGTCACTATCCTCAGCGCTTGAAGCTCGATTTGCAGGTCTACGGCCGGCTGGATATGCGTATGATGGGCGAAGAATATTGTTGAACGCGGCTTATGCTATGCCGAAATTTACGCACGCATCGCATGCGTATTGGCATTTAGCGGGTTGTTTGCTGCGCCCACCAGCGCGTGCTGGCGTACCGGTGGTTTCCCAGTCGCAGTACCCCACTGAAGTGAGCTTTTTGCCGAGCGCCGCACAACAGACTCGTGCTCTGGCACTACTGCAGTCGATTGGACTCAACGTAGGACAATATGCGCTCCTTTGCCCTTTTTCAGGCGCGGATGATCGCGAGCACCGCAAAGTCTGGCCAAACTTTGGTGCTCTGGCTAAGGTATTGGTGGCGCGTGGTGTTCCGGTGGCCATTTGCCCAGGACCCAAGGAGGAGGATATCGCGCGTGCGACCTTGCCGCAGGCTTTCGCTTTGAATGACATCGATTTAGGCGTGTACGCCGCATTGCTGAAACATGCCCGAGTGGTGATTGCCAATGATACCGGTCCTGGACATCTTGCCGCCGCAGTAGGGGCTAATTTAGTGAGTATTTACGGACCGTATTCGAGCAAGTATTGGTATCCCTTAGGAAGCAAGGTGCATTTATTTAGTGATTTAAATACATGGCCGACGCTCGAGCAGATTACGGCAGCGGCCTTTGCATCAAACACCCATTTTTGAAATAAGATGACCCGCGTCAACTTAGTGGCTTTTGAAAATGGGGTGGGAAATTCGCGCGATGTGGTGCTCGTGAAGGGCGTTTTAGAAAAACTGGGCTGCGAGGTAAGTATCACGGCCCTGGATATGCGTGCTAGGCGCAGACGCCGCCCCGGAATACGTCGAGGCCTGGCAGCGGCACATCACTGGCTAGCGCGAGTCCGTGGTAGCTCCCAACGTAGCGACAAATTCCAACCTTACGATGTCAATATAATGCTTGAACACCTGTGGCCAGAACATTTTCATTTGGCCCGATATAATGTGGTGGTTCCCAATCCTGAATGGTTCGATCAGGCGGACCTGCGTTTACTGCCCAAAGTTGATAGCGTTTGGACCAAGACGCGCCACTCATTCGAGGTCTTTGCGCAGCTGCCCTGCCGAACTGAATTTGTCGGATTCGATTGTGAGGATCGCTATGATCCTCAAGTTGAGCGACAACCTGGGTTTTTTCACCTGGCGGGCAAGAGTCGTATGAAAGGGAGTGGACGGTTGGTCAAACACTGGGCTAAACATCCCATGTGGCCCTTGTTGACGGTATTGCATAGTCGAAAATCGGCGTTTGAGATCGTAAACGCTGCAAATATCTGCTATGAATCTCGATACATGGATGATGATGAATTAAAGAATCAACAGAATAAACATATGTTTCATGTATGTCTGTCTGAAACAGAAGGGTGGGGACACTACATCCCGGAGGCACTAAGCGTCGGTGCCGTCGTATTAGCCACGGATGCTCCGCCGATGAATGAACTTGTGACGTTGGATACGGGCTTGTTAATTAAATCGCAACCTAGCGGCACTCAACATCTGGCGACTACCTATGAATTCGACACAACGTCGCTGGTAAGTGCGGTGGAGATTGCGCTGAAAATGAGTCACGCGGAGATAAGGCAATACGCTGATAACTCGCGAACTTGGTTTGTGCAAAATAAAAAAGATTTCCAATATCGTGTGGGTCGTGCGCTCAATCATCTGCTTTACGGCGCCGCCACGTAAATGCCCAACAACGATCCCGAGGGTGGACTGCGCAACACTATCTACGATCAGCAGACTCGTTCTAGTCGTCGTCTCACGCCAGGCCGCCGGTGGGTGTATCGCATCGCAGCGCCCTTCATTCTGGCGCTGATAGGAATGGTGTTGCGTTGGTGTCGAATCGTCCGAATCTTGGGTATTGAGCATATTCCTGCTGCAATGGCTAAGTACTCATCTTTTATTCCCGTCTATTGGCATCAACACCAATTGTTCTGCATCCAGTATCTGCTCAAGGAACGCGGTAACGGAGTCAAACTCGGTTTTTTGATCAGTCCATCGGTGGACGGAGAGCTTGGCGCAATGATAATTAAACGCTTGGGTGCAGTCGTTATTCGAGGCTCCTCTACACACACCGGGGCTCGCGCATTGCGCGACTATTATCAAGCGCTGGTTCACGATGGCGTATCCCCGGCAATGACTCCGGACGGTCCACGCGGCCCCGCGTGGAAATTCAAACCGGGTGCCGTGCTATTGGCGCAGCTTTCCCAACGGCCAATTATTCCCCTAGCTTATGCCGCGTCGCGCGTCTGGAAAATCAAATGGGATCAATTCGTCATTCCGACACCGTTTGCTCGAATTGTGATCGCAATTGGCGAGCCGGTTTATATTCCGAAGGGCTTAGACGCCGCCGCGCTGGCCGCCATGCAGCTGACGATGGAGCAGAAACTTAAAGCTTTGTTTGAGACGGCGAGGAACGCCTTATAAGCCGACTTCAATCGCGACCGGTCTCGGATTACCGTGCGCATCGAGCGGCGTGCTCGTAGGAACATCGCCAGGCCGTGCCGATGCGGCGAGTGCGGAGAAGTGACGTAGCGCTCCGCCTACTACCCAAATTCCGCGCCATCGGCCTTGCGCTAAGTAGCGCGCAAAGTGATGCCACAATTGCCGGCGAACTTCGGGTAGCCGTTCGGGTAAAAACCGGGCGGTAAATCGCACCAAATTACGGTACCGTAAGGCCATCGCGAATGTATGGAGTGAGGTGCGAGTACTACTGCCTCCGCCTTTGTGATACACCATCGCGCCGCGGGCCCAGCCCAAAGACCATGCGCCGCGGGCACGGAGTGCCCAATCATATTCTTCAAAATATAAAAAATAGTCCTCTTGAATCGGGCCGACGTTCTTAAAGTACGCGTTGGATACCAAGATTGAGGCACCCAATACTAATCCGAGTTTTGCTTCTACGTCGGTGATGTCGGGCAAGCCCGCAGGAAAACGCTCACGATCGCCAATATTCTTAAACACTAATCCTTGGGCCGACACGCTCGCTCCGCCGAGAGCTTGGGCGGTTTCCGGTTGGTTGTAGTACCAGATCGTAGCACCAACCATGCCGATTTTGGAATTCACGGTTGCGCGGTCAACTAATGCGCGCAAAGCTTTGTGATCCACTACCGTATCGGTATTTAACAGCCAAAAATAATCAAAGCGCTGCCCCGCGCTACGAATACCGACGTTACAACCCCCCGCGAAGCCTGAGTTAGTATTGGAAGCGACTAGCGAGACCTTGCATTCGGAGGGCGGAGCAGGAAGTCCCGCGGTACAGGGTTCAACGAAGCGATAGGCGACCGGCTTGCACTTACCGTCGCGGGTATGACTGTACACTCCCACCAGGTTTTTCCAACTCGCGACGCGCCGCGGTCGGTCACACCAATGAGCGATCGCTTGCAGCGATTCGTCGCGAGAATCATTATCTATCACAAACACTTCAAACGTAGGATAGTCGAGCGCAAGCAAACTATCGAGACACTCAATCGTGTCATGGGCATCCCGGTAGTTGACCAAAATGATGGCAACCGCAGGGGAGTAGGCAGCAGAGGGTGAGGCGCGGGGGGGGGATGCTAGGCTCATGGATGCGCTAAGTTTACCCTTTTTAAAAAAAGGCGCCGTGGGAAGCAATCCACACGGCGCAGCTTGGGCAAATTAGATTTTATTGCGTGGGGAGATCACCCGTGAAATAAATTAATACGTAGGATTTAAGTGTGGCATCGGCCTGCGGTATCCCGTAAATTTTGACCGGTGCTCCAATTGCCAAGCCATTAGCCAGGATGCTAAGGCCCGTACTGGTTGTAATGTCAACCGGACTTGTCGTGACTACGCCATTATTGCGATCTACCTGAAAGACCAGTGTTGCGGCCCCAACGGTACTACTCACAAGTATACTGGCAGCACTCGTTCCGCCAGCAATTGTCATCGTGAAGGCGTTGTTGTTTAAGCCGGTGGCTACCAAACCTAGGGGTAATGTTGACGGTGTTAAGGCTGTAGCATTGACTGACCAACCATTTAAGTTAGCGGGATCGTTCCATATGACGTTGCTAACCCCGCGCGCAGTAAGCGCGCCGACCGTTCCGCCAAAATTAACACTGCCAGCGGTTGCGGAAATAAATGCGCTAATGGAATTCGAGCCATTCATGAGTAATGTAGGGTAGGCAAAATTCCACCACTTGTACCCTAAAATCGGACTCCCCGTACCATCGGTGCCATTGGCAGTTGTACTGTTGATATAGTTCAACGTGTATACGTAGTTATCCGCGACGTTCGCGAAATTAGCCGAGTATGTAAACCCAGTAGTGTTAGTTGCCAAGATGCCACCCGCGTAGGTAGCGGTTTCGATATCGATGCTCTGTGCTACCAACGGAGTGGCTAATGGATCGACGACGCTGGTATGCACCTTAAACCCGCGGACCAGACTATGGTTGGTAAGAAATGACGGCCCCGTTCCGATAGGTGTCGCATCGGCGAGGCTATTTTGGGGTTGCCGAAAATAGAACTGGGTATTTGAATCGACTGTGAGGGCAACCGCTTGGCCTGATTCATTTGCTACGGTAATAATGCTATGGATGGGATCGGTGTGTAATACGTGCCCCTCTGGGCTTAACCATACATTGTAAAATTGGCTGCTGAGCCATATACGAGTGGCAACCAACGTACCATTTTGTTGGTAGCGCGTCGCTACACGCACATTTTTACCCACTAATGATGCAAAGGACGAAAAATCCTTGATAACACTATTTTTCTTGGCATCTAAATCGTAGAACAAGGTACCGTTGCTGGCATCGGCTAGGATCTGCAAAGTCTGCGTAGACGCGACTGCTGTTTCGGGGTTTACCACAGGCACTGTCGGGAACTCTTTGTTAATGGTAATCGATGTATTATCGGTCGCTATCGAACCCACAACACCATACATGTGACGTAAGACCAGACGCGAAATATCGCGCAGCAAGTGCCGATGTACGGGACCACTGAAATTCACCGCCCAGAGCGTAGCGGATCCTGGAGGGGTGTGACCCATAATAAAAGCCGGATGCCCCAGATCGAACTCGACATCCAATTGATTGTTCTGAGTAGCCGAAACAACCAGCGGTGAGTCAAAATTGATCGACACTGGAACAGTCAGATTGGGTGTTGTACCTTGCGTGTGTTGAATCTGAATTTGATTGGCCGGTATCGTCGAACCGGCCGCCGCCGCAAAACCAGCTTCGGGGTTGGCTGCGACGATTAATTGGACGTCGCCGGAATTACCACCTATTGACACAATTGCTCCGGTGTAACTGCCAGCGGGAACGATGCTATTTCCGAGTAATTCGCCCAGCTGATCAAGTTGCGCTAGGTTGATGACCGGTGCTACGACGGGTGCCGTATAAACCGTGACATTACTTCCACCTGTTTGGGGTACTAAGGCGATCGATAGCACTTTTACGCCGATGGTTGCCCAGTCCTCGGCGGAGGCATCGCTGACTATCATGGCGACACTACCCGTTTGCACGGGTGGAATAGCGGCCGTGGCAGCGCTAGGAGCGCTAGACCCTCCGCCGCAAGCACTGATGAGTGCGACAACTGCGCCGATTAGCGCTACGCGAGATGTTAAATAAATCATGAATGATGACTCCGTTGGTTGATATTGCGTTCATTGCCTCTATGCATGAACCAACGGGTCACAGGTGAGTCGGTTGACCCAACGCTCTATCTCAGGCGCAATTTACTAGATTGCTCGAGACGGTTTCGTGCTCGAATAAAACATCGTCTGAGGCAATTTCCCGGCCCATCATCAATATTTTTTCCCAGTCCGCAACTTTAATTAACTCTCTATCGCGAGCCAGTGTCCTGGCGACTTCCATAAATGCGCGGTGATTAGCGGTGACCAAGGAGTAGTAGGTCTCTAAAAGTTTTAGTTGTAAATCCTGCCGTTTAGGGTCGCGCTCAATCGCCGATTTGAGTATATCGACAATGTCGGAACGGCGTTCGGTGAGTATTACCCGATCATGCAAATTACTGGGCATATCCACATAATGGTGACTAGCAGTATTATTCCCAGAGAGCGCGGGGTCTAAATCTTGCGACTTGTTTTCCATGATGACGGTGTTCAATTCGTTTTTTAAGAGGGCCGTGTCGATGTCCATTTCTTCTATTCCCACCATGTTGTAAGTAGCCGTATCTAGCATGGGTTGGTCGCGAGTAGAGTTCTCTAGAGTTTCTTTCATGGCAGTGGGTGTGACGTGAGGTGCAACAACACTCTGCACAGGCGGCGCAATTATCGGTATTTGTGCGCTGAGCATCGCCACCGTGGGAATTGTTTCTGTAATTCCGATCGCCTGCTCTCGTTGATTCAATCCGCTGTTTGGCAGGCGTTTTCGATACCAAAAAAAAGTGGTGAATAGAAAAGCAAAACCAGCAAACACCCAACCCATAATTTTGTTACTGTCGTTAAACGGCGTGGGAACAACGGCGGCTTGCACCTTTGAAATCGCGGCCGGGGCAGGGGGTGCCGATGGGGCTGGTAGAGGTGCAGACGCTGGTCTGACGGTTGCTCGCAAAGTCGCAAGTCTCGACAGCGCGCTGATTTGCTGGTCGTCGCTGGCTAGTTGTTGGTGTAAATCCTTGAGTCCCCGTTCCAAAGATTGCACCCGATTTTTAAGAACACTGGTCGAATCGGACTGCGGCGCATTCGCAACAATTGCGGAAGTTGATTTCTCTTGCAACCAAGCGCGTCGATCAGCGCGAATTTGACGCCTAGCAAACCCTAGCTTGATAGTCGCCACCTCTGAGAGCGTGGGCACAGTCAATAGTGCTTCTCTGTGGATCTTGTACATGTTTCCGTCAAACGCCAGTGGGTTAGCTGCATACAGAGCAACCATCATCTTGGATATTTGAGATTTGGTATGGGCACCTGCGCGTCGCGCAATGGAGCGTAGCGAACCATGCGCCAAAATTGTGTGAGCCACGGGATTCGAAGATGGCACAGTGCTGGGTGAAGGCCCGGTAGCGAGCGGCGTATAGTCCGTCGAGGCTTCTGTTACTACGTTAGGGTCATGCGGCGGCGCGCTTGGCTCAGCGAGATAGACAGCGGGATCGAGCAACAAAGAATATTCTTTGACTAAGTGGGTGTTATTCCAACGGAAGTCAACGAACAGAGTCACGACCGGTTCATTGAAAGCCTCGGTCGAGTGAACGTTGAGGACTGGCCGTCCTTGTGCGTTAACCCCTACACGGAATTGGGTTGATGACAAGAACGTGGGTCGCGCATCGCCATGCTGCTCGAACACATCACGATTGGCGACCTTCGCAGCCATGGTGGCCAAATCATCTTGATTAGCGCCGAAGATGTCGATTTGCGCTGTGAGCGGCTCGTTGAGCGCGGAATCAATATGGATATCACCCAGACCCACAGCATCTGCAATTGGCGATACGCCGGTTGCGAGCATTAGTATCGTCAGACGGGGAATGCGCCGCATCACCAACTCCAATAGCTTTAAAGTAAAGTAATGCTATGCGACAATATATCCAGCGCAAAGCACGCTACAGCCAATTCTCGACGTGGTTCACGTAAAAACATGCTTTCTAAGGCGCTTTGTTCGCTGAATCATAGGGTTAGGCTGCTGAGCGCGGGGCATGGAGCCGCCTGTTAGCGCTATACCGCACGTCACTGGGATGAATTTAAAACCGCAAGGAGATCTAATGAATACGCTAGAAATTGCTAACAAATTGGTCGAGCTATGCAAACAAGGAAAGAATCAAGAAGCCAAGATCCTTTACGCGGCTGATGCTGTGAGCGTTGAAGCAGGCGCACCTCCGGGAATGCAACGCGAAGCGGTTGGGCTGCCGGCGATCGAGGCGAAGGGTGCGTGGTGGCGTGCCAACCACGAAGTACATTCGGTGTCCGTAACCGGCCCTTGGCCGCACGACGATCGGTTTATTGTGGGTTTTCAATATGAAGTCACGGTCAAAGCCACTGGCCAAAAAATTAACATGAACGAAGCGGCGCTTTACACGGTAAAAAACGGCAAGATAACAAGGGAGGAATTTTTCTACTCGATGGGCCCTTGAATGGCTTTCTCTAATGAGTCGGCCCTATCGGCACTCGCGCGTGCGTTTGCGTACCAGCGTTGTTGCCGTGCTTAAGGCGCATCGTCGTGGTGTTCGATATGGCGTTGCTCGGCAAGCTGCTCCATTGCAGGTCGAGGTCTTGCACCTTGCCGTTAGCTTATTGTCACGTTGCCTCTGAAGCTACACACTCGGCGTCGTAGCATATGTGGTTCCCGTGGTAGCAAGTGGAAAATGCCAAGTGCCTGTATTCACAGGCTTTTGTGCTAAATCAACTGGTTAGCTGGTGCTCCCTACGAGATTCGAACTCGTGTACTCGCCGTGAGAGGGCGATGTCCTAGGCCACTAGACGAAGGGAGCTTAAGTTTCAGCGGGCTGGTAGTATACGGAGCAATTTTCTGGACTCAAGTGGAACCTTAAATTTTTGAACCTACCTTCGATGCCATCCTCGCCGGTTATTTATCCTCGATCTGAGCATTCAATTTCTCGTGCCGCGATTTCGCCCAATGCGCTAAAAGTCCTATATCGTCTCAAAGAAGCGGGATATCAGGGCTTTTTAGTGGGAGGCGCAGTCCGCGATTTGATGCTGGGAGTCACCCCTAAGGACTTCGACGTGGCGACTAATGCTTTGCCCGAAGAAGTGCGACGATTGTTTCGAAATTGTCGGCTGATTGGCCGTCGCTTTCGGCTAGCGCATGTGCATTACGGCAGTGACATCATCGAAGTGGCCACTTTTCGGGCGGCCGCAGCGCCGGAACGTGAGGACGCGGATGGGCCTGAATCGGATCTTGAAGCTGAAGCACCCGATAATTCGGTTTATCCAGCGGATGACTCGGCGCACCGTGCGGTGGACGTCACCGGTCGTATCCTTAGGGATAATATTTACGGCACTATTGAAGAAGATGTTTGGCGGCGCGACTTCGCGGCCAATGGTCTTTACTACAATATTGAAGACTTTTCGATCTGGGACTTTGTGGAGGGTGTAAGCGATGTGCGTGCGCGCCGCTTGAAATTGATAGGTGATCCGGAGACTCGCTACCGCGAGGATCCGGTGCGGATGCTAAGGGCGGTAAGATTCGCGGCGAAACTTGATTTCACGATCGAATCAAATACTGAACGGCCCATAATTAAGCTCGCGAATTTGCTAGAGGGGGTTCCGCCTGCGCGGCTGTTCGATGAATCACTGAAACTCTTTTTGTCGGGATATGGTGCAAAGTCGTATCGTTTATTGCAACGATACCAACTTTTTGCCCCGATGTTTCCGCGCTCAGCCGCGGCATTTTCACTGCCCCCCTATGCGTATGCGCACGAGATGCTGGACCTCGGTTTGCAGAATACCGACGCACGGATAGCCGCGGATAAGCCTGTAACGCCCACGTTTTTATTTGCGGTACTGTTATTTGGCGCGGTGCTGCGTGAAATGAATGAACAAAAAGTGGGCCCCGCACCCGATGTGACTCAGCTTATGCAAGCCTGTGACACGGTGTTAAAAGCCCAACAATTACGCGTAGCAATTCCGCGTCGATTTTCGATTCCGATGCGCGAGCTGTTGATGTTGCAACCCCGCTTTAATCGTCGCAGTGGTGTTAAAGCTTTAAGCTTACTGCAACATCCACGCTTTCGGGCAGCCTATGATTTTCTCCTATTGCGTGCGCAAGTGGGTGTTGCGGAACCTGCGCTCGCGCAGTGGTGGACTGATATTCAGATTATGCCCCAAGAGGAACGGGTTGCGTGCGTACAAGCTCGGCCGGCTGAGCTGGCGCCGGAAGGCGCAAGCGGCGCGCCGAAGCGCAAACGCCGCCGCCGCCGCGGCGGAGCGGGGCGTCAGTCGGGTGCATAAGGTTTGGACGCCCGCGTACATCGCAATCGGAAGTAATTTAAATGATCCCGCGCTGCGGGTCAGAGAAGCGATGCTGCGCATTGCCCAGATCCCCCAGGTGCGACTCGAGTTGCGGTCGCCTCTGTACCTTACTAAACCTCTCGGACCGCAAGACCAACCCGATTATGTGAATGCGGCGGTCGCTGTGGTAACGGGCTTAAGCGCGCGTGAATTGCTGAATGCTTTGCTTAGGTTAGAGCTCGAAATGGGTCGCATTCGCGTGCAACGATGGGGCGCGCGGCTCATTGACTTAGATTTGCTATGGTATGAAGGTCCTAGCATCAATGAGCCAGGGTTGTCACTGCCCCATCCCGGCGTCTCTGCGCGCAATTTCGTGTTATATCCTCTGGCAGATATCGCCCCCGAGCTGCAGATTCCGCACCAAGGTCGAGTTCTGGATCTTAAAAGTAAAGTGAGTTCTTCTGGGATATCTGTTCTGGAGTTTTAAAGAGTAAAAATGACGAGTGTTTTTCCGCATCGTTTCGTGGTGATTGAAGGCCCCATCGGGGTGGGTAAGACCAGCCTTGCGCGCCGTTTGGCACAATCGATTGACGCACAACTAGTGGTCGAACAGGCAGAGCAAAACCCATTCCTGGAACGCTTCTATCGCAACCAGCGCGCCGCGGCCTTCCAGACCCAGTTATTTTTTTTATTCCAACGCGCACGGCAAATGGAAGACGTGCGCCAGCAGGATTTATTCGGACCGGTCCGAGTAGCAGATTATTTATTGGAAAAAGATCGATTGTTCGCCCGCGTGACTCTGGATGATGCCGAGTTCGGCCTATACGAGCGAGTGTACGAGCGAGTGGTGGTAAATACGCCCAAGCCTGACTTGGTGGTCTACCTTCAAGCACCGGTTGACGTGTTGTCGGAGCGCATTGCCAAGCGTGGTATTCGCTATGAGCAGCAGATAGAACGCGGGTATCTGGAAAAACTTAACCAAGCTTATTCGCAGTACTTTCACCGTTACACTGACGCACCGCTGCTGATTGTTAATTCCGCCTCTATTGATCTTGTCAATAGCGAAGCCGATTATCAAATGTTGTTGGCTGAAATTAGTAAGGCGCGGCGCGGAAGACATTTCTTTAACCCGACCGGTAGTAGTTTTTTCTAAGCCCCGTGTTGTTCAAGCGCCCATCGCACATGCTCGCGCACTAACTCTTCCGAATCATCCGCGCGTGCTAGTAACGCGTTAATTATTTTCGGCGAGGTGGGCGCGTTACCTAGCGCGATGGCGACATTACGCAACCAACGGATATAACCGATCCGCATGATGGGACTGCCTTCGGTTTTAGCCTTAAAAGTGGCTTCGTTCCAGGCGAATAGATCGATGAGTTGCGAATGATCTAGACCGTGGCGCACCGCGAAGTCGCCGACCCCCGTGGGCTTGGCAAACTTATTCCAGGGGCAGGCTAATTGGCAGTCATCGCACCCGTATATCCGATTGCCAATGGCGCGACGGAACTCGACGGGAATTGCACCCTTGAGTTCAATTGTCAGGTATGAAATGCAGCGCCTGGCATCAAGATGATAGGGCGCCACAATGGCGCCGGTGGGGCAGGCGGGAATACACGCACTGCAGCTTCCACAATGCGCACTACTGGGTGTATCGCGAGGTAGATCGAGGTCTAAGTAGATTTCACCTATGAAAAAATACGAACCGGCGTCACGATCAATTAGGTTGGTATGCTTGCCGATCCAGCCTAGACCGGCGTTGCGCGCGAGTGCTTTTTCGAGCACCGGAGCACTGTCGGTAAAGACGCGGAATCCAAAGGGACCGACCGCATGTTGAATGTGATCGCAGAGTTTTTGCAGCCGTCCGCGTATGACCTTGTGGTAGTCGCGCCCCAGCGCGTAGCGTGAGATGTAGCCCGCATTTGCGTCGAATAACGTGTCTGCGGCATTCGCGGCATCGGCCGGCCAATAGTCCATGCGTACACTAATACAGCTCACCGTACCGGGCACTAACTCCGCGGGACGCGTGCGTTTGCTGCCATGGCGCGCCATATACTCCATCTGACCGTTAAATCCCGCGTGCAGCCAGTCGTTAAAATGCGCTTCATCGTTCGCCAGATCGATAGCCGCAATGCCCAGCCCCGTGAAGCCCAATGCCTTGCTCCAAATTTTAAGTTGTGCAAGCAGCCACGTTGTATCGATTGCGGGTGGCAGAGCAGTAGTCATGCGACAAGGCTACTCGGCCCCGCACTACAAAGGCCAGGCTACAATGGTCAGAATGGAACTTAAATTGAAGGATTCGGCAGCCACAGAGGCGCTGGGCGCCTCGCTCGCTCGGACTTTGCCGCCTCTTATGGCGGTCGCGGTGCTTTATATGGTCGGCGAGTTGGGGGCCGGTAAAACCGCCATCGTTCGGGCACTGTTGCGCGCTGCAGGGGTACGCGGGACCATTCGTAGTCCTACCTATAGTTTGGTAGAAGTGTACACGCAAGATGCTGTGCACTTTGTACACGTGGATTTATATCGGATGGCGACTCCTGCCGAGGTCGATGACTTAGGTCTGCGTGATTTTGGGCAGCCCGGGCATTTGATATTGATCGAATGGCCGGAGCGGGGCGGCGCTGGCGTGCCGCCCGCGGATGTGCAGCTCCGCTTAACTTACGAAGGCAATGGTCGACGGGCTTGTCTGAGCGGTAAGACTGCGCTCGGTCGGCAATGGCTTGAAAACCTAGCACATGACAAGAGCTTAAATTGCTATCTATCTAATTTAACTTGAAAAATCTCTGGCATAGGCGTTAACTTAATCCCTTATGAAGTCCTTTAAACTGATTCAAAACCTGGCGCCGTTACTCGCGCTTTGTGCAAGCCTGTCCTCGCAGGCTACCCAGGTGCGGGATATGCGTTTGTGGGCGGGCCCTGAAAGCACCCGCTTGGTACTTGATCTGACCGGCAGCGTGCAACACAGTTTACTGGTGCTTAAAGATCCTGACCGCGTAGTATTAGATGTCGTTGGCGCGCAAATAAAGGGACTCCATCGAGGCGTGCCGCAGGGTGCGGGGGTGGTCAAGCAAGTGCGCATCGCGAAGCGTCCCGGGGGCGAGTTGCGAATTGTGTTGGATTTGGCGCGCCCCATTCAGGCCAAGAGTTTTTTAGCGCAACCCAATAAGCAGTATGGCTATCGCTTGGTGATTGACTTGGCGGGCACCAGCGACGTTGCAAAACCAGTTAAGGCGGAGCATGCGCCGAAAGATGCGCGAAGTCTTATTATTGCGATTGATGCAGGCCATGGGGGTGAAGATCCGGGGGCCATTGGTCAGGGCGGCACGCGCGAAAAAGACGTGGTGTTAGCGATTGCCTATGAGCTTGCGCAGCGGATTAATTCCGAACCGGGTATGCGCGCGATTCTCACTCGTGACGGCGACTACTTTGTGCCTTTGCGCGATCGGATGCGGCGTGCGCGCGCGAGGCAGGCGGATCTTTTCGTATCCATTCACGCGGATTCAATTCGTGATCGACGCATCGATGGCTCCTCGGTCTATATTTTGTCACAACGTGGTGCCAGCGATGAAGCTTCACGTTGGCTGGCCGAGCGCGAAAATGCCTCTGATCTCATTGGTGGGGTGTCCTTAGATGATAAGGACGATGTATTGGCTTCTGTGTTGCTGGATTTATCGCAGTCCGCTAGTTTAAGCGCAAGCCAAGTTGCCGCCGATCGAGTATTGCAGCAACTCAATCATGTTGCCGAAGTGCGTAAACATGAGGTGCAGCACGCGCGCTTTATGGTGCTGAAATCACCGGATATTCCGTCCATGCTGGTGGAAACTGCCTATATATCCAATCCGTCTGAGGAGCGCCGATTACGCGGCAAAACGCATCAGGCCAAGCTCGCGACCGCGATCTACCAGGGTGTACGAGATTATTTTTATGCCAATCCGCCCGCGGGCACGCGCATTGCGCAATTGGCCGCGGGCGAGCCGCGCGCGGTGCCGGTGGTGGCTAGCGAAACCGGCGGATAGACGCTTTGTCGATTCACGTCTTGCCCGACGCGCTCATTAATCAAATCGCCGCTGGCGAGGTGATTGAGCGACCCGCGTCAGTCATCAAAGAACTGGTTGAGAATTCGCTGGATGCGGGTGCCACACGGATCGAGGTAGAGATTACCCGCGGCGGCCACGAATTCATACGAGTTAGCGATGACGGGATCGGCGTCGTAGCGGAGGAGATTGTGCTTGCCCTGACGCGGCACGCCACGAGCAAGATTGCCTCACTCGATGATCTTGAGAATGTTACGACCTTGGGGTTTCGCGGCGAGGCGCTTCCCAGTATTGCCTCGGTCTCAAAACTCATCCTGACCTCACGTCCGTCTCATGCTGAGCATGCGTGGGTCGCTCAGTCCCACGATGGCCAGCTTGCGATACCACAGCCCGCCGCGCATCCTCCGGGTACACGCGTCGAGGTGAGAGACTTGTTTTTCAATGTTCCGGCACGACGTAAATTTTTGCGCAGCGAGGCTACTGAATATCAGCATGTGGTGAGAATGCTGGAGCGCTTAAGTCTGTCGCGATTCGAGGTTGGATTTTCATTGCTTCACAATGGTAGGAGCATTTGGCATCTGCCACCCGCTTTGCAACCGGCGGAGCGGTTAGCACGGGTGGCCAAAATATGCGGTGAAGATTTCACTGCACATATCATCGAACTTGAGTATGACCTTGAGAATATGCGTTTGGCGGGATGGTTGGCACTTCCGACTTTTTCGCGCAGTCAGTCGGATTTGCAGTTTCTGTTTCTGAACGGTCGCTTCGTGCGCGACAAATTACTCGCGAGTGCCGCGCGGCAGGCTTATCACGATGTATTGTTTCACGGGCGCTTTCCAGCCTATTTACTGTATTTAAATTTGGATCCAGCGATGGTCGATGTCAACGCGCATCCGCAAAAACTGGAAGTACGATTTCGCGATCCAGGACGGGTTCGCGAATTTGTGTTTCGTACCTTAGAGGGCGCGCTGGCCAAGACACACCCCACCGCCCATTCAGCGGGTAGCGGCTCAGTCGATTGGTTGACCGGAAGCGCTCGTTTTAACCAGGTTCGGGATCAGACTCAGGCACGTTTTGTACTACCGCAAGTGCACAGAGCGCCGGGAAGTGTTGATAATTATCGGGAGTATGTGCAACCCGCGCCTGGCGGCGTCCCGCCGCTGGGGCACGCCATCGCGCAACTACACGGTATTTACATTCTGACGCAAACCGTCGATGGGGTGGTGCTGGTTGATATGCATGCAGCGCACGAGCGAATTATGTACGAGCGGATGAAAAAATTGTTGGCCGGACAGACGGCGCAGCAACTATTGCTAGTTCCGGAAATCATTCAGGTGAGTCAAGCGCAAGCTGATATCGCAGACGCTCACGCTCAAGAATTTGCCGCTCTGGGGTTTGGGGTGGAGCGGCTGGCTCCAGGTCAACTGGCGTTAAGATCGATCCCCAGTTTGTTGATAGGGCGCGATCCGGCGGGATTGGTGCGCGACGTATTGTCCGATTTGCTGGAGCAAGGACATTCGCGGCGGGTGGAGGAATCGATTAATCATTTGCTCGGTACTATGGCCTGCCACGCAGCTGTGCGCGCACAAAGGAATTTGAGCCTACCTGAAATGAATGCGCTCCTTCGGGAAATGGAGGGGACCGAGCGCGCCGATCAGTGCAATCACGGTCGGCCCACCTGGGTGCGTTTGTCGATATCAGACTTGGATCGATTGTTTCTGCGCGGGCGGTGATGCAGGCACAGGCCACGACCACGATGAAGCGCCGGGCACTCTTGTTAATGGGACCGACAGGCTCGGGTAAATCTGACCTCGCGGTCCGCCTGGCGGAGCATTTTCCCTTGGAGATTGTCAGCGTCGATTCGGCGCTGGTGTATCGCGGTATGGATATCGGGACCGCTAAGCCGGACTTCGCTACTCGCGCGCGTATAAAACATCATCTCATTGATATCCGCGAAGCGACTACTCAATATTCGGCGGGCGAGTTTGTTATGGATGCTAGAACGGTGATGGAAGGCATTTGGGCGCGCGGCCACCAGCCATTGTTAGTCGGTGGCACCATGTTGTATTTCCACGCGCTTACAGCGGGTATTGCCGACTTACCTGAGGCAAACTTCGTAGTGCGCGCAGCGATCGATGCACAGGCCGTGGCGCACGGCTGGCCTGCGATGCATCATCAATTGGAATCTGTTGATCCGCTCGCCGCGGCACGAATTCACGCCAACGACGCACAACGGATTCAACGGGCTTTGGAGGTATTTCGCGTCAGCGGCGCGACCATCACCAGTCTGCAACAAAAGCGCGTTAGTGTATTAGCGGATGTGGAGGTCACTGAGTGGGTGTTGGCGCCCACGCAGAGGCAGGAATTCAACGTGGGGCTGGAAAAGCGTTTTCGAGGCATGATGGCGGCTGGATTTCTCGACGAAATGCGGGGGTTATTTGCTCGTGGCGATCTGAGTGCGGAACATTCGGCCATGCGTGCGGTCGGATATAGGCAATTGTGGCAATTTTTAGCCGGAGAATTTAAATTGGAGCAAGCGATTGAGCGTGCGGTAATTGCGACTCGGCAGCTCGCAAAACGTCAGATGACCTGGATCCGGCAGCGACCGCAAGCACGTCGATTTAGTTGCAGCCATCCTGAGGTTGTAGATTCTGCCCGTGATACTCTGGCTGTGCTAGGATTCTGAAGGTAATTGAAACCAATAATAAGGAGCTCATCCTATGGCCCGTGGCCAAACTCTACAAGACCCCTTTTTAAATGCACTACGGAAAGAACGCGTACCGGTTTCTATCTACCTGGTGAATGGCATCAAATTACAGGGGCAGATCGATTCGTTTGATCAATTTGTAATTTTGTTGCGCAATAGCGTCAGTCAAATGGTCTACAAACATGCTATTTCCACGGTGGTTCCAGCACGTAATGTGCGCATGACCACGGGTGAGGATGGCGAAGTGACGGAACCGGCGATCGTCGAGTGACCGGACGATTTACCGTTGTTTGAGCGACCTCGCGGTGGCGAACGCGCTATTTTAGTGGGTGTCGGCATAGGTCATAATGTCGATCCGCATGATACCGCGGAGTTCAAAGCGCTAGCAGCGTCGGCGGGCACGCAGACCGTCGGAGTGATTATTGCCAACCGTTCTAGGCCAGATCCTCGATATTTTGTGGGATCGGGGAAGGCTGAGGAGATTAAAGCCGTGGCCGAGGAGCACGATGCTGACGTGGTGTTGGTCGATCAAACCCTTAGCCCCAGCCAGGAACGCAATCTTGAGCAGCTCACATGTCGTCGAGTATTAGATCGTAACGGTCTGATTTTAGACATATTTGCTCAGCGCGCTCGAAGCTTTGAAGGGAAGTTACAGGTCGAACTTGCCCAGCTTTCCCACTTGTCCACTCGGCTGGTTCGAGGTTGGACCCACTTGGAACGGCAGAAGGGCGGCATTGGTTTACGCGGGCCCGGCGAAACCCAGCTTGAAACTGACCGAAGACTAATTGCCAAGCGCATACGACATTTGCAAACTAGACTTGAGAAATTAGCACAACAGCGAGATACCGGTCGTCATGTAAGGCGCGAGGTACCGGTTCCGACCGTCGCCCTCGTGGGCTATACCAATGCCGGTAAGTCCACGCTATTTAACGCGCTGACCGGCGCCACTACTTTTGTGGCCGATCAATTGTTCGCGACCCTCGATCCCACTGTGCGACGGATTGAAATCGCGGGTATTGGCGAGGTCGTGCTGGCCGATACGGTGGGATTCGTGCGCGAATTACCGCATGAATTGATCGCCGCTTTTCGCTCGACCCTACAAGAGGCGCGGGATGCTGATTTATTGTTGCACGTTGTTGACGCGAGTGATCCGAAGCGCGATGAACGAATTCACCAGGTGCGCAAGGTGTTATCTGACATTGGTGCGGGGCACGTACGTGAGCTGTTAGTCTTTAATAAGATCGACCTGATTGAGGAGTCGGCGCGGGTACTCGTAGGGCAGGATGGCATGCCGTCCCAGGTTTGGGGATCCGCGGTGAGTGGTGCGGGTTTGGATTTGGTGCGCGCAGCGCTAAGTCGCGGTGTAAGGCCTCATCAAGTAAAACGTACGCTTCACTTACCGTTGGCGGCGGCTAGTCTGCGTTCAGAGCTATACCAGCGCAATGCGGTGCGTGGTGAAAAGCAATGTGAGGATGGAAGCTGGGAAATTGCGGTGGAACTGGATTTATCCGAGATTGCGAAAGTGTTGGGACGCAAGGGTGTCGACTTGGTAGATAATGGCGGCAACGTTAACTTACATTAGGCATTAAAGAATGGCGAAGCAGAGTGATTTAGACGAGATTTTGCGCAATATTCAGCGGCGCGTAGCAACTTTATTCGGTCGTAGTGGCGGTTCGGGTAGCGCGGTTGCAAGTCCTGCGAGCGTTCATCGTGGCCTAAGTATAGGGTTGATTGTGCTTGCCTTGCTGTGGCTAGCAAGTGGTATTTATCGGGTGGATGCTCAGGAAAAAGCGGTGATATTACGTTTTGGTCAGTATGTTCAGACCACAGGTCCAGGTTACAACTGGCACCTTCCGTGGCCGATCGAGCGCGATATCGTAGTCAACGTCTCGCGTTTATATAGTGTGACTGATGACACTAGCATGTTGACGGCAGATACAAACTTGGTCGAGGTTAAATCGGCGGTTCAATATACCCAACCTGATCCTTTGAAATTATTGTTTAGAGTGCGCGACGTTGAGGAGACCTTGGCTCAGGTCAGTGAAAGTGCCATGCGTGAAGCGGTGGGCCAAGCGTCGCTCGATAGAGCTTTGGCGAAAGACCCTTCGATCAATGAACGTGCGCAGATTTTGTTGCAGCAAACATTAAACAGCTACGATTTGGGAGTGCATATTTTAAGCGTTAAGTTGACCGATGTAATGGTGCCCGAAGCAGTTCAGGACGCGCAACGGGATGTACTCAAGGCCGACAGAGATGGTCAACGCATTCAGAAAGACGCCGAAGGGTATCGTAATGACGTCTTGCCACGAGCGCGCGGTGCAGCGGCTAAGGAAGTGCTGGATGCTGAAGCCTATAGGCTGCAAGTGCTAGCGTTAGCGCAGGGCCAAACAGCACGCTTCGATCAGGTGCTGACCCAGTATGAACATTCTCCGGTGGTTACTCGCGAACGCATGTATCTCGATACTATGGAGAACGTGTACAAAAATTCACGTAAAGTAATTGTGGATACTAAGAGCGGCAACATGATGTATTTGCCATTGGATAAATTGATTTTAGGCGCGGCACAGACGGTGACCTTACCGAATGACACCATGACCGTAGCCCCGGCGCGTTTGCCGGATGCATCCGTGCCGCTAGCCGAAGATCCTGCGCGGGCGCGAGGCGTACGCTGATGCAAAATAAAGCGTTGATTGGATTACTAGTCGCTGTGGTATTGATTTTGTCGATACGCGCGACTGTTTTTACGGTGAGCGAAGGTCAGCTGGCCATCAAATCTACCGGTGGCCAAATCGTCGATTCATCTTATCTTCCAGGACTCCATTTTCGTATTCCGCTGGTGAATGAGGTTAGTCTGTTTGATAAGCGCATCATTACGCAACTGTATCCGGCGGAGCGCTTCCTGACCCGCGAACAAGAACAGCTTAATGTTGATTTTTACGTGAAATGGCGTATCCAAAATTTACGTAGATATTACGAGTCAACCGGTGGCACCGAAGAGGCTGCCAATGCGCGCTTAGGTGAGACTATCAAGGACAGCATCAAAAGCGTGGTCACGCAGCGTACGTTGCAACAAGTTATTACCGCCGAACGCACTGAGTTTACCGATGCCATGATGAAAAATGCTCGACCGGCTGCCGAGCAGTTGGGCGTCGAGCTTGTCGACGTGCGGATAACAAAAATCGATTTGCCGCAACAAGTGCGAGATTCGGTGTACGAACGTATGCGTGCAACGTTCAAAGCGCAGGCCGCTAAGCTGCGCGCAGAAGGCGTTGAGAATTCTGAGCGTACTCGGGCGCAAGCTAATAAACAGCAAACTGAAATTCTTGCGGATGCCGCTCGCCAGGCGGGGCAAATACGCGGTCAGGGTGATGCTTCCGCGAGTGAGGTATATGCGAAGTCTTATTCAAAGAACGGCGAGTTTTATAGTTTCTACCGCAGTATGCAATCCTATCGGGATTCGATAGGTACGAGTGGCGATGTGCTTGTAATTGCCCCCGATAGTGCTTATTTTAAGTATTTTGGCAAATCGCTAGCACCACACTAGCGACCAAGGGTGGCAATGAACATCGGTTGGGATGAACTCCTGCGCTATTTCGGCGGCGCGTTTGCAATCTACTTAGTGTTAGAAGGTGTGCTGCCGTTTTTAAATCCATTGGCTGCACAAAGGGTCATGGCTAAATTAGCACAAACCGATCCGACCCATTTGCGCTGGGGCGGATTGATCAGCATGCTGGCGGGAATCGCCTTGTTGTGGGTGGCTCGCAATGGATAAGAAAGCGTGATGGGCAAGAATTTAGTCGTGATTGGTTTGCAATGGGGCGACGAGGGCAAGGGCAAGGTCGTCGATCTTCTGACTGACCGGGCAAAGGCGGTAGTACGTTTCCAGGGTGGGCACAATGCCGGGCACACCTTGGTTATTCGCGGCAAGAAAACCATTCTGTCCTTAATTCCTTCGGGTATTTTGCATCCGCAGGTGCGCTGTCTAATTGGCAATGGCGTGGTGTTATCGCTTGAGGCATTTTTTAAAGAAGCCGAAGGCTTGATGGCTCAGGGCGTTCCTGTGTTAGAGCGATTACAGGTCAGTCCTAATTGTCCGTTAATACTGGCCTCGCATGTGTCGCTGGACGTCGCACGTGAAAAAGCCCAGGGCGCAAAAGCTATTGGTACCACGGGGCGCGGTGTCGGGCCTGCCTACGAGGATAAAGTAGCGCGGCGTGCATTGCGCGTCTCAGATCTTTTTCACCGAGAGCGCTTCGCCGCTAAATTAGGTGAAATTCTCGACTATCATAATTTTATTCTTCAGCGTTATTTCAATACTGCGTCGGTCGATTTTCAGCAAGTCCTCGAATCGAATTTAGCTCTGGGCGAACGTCTCAAACCTTTGGTGGCTGACGTCACCGGCATCCTCGAACAGCTGAGTATTGACGGCGAGAATGTGCTTTTCGAAGGCGCTCAAGGTGCGATGCTGGACGTAGATTTAGGCACCTATCCGTACGTGACCTCATCGACAACCACTGCTGGTGGCGCTGCGGCCGGTACGGGCATTGGGCCGCGTCGACTTCACGAAGTACTGGGAATCGTTAAGGCTTACGCGACCCGAGTCGGCGCGGGGCCATTCCCGACGGAATTATTTGATGGGTTCGCAGAGCACCTGTCGCGGGTGGGTCATGAGTTCGGATCGGTTACGGGCAGGCGACGGCGCTGCGGTTGGTTTGATGCAGTGGCATTGCGTCGTTCTATTGTGCATAGTAGTTGCTCTTCGTTATGCGTCACCAAGCTCGACGTGCTGGACGGTCTCGACACTATCCGCGTCTGCGTGGGGTATAAAATCGACGGCGGTGTGACGACTGCGCCACCGCTCTTAGCTGAGAATTTTGTTGACTGTGAAGCGGTTTATGAGGACTATCCCGGTTGGACAGAGAGTAGCGTGGGTGTGACTCGTTATGAGGAACTACCCCCGAATGCGCAAAGATATTTGGCGCGATTGCAGGAGCTGGTGGGCATACCGATTGACATTATTTCAACTGGCCCAGATCGTGATCAGACGATTATTCGGCGTCATCCGTTCGGCTGAGAATAAGTCCCATGGTCCCGTGCTCATCTACGCACTGGGCCTTAAGGGATCCATTGAGGTAGGTAGGCTGAAGCGGACGTAGCTTGAGCTACTTGCCGCGGGGATTGGCGCAGGGAGCGCGGCTGGTGTTGGTGATGCACGGCTCGGGCGAAAACAGCAAACGAGCTCCAGTGGGTCCCCTGGAGGCTGAGGTTATCGATAGCGATTCATCAATTTGTTAAGCGCGGCGCTTCCGGGGGATAGCTTCTCATAAGGAATGCTATTCAGAGGCAGCGTTGCGCTGTGATTCAGGGTGTGGAACTCAGTGCTGCTATTTTCGTCGATGTGAATGAGCCCGGTCACGTATTCGTGTTTTTTAAGTTTTGCTTCTATATAAGCGTAGGCTGCACTACGGTCAGTAGCATCGTAGCTTGGGTCTAATTTTCTTAAAACTACCTGGCTACCATCGTGTAATTTAACCGGCACGGCCTCACCGGCCGCGTACTCCACTGCTATTTCTTCGGCCGGGGGTACAAAATCTGCCTCAACCACCGCATGATAATTCTCGCGCGCAAAAGTGTAGCTTTTGGTTGATCCTTCGTGGTCATTGAACGTCACGCAGGGTGAGAGTATGTCGATGAGCGCGAAACCATTGTGCCGCAAACCCGCTTGGATCAACGGGACCAGCTGTGCCTTATCCCCTGAGAAACTACGTGCGACGAATGTCGCGCCTAAGCTTAAGGCTAACAGCACAGGATCAATGGGTGCCGTTGCATTGACTTCGCCGCGCTTGGCCTTGGTGCCGATATCCGCTGAGGCTGAAAATTGCCCCTTGGTCAGTCCATACACGCCATTGTTTTCGATGAGGTATAGCATGTTCACATTGCGACGAATCACGTGAACAAGTTGGCCGATGCCTATGGATAGCGAGTCGCCATCGCCGGATACCCCAATATAAGTCAACTCACGATTGGCTGCATTGGCGCCGCTGGCGATTGAGGGCATGCGGCCGTGAACTGCGTTAAACCCATGCGCTCCGCTGACAAAATAGGCCGTCGTTTTCGACGAACATCCGATGCCCGATAATTTAACTAATCGCTCCGGGCGCATCGAAAGCTCCCAGCAGGCCTCGGTAACCGCCGCGGTGATTGAGTCATGACCGCAGCCGGCACACAGGGTAGACATACTGCCTTCGTATTGCCGGCGTGTCATTCCTAGGGAATTAGTGGGCAACGAAGGGTGAGCAACTCTGGGTTTGTTGATGTACGACATGCAGATGGGCCTTAAGATTTCACGACGCTGAGCCTGGGAGCTTCGGCAAGTTTTTCGCGAATGCCGTTCACCACAGGTTCGGCCGACATTGGGAAACCACTGTAACTGAGTATCGAAAATAACTTAGATTTCTCCACGGCGGTCTCCAGGGTGAGTAACATTTTAAGCTGAGCATCGCGATTCTGTTCGACCACGAAAATGGTGGAGTGAGTTTTCAGGAAATGTTCAACCTCGTGATTGAAAGGGAACGCCCGTACGCGTAAATAGTCCACTTCGATTTTCTGTTTGCCTAAGATATCCAGCGCTTCGCGGATGGCACCATCGCAACTCCCCACACTGACAATGCCCACCTCGTTACTGCCCCTGCCCAGAATGATCGGCTTGGGTAAATAGCGGGGCGCGTTGCTAAACTTGCGTTTAAGGCGATCCAGCACCCCTTGGTATTCGGACGAGTCTTCTGTATAGACGCCATATTGATTGTGGCCGGAGCCACGTGTGAAGTAGGCGCCTTTTGGATTTACTCCGGGTAAGGTGCGATACGTAATAGCATCGTCATCGCGATCCACATAGCGATAAAATTTCTCAAGTTTGTCGATTTCGTCGCTCGAAAGAATCTTGCCGCGGTCGGGTCTATAAGCGTCATCCCATTTTAAATCCGGACACATCCAATCGTTCATACCGATATCAAGATCCGATAGCACGAAAACGGGTGTTTGCAATTTTTCTGCGATATCAAAAGCTTGTACCGATAGATAAAAACATTCTTCCGGGTTCGCTGGGAATAAGAGTACATGCCGTGTATCGCCGTGCGAGGCGTAGGCGCAGAGCATAATGTCGGATTGCTGGGTGCGCGTTGGCATGCCAGTGGAAGGTCCGACCCGTTGTACGTCGAATATGACGCAAGGGACTTCTGCGTAGTACGCCAACCCAACAAATTCGTTCATTAGGGAAATGCCGGGACCACTCGTCGGAGTGAACGCGCGCGCGCCGTTCCAGGCCGCGCCTAGCACCATACCTATCGCTGCTAATTCATCCTCGGCTTGTAAAATAGCAAAATTACGTTCCCCAGTCTGCGAATCGACACGATAACGATCACAGAAGCCTTTGAAAGCGTCCATTAAAGACGTTGAGGGGGTAATAGGATACCAGGCACCCACCGTAGCACCCGCAAACACACAGCCCAAACCTGCGGCGGTGTTGCCGTCAATCATAATCGAGCCGCGGGTCTTGTCCATCGGTTCGACCCTAAGAGATAGCGGAGAATTCAAGTGCTGCTTGACGTAATCGTAGCCTAAACGCAGCGCCCTGGTGTTTGAATCGAGTAGCTTGGGTTTTTTTGCGTAACTTTCGCGCAGCAATCCGCTTATGACGTCTAAATCGACATCAATCAAGGCCGCCAGCAGGCCGGCATAGGCCACATTTTTGAGCAGGATGCGATTGCGAATGCCATCGAAATTTTCATTCACGAGTTGAGCCAATGGCACGCCGATCACCGTGATATCGCCACGCTGGAGTAGCGAGCTGCGCGGCCAAGTAGAGTCATAAATCAAGAACCCACCGGAACTTAACTCGCGCACATCCTTCGCATAAGTTTCCGCATTCATGGCGACCATAATATCGATGCGGCTAGCGCGTGCCGCATAGCCGTCGCGAGTGATACGAATTTCGTACCAGGTTGGTAAGCCTTGAATATTAGAGGGGAAATAGTTTTTCCCCGTCACCGGCACACCCATGCGAAAAATCGCTTTCATGATTAGTGAATTAGAGCTCGCCGAGCCCGTGCCGTTAACGTTGGAAAATTTTATGACAAAATCGTTTACATGATTCGCCTGGGCGCTTAAATTTGGCATGCGACAGCCTTTTGATTAATTGCATGCGGAATCGAGATGTTAGATTTTTGCATATCCCAAGCAGCGGTGGGGCAGCGCTCCGCGCACAACCCGCAATGCACGCAGACGTCTTCGTCTTTTACCATGACACGGCCAGTGTGCGGTAGGCCAGTCGATACGTATAAGGCTTGAGCGACATTTTTAGCGGGGGCCTTAAGTCGAGTGCGTAAATCGGCTTCTGTACCATTGTGGGTAATCGTAAGACAATCTACCGGGCAAATATCAATGCACGCATCACATTCGATACATAGTGGGGCTGCAAAGACCGTCTGCATATCACAATTCAAACATCGCTGTACTTCGAGGGCAGCTTGTTCCGCGGTGAAACCTAATTCCACTTCAACATTTATTTTCTTAAAGCGCTCGACAAGCCCCACGTGCGGAACGAGTCGTCGTTCCGCCCCGTTATACTCATTCTTGAAAGCCCACTCATGCATACCCATTTTGCGACTGGAGAGAGTCACGCCACGCGGTAGCCGATCGTCGATGGATTCATTCTGGCAAAACTTGTGCATCGAAATGGCCGCTTGATGTCCATGTTCTACGGACCAGATGATATTCTTAGGGCCGAAGGCAGCATCGCCGCCGAAGAATACTTGTTTCAATGTTGACTGAAAATTCTGACTCCCGACTTTAGGGACACTCCATGGATCGAACTCAATGCCGATGTCTTTTTCGATCCAAGGGAAAGCATTTTCTTGGCCAATGGCGAGAATGACATCATCGCAAGGTATAAAGACCTCGCCTAAATTTCGTGTCTTAGTTATTTCACCATTCTCAATATCGTATTCTAATTTCTCAAACAGCATTCCAGTGAGCCGACCCGCTTCGCTTACGAAAGATTTCGGTGCGTGATTCACGACAATTTCTATATTTTCATGTTCGGCATCTTCAAGCTCCCACTGAGAGGCTTTAAAGTACTGCCTGGGCTTACGTGCCATGACCTTGACTTGTTTAGCACCTAAGCGCAGCGAACTGCGACAACAATCCATCGCAGTATTCCCAACGCCAATAATTAGTACCCGCTCGCCAATTTCTTTGATGTGATCAAACGCGACGGATTCAAGCCAACTAATGCCGATGTGCACACGATTGGTATCGTGGCGACCAGGTAGATCGAGTTCTTTGCCTTTCGGCGCGCCGGAACCCACAAATACCGCGTCGAATAGCGAGTCTTGTAATAATTTTTTTAGGCTGTGGATGGGTGAATTTAGGCGCAGGTCCGCGCCCATATTGACAATGTAGGCGATCTCTTCATCTAGCACGCTTGCGGGTAGGCGAAAAGCGGGAATGTTTGTTCGCATCAATCCGCCAGGCACAGCAAACTGTTCAAAAATGGTGACTTCGTATCCTAGGGGCAGTAAATCATTGGCGACCGTCAACGAAGCGGGTCCTGCACCGATGCAGGCGATCCGTTTACCGTTTTTCTGATCGGGCGTTTTGGGCAGTAGTGCGCTAATGTCGTCGCGCTGATCAGCAGCGACGCGTTTCAGTCGGCAAATGGCAACCGGCTTGTCCGCAATGCGACCGCGTCGACAGGCAGGTTCGCAGGGTCTGTCACAGACTCTGCCTAATATTCCCGGAAACACATTGGACGCGCGATTGACCATGTAGGCGTCAGTGAACTCACCCTGTGCGATAAGGCGAATGTATTCAGGGACATCCGTGTGCGCTGGACAGGCCCACTGACAGTCCACTACTTTGTGAAAATAGTCAGATTTTGAAGTGTCGGTCGGTTCCATAATTCCTTTAAAGGCTTCCAAATAGGGCCCGTCAATAGTGGGGCGTTAGACGCCGTATTGTATTCGCTATGGCAAGGAGTGAGTTAGTGGCTTGTGCCCAAATTGGCCTGAGAGTTTGCCGAGTGGCTATTACTGCAGTCACAGACGTGGTTGGGAATGATCTGCCCTAAACCAGAATCCTCAGTCGCTCTGTTGGAGGTCGTGGCGTCATTCCCCTAGTATATTGAAACTAAATGACTTATGGTGCCCAGGAGAGGACTCGAACCTCCACGAATTGCTCCACTGGTACCTGAAACCAGCGCGTCTACCAGTTCCGCCACCTGGGCAAGATGGACCGTTCAACCGTTAAGGCGCAGAAATGTACGCACACAACAAAGGCTTGTCAATTAATGCTCTTAGTTCAATTGCAAAAAGTATTCATTAAAACCGCAATCATGCGCGGTAGTTCACCCCAATGACCCGTGCGCCCCAGGGTAAGAATAATGCGCGGGGCCGTGGGGGCCCCCGCACAACAGGCGGCGGCGGCGCCAGCAAGGATTGGCGTGGTGAGGATCCGAATTTGGAGCGTGAGAAGGCGCGTTACTCGGACCCCATTGCGAGCCGTGAGCTTTTATTAACGCATTTAGCGGACGCTCCTGAACCTCTCACGGCTGCCCGACTCGCCAAGCGCCTAGGGTTGGGAACCGACGCGCAGCGAGATGCCTTACGTAAACGATTGGCTGCTATGGTCAGAGAGGGCCAGGCAATTGAAGGGGCTAAAGGTTTTGCTGTTGCAGGGATTGCTGAGCGCATCGCTGGCCGCGTGCGGGGTCGTGCCAGCGGTGAAGTGTTGGTGATGCCTGATGATGGTTCAACACCTCTGCTACTTGCTCGCGCTGATGCGGCGACGCTTATGCATAATGATCGGGTGGAAGTGCGGGCCGTGGGTGTTAATGACCGGGGGAGACGCCTAAGCCGATTGCTGCGACGTATTGAGAGTTCACCCGCAAGGATCGGCGGCGTATGGCAAGGAGCTAGAAGTGGCCGAGTGGAGCCTGAAGATCCAGGTCATTGGTACTCAGTGGAGGTGGCGTCGCGTGATCGTCACGGTGCGGAATCGGGTGATTCGGTGGTGGTTGAAATTCTCAAGCGCCCTTCCGGTGAAAAGCCTGCGCAGGGCCGAATAATCGAGGTACTAAAGCAGATGCGCGCTTCCGATCTTGCGGCGCGCTTTGCAATTTTGCGTCACGATTTGCCAGAGGCGTTTCCGCCCGAGGTGATTGCCCAAGCTAAACAGTACGGCAATAGCGTGAGTAATAGCGACTATGCGTATCGTGAGGACTTACGCGATTTACCCTTAGTGACCATTGACGGCGAGGATGCTAAGGATTTTGATGACGCGGTCTATGCAGAAGCGCAACGCGGGGGTGGCTGGCGGTTGGTCGTAGCCATTGCCGATGTCAGTCACTATGTTCGCTATGCCAGTCCTTTAGATATGGAAGCAAGGGCACGTGCGACTTCGGTGTACTTTCCGGATCGAGTGTTACCGATGTTGCCCGAACAGCTGTCGAATAATTTATGCTCGCTCATGCCACGGGTTGATCGTCTGGCCTTTGTATGCGATATGCGGGTTAGCAAGGCGGGTAAGTTGAGTCGATCGCGTTTCTATGAAGCGGTGATTTGCTCGCATGCGCGCTTAACTTACAATCAGGCGTGGGCCTATTTAGAGCAGCCAGATGATGCTGCTGCAGTACCTGTGTTGACCCCGGCTGTGCGCAATTCGCTGCAAATGTTATATGCGGTTTATAAGGCACTCAAAATCGCACGCGACGCGCGGGGCGCGTTAGATTTCAGGGGCGGGGAGAATAAGGCACGAATCGGCGAAAATGGCACTATTGAGGGCTTTTATACCGTTACTCGCAACGATGCGCATCGCCTAATCGAGGAATGTATGATTGCGGCGAATGTCGAAGCAGCGGTGGCGTTGCGGTTGGCGAAGGCGGGAAGCCTGTACCGAGTCCATGGCCAACCCGAAGATAAACGGGTGACCGAATTACAGAAAGTGATGAGTGCCTTGCAAGTAGGGGCGATATTTTCTGAGAAGCCAACGCCGCGTGAATTCCGCCAGTTAGTCGAACGCTTAAGTGCGCGGCCGGACGGCCTTTTATTAGAGAGTCTGGTTATTCGTTCGCTGGCGCAGGCTGTGTACCAACAAACCAATATAGGTCATTTTGGATTAGCGCTTGAAGAGTACGCTCACTTTACCTCGCCGATTCGGCGCTATCCAGATTTATTGGTGCATCGTGCTCTGAAAGCTGCGGTGTTGGCTCAATCAACATCGGGCCATCGCTACAGCACGACCGAATTGCAAGCGTTGGGTCAAGAAAGCTCGCAACGCGAGCGGCGTGCAGATGATGCAGCCCGCGATGTCATGAGTTATCTGAAATGTTTGTATTTGTTGCCGCGAGTAGGGGAAAGTTTTGATGCGACTATTTCTAGCGCGCTGGAATTTGGCTTGTTTGTACAATTAAAGGAAATGCCCATTGACGGCTTGGTGCATATCTCGGCAATTCCAGGGGATTACTGGGAATTAGAGTCGGGTGGAATGGGTCTGGTCGGTCAACGCACTGGTCGACGTTGGCAAATGGGTGATGGGGTGCGGGTACGCCTCAGTCGTGTTGACTTGGCACAGCGCCAGATTGATTTTGAGCTTCTTGATGCCGAATCCTCTGCTACTCATGGGACGGTGCGGGCACCGCGTCGCGGCTCTTCCGCTCGTCCAGCACGGTCGAAAGGCAAAGCTGAGCGTGGACGTGCCAGGTCGTAAGCGTACCTTGGTTTATGGCTGGCATGCTATTAGTGCGGTGGTTGACCGCGCTCCAGAGCGCTTATTGGAGTTATGGCTGGCCGAGCCGCGTAATGATGAGCGTATGCGCGACTTGAAGTCGCGGGCGGAAGAAGCGGGAGTTCGTCCCCAGTTTGTCAGTGTTGAAGCGCTGGGAAAACTTGCGGGTTCGGCGGCGCATCAAGGTGCAGTAGCGGCGTTTCGCCCGCTCGCCACATGGGATGAAAATGATCTAATGGCAGCGCTTGAACGCATAGAAGGTGATCCTTTGTTGTTGGTGCTTGATGGCGTTACCGATCCGCACAATTTGGGGGCGTGTTTAAGGACTGCGGAGGCGGCGGGTGTCCACGCGGTCGTTATTCCAAAAGATCGAGCTGCTGCTGTCGATGCCGTGGTGCGTAAAGTTGCGGCGGGTGCAGCTGAGCTGGTCCCTGTGGCGAGTGTGACCAATTTAGCGCGCACTTTGGAGGGTTTAAAAACTCGCGGTATTTGGGTGGTAGGCTTAGCGGGGGAAACCGAGCAAACTCTACATGCGACAGATCTCAAAAGACCTTTGGCATTGGTATTGGGTGCGGAGGGCGACGGAATGCGGCGCTTGACGCGCGAGCGATGTGATTTCATAGTGCGAATTCCGATGGCAGGTTGGACTACATCGCTGAATGTGTCGGTGGCGACGGGAGTGGCACTGTTCGAGGCACGAAGGCAGCGAGGCCACTCGTTGTGAGTGTAAAACACAAACCAACCGCTAACGGCAATCGGCTGCTTAAGCGACCTTACATAGATGAACTGCTGCCGGATGAGGCACGATTCTTTAAAACTTGGTTTGAAAATCCGTTGCGCACGGGTGCGGTATCTCCTTCGGGACGTTTTCTGGCGCGCATGATGGCGCGGTATGTAGATCCTTTAATTGCAGGCCCTATTGTCGAGTTAGGGCCTGGCACAGGACCTGTAACGCAGGCGCTGTTGCAACGCGGTGTGGCGCCGGACCGATTGATACTTGTAGAGTATGACGTGGCGTTTTGCCGGTTGCTACAGCGTCGATTTCCGCGTTGCCAAGTGGTGCAGGGGGATGCGTATGATTTGTCGCACACTCTTGCGGGTGTGTTGGACGTTGAGGCGGCGGCGGTGGTCTCAAGCCTCCCGCTGCTTAATCGCTCGCCTCGTCAGCGGCTCAATTTGATTGATCAAGCATTCGAGCTAATGAGAGCCGACGGCTGCTTCGTGCAATTTACCTACGGAATGAATTCGCCAATTCCTTTAGGTTCGCGACATTTTTTATCACAGGGTATATCCGCAGAAGCTTCGCCTCCCGTCTGGTTGAACTTGCCACCGGCGCGAGTTTGGATCTATCGGCATGGTTCCGCATTGGAAGATAAACATGAAAGTTCGGGTAAGAAATTATTAGGTAAACTTAGAGCACATCGCGACAAAATGCGTAACGACATTCACATCCGGACTCATGCGGTGTTGGCTCGCAAAAAAGGGACGCGTAAAACCGACTAGCGGCGGATCTTGCGCCTTATGCTGTTGACAACTGCGTGCATTTCTTCGATGTGCAGGGCTGAGGCACTCGCCGCAAAGCATAAGCCGCCGATAGCGATAGTGCCGAGTAATATCCCGAGTTTAATTAGAAATCCTTGAGTCCGCCAGTCGGCGAGCAACCAATGCGAGGATACGGCGCAAATCGCTGCTAAACTCAATGCCGCAACAGTAACTTTTCCCACCATTACTAGCATACGTCGTGATTCGAGGCCTCCTAAGTGCTTACGCATTAGCAAATAAAGCATTAGAAAATTGACCGTTGCAATACAGCCGGTGGAAAACGCCAATCCGCGATGGCCCCAGCCTAACTGAAACGTGAATATCCAGTTCAATAGCAGATTAAGTGCCACTGCGATGAAGCTGACAAGCATTGGGGTCTTGCGTTTATCGACGGCGTAGAAAGCGTTTACCAAAACTTTGAGTGCCGCGTAGCCGGCTAGACCAATGGCATAAAAACGTAAGGCAGCAGCGGCCTGTGCGGCTTGGTACGCATTAAATTTACCGTGTTGATAAAGCACCGAAATAATGGGCTCGGCGAGCAGCATGAGCCCAACAGTGGAGGGAATGGTGAGTAAAAAACCCAGTCGTATGGCGTACGCAAGCTCGGTACGAAATGCGTCCATCTGCAAGCTTGCACTCAAACGCGCTAGCAGCGGTAAGGTTACTGTACCTAACGCTACGCCAAATAATCCCAATGGTAATTGCATCAGTCGAAACGCAATCGCGAGCCAGAAAATAGGTCCATCACCCAGCGTAGATGCAAAAATCGAGTTAATCAGAACGTTAACTTGCGTGGTGCTCGCGGCAATGACAGCGGGTCCCATAAGCAACAATATGGCTTTAACGCCAGGATCTCGCCAATGAAAATCGGGTCGAAAACGATAGCCAAGGCGTGCCACAGACGGGAGCTGCACCGCCAGTTGTAATGCGCCGCCGAACACAGTCGCGAATGCCAAACCAATCAGTGCGCGTGGTCCAAAATGCGGGTCGATCCAGTAACCCAAGGTCACACCGCCAACAATAGATCCGATATTGAAGAAGCTCGATGCCATAGCGGGCATACCAAATACATTTCTGGCATTGAGCATCCCCATGACCAGTGCCGCGAGCGATACCAATAAAATAAACGGAAACATGATGCGCGTGAGCTGCACGGTAAGAGCGGCTTTTGCCGCTGGAAAACCCGGCGCTAAGGTGGCCACTAGCTCTCTTGCGAAAACCATTCCCGCGATGCATAAGATTCCAAGTATTACCGACGTTAATGTCGCAATTTTATTAGCTAGAGTCCATGCCGCCGCCTCACCTTCGCGTGCGCTCGTTTTACTAAAAGTGGTAACAAATGCGGTTGATAAGGCACCCTCCGCGAATAGGTCGCGTAATAGGTTTGGAATCCTAAAAGCGGCAATGAAGGCGTCCATCGCCGCACCGCCTCCGAATAGGGCTGCAAATAGTTGTTCACGTATCAATCCGAGCAAACGACTGCACATGACGGCGAGACCGACTATGCCAGCGGCCTTGGTATTGAGTCGTTCAGTAGCCATTTGGCTTAACGCCGCTTATGGCTGCTCACGCTGCAGCCAGCTTTACAGAAGACGCGCGAGTAGTTGGGAGCGCGTGACTCGCAGGAGAAAGTGCATGGGCCAAATCTTTCAATAGATTCGCAAGTTCTGCTGTCATTATTATAAAATCAACATCGAATTTTTCCGCGGGCTCGAGTTCTTCGGCGCTATTGGGTTCTGCCACTTCCAGAAACTCCAATTTCTTAATAATCATCTTATCGGTAAGAGCAAAAGATACACGGTCACTCCAAGTCAGTCCCAGTCGAGTGGGATATTTGCCGCCTTTAAGATGCGCTTGAATTTCGGGTCCATTCAGCGGGTGGCGCGTGTAGCGTATAACTGTTTTAGACTTATCAGCGCTTTGTAATTCAAGATCATCATCAATAGTGAAACGCGAATCCGTTCTCCCTCGCAGGAGCCAAGAGGCCATCAGTGAATGAGGCGATCGCTCGGTTTCTATTAAAACGGGCGCAAAACTGCCGAGAGTCACTCGCAACGTATCGATCACCGCTTCGGCGCGTGGAATCGTGGCGGCGTCTATTACCAACCATCCGGCTAATTGATCGATCCAGGCACGTGTGACCCGTCGCCGCGTAAGCGCTTTGGCACGCAGCTCGTCAGCCACCTTAAGACGTAAGTCCCGCATCTGTTTTCGACCTACCGGAAAACCTTGGTCTTGAGCTTGCACTTCAGCGCGTTCCTGGGCAACTTGGCGAATAATTGATCCGGGCAGCAATTTCTGGTTCTCACCCAGCGCGATCATATGTTGCTGATTCACCGTGTGCAGCAATCGTCCCCCCTGAGTGACCGGCATCCAACCGCGACTGGTAAGGTCGAACGGTCCGCAGGGTTGTAGCCTGCGTTCCGCGAGTTGAGCCTCGAATTCCGTTGGCCGGAGGGCCCAATCGGTGGGTAATCGATAAAAAATTAAATTCTTAAACCACATAACTTACCCTGGAAAAAAGAACTGCGGAGTATATTGGTCGCTCAGCCGCTAATATAGCCCCCATGCTCAGACCTTTTATTGGCCGTGCGGCGGTCTATTCGCTCATTTTGGTTTGCATAGCGGCGTTCGTCATACAGGCACCGGCATTTGCCGCGGGACCTAGCATACGTAACGATCCCCTCGAGGTGCGAGAATTTCTGGCAGCGTGGCAGCACATTCATCACGAATTAGCGCGTTCGCCGGCATCTGCGGGCCTTCCGGGGCTGGCGGATTCTCCAACGCTCAAATCCTATGTTTTGTATGATTATTTGGTGGCGGCGCGCCTGCGTCGTGACCTGCAAGTTAAACCCAGTGTAGAACTCGACGCGACGGTCGATCATTTTCTGGTCGTGCATGTAGATCAGCCACTTGCACGCCCACTACAACATGAATGGCTCCTGAGTCTTGCGGAACGGGGTCGTTGGGATTGGTTTTTAGCTCGTAGCACGGACGTAACGGATCCACGCTTAGTCTGTGCGCGACTCAAAGGTCGGTTAGCCACGGGTGATACCGCGACCTTGCCCGCCTCGATCATTGAACGTTGGATTCAGCCACAACGATGGCCGGAGGAGTGCGCGTTGCCCTTTGCCTGGGCGCGAGAGCAAGGCCACTTGAATTCTGGTTTGGCCGAGAGTAGGACTCGTGCGGCGCTCGTTGCTAACAATCCGCGTTTAGCCAGGGAATTTTTACTCGACGTTCCCACCGCCCAAGCCGCACCCCTACTGCTATGGGTGAATTTACTGGAGAGTCCCAAAGCGACCTTGGTGCAAATTATTTCTCATAGTGAGCTTGTTGAGCCGGCTGCGTTGGAGGCGGGATTTACCCGGCTATCGCATATCGATGCTGAAGGTGCTGCGGGGCTACTGCCGCAGTTACACGCTCGGCCTGACATGACCGGGGGTTTAGCCGGGCGATTACAGCGCGCCTTGGCGCTTGGGGAGGCGTCAATTCGTCATCCTGACTCAGTGGCGAGCTTCGCGTTGATTCCGCCAGAAGCGGTCGACGACCCAGTGCAGGAGTCGCGCGTACGCGCTGCACTATGGGCGGGCGATTTCGTTCAGGCGCGTGCCTGGATCGATGCCATGCCCGAGGCGAAGGCGGGACTTGCGCGTTGGCGTTATTGGCGCGCACGCGCTATAGCGGTCACTAGTCCCGAGGCGGCAAAGGTGTTATTTAGCGAGCTTGCGAACTTACGTGATTACTATGGCTATCTCGCCGCCGATCAGCTTCACCAACGCTACCAAATAAATCTACGTCCTTCACCGAATGATTTAGTGCGACAAGCCACATTGCTGGCCGCTCCCGGTCTATTGCGCGCGCACGCACTTTTTGATTGCGACCTAATAGATGAAGCGGCGCTTGAATGGGCGGTGGCGCTTACCGGCGCTACCGCCGAGGTAAAGGTCCAAGCCGCAAAGATTGCGATGAACTGGGGATGGTATGCCGAGGGTATCGCGACCCTCGCCCAAGCCGGTGAATGGGATGACGTGCGCTTACGTTATCCGCGACCCTATGCAACGGCGGTTCTAGAAGCGAGCCAATTGACGGGTCTGTCGGGCGATTGGATATATGCCGTTATGCGACAGGAGAGTCTGTTTCGTAAAGACGTCGTGTCACGCGCGAACGCGCGCGGGCTCATGCAAATATTGCCTGGCACTGCCAAAAACGTCGCGCGACGCTGGCATCTGGCTGTTCCCAGTAACGATGCTTTGACGGATCCTGATAGCAACTTAAAATTAGGGGCGGCTTATTTGCGTGAACTGCTGGATCGCCATCATGAGCATTTAGCCTTAGGACTTGCGGCCTACAATGCGGGTCCCGCAGCGGTTGCGCGCTGGCTACCCCATCACAAAATGGATGCGGATATATGGATCGAAAATATTCCTTATAGTGAGACCCGCAGTTACGTACAGCATATTCTTGAGCACATCGTGGCATTTTCAGCGGTTCGCGAGGCCGTTTTGCCCCGTATTAGCGAATGGTTGCCGCCAGTCGGTCCCGACTAACCCTGGAATTCCCTTGTAAACGAGGAGCCAATTATGCGACGGATAACAAACGCGGTAGTTCAGTTAGTTGCTCAATTAATACGTCGCATTGTAGTGTTCTAGGATCCTGACCCTCGTTATATCCGTGGGGTACACAGATGATCGGAATGCCGGCGGCACGCGCCGCTTGAACGTCGTTGACCGAGTCACCCACCATAATTGATTCTCGCGGTTGAACACCCAGCAGTTGGCAAGCGAACACTAGCGGGAGCGGATCGGGTTTGCGTCGTGCGCAGCTATCGCCACCCACAACCTCGTCAATCCAAGCGCTCAAGCCCTTCAACTTTACTAGCGCGGCGGCAAAACGCTGTTGTTTATTGGTGACCACGGCAATTCGTAGACCAATACCGTGCAATTTCTTTAGCACTTCGGCAGCTCCAGGGTAAGGTTTGGCGGTACATTCCCCGGATTCCTCGAGACTTGCATAATGATGGAAAAACCGCTCAGTGATTGCGCTATGAATTGCCGCATCAAAGTTGCGACCTTGCAGTGTTGCGGTACGATCGACGAGCAAAGGCGCGCCGCGACCAATGGAATTTCGTACCTGATCGAGCGTCAAGGCGGGCCAACCAAATTCATCCGTGGCGCGATTTAGCGCCAACGCAATATCGCTCGCGG